>NZ_JBBKTU010000001.1:3781562-4472343 GCF_037892605.1 Lacibacter sp. H407 | reverse complement strand
CGGAGCAACAACCGAAGATCTTGCTTCAGTACCAGCAGGAGCATATAGTGTAACCGTAACTGATGCAAACGGCTGTACAGAAACAGCAAATGCAACAGTGAATCAACCTAATGCTCTCAGTTGCAGCTTAACCACACCTTCTATTCCTGTTTGTGGTACAAGTGGCAGTACAGTAAGCGGTACAGTAAGTGGCGGTACAGGTCCATATACCTGCAGTGCTGTATTTGATGCAACTGGAGTAAATGCGGGATGGTCAGTTACCAATTGTGCAGTTGTTGGTGGTGTAATCACAGTTACTTATACATCAGGAGGTGTAGCAAGTACAGTGCTTACAGTTACAGTTACTGATGCGAATGGTTGTACCAGTACATGCACTGTAACATTAACTTGTGATGGTGGTAAAGGATGTACTCCGGGCTTCTGGAAAACACATCCTGAAGTGTGGGATAATTGCAGTGATCTTGTAGTACAGGCAATTCCTGGTGCATCATGTACAGGTACAGGTACCAGTGGCAACTTTACACCTGGAGCCGATTTCACAACAAGTACACCGTTTGTAGCATACTTTGGTATTACAAATAATACATGTGGAGGTGGTTGCAGGATTGCTAATTTGCCAAGCACAATGGGTGCTGCAATGAGTGCCGGTGGTGGCGATTGTAAGAAACTGGCAAGAACCGGTGTGGCGGCATTGTTGAATGCAGCAGTATTCGGATCAGATTATCTTGATGCAACAGGCTATGCAAGTTATACTGAGTTGTATAATGCGATTAAGAATGGCTTTAATACCTGCACATACGAGCCTTTGGCAACAAATCTTGACAGGGCAAATAACCAGGATCATAGTTTGTGCAGTGGCTTACCAGGTACAATTCTCACATCTTCAATAGTAAGTGGCAACAGGATCAACAGTAATGATGTTACACTTAATGTCAGCAAGCAGTTAACAGTGCAAGCTTATCCTAATCCATTCAACAGTGAAATAAACTTCCGCTTTATTTCTCCTGAATCAGGATATGCAAATCTTGAAGTGTTTGATATGGTAGGCAGAAAACTGTCAATTGTATATGCAGGACATGTGGATGCAAACGTTCAACGTACAGTTACATACAGGGTACCTGTTTCACAACAAGTACCAATGGTTTACAGGCTAACTGTAAATGGTAAAGCTGTAGTTGGCAAGTTGCTTCCGGGCGACCGAAACAATAATTATTAATTATTAAAACTTAGGGTTGATAAACAGGGAAAAACAGAAAGGCGCTCCTTGATTGGGGCGCTTTTCACAGAAATAAAAAGCCGGTTCAATTATTTTGAACCGGCTTTTTATTTAGAACTGTTATAGATATTGCTTATTAATAATTCATTACATAAACATAGTAACCTGCACGGGTTGTGAAGAAGTCGTAATCGATCCATGAGTAACCTGCATCACCCCAGGCAGTGCCCCATGAGTTCATTACTTTGTATGCATTCTTCGCATCATCATAGCCACAGATAATTAATGCATGACCAATATTTCCAAAGCCGGCTGTTTTCCATATATAACCAGGGCCTGCATTCTGGAAATTATTATCTATAGTAAGAGAAGCAATAACAGGATGTTTTGCTGCGATCATTAATTTAATTGCGTTCTTATCAGTATTTATAATTTTAGAGTATCCACCAATTTTGTAAGCAGCAGCTGTTTGGTCTTGCGATGAAGTTGGTAACAAGGTGCAACCATTCACATCGCTGTAAGGCATCACCGACCATGGTAATACACCTTTATTCTTCATCAGGTCGAGCGTTAAAGTAATTGCTGTACCTGATCCACAATCGGATGCAATTTTAGTTTGATTGTACACATATTCAGGACTGAAAATATTTGTGGTAAGGCTGTAAGAAGATGCTCCGCTTCTGTAATACTGTTCAATTGAACGTGCAGCATAAGCTGTTGCAAAAGGTACGCATGTCCACTCGTATCCCTGTGTGCCAATAGGCGGCGTTTGTAAAAAATAACTTGCAGGTGGGGTACCTGTTGGAGGCTGTGTAATGACTGTGTTTTTTGCAACAGTAATTGTATACGAACCTGTATTACCTTTTGCATCTTTTGCTGTTGCAGTTAAAGTGTGTGTGCCATTTGCTACTGTAGATGCATCCCAGTAAAAATTGTAAGGTGAAGCAGTGAGTGTTGATTTTACAACACCATTCACACTAAAACTTACTGAAGAAACACCCACGTTGTCTGATGCTGCAACCGAAACTGTAACTACACCGGAAACTGTTGATCCGTTTGCAGGAGACATAATTGAAACTGCAGGAGGGGTGTTGTCGGTTGTACTGCCACCACCGCCACCGGTTGGCTTTCCTTTTGCAGAAATAAGTTCTGATGAAAAACGTCCATTTACAGAGTTGTTAGCAGACATGATCATTGGAATTTTACTTACAAGGATCGGATCATCCGGCGTAATGCCTCCAAGACGGGACTGATTCATTTCAGTTATTGGTTCTTCAGGAGATTGATTGGATACTTCTTTTTTACAGGAAGTCCACATAAGGGATACAGCTACCAAGGCAGCGATCGTAAAGTTGGATTTTAGATTTGTCATTTGTTTTTTATTTATTTAAGAATTCAAAAAGCCTTTCAGTTTTTATTTTCTGTTTTATGTATTTACTCTTCAATAAATGAATACATCAGATGATACACAAAAGGGCCGGATGCTTAAATAATTTTCTACTTAAGACACATTAGTTTGCTTGCAGGTGTTTGGAAAATTGAAACCTCAGATTTAATCTATCGGGAAATGGTTCTTCTGACGAGACTGGATATTGATCTTTTAAAACTTTTTTGTCTTCTCTGGGTATTCTTATTCAAACTTCACATTCCATAGCTTTTTCGAGATAGAAAAATGACAAAGATGATGCCATCTGTAACGGATAATTATTCATGCTTTTTTTTTCTCAATTCTAAATTTCTTTCTCTCAAATGATTGTGTTTTTTTGCAAAACATAGTCGGGTAGTAAAAGACTTTTATGAGCTTTCAAGAAATGCAGGGCCGGTATTTTTTTTTCCTTGGTAGAAAGATGAGATAGTTTTAATAATGAAATTTGCTCTGTTGGTGCTCTTTAAAACAAACTGGAAAATAAAACGGGATCATACGATCCCGTTTTATTTATTTAACTTCTTTGGGTAGTTCTGTCTTTACCTCATCATTTTTATTCTACATAAGGTAGAATGAAAGTTTTAGTAATTCATCACATACACATAGTACCCTGCTCTGGTTGGAAAGAAATCATAGTCGATCCAGGTAAAACCGGCATCGCCCCAATTTGTACCCCATGAGTTCATTACTTTATATGCATTTTTAGAATCATCATACCCACAAATGATCATACCATGGCCAATGTTTCCGAAGCCGGCAGAGTTCCAGATAAATCCGGGACCTGCATTTGAAATTTTATCATCGAGTGTTACAGAAATGATCACCGGATGTTTGGCAACAAGCATTGTTTTGATCGCATTCTTATCGGTGTTAAGCAATTTAGAGTAGCCTCCAATTTTATAAGCTGCTGCTGCAGCATCAATTGCAGAAGTTGGAAGCAGAGAGCAACCATTTATATCACTGTAAGGCATCGTTGCCCAAGGCGCAACACCTTTATTTTTCATCAAATCAAGTGTTAATGTAATGGCAGTGCCTGAACCACAATCAGAAGCAATTTTTGTTTGATTGTACACATACTCAGGACTAAAAACATTTGTAGAATTATCAAAGCCTGTTGCTCCGGTACGGTAATACTGTTCTATTGAACGGGCGGCGTAAGCTGTTGCAAAAGCAACACAACTACCTTCATTTCCCTGTGCTTTAGCAGTTGGAGTTGCTAACATATAACTTGAAGGCAGGGTAGTGGTTGGAGGTAATACAGTAATGGTTGTATTTACCGCAACTGTAATTGTATATGAGCCTGTATTCCCCGCAGCATCTCTTGCAACTGCTGTTAGTGTGTGAGTACCGTCTGCAACAGAACTTGCATTCCACGAAAAATTATACGGAGCTGCTTTTAAACTGTCTTTTGCAACACCATCGACCATGAGTTTTACTGAAGCAATACCTATATTGTCTGTAGCCTCTGTTGCAATAGTAATTGTTCCGCTTGCTGTAGCTGAGTTGCCCGGAGAAGTTATTTTCGCTGCGGGTGGAGTAATGTCAGCTTTTGTTGGTCTGCCTTTGAACAGCGGTGCAATTGAATAAGATGAAACCTTGCCTGCAGTCTTTGATAAATTTGAAGACACGATAAATGGTGTTTTAATAACAACGGCCTGCGGATCTTCTATTGCACCCGATAATCTTACCTGCGCAGACTCAGCCTGGTTTTCATTGGATTGATTGGAGACCTCTTTTTTACATGCTGCTAAAAATGTTACGACAACCAAAGCAGACATGCTTACGGGTCGGATTAAATTTTTCATGTTTAGAATTATTGGTTTTAAAGTAATAAATACAAATGTTAATTGTGTCTTTGCATAGATATAGTGTACCGTATAAATTTAATTATACTGACCATGTGTTGGTTGAACAGTTGTACAAATACAGAAATGACATTCGTCGTTTCCGGTATTCATGCTGCCACGATAAGTTTTGTGAGATCGACTTGATTCTTGTCTGTTGGAGAATGGCTCTTCTAGGGATCCGGATATTGGTCTTTTAATCTTCTGTAAAACTAATCAATCACATGTTATTCTCAAAGCTCTTCTACTATGATAAACTACTATTTTTTTGTAGTAAAATGTCAATAATGATGCCAGTAACTTTTTTACTGCTGATTCTCTTTTGTACAATGTAAAATTAACTGTTGGAAATTGATTTGTAAACGAATAAACTTTTATGGTTAGCAATTGAATTCTTATTTATCAGCATGCTGTATCAAATGAACAGATATGTAATTTCGTAATTGATGTTGTGTTGATTTGTAATAAAATACGGCATTGATTTTTTATTGACTAATGTAGGTATAGAAATCAGCAGTTTATAGTTTTGTACTTTATGAGCATTGAAGCAACTCTTATTTTGCTATTATAAAGATTGGCATAACTGCAAAAGCTTTTTCAGACTATCTGAAAAAGCTTTAAAAAGAGTTAGAAATAAAAACCCCGGAATTTCCGGGGTTTTTATTTTATTATCTGCTGTTCGCATCATTCATTCGAATATTCCGTCCTTTGAATTTTTTTCCATCAATGGAACGGATCATTTGCGTAGCCGCTTTGCTGTCTACTTCAACCCAGCTATTCATTTCACGCATATCAATTTTGCCGAGTGCTTCTTTTTTGAGATCACTCATATCTAAAATGAATTGCAAAAAGCTGGCTTTGTAAAAACCATCTTTGGTGCCGAGGTTTACAAACAGACGGGTGTAGTTGCCGGAACCACCACCATTGAATTCACGGCCTTGTGTATCACGGTAAGGTTGGCGCTCACGTTCACGTGTACGTCCTGAACCCGGTCTTTCTCTTTCAATACCACGACGGCCACCATCACCATCACGTTTGAATTTATCAAACTCACGGCCACGCTCACGGATGTTGAGATCTTCCGAGTTTTCGTAATACTTCAGAAAGCGATCGAACTCCATTGAAGCAACACGCTTCAGAATCTCTTCTTTGCTGATGTCTGCAAATTTTTCCTGCAGCATCGGAATGTAGGTTTCATATTCTGCATTGCTCACATCCATGTTAATGAGCTTATCCATAAACGAGAAAAACTGTTTGCGGCAAACATCTTTTCCGGTAGGGATTTCCAGCTTATTAAATTTCGATTGTGCAATACGTTCTATCTGACGAATCTTTCCAATTTCACGGCTGTGTACAATGCTCATACAAATACCCGTTTTACCTGCACGACCTGTACGACCACTACGGTGGGTGTACACTTCAATATCATCAGGTAATTCGTAGTTGATCACATGCGTAATATCTTTTACATCAATACCACGTGCAGCCACATCGGTTGCAATCAGCAATTGCAATGTTCTGTCACGGAACTGACCCATTACCGCATCTCTTTGTTGTTGGGTAAGATCGCCATGCAATGCATCAATATCATAACCTTCACGAGTTAATTTCTCGGAAATATTTTGTGCATCAATTTTAGTACGTGTAAAAATGATCCCGTAAATACCGGGGTTGAAATCGATCAAACGTTTCAATGCTTCGTAGCGGTGTTGTGACGACACCACAAAATACTGATGATCGATATTTACGTTGGCGGTATTCATTTTGCCAACCGTTACTTCTACGGGCTCTTTCATGTACTTACGGCTCACCTTACGAATTTCCGGTGGCATCGTTGCACTGAATAACCAGGTACTTTCTTTCTTGGGTGTGTTCTGCAAAATGAATTCAATATCATCCTGAAAACCCATGTTCAGCATTTCATCTGCTTCATCCAATACCACATACTTGATTTCACCAAGGTTGATGGCCTTGCGTTCGATCAGATCGATCAAACGACCGGGAGTAGCTACAACGATCTGGATACCACGTTTGATATCACGGATCTGCATGCCGATAGAGGCGCCGCCATAAACAGCAACCACCTGCATTCCCTTCATGTGTTTCTTGAAAATTTCTATTTCTTTAACGATCTGCAGGCAAAGTTCACGTGTAGGACAAACGATCAATGCCTGTGGGTGTTTTTTGCTTTCGTCTAATAATTGCAGCAATGGTAAACCAAAGGCTGCTGTTTTGCCGGTGCCGGTTTGGGCAAGGCCGATCAAATCCGTGGTTCCGCTAAGCAGAACGGGGATTGCTTTTTCCTGAATAGGAGTGGGAGTTGTAAAACCGAGTTCACTAATCGCTTTCATCAATCTTTCATCCAAGCCAAGCGCTTCAAATGTGTTCATAACTAATGTCAAAATTTCGGCAAAGGTAAGGCTTTATGGGGGAAGAGGGGCTAGAAGTACGCAGTAAGAGGTAAGAGGTACGGCGTGTATCCTGTCTGACGGTAATAATGATATAAGTTGATTTCGGATTTCAGATGTCCGATTTCAGATTTTTATCCATTGCCTATTGCCCATTCACCATTGCCCATTCACCATTACCTTTGCGCCATGCGAAAACTGGGCATGGATGAACTGAACCGTAAAACGGTAGATGAGTTCAGAAAAGCAGATAAAAACCGGGTGATTGTGGTGCTGGAAAATATCCGCAGCATGCAGAATGTGGGCAGCGTGTTCCGCACTGCCGATGCCTTTTTAGCGGAAGCTATTTACCTCATTGGCTACACGCCGCAGCCCCCGCACAGGGATATTCACAAAACAGCACTGGGTGCAACAGAAACCGTAAACTGGAAGTATTTTGCCAAAACCAGCGAGGCAATTGCTGAGTTGAAAGCAAGCGGCTATAAGCTGTTTGGGATTGAACAGACCGAAGGCAGCATTTTACTCCAGGATTTTGAAAAAGCGAAAGAAGAAAAAATTGCCCTCATCTTTGGAAACGAAGCTGAAGGAGTGGAACAGGAAACGTTGCATGAATGTGAAGGCTGTATTGAAATACCGCAGTTTGGAATGAAGCATTCACTCAATATTTCAGTAGCAGCAGGCGTGGTGCTCTGGGAAATGGCAAGAAAAGGTATATTGAACCAATAATCAGGATCGAACAACATGAGCACAGTAAAGAACTATTTATCGCTTATAAAATTTTCACATACCATTTTTGCATTGCCGTTTGCATTGATTGGATTTTTTCTGGCTTTGATGAGCGGAAATATTCAACATTCTCACTGGAACTTAAATGAAACAATAGGTTGGGGACCGAAACCGTTTGAGCCATCTTTTTTTCAGCATTATGGGCAAACAATTCTCAAAAAATTTTTTCTAGTTCTTCTCTGCATGATCTTCGCCCGCAGTGCCGCCATGGCATTCAATCGTTACTTAGACAGAAGTTTTGATGCAAAAAATCCACGCACGGCTATTCGTGAAATCCCGGCAGGAATTATTTCGGCCAATAGTGCTTTGATTTTCACCATCGTCAATAGCGTGTTGTTTGTAGTTACAACTTATTTCATCAATATCCTTTGTTTTGCATTGTCGCCGGTTGCATTGTTTGTAGTGTTAGGTTACAGTTATACCAAACGATTTACACCGCTTTGTCATTTGGTGTTGGGATTAGGTTTAGCGTTGGCGCCCATTGGGGCTTATTTAGCAGTAACAGGTGCATTTGCCGTGTTGCCCATTCTCTTTTCGTTCACTGTGTTATTTTGGGTGAGTGGTTTCGATATTATTTATGCATTGCAGGATGAAGAGTTTGATAAGCAGTATGAACTGAAATCAATTCCTGCCTGGTTGGGCAAAGCAAAAGCATTGCGTGTATCGGAATGGTTGCATGTATTGGCTGCATTGTGTGTAATTGCAGCTGGTTTTTATGGAGGCTTTGGATGGTTGTATTGGATCGGCGTGGCAGTTTTTGTGAGCATGTTGATCTATCAACATTCCGTTGTAAAACCAACTGATCTGCGGAGAGTAAACTTAGCATTCATGACGGCGAATGGAATTGCCAGTGTAGTGTTTGCAGTGTTTGTGATTGCGGATATATTTATTTAACGAAAACAAACTTAGTACGTCACCTCGACGAAGGAGAGGTCTCATAAAACTCAAACTGGTTGCAATTTTAGAGATGTCTCCTGCGTCGACATGACGGCTTCGAATTATGGCAAGGATAATGTGCATCGACTACGGCGGTAAACGCACCGGCATTGCGGTAACAGATCCGTTGCAGATCATTGCCACCGGTTTAACTACCATTGAAACAAAAAATTTCATACCGTTTCTCAATGATTATTTCAGCAAAGAACAAGTAGAGCTGATACTGATCGGTATGCCCACCAATTGGGATGATAGTGATACCCATGCAACGCCGTTAGTGAAGCGTGCCATTGAACAGCTGAAAAAAAACTTCCCTGCAATCCCTATTGAAACGGTAGATGAGCGCTATACTTCCAAAATGGCCAAGAATGCCATGCTTGAAATGGGACTCAAAAAAAGTCAACGTAGGGATAAAAAACTGGTAGATGAGATAGCGGCAACGATCATGCTACAGGAATATTTAGCAAGATTATAGAGTTCAGATTTACAATTGCAGATCAATTCCTACGGCTCCAGTGCTTATATTTGCAGCTAATTTTTACAGTTGTGGTATAAATCTGCAACCTCCCTGTCGGCAGACAGATCTAAAATCGTAAATCTGAAATAAGCATGATTCTTCCCATTGTCGCCTACGGCTTTGATGTGTTACGGAAAGTAAGCAAAGACATTACTCCTGATTATCCGGGTTTGGAAAAGTTTATTGCCGATATGTGGGAAACCATGTACTCGTCGAGTGGAGTAGGTTTGGCTGCACCTCAGGTGAACAAAGACATCCGTTTGTTTGTGGTGGATAGTGCACAAATGTTTGCCAATATGGACGAAACAGAAACCTTACTTTATTCAGACCGTCCAGGTATAAAACAGGTGTTTATTAATGCGCAGGTGGAAGAATTACTTGGCGATGATTGGTTGTATAACGAAGGTTGCCTGAGTATTCCTAAAATACGGGAAGATGTGTATCGTGCAGAAGAGGTAACCATCCGTTATATGGACGAAACGTTTACGGAGCATGTAAAAACTTTTGATGGATTAACAGCAAGAGTAATTCTGCATGAATACGATCACATCGAAGGAAAATTATTCATTGATCATCTCAAACCGTTGAAACGTAAATTACTCAAGGGTAAACTTGATGATATTTCAAGAGGAAAGGTGAGTGTAGATTACAAGATGGTGTTTCCGAAGTAGACCACAGATAAACTGATTGATCTGATTCGAATGATAAATCCCCGATATCAACAGATATCGGGGATTCTTTTATTCATCATCTCCCGTTAAATTCTTCGCCTTTGTATACACCCGCCATTTCTCGATCACTTTCTGCATATCAGTTGCCAACTCACTTTCAAACAATATCCGCTTCTGCGTTTTCGGATGCGTGAATCCTAAGGTTTGCGCATGCAAAGCTTGTCGTGAACAGATGGCAAAACAATTATCGACAAACTGTTTGTACTTGGTGTAAACCGTTCCTTTTACAATTCGGTCGCCGCCATAGGTATCATCATTAAACAACGGGTGACCAACATGCTGCATGTGAACACGTATCTGGTGTGTACGACCGGTTTCAAGCCTGCATTCTACCAGTGTTGTATAACCGAAACGCTCCAGTACTGTATAGTGAGTTGTAGCTTCTTTCCCATATTCTCCATCAGGATATACATCCATGATCTTGCGGAAACGTTGATGTCGGCCTACATGTCCCGTAATGGTGCCGCTGTCTTCTTTTATATCGCCCCAAACCAACGCAATGTATTTTCGCTCAACTGTATGATCAAAAAACTGTTTGGCCAAATGCACACTTGCCTGTTCATTTTTTGCAAGCACCACCAATCCACTTGTGTTTTTATCAATACGATGGACCATGCCAAAGCGTGGTAATTGATCGGCTGTTAATTCCGGTTGCTGTTGTTTGAGATACCACACAATTCCGTTTACAAGCGTGCCGCTGTAATTACCACTGCCGGGGTGCATCACCATGCCTGCTACTTTATTTACAACCACCACCGATTCATCTTCAAATACAATATTGAGTGGCAGTTCTTCCGGTTTGATCTCAGTATCTTCCGGTGCTGTATCAGAAAAAGTGATGATCTCATCATCGGGGCGTACTTTGTAATTCGCTTTTACAATTTCATTGTTAACTAATACCAGGCCTGTTTCAATTCCCCGTTGCACTTTGTTTCGGGTAGCGCCTTCAATTTTGGTCATCAGGTATTTGTCGATACGCAACGGTTCTTGCCCTTTGCTCACCACAAAACGCTTTCGTTCATATAACTCTTCCGAACCATCACCGTTTTCCAGTTCACTATCCTGTTCGAGTATTTCTTCTTCTTTCATAAGCTGCAAAAGTAAGTCGTTTGAGCATCCATCCAATTCCCCGTAGCTTTGCAGGCAATGAAGCAAACGGTTCTATTTGAAGATCTAGGTGCAATGCCCTACAAAGAAGCATGGGATTACCAGGAATCTTTATTGACTGAAAATCTGGCGATCAAAGCAGAGTTACGCAATAAAGCCAATAGCACTGAGCCGATAGTTGATGATGTTCACCACTCGCCACTCACCACCCACCATCATTTGCTTTTAGTAGAACATCCTCCCGTATACACACTTGGCAAAAGCGGCGACGTGAAAAATATCTTGATCTCGGAAGAAGATCGTTTACAAAAAGGGATCGAGTTTTATCCAACCAATCGTGGCGGCGATATCACCTTCCATGGTCCGCAACAAATCGTTGGTTATCCGATTCTTGATCTGGAAAAATTTGAAACAGATATTGGGAAATACCTGCGCAAACTGGAAGAGGTGATTATTTTAACCATGGCAGAGTATGGATTAAAAGGAAAGCGCAGCAAAGGTGAAACTGGCGTGTGGCTTGATCCGGATGTAAAAGGAAAAGAACGAAAAATTTGTGCAATGGGAGTGCGTTGCAGCCGTTGGATAACCATGCATGGATTTGCATTCAATGTAAATACAGATTTGAACTATTTCAACCACATTATTCCATGCGGTATTGAAAATAAAGCCGTCACTTCCTTACAAAAAGAATTAGGAGCTCCTGTTGATTTTGAAGAGGCAAAAGAAAAAGTAAAACAAAAATTTGAGAACGTATTTGATGTTACGTTAAAGGGGCTTGGCGTAGTACAGTAAGGTTTTATGATCGCCAAATATCAATTCATCCTTTTCTACTTTATACACGAACATCAGCCATGAATGCTCACCTGATTTGATCTCTATTTGATTTTTCACCACTGTAATGGTGCAAGGCATTACTTCCGTTTTATCCTTTGAATAAAATGTAAGTTCAGCTGTTGCAGTTTTATCGCCATTATCTTTTATAGATTTTATATAGCGTATCAGAAACGATTCATTACTAACTGCACCGGGTTTTGCTCTGCGACGGTAAACGGTCCAGTCAACACCCGCCAGATCAGCAAGATTGGGATCAAGTGGTGTATCCAACACTTGATCAGTTACAGCATTTTTTCCTAAAGTTTCTCTCCAGAATATCTCTTTCTTCGTAAGTGTATGAACTGTGCCATCATCATCCAGCAACAAAAGCTCTGTTGCAGAAACAGCACCGATCGTATAAATATCAGCAGCGGCTATTAACACATTACCGGGCTCGTCAATTATAGCAACCCCACGCATAATAGTTTTAGTGCCATCTCTTGTTTCTACCTTATTTGCTTCGGTAAAATGCAGGTAAATCGTATCGCCGATCGGTAACTCTGATTTATCAGCATCAGAACGTTTTATTTCCTGCCATCTGCCTTGCAATTGCTCGAGGGTAAAATTGTATACAGGTCCTTTTTTTGATGAAGTGGTGTTGACCGGATTTACGCCTCTGCGTCCTACACGTTGGGCAAATAAAAATGAAGGAATAATTGATAATAGCACAAGCAATAAAGTAAGCTGCTTTTGTTTCATATGTGGGTATGCAGATGAAATAGTTCTGCAAGTGAACAACAAATTACAAAAACAGCGCCATTATCCAAAACAAGTTAAAAAAATAATTAATAATCTCTGGTAACGAGGAACTTATTCTTCTCTTTAAGATTGCCGTTTTCCTTCAATTCAAAATGATACCAGCCCGATTTCAGGAAATTAACCTTATCTAAAGTAAGATATGGTTCGCTGATCGAAGGGATCATAAAGAGGAGGCTGCCATCTTCTTTCAGAAAACGAATGCTGTATTTTTTCGAACCGGCATCGGGTAATTTGATAACAGGGTTGCCATCATTTCCGGTAAATACATAAATGGAAGGAACCCATACCGGTTTAGGTGGAGCCGATGGTTTTTCTTCTTTTTCTTTTGTTGCAGGAGTATAGTCCGGACGGGTATTTGATTCTTTTACCGGCACAATTGAAGTAGACGTATCGATCGTTAATTGTTTTGATGGAGTGAATACGTAGTTTGAACCTTCAAACAAAATAAAAATGCGGTAATACCCACTATCGTTCTTAGCAGATTTATCTAAAAATATGTAGGAACGAAGATTTGGATTTGGAACGGAATGAATGGTGCTGAAATTTCGTAAACTGTCTTTTGAACGCTGAATATTTATTTGTGATACATTCTTGAACGTACTTGCCCAACTGATAAATATTTCACCACTTTTCTTTTTAACGGCAGAAAATTTCGGAAGCGTATCTGTTTGTGCAATTGCCGATAAGCAGCAAAAGAGTGGAATAAAGAGTAAGCTTAGTTTCTTCATGGGATGTTCTGTGTCTGTTGGTTGTTCTACGTATGCGCAAATATAATGCCGTTCAGAATAACAACCGGCCATCTGCAATGCTGTTATTCCCCTGTAATCCACCGGTATGCAGTACAACAACCTTATCAGCTGCTGTAAAATAATTCTGTTCTGCCAGTTGCAATACAGCCTGCATCAACTTGCCGGTGTACACAATATCGGTTGGAATTGTTGTTTTTTGATAAAACAAATTCATAAAATCAAGTTGCTGTGCAGATGTTTTCGCATAACCTGCTCCTGCATGATCAAACAGGATCACTTGTTTTGCTGCAGCCGCATTGCTGATCTGTTGCTGCTGAAATAATAGTTGATCTGCTTCTTTAATTTTTAATACCGGAATGCCAATAACAGTTTGATCACTGGCAGCGGCTCTGGAAATACCCTGAAATGTTGTACCTGTTCCCATACAGCAAACGATATGAGTAAAGGAGTCGGCATCTTTCAGAAATGATAGAATTTCTGTGCAGCCCTGCAGCCCTTCTTCATTATCACCTCCTTCGGGTACAAAAAAATATTGATCATACGATGCAATGATCTGTTGTACAATTGCACTGCTTCGGTGATATTGACCTCGATCAACAGCGATCAGTTTCATGCCATGCTGTTGACAAAACAATAACGTATTATTCAATGGGTTTTGTATATCTCCACGGATAATGCCAACCGATGTCAACTTATTTTCATAGCATGCCCATGCTGTTGCTGCGAGGTGATTGGAATAAGCACCACCCATTGTAACGATCCCCTGTTTGTTTTCAGCGATCGTTCGTTGAAGGTTATACTTCAGTTTAAAAAATTTGTTTCCAGATACGAATGGATGTAACAGATCAAGCCGTGCAACAATAAATGAAAAGAATAAACCGTTGTTCAATTCCCATGTTACCGGGCTGTTGTATATTTTTTGCGCATCTGTTTGCATGATGGTTGGCAATGATAGTTTCCTATCTTCGCAGCGTTCAAAAATAACCGATTACATGCAACCAACTTTATTGATTTTAGCAGCAGGAATGGCCAGCCGTTATGGCAGCATGAAGCAGATGGAAGGGTTTGGTCCCTCAGGCGAAACTATTATGGATTATTCCATTTATGATGCCATTCGTGCAGGCTTTGGAAAGATCGTATTTATCATCCGCAAAGATTTTGCAGATAATTTCAAAGCTGTATTTGAACCCAAACTGAAAGGCCGTGTTGAAATTGATTATGTATATCAGCAACTCGATTCATTTACAGATGGGTACGATGTTCCCGCAACACGTACAAAGCCATGGGGTACTGCGCATGCTATTCTTTGTGCAAAAGATACTATCAAGGAACCATTTGCGGTGATCAATGCAGATGATTTTTATGGACGTGATGCATTTGAAAAAGCGTTTACGTTTTTAACAACAGAATGCAGTCCGCAAAAGCAGGCGATCATTGGTTACGAGCTTGCACGAACGCTGAGTGCAAATGGAACTGTAAGTCGTGGTGTGTGTGAAGTAGATGCAGCAAATAACCTGGTTAGTATTTCAGAGCGTACCAAGATCTATGGCGAAGGCGATAAGATCGTGTATGAAGATGCTAACGGAAAGCACGAAGTACCTTTTAACTCCAGTGTAAGTATGAACTTCTGGTGTTTTGATGCTTCTGTTTTTTCGGTAACCGCCAACTTGTTCGAAACATTTCTTCAACAGCACGGACAGGAAGAGAAATCAGAATTCTTTATTCCGATTGTTGCGGATACCTATATTAAAGAAGGACTTGGTGTGGTTAAAGTAATTCCAACATCATCACAATGGTTTGGTGTTACGTATAAAGAAGATGCGCCGGGTGTGCAGAAAAGTGTAGATGAACTTGTAGCTGCAGGAGAATATCCATCTTCGTTGTGGGGTTAAAACCTATTCAAATCCTTCCATAATTAATCTAAGTACAAACCGGTTAGTTGATAATAACTATACCAGTTTGTACTTTTTTATTTTTCTTCAACAGGCGGAAGTAATACATTCCTTTTGCAAGATTGTTAACGGAGATTTGTTGAGGATAATCATTCAGTTGATTTTGTAATACTACCCGTCCATACGTATCGATCAATTGGAAAAGCATATCTTCATCCTGTTCGGTAAGAACAGTCAACGATCCGTTTCTCGGCACAGGGTTAGGGTAAACAACAGCAGGCTTATTTCCTGTAAAATAAAGTGTTGCAATTTCTGAATAGATCAACCGGCCATCGGTTAATTCCAGCACGGCTCTGTAACGATTACTTCCTGCATGTAAGTTTTGATCTGTTGCTGAGTATTGCAATTGATTGATGGTAGTAAATGCTGCGATCGAAGTAAAACCATTCGCCAATTGTTTTTCAAACGAGATTCGTTTGATGCGCAATGTAGTTCCCAACTCAAGCAGCAAAGCAGCTTCATTGTTTAGGTTGAGGTCGGCAAGAAATGCTTTCACATAGCAACCGGTTCCTGCTGTTTCATAATTGAATGTATAACTGCCTACTGTTTCTTTCCCGTCAATGATGGCTGTAATAGAATAATGTTTGGCAGCGCTGTTTACTGTAGAGAGAATTGCAAATGTATCAGTTGTTACCAGCAATGGTTCCATATATTGATTTCCCAATTGGCGGATGCGGTAAGCTGCGGCTGAAGGAACTTTATCCCACAATAATAAAAAGGAATCAACACAAGCAAAACCTACTGCTGTTCCAATACGTTTTGAAATTGTAAATGTATCGGATGCGTAAATGTTAGTGTTAATGCGCATTCGCAACAATGCTTTACTGATAAGGTCAAGGGTTGAAAGTTTATAATAACCATTTGAAAGATCCACATTGTTATCAACTGTTTGCCAATTACTCCCGGCATCTGTACTCATTTCTAATTGCCCTGTTGCTGCACTATAACCCGATTTAAAACGAAGCACATTGGTTTGATTGGGAAACAGATGATCAGATGAAGTGGGAAAATCCCAACGGAATGTATCAGCTGTATCAAATTGATAAGCTATGGAAAATGTTTGTGCACCGGCAGGAACAGAAAACCCTTTTACTGTAATTATATAATCACCAACTGCCGGATTATCAATGCTGATTTGTTCAACTACATTCAAACTGTCTCTTTTACGAACAGGCAATTGTTGAATAGCAGCCATAGATGCTGTACTGTTCAACACCCATGGTTGCCATGTAGTTGATGAAGCTGTGTGCGTGAGTTCCAGATCAAGATCATTCAGTAACGCTTTTGTTGTATTGGGAGTTGACTGCGGATCGCTCCACACCAATGTTACTTTCAATTGCTTGATGCCTGCAGGAATTGTTATGTTGAATTGTTGTTGTGTTGATGCAGAAACCAATCCGGTAAAATGATGCCCTTGCACAATTGTATTGACAGCGTTGAATGCATTTGCATTTCCATACCCCGATTTAAAATCAATACCGGGCGATTCAACATCATCTGCACTGTTCAACAAAACTGCTTTAATGAGTGAAGCAGGTGCCGTATTCCCATTGTTTTGTTGTTTGTAGGTATGATGCAACACACCTGCAATACCCGATACCAAAGCAGCCGCACCAGAACTTCCATCTTCTCCAAACGCAACCAGCTCCGGCTTTACTCTTCCATCAAATGCAGGACCTTTTGAGCTTGGCGACAATACTACACCAAACGAATCGGTATGGCCAACCGTAATAATATTTTTTGCATGTTTGAAATTGCCGGTGAGATTTGAATAACCTGTAACAGTTGCGTAAGGTCCGGTGGCAGGAGTTTGTGTTCCTGAGTTGCCTGCCGAAAAAATATGAACCAATGAAGGATTGTTGATCACAGATGCATCGTAAGCCGCTGCCTCAGCGCCATAATAACTTTCTGCAACAGTTCCATACGAATGGTTCTGTACAAGAATAGAGGAAGAGTTATAATAGCTGTTGGGTTCAGGTAAAAGATTGTCAAAGCTGGCCGAACTGATGCGGCTGCCCCATGCAGCACCTTTTGTATTATACCATGTATTACCACCACCAGCCATCATCGTTGCCATGATCGATGCATGACCTGATACAGTTGTTGCAGCAAATGTTGAAGGGAGGATGCGTCCTTTAAAATCAATATCACTCGTGTCGAACTTTTGCTCCTTTACTGAAAGATTGATACCCGCAGCATTGAATAATGAGAAACGGTTATGAATGGTTGATATTCTGTTGGCTGCATAGTCAACAAAACCAAATAACAATTCTTCTTTTGCTTTTTTTGTTGCATCAACTGCAAGTACAATAGCATCGGAGATAATTTTTTCAAGGTCGCTCCAACTGCATTCAATCACCACAATTTTTGCCGGTGCATAGGTAGAAATGAGTTGAACCGATTTGTTTTTTTGCAGGAGTTTTTCAAATTGTTGAAGATCCGTTACTGCAACTGTATACAAACCTTTGCCGGTTGGTTTTGAAAACCTCATTTGCTCCTTGAACAAAGGCAATAACTTATCCACAATTTTTTTGTCAGTTACCTGTGCGGCTGAAACAACGCTCATTAAAAAAAATATTGAACACAGGAATGTTCGCCATTTTATTATCGTACAAAAGAATGAAATGATTGAATAAAATCTCATCGGGTATAAATCTCCTTAAAAAAAATCAAACTCATGCGTTGATTATTATTTGTGTAATCTTTCTTAGTGTTTCTACTTTTTGTTGAACGCTGCTGCGTGTTTGCAACGCTGCTGCAATGATGAACTGTTTACAGGTTATAAAAATAAATAATTTAAAGTGTCAATCATTTTTCAACCTAAACACAATTTAAACATGAGAAAAATTGTTTTTGTTTTCACAGCGCTTGCATTTTCTGCATTATTTATTGTTGCATGTAAGAAAGCTGCAAAAGAAACGCTTGCATCTGAAGTGCCGCAGGATGTATTAAACCAGATCGCCGCACAAGGTTTTTCAACCGAAGGGGTTGTTCAAACGGAGGGAGGGTATATTGTTGAAGGAGATATTCTTCTTACCCCAGACAACCTGAAGCAAACGCCAACTTCGAATGAGTTGATCTATGCGAATGAAGAACATTATCGCACAACTTATCTTGTTACAGGTTTGCCAAGAACGATCACGGTAAAGCTGAATACCACACAAGCAAATTTTGTATCGGCAACAGATGAGGCCATTCGCCGTTACAATGCGTTAAACCTGCGTGTAAAGTTTCAACGTATTACCGGAACAGCAACTGCCAACATCAACATTGTTACCTATTACCAGGTAAGTAACACATTGGGGTCTGCCGGATTTCCAACCAGCAGCGGAAATCCTTACAGTCAGATTCAAATGAACCGGTATTGGTACACACCAAGTATTGCTGTAAATGCATTGGCTACAACTATTGCACATGAGATGGGGCATTGTATCGGTTTCCGTCATACAGATTATATGAACCGCTCTTACAGTTGCGGTGGTTCTGCAGTAAATGAAGGCTCGGCAGGTGTTGGTGCTGTTTATATTCCGGGTACTCCATCAGGACCAAGTGCCGGTTCATGGATGCTTGCCTGCGGAAGTACCTCTTCTTCATTCAACCGTCCGTTTACAAGTGCTGATCAAACGGCATTGAATTACGTTTATTAATTGTGATTTGTATTCAACACATAAAAGCATCCTGTGTACACAGGATGCTTTTATCATTTCGGAAAATATAGCTATACGTAGTTTTACGATGGCATGTATTCCTTGAAACTTCAATTATTTTGTTTAATTTGATAGCTCATTCTAAACCTAAACATTTCAAACATGAGAAAACTATTGTCAATTATTGGGGTTGCTGCATTCGCAGCACTTTTTATTGTGGCCTGTTCAAAAGCAGGTAAAGAAGATGTGCAAGCAGAAGTTTCGCAGGAAACGCTAAATCAAATTTCTGATCTCGGTTTTTCAACAGACAATGTGATCGCTGCTGATGGCGGTTTTGTAGTAGAGGGTGATATTTTTCTTTCACCTGCAGATTTAAAAACAAAGCAAACAGCCCATAAGCTTGTTGTAGCAAATGCAGAGCAGTACCGGACAACAAATCTTGTTAGCGGACCACGAAACATTACTGTAAGTGTTTCAGGTACTAATTTACCTTCTAATTTTTTAGCAGCAGTAGATGCGGCAATTGCCCGTTACAATGCCGAAAATCTCACTCTTACATTTTCCCGAGTAACAAGTGGCGGCAATATTAATATTAGGATTGTAAATACACGGCAATACATTGCCTCTGCTGGATTCCCAAGCGGTGGAAATCCTTATGGCACCATCAACTATGCAAAAACATATACTACTTATAGTCTTAATTTTATGACAACCGTTCTTGCACATGAAATCGGTCATTGCATTGGTTTCCGCCATACTGATTATATGGATCGTTCATATAGCTGCGGTGGTGGTACTGCAAATGAAGGCGCAAGTACTGTAGGTGCAATTCATATTCCTGGGACCCCTACTGTAGCTGACCCGGGTTCTTGGATGTTAGCTTGCTTAAGTGCATCTACAAATCGTCCGTTTAATAACAACGATAAAACAGCTTTAAGTTATCTCTATTAATTGAGTGACCTTATAAAAGCATAATTGTAAAGCCCCCAATCGGGGGCTTTACTTATTTGCGGAAGTTCTTATACAAATTGATAAGTGCGTTGGTGGATGCATCATGCGATGATACTGCATCATCTGTTATTAACTCAGGTAAAATTTTATTTGCCAGTTGTTTGCCCAGCTCAACACCCCATTGATCGAAGCTGTAAACATTCCAGATAACTCCTTGTACAAAGATCTTGTGTTCATATAGTGCTACTAATTCACCCAAGGTAAATGGTGTGATCTTTTTCAGAAGAATAGAGTTTGTTGGGCGGTTGCCTTCAAATACTTTATACGGAATCAATTCTTCTTTTACGCCTTCAGCAATTACTTCTTCTTTTGATTTGCCATTCATGAGTGCTTCTGTTTGTGCAAAGAAATTACTCATGAGTTTTGGATGATGATCGCTCAGCGGATTATGACTGATGGCCGGTGCAATAAAATCAGCAGGAATTAAATGTGTGCCCTGGTGAATCAATTGATAAAATGAATGCTGACCATTGGTACCCGGCTCACCCCAAATAATAGGGCCTGTGCTGTAATCTACTTTATTGCCACTGCGATCAACATACTTACCATTGCTTTCCATATTGCCTTGCTGGAAATAAGCAGCAAAGCGATGCAGGTACTGATCGTAGGGGAGAATTGCTTCACTCTTTGCATCAAAGAAGTTTACATACCAGGTGCCGAGCAATGCCATGATCACCGGGATATTTGTTGCAAATTTTTCTGTACGGAAATGTTCATCGGCCTGGTAAGCACCTTTCAGTAATTCCTCAAAATTGTTATAGCCAATCGTTAATACAATGGATAAACCAATTGCACTCCACAAACTGTAACGGCCACCAACCCAATCCCAGAATTCAAACATGTTGGCTTTATCAATGCCGAACTTCACCACATCTTTTTCGTTGGTTGATAAGGCAGCAAAATGTTTCGCTACATGTGCTTCATCTTTTGCATGTTCTAAAAACCAGTTTCTTGCACTGTGTGCATTGGTCATAGTTTCCTGCGTGGTAAATGTTTTTGATGCAATAAGGAATAATGTTTCATCGGGTGTAACCTTCTTCAAGGTTTCAGCAATATGTGTTCCATCAACATTGCTGACAAAATAAGTTTCAATACCATCCACCCAATATGGTTTTAATGCTTCTGTGATCATTACCGGGCCAAGATCACTGCCACCAATACCAATATTGACAATGTATTTTATTTTCTTACCCGTATAGCCTTTCCACTCGCCGCTGTGTATATTGGCACAAAAGTTTTTCATCTGTTCCAATACACGTTTAATGTCGGGCATTACATTCTTTCCATCAACCAACACTTCTTTGTCAGAAAAGTTGCGAAGTGCAGTATGCAGTACAGCTCTCTTTTCGGTATGATTGATCACATCTCCCCCAAACATTTTTTCAATGGCTTCTTTCACGTTGCATTCATCAGCAAGTTGCAACAGTAACTGCATCGTTTCTTCCGTGATGATATTCTTTGAATAATCAAACACCATGTCATTTTCACAAGTGCTGAACTTTTTAAAACGATTGGCATCTGCTTTAAACAGATCACGCATGTGCACTTGTTTCATTTGTGCAGCATGTGCAGTTAATTGTTTCCAGGCGTTGGTTGTAGTTGGGTTAATCGATGAGAGCATGTTGAATGGTTTAAGTTTAGGTATCAGCCAGTTTACTGATCGAAATTTCTTTGTCTTTATGTAATTGTTCAATGAGTTTATCCAGTCCGTCAAATTTCACTTCGTTCCGCAAGTGAAAACGAACATGCACTTTTAAATGACGATTGTAAATGTCTTTATCAAAATCAAATAAATGCACTTCAATACTTCTGCGTGTACCATCCACCGTTGGACGGTTGCCAATGTTCATCATTCCTTTCAGCATGCTTGTTTCACCTTCAATCTGCGCTTCTACGGCATACACGCCATTGGCCGGAACTAATTTATCAGGATCCTGTATCTGCAGGTTGGCAGTAGGGTAGCCAAGTTTGCGACCGAGTTTATTTCCTTCAATCACATTTCCTTTAAAGAAATAAGGATAGCCCAGTAATTGATTGGCCGTTTCAACATCGCCATTGGAAAGTGCGTTTCTGATTTTGGTGGAGCTGATGGCTACTTCATTGATCAACTGCTGCGGAATTTCTTTCACCACATAGTTATATTGCTCACCCATCTGTTCCAATAAACGATAATCACCTTCACGGTTGTTGCCAAACTTATGATCGTAACCAATAATGATACATGCTGGATGAAAACGATCGACCAAAAAACGCTTGATATATTCTTCTGCGGGTTGTTCTGAAAATTCTTTGTTGAAAGGAACCACAACAAGATTGTCCAAACCCTGTCGTTTCAATAGTTCGATCCGCTCATCTAATGTGGTGAGTTCAGCGATTTGTCTGTCGGGCTGAACGATCTTCCGGGGGTGTGGATAAAAACTGATCAGCACCGATTCTCCGCCCGTTTCTTCCGCTTCCATCAATAACTGGCGAATGATCTGCTGATGACCAAGATGCACACCATCGAAAGTGCCGATGGTAAGAACGGCCCTGTTAAAAACGGGCAACTGCTGCAGACTTCTGTAAACCTTCATAATTTGAAGTGGCAAAAGTAACACATTTGATGTGTGGAAGTGTTAGTTTTGCGGCTCTCAAACACAGCAGCATGTCTTTATATAACCAACGGGGTGTTTCGGCACAAAAGGAAGAAGTACACAAGGCAGTAGAACATCTCGACCAGGGATTATATCCCAATGCATTTTGCAAACTATATCCCGATTATTTGGGTGGCGATGCCGATTGGGTAAACGTAACGCACGCCGATGGTGCCGGCACAAAAAGTATTCTGGCGTATCTGTATTGGAAAGAAACCGGTAACGCATCTGTTTGGAAAGGCATTGCGCAGGATGCAATTGTGATGAATCTGGACGACCTGCTTTGCGTTGGTATCTACGATAACATTTTATTCTCCTCAACAGTTGATCGTAACAAAACATTGATTCCGGGGGAAGTACTGGAGCAGATCATCAATGGTTCTGCTGAATTGTTTGCACAGTTGAAAGAGTATGGTGTAAACATTCATTATCTCGGTGGCGAAACGGCTGATGTGGGTGATGTGGTGCGTACGATCGCTGTGAACGGAACCATGACAGCACGTTGGCCAAAAAACAAAGTGATCAGTAATGATAAGATCAAGGCTGGTGATGTGATTGTTGGCTTAGCAGGATTTGGACAGGCGAATTATGAAACATCGTACAACAGTGGTTTGGGAAGTAACGGTTTAACAAGTGCACGACATGATGTGTTGGAAAAATATTATGCGCATCATTTCCCTGAAACCTTTGAAGCAAAGCTGAAAGATGAAGTGGTGTATATCGGAAAACATCGGTTGGCTGATGAGGTGCAATTGCCTAACGGTGAAACTTCATTGATCGGTCGTCTGTTACTTTCTCCAACACGAACGTTTGCACCTGTACTTAAAGAAATACTGCAACATCATTTTGATGCAGTGAATGGCTTGATCCATTGCAGTGGTGGCGGACAAACCAAATGCCTGAAATATTTACCGGGCCCGATGAAGATCGTGAAGGACAATCTCTTCACGCCACCCATTATTTTTGATTTGATCAAAGATGCTTCCGGTGCAGATGCACGTGAAATGTACCAGGTGTTTAACATGGGTACTCGGCTGGAGATCTATACAAATGAAAAAGATGCTGATACATTGATCAACATCTCAAAATCATTTGCTGTAGATGCACAGGTGATTGGTAGGGTAGAAGCGAGTGAGAAGAAAGAGTTAGTGATTAAGTTGAAGGATGAAGAATTAGTGTTTTAAGAAATATCGAAAAGCGAGGCGCTGCCTCGCTTTTTATTTGATGTATTGATTTTTTAGGGTTTTCTTGGCTCAGGGATAGTTTCTGTTGCAGGGAATTGAAAACTTATTTTTTGAGTAGTCCAGCATTGAACTTGTTTACCATTTTGAATTGCAGGTAGCCATTTCGGTCCAGTAGTAATTGCTTTAACTGCTATTGAAGCCAGTTTAGTATTTGCCATTGTCTTAACTCTGATATTAGAAACAGTCCCATCTGTGTGAACAATAAATTCAACTTCGCAGGTTCCTTCTTTCCCATCAGCAACCAAACTTGTGATATTATCTGTTGTAATTTTTTCAATATATCGATTCCATTTATTTTGCCCGCCAGGGAACTGTGGCATTATTTCAGCTTTGGTAAAAATTCGAGAGCCTTCCCGATCTGTTATCTCATTTTCTGTCTTTTTTTCTACAATTGTATTAGACGGATCGGGAATCACTTTAAATCGAACCTCTTCGATCTTCTTTTGATCTGTTTTATAATAGTATCCGATCTTAATAACAACTTCACCCGTTTTTAAATTTTTGAGAATATACCTGTTTTCTTTCTTCTCAAGTATTCCTTGGGAAGCTTCGATTTCTAAATGAGTTTCAGGTACATCACTGATTGCGATCTTTAAAGGATTTTCAATTGTTGCATAAAGGATATTAATGTTTTCTGCCGCAATCGCTACAGTAGGTCTGATTTCTTTGGTTGTTACTTCAAAAACTCCATTACTGCCCTTTTCGCCAAATCGGTTTCTTCCTCCCAGACCGTCCATTGAACTTATCTGCCAGTTCTTATGTACCTTGTTCTCCTTGAGGAAAGTGATCATTTCTTCTTTTGTGATGACTTTCCCGTTTAGAATGTGAAGCCCGTGTTTTTCTGCAAATGATGTATAACTTTTTTCTTTTTGTTCGGATGTTTTGGTTGCGTCTTTCATCCTTTCCCTGCCGTACTTATCAAAAAAATGGATTGATCTTTTTATAACAGTTGCAACAGGAACTCCGTTCTCCATTGCAGATTGCCACTTCGGACTTTTTTTCAACAATTCAACACTGATCTTTGCCAGTTCACTTTCAGTATTGGTAATAACCTGTATGTCTGTGATGGATCCATCTTTTTGAACAGTGAACTGTAGCATGCAGCTGTTATTGATACTAGCAGGATCTTTCTCAAGCGTTGCAATATAGTTTTCTAAAAAAGCCTCTACATATTTATTCCATTCTTTTATGCCGCCTTTAAAATCAGCAGTCGCTTCGGTTTTAGCTAAAGACACTTCTGATTTTTTGTCCGGAATCGTATCAGCGTTATTTAGTTCTTTTGCGGCTTGCTGCAGTGGTCTCTGATTATTATTCCTTGCATAATTTACAATCCCTTTCAATACCGCTTCCGCAATCTTTTCCTGGTTCTTCTCATTGGTAAGAAACGCAAGGTCTTTTGAATTGGAAACGAAGCCACATTCAAGAAACACAGCAGGGCAGGGGGCTGCTTCAATTACCCAGATTCCAACGTTTCGTTGTTTAATACCGGGTTCCCGAATAGGCATAAAATTTTTTACTTCATGAATAATAGCAGAGCCCAACTCTTTACTTTGTGGCAGATTTTCATTTCCATCTTTTGTAACATATAATTCAAATCCGTTCGCAGGATTCTCGACATCTTTTCCATCCTTTTTAAGTGCTGGCACAAACGATGCATGAATAGATATAAGAAGGTCGGCATTATTCTCTTCAGCGATCTTCACTCTTCTTTTACTATCAATAAAGTTTTCGTCTTTTCTTGTAAAAATTAATTTCAGGTTATTATCTGTATTCAGTTGTTCGATCTTTTTTGTAATGGCCAATGCAATTTCATCTTCTGAAATTTTATTTAATCCAATGGCGCCATGTGGATTGCCTTTGACAAATCCATGTCCTGCATCTATCACAACCGTCAATGATCTTTCTAATCGTGGAATACCTGAAGCTGCATCTTTCTCTTTAATTTTTAAAGCGAATGCAGTAAATAAAACGGTTAGCAACGGCAGTAGCAATAAGCGGCTGATGTAGCCCACTTTCGGGTTTTGAAGTTTGGAAAGCATAAGGAGTCTTCGTTTAATAGGTGAATAAAAAAATGGATTGGTGAGCGACAGGGTATGTCCGGGAAATGCAGCAGTAAGGATCATGGCAGCAAGTGCAGAAGCATCACTGTCTTTTACTGATTTGCGATCCGCAATAAATTCATGGATCATGGTTAACTCTTTCCGGATGATCCAGAAGAAGGGATTGATCCAGAACACGATCAATACAAGCTGCAGAAATAATTTATCGACACTATGTTTTTCTTTTACATGAATCAGTTCGTGTTTGAAGATTTGTTGCCCCTGTGCTGATTCAAAATCAATTTCCCTGTTCCAGAAAATATAATGGAGAAATGAGAACGGTGTGCCCTTTGCATCGGTATCAACAAACGTGAGGTCTTTCATTTTCCAATGCTCATAAGCGGTGATCAGTTTTTTGATACGTAACAGCGTTAATAACAGCGCAGCAAAAAGTACAAGTGAAACAATGGAATATGAAAGAATGCTTATCTGTTCTTTGGTAAATGTTGCAGGTGCTGTAACTGTTTGTTCAGGAAACCAAACATCGTTGGTAGTAACAGTTTGCAGAATGGTATAAGCAGGTAAATTATCCGGTTGTGGCTCCGTTGTAAAACTGATCTTGACAAATGGTAACAGCAGCGATGTAACAGCAGCCGCCAATAAATAAAACCGGTTCCAGCTGTGAAATAATTTATTGCGGAGTGCAAGCCAGTAATAGCCGGTAAGCACACCGGAACAGATCATTACTTTCAACAGGTATTCAGCAAAGGCAGTCATGGTTATTTCTTTTTCAGTGTTTGCAATAGAAGCTCCAGTTCTTCAATGCTCAGGTTGTTTTCTTTTACCATAAATGAAACAGCATCGGAAAACGATCCTTCAAAATATCCTTTCACCAGGTTTTTCATACTGGCTTTCGAATAAATGTCTTTCGATACTGCGGGGTAATATTGATGCATGCGGCCAATTACATCGGCCTTTACATATTTTTTGTCGATCAGGATTTTAAGAATCGTTGCCACCGTGTTTTGATGTGGCTTTGGAACCGGCATGGCATCCACGATCTCCCGCAGAAAAGCTTTGTTGAGTTTCCAGATGATCTGCATCACCTGCTCTTCAGCTTTTGTAAGCGGTTTTAGTTTTTCCGTATTCATAAACCGAATGTATAACTAAAAAATTAGTTTAACAACTAAAAATTTAGTTAAAGAGTTTTTTACCGAAAATCGAAACGTTTACTGAAGAATAAAATGGAGTGATGGGACCTTTTTGATAACGCCGCCCGACATAACTTTTATATCGTCGATGGTAACGGTGGTGCCGGGAACACATTTTGCAAGTAAGCGGACAACATCTTTCGTAAAAAGATTGCCTTTGATATTTTCTAACATACCCGGTGCGGTTTCAAAACCTGTGCCTTGAAAATAAATTGTGTAGGATGTAACTGAAGCAGAAGTATCAGCAGCTTTCACATCTATCTTTTTCGCTACCTTAAAAGTTGTTGCCTGAATTGTACCTCCAAATGATCCTGCAACCATTGCTGTTGGATCAACAATTGTTTTGGAAATAACAGTATCTGATTGAGCAAACGAATGATAAAACGTAAATACAAAAAGTAGCGTTAATATGTTTTTCATGTTATGTAAGGTGGTTTGAGTTGGTACTAATTTACATACTTTTGCCAAAAGCCAAACAGAATGCCTCCAATCGTAGAAATAAAGAACGTTAATATTTATCAGAGTGGAAATTTGATCCTTAATGATGTGAATCTAACCGTGAACCAAGGCGAGTTTGTTTACCTCGTTGGTAAAACAGGAACAGGCAAATCATCGTTGTTGAAAACATTGTATGGCGAATTGCCTTTGACCGAAGGTGAAACTACGGTTGCAGGGTTTAATCTGCGACAAATGGATTGGAAGAAAGTTCCGTTTTTGCGCCGCAGTCTTGGTGTTGTGTTTCAGGATTTTCAATTGCTGACCGATCGGAATGTACACGAGAATTTAAAATTTGTTTTGAAAGCAACGGGTTGGAAAGATGAAAACCTGATGGAAGAAAAGATCAACGATGTGTTGGATAAAGTGGGTTTGAAATCGAAAGGATTTAAAATGACTTTTGAAATGAGTGGTGGCGAACAGCAACGTGTAGATATTGCACGTGCACTACTCAACTCTCCGAAATTAATATTGGCCGATGAACCGACGGGTAACCTCGATCCCGAAACAAGCGATGAGATCATGAACCTGCTCATTCAGGTGGCCAAAGACTATAATACAGCTGTGATCATGGCAACCCATGATTTTATGGTGATCAAAAAATTCCCTGCACGCATGGTAAAAACCGAAGGCGGTAAAGTATGGGATAATGCTACTGTAGAGCATGCATAAGCTGCTCTGCATTTTTTTTGTTGTTGAAATGCTGCTGTAACAAACCTTCCCGTAATTCAACATCATCATCCGTAAATGCTTTGTGAAATAAACGGAATGCATGGTATTTCAACTCTGTTGGATTATTCGCCAGCTGGCATGCTTTTTCCAATCCTGTTCCGTGCAACATGGCATCATTCGCCAAAATATGTCGGCCTTTAAATAAGGCATTCAATAATTTTAATTTAATACCTGAATTTGTGAACGAGGGCAGAATATGCAACTGGGCTTTATGCATCAGATCGTTCAACTCAGCTTCGGTGGGGTTTGCAACAATACAGGTATGCGCCCGTTTATGCGCCAGTTCAATAAGTTTGGCTGATGGATTTTTGCCTGCTACCACAAACGGTATTTCAAGATCACGAAAAATTTTCTCCAGCAGCCAGGTAGCTGTCTTTTCATTTTCAACCACAGACAAATTTCCATGATACAATGCAAAGGTTCCTGTTCCAGTTTTACAGGTCACCATATTGTTGGGAATAAATGCCGGAAGATAGGAGATTCGGTTTGCTTTAAATTGTTTTTTATAGGTGATGCAATCATCTTGCGACAGTGCAAAGATGGAATGATCTTTCAACGTTGCTTCATATCGTTTGAGCAACCTGCTCTCATGATGCATATACGCTTTCCTTACCACCGATATTTCCCATTGTCCTAACTGCTTGTAATATTCAAATTCGGTATTGTGTAAACGGATGGCAACATTTTTTTTCTTCACAGCACCATTTGTAAGTCCATAGGTGGTATGTACGCCTTCAAACAAAACAGGATGTTCATCCGCATTTAACCGTTCCCATAGTTGTGCATCATTGCGTGATGCTACAATGTAGGGTAGTTGCAATGAAAAGCCTTTGTGCCCTTCCTGTCGTTTATAGTAATGGACTGATGCACAATATTTTTCCAGTTCGGGCTGTATGCCTCTTCCATATTCAAAACAGTGCAAATGCACAGCTACACCAATGGTATGCAATGCTTTGATCTTGTAAAACACATCAATGATACCGCCGTAATCGGCAGGGAAGGGAACATCAAATGAAACGATATGGATCTGTTTACTCAAGGATATGTTTGTAAAATGAAATAAGTATTTTTTCTTCTTGCTGCCAGTTCAATTGTTCAGCAGCTATCCGGCAGTTGAATTTCAAACGTTCATATAGAACAGCATCAGTGAGCAAAAGGTTTAAACCTGCTGCAATTGCTTCCTCACTTGTATCCGGGATCAGTAACGCAATTTCAAATTGATCATTGATGGAACGGTAGGCGGGGTAGTCAACACATAACTGGGGAATGCCTGCCTGTATATAATCAAAGAACCGGTTGGCCAGTGAAAGGTAATTACTTCGTCCGTTGTTTTCAAACAATGTAATACCTGCATAAGCTTGCGAGGTAATTTCTTTCAATTCAAGTGGTGTTCGTTTCCCTTTCAATAAAATATTTTCCTGCAGTTGATATTGCCGGATCAGTTGTTCTGTTTGCTGCAGAAAATTTCCATCGCCATAAATATGTAAAGGAACTGATACATGCTTCATAGCAGGGATCAATGTTTCAAAACTTCGTCCTTCGTTAACTGCACCTTGATAGAGTAAGAAGGTTGAAGGTTGTTTCCTGTTTTCCTTGTTCCTTGTGTCTTGAGCCTTTTCGCCATGCTTTGTCGGAACATTCCTCACCACCTCATACTTCACACCATACATCTTCTCAAATTCATCTGCAATGGGTTTGCAAACGGTATAACCATCGTTGAATTGTGGTACAGCATAACGCTCGATCCTTTTCCAGACTTTGTAACGGGATGGGCGTGTTACAATTTCTTTCATCTCACAAAACAATTCATGTGCATCATACACCCGTTTTGTGTTTTTTAGTTTCGATGCAAAGAGGCAGGGGAGAATGGTATCCAGATCGATAGCACAAATACAATCTGTTTTTTGAAACAATAACCAGATAAATAACCGCAGATTATATTCAGCATAAAACAAAAAACCTTTGCTGAAAAAACAATACAATCGCTTTTGTGAAAATGGTTTGCTGTCTAGCGGTGAAGATTGTTTGAGCTTTCGGCCAACCAACGTTACTGCATAACCTTGCTGCGCCAATGAACTGCAGATGCGGATCATCCGTTGATCGTATGTAAGGTCATTGGTTACTGTACAGATGATGCTTGCCAAGCGGTATTTGGTTTCGTGCAAATTATGAAATAGAATGTTTAATCTTTATTTAGATTTCTTTCCAAGCCATAATCCAAGTGAAATATCGCCGATAAATGTAAATTCATTGTCTGCGAAAGGCGTGTAAAGGCTGGGACCAATACTGCAATCAATACTGAATCGATTTTTATAATTGCGTTGTATGCCCCATACAATTCCAAGATTGGGCATATGTGATGCTCGTTTGATAGAATAATTTCTCGGGCCTCCGAAGGATTCACTAAATGAATCACCATATCTATACGTGATACCTGAATAAGCATATTTGGCTAAAAAAGAAATATAGTTAGCAGAATTACGTGAACTGTTTTTTTCTTTCTGTTCACGCAAAGCGAAATTATAATAGTAACGAATTTGGCCGGATGCTAAAGCCGCAGGCGAAAATGAAGTACCTAGTGATGATGAATATGAAAAAGACCCGCCGGCAATGAATGCTGCCTTGCCTTTTACAGTTAGTTTGTTTCCGACTGCCAGTTCGTACGAAATACCGGGAGATAGAATTGTTGCCGTGAGAACGTTTTCTGTGTACTTTTTTTCCTGCGCCTTTGCCTGGAACAGAATGAGGAATGATAAAATGGTGATGATGGGTTTCATACTTAAGTATTTCATCGAAAATAGAAAATGCTGTTGGTTTTTATTTCTTTTCAGCATTCAATATGTTATCTTAACTGTTCATTATGAAAGAACTCATCAATACCTTTTATGCTGCTTTTAGCAGGGGCGATTGGCAAACCATGGAAGCCTGTTACCATCCCGAAGCCGAATTTACCGATGAGGTATTTGTTGGCTTGAAGGGAACCGAAGTGCCGGCTATGTGGAAGATGTTGATTGAACGGAGCAAAGGGGAACTGGAAATTACCTACAGTCATGTGCAGGCTAATGAGCAAACAGGCAGTGCCGATTGGGTGGCGGTTTATATTTTTTCAGCTACAGGCCGCAGGGTCATCAACCGGATCCATGCTGAGTTTGAATTTAAAGACGGGAAAATCTTCCGCCATACTGATTCGTTTGATCTCCATCGCTGGGCAGGGCAAGCCATGGGCTGGAAGGGCAAATTACTGGGCGGCACCTATTTTTTCCGGAAAAAACTACAAAAAACAGCCCGTGAAGGCCTCAATCGCTCTATTTCGAAGAATTTTTAGCCCGCCTTTTTCTTGCATTTAAAGAGTTTTCCCCTACCTTTGCCGCCAATTTATAGATGAAAAATTTGGATGTCAATTAAAAAAATCTGAGATGTCAGCAATTACAAAAGAAAAAAAAGCAAGCATTTTCGCAACTTACGGTGGTAACGAGAAAAACACCGGTTCAACAGAAGGACAGATCGCTCTTCTTACTGAGCGTATCAATCACATCGCAGTACATCAGAAAATCAACAAAAAAGATTTTTCTACCAATCGTGGTCTGATGCAACTGGTAGGTCAACGTAAAAGTTTACTCAGCTACCTGAGCAAAACTGATTTGCTTGCTTACCGTGCGTTACTTGAGAAATTAGGTCTCCGTAAATAACAACGGATATGTAAATAATTCATTATTCCCAACACAGTTAATGCGGTTGGGAATTTTGTTTTTGTTACAGGTTTCTCCCTTCAATTCATTATTCACTGAATTGCCTGTACGGCTTTCTTCCCGCCTGCCTGCTTGTCAATTCAAAAACAACATTTTAGTATGTTATCACAACCTATCAGTAAATCATTCGATTTGGGTGATGGCCGTATTGTTACCATTGAAACCGGTAAACTGGCCCGCCAGGCCGATGGTGCTGTAACCGTTCGCCAGGGCAATTGTATTTTGCTCGCAACCGTTGTTGCCAATAAGGAACCAAGAGAAGGACAGGATTTTTTCCCGTTGTCTGTTGACTACCAGGAAAAATTTGCTTCTGCAGGTCGTATTCCCGGTTCATTTTTTAAGCGTGAAGCAAGATTGAACGATTATGAAATTCTCACCAGTCGTTTAATTGACCGTGCATTACGTCCGTTGTTCCCTGAAGATTATTTGTGCGATGTGCAGGTCTTGATCAGTCTCGTTTCCTCTGATGCAGAGGTTATGCCCGATGCATTGGCTTGTTTGGCTGCATCGGCTGCTTTAGCTGTTTCAGATATTCCGATCAAAGAAATTATTTCGGAAGTACGTATTGCAACAGTTGACGGAGAAATGGTGATCAACCCAACCCGTTCACAATTGGCAAGAGCCACTTCTGAATTCCTTATCGCAGCTACTGAAAAGAATCTGATGATGGTGGAAGGTGAAGCAAAAGAGTGCAGTGAAGAAGATCTGGTAAAGGCTTTGGAAATGGCACATGATGCCATTCGTCTTCAAATTAAAGCACAAGCTGAATTAAGAGACCTGAAAGCAGTTGCCGGTAAGCGTGATTATAGGAAGCCGGAATCAAATGAAGAGATCAACCAAAAGGTGATCGCTTTTGCAAAAGATAAAGTGTATGCTATTTCAAGAGCTGGCAGTGCAAAGAACGAACGCAGTGAAGCTTACAGCAAACTGAAAGAAGAGTTGATTGCAAGCCTCGGAGAAGAAGCAACCGATGCGGATAAAAAGTTTGCAAAGAAATACTACGAAGATCTGAAATGGGAAGTAGTGCGTAATATGATCCTTGAAGATCGTGTTCGTTTGGATGGACGCAAATTAGATGAGGTACGTCCGCTTGCAATGGAAATTGAGCCATTGCCAACTCCACACGGTTCAGCTTTGTTTACTCGTGGCGAAACACAATCTTTAACAACTGTAACCTTAGGTACAAAACTCGATGAGTTGTTGGTAGAAAGTGCTGCAAACAGTAACTATTCAAAATTCTTCCTCCATTATAATTTTCCTCCTTTCTCTACAGGTGAAGTGAAAATGATGCGTGGCGTTGGCCGTCGTGAAGTTGGGCATGGTAACCTTGCACAACGTTCATTGAAACAAATGATGCCGGGCAGCGAATATCCATACACGGTTCGTGTAGTGAGTGATATCCTTGAATCAAACGGGTCATCTTCAATGGCAACAGTTTGCGCCGGTTCATTGGCGTTGATGGATGCAGGTGTGCCGATGCAAAAACACGTAAGTGGTGTTGCAATGGGATTGATCACTCGTGGCGATGGTAAGTATGCGATCTTAACTGATATTCTTGGTGATGAAGATCATTTGGGAGATATGGACTTTAAAGTAACCGGTACACGTGAAGGTATTTGCGGTGTGCAGATGGATATTAAAGTAGATGGTTTGAGCATGGATGTAATGCGTGAAGCATTGAACCAGGCAAAAGCAGGTCGCTTACATATTCTTGATGCCATGTACGAGTGTATGCCGGAAGCTCGTCCTGAGGTGAAACCACATGCACCACGTATGGAAAAACTGATCATCGATAAAGAATTTATTGGTGCAGTGATCGGACCAGGTGGTAAAGTGATCCAGGAAATTCAACGTGAAACAGGTACTACAATTACCATTGAAGAAGTAGGTAACTATGGTGAAGTAAGCATCTTCTCACAAGAGAAAACTGGATTGGATAAAGCGGTTGCTTGGGTAAAAGGTATCGTGATGGTTCCTGAAGTAGGTGGCGTATATGAAGCTACTGTAAAAGGAATTAAAGAGTTTGGTGCATTCGTAGAATTCCTGCCAAAGAAAGAAGGTTTATTACACATCAGTGAAATAAGCTGGAAGCGTTTGGATAGCATGGAAGGTGTACTGAACGTAGGCGACGTAGTAAAAGTGAAATTGATTGGTTTAGATCCACGTACCGGTAAGTTTAAACTGAGCCGCAAAGCGTTGATGCCAAAACCAGATGCAGCCCCACGTCCGCAGGTACAGCCCCGCAACGAAGAAGGAAACAATGGTGAAGAGCGTCTTTAATTTCATTTAAATAAATGACCTTTACGGTCCCGCCAAAAGCGGGACCTTTTTTATTACATATGGACAACTATATTAAGATAAGCATCACCGTTACTGAAGAACAGGAGCAGGAATTATTGCTTGCTTTGCTGAGCGAAGAAGGTTATGATGGTTTTGAAGAAACGGAAGATCAACTCAACGCCTACATCAGTGAACAGGAATTTAACGAAGCCCAACTAACAGAGTTGTTGCAACCTTTTTCTAAAACATATCAAAAGGAACTCATTGCTCCCCGCAACTGGAACCAGGAGTGGGAGCAAAATTATGAGCCGGTGATCGTGAATGATTTTGTGGCTGTACGTGCGCATTTTCATCAACCCATTACAACTGTGCAGCATGAAATTGTCATCACACCAAAAATGAGTTTTGGTACGGGGCATCATGCCACTACCTGGCAAATGATGAAACAAATGCAGCAGATCGATTTCAACAACAAAACAGTGTTTGATTTTGGCTGTGGTACAGGTGTGCTGGCCATCCTTGCAGAAAAGCTTGGTGCAACTGACATAATAGCTATTGATAACGATGAAATATGTGTTGAAAATTCATTGGAGAATGTAACGAACAATCATTGCAAAAACATTCGTGTGGAAAAAGCAACCGCACCACCGGAAGAAAAAAAGTTTGATATCATACTGGCGAACATCAATCGTCATATTCTGCTCGCAACAATGGGAACAATGGCAACTGCATTAAACAGCAATGGTTATTTGCTCATCAGTGGATTCTATGCAACCGAAGATCAATTGCTCATTGATGCTGCAAACACTCAGCAATTGCAATTGCAACAATCATCGGAACGGAATCAATGGAGTTGTTTATTGTTCAGCAAACAAGCATAAGATGAACCTTGCATTGTTGATCATAGCTGCTTATCTCATCGGTTCCATTCCAACTGCTTACTGGATCGGCAAACTCTTTTTCAATATTGATATCCGTGAACATGGCAGTAAAAATATGGGTGCCTCCAATACGTTTCGGGTATTAGGTGCTGTATGGGGAATTATTGTACTGTTGATCGATATGGGAAAAGGAATCGCTGCTGTGCAACTTGCAGCTGCTGTTCAATCGTCTTCATGGTTAGGAACGGAACTTACATTCTGGAAATTGATATTCGGATTAACAGCAGTTGCCGGACACATCTTTCCAATATTTGCAGGTTTCAGAGGAGGGAAAGGCGTGGCTACTTTATTTGGAGTGGTTATCGCTATTCAACCGTGGACAGCACTGATTAGTGTAGGCGCTTTTTTGATCGTGGTATTTTTAACGAAATATATTTCGTTAGGGTCCATCATTGCAGTAGTAGTATTTGCTGCATGTGTTTGGTTTGCGGTTGTTGAAAGTAATATTTACATGCGTTGGTTTTCGGTAATTGCAGCAACATTGGTGACCGGGATGCATTGGTCCAACATTCTCAGGTTGTTTTCGGGGAAAGAACATAAGTTTAACGGATTCAGAAAGAAAAAGAAACCTTAACATTCTGTACGATATTCTTATTTTAAACTTGGTACACAAATTGAAATCTATAAAACAAATCAACGAACGATGAAAAAAATACTCAGCTCATTTGTTGTAGTTGCCTTCCTCATGGCAGGTTGTGCAAAAAACCAGGTAACAGGCCGTAGTCAACTTCGGTTATTACCCGAAAAAGAATTGCAGTCGATGGCAACACAGCAATACCAACAATTTCTGTCGCAGAATAAAATAGTGCCGGTAAACGTAAACAAAGATGCCGAAATGGTAAGGCGTGTGGGCACTCGTATTGCGTCTGCCATTACCCAATATTTACAGAAGGAAGGGAAAGGCGATCTGCTGGAAGGTTACAAATGGGAATTTAACCTGATCGATAATAAAGAAGTGAATGCCTGGTGTATGCCGGGTGGTAAAGTGGTTGTGTACACAGGCTTATTACCTGTTACACAAAACGAAGCAGCGCTTGCGGTGGTTGTGGGGCATGAAATTGCCCATGCCATTGCCCTGCATGGTAACGAGCGTATGAGCCAGGGTTTGGCGCAACAATTAGGGGGGGTGGCGTTATCTGTTGCAGTTGCCAATAAATCAGCAGAAACACAAAATCTGTTTATGACGGCTTACGGCATTGGCTCAACAGTAGGAGGAACCTTACCGTTTTCTCGTAAACAGGAGCTTGAAGCCGATCAGTTCGGGCTTCGATTTGCAGCTATGGCCGGTTACAACCCGCAGGAAGCAATTCCTTTCTGGCAACGGATGGCACAGGCCAGCGGTGGTCAAAAACCGCCGGAATTGTTGAGCACTCACCCTTCCGATGCTACACGTATTCAAAAAATGCAGACTTACGTAAAAGAAGCGATGCCTTACTACAAACCGTTAGGTAAATAATTATAAACCAGTTGTTTACATATTAAATCCCTTCCTTCCGGAGGGATTTTTTTTGTACATACCGGGTAAAAAAGATGCCCTGTGTATGCACATTTACGGGTAAAATGGACTACTTTTGCAGTCCAACTCTAGTTCTCATCAAAATTTACATTGGCATGTCTATTTCTCTCTTGGAAAAACTCCAATTGAACGAAGAAAAGAACTTACTCATTCAGGGATTACCCTCTTCAATCGAAAAACAATTTGTGAAGCTGTCGTTTGCAAAAAACGTCACTCCGTTGTTACGTAGTAAGAAGATTGACTTCGCCCTGATTTTTGCGGTAAATCAGAATCAATTGAACGGGATCTTAAAGGAAGTGTTACCTGCTTTGGCTCCAAATGCCAAGTTCTGGGTAGCATATCCGAAAACGGCTTCTAAAATTGTGAGTGATTTAAACCGTGATGGAAGCTGGCAGTTCGTTTGCCAGTGCGGATTTGAAACTTCAGAAGAAGTGGTGTTGGATCATGTTTGGACAGCTATGCGTTTTGAACACGCCATGGCATTAGCTCCAAAACCAACAAGAACAAACAGAACTTCAAGGTTAACACCGGCTGAAGCTTAATCCGTTCACCAACTAATTACACTAGCCGTCTGCAAAGGCGGCTTTTTAGTTTACATGAGCCACCAGAATGTTGAAATAAAAGCACGCTGTGCAGATGCGTCCTTCATCCGCAACTATCTTCTTCAAAAAGATGCATTCTTCAAAGGAGTAGATGAACAAACGGATACGTACTTCCACACAAATAACGGTCGGTTGAAATTGCGGCAGGGTGCCATTGAAAATTCACTCATATTTTATAAACGAGCCGACAGTGCCGGTCCAAAGCTGAGTGAAGTGCATTTGCTGCAGGTAGAAAAAAACAGTGAACAGTTAAAAGAACTGCTGATGCACGCCAATGGTGTGAAAGTGGTAGTGAAAAAGAAACGGGAAATTTATTTCATTGAAAATGTAAAGTTTCACATTGATGAAGTGGAAGGACTTGGCAGTTTTGTAGAAATAGAAGCGATTGATAAAGATGGTACACTCGGTTTTGAAAAGATTACCGAACAATGCGACTATTACCTGAAGCAATTTAACATACAGGCGGCTGATCTTTTAACGCATTCTTACAGCGACCTGTTACTGAAAGCAACGTAGTTTTGTAAAGGAAATGAATTGGAAGTATAACCATCCTACACGTAATCTGTTTACCTATGCAACGATTCTTTTTTTGTTGCTGGGAGCGGCTGCCCTGTTTTACTGGAACAAAGAGCAGGTGTTTTTATGGCTTAATCACCAACATACTTATACCGCAGATGTGATCCTGAAATACTTCACCTATATCGGTGATGGAATTTTTATGATCGGGCTGGGTTTAGTGTTGTTGCTCTTCCGCTTCCGCAAGCTCGGTGTGTTAATGTTACTTTCATTTTTACTAAGTGGTTTGCTTGCACAATCGATCAAGCGAATTGAAGCACGACCAAGGCCGGGATTGCATTTTCAAAATCCCGATATCATTCACAGAGTTGATGATGTATTGTTGAAAGGGAAGAACAGTTTTCCAAGTGGACATACAACCACTGCTTTTGCCACATTCAGCTTACTTGCTTTCGCAACACGAAATAAATTTGTACAGTTTTTATACTTCGCCATTGCAGTAACCATTGGTTATTCCCGTATTTATTTAGGACAGCATTTTGCAGAAGATGTATTGATGGGAGCGGCAGTAGGATTTCTCAGTTCCTTTTTCCTGAGTTGGTTGCTGCGAAAAAAAGATTGGGATTAATCTGTCAACGAAAAATCACTGTGCCCATTTCTTTGGTGAGCGCCATTTCCAGTTGTTTTAAATGCTGATGTGTTTTAATAAGTGTTACCAGCTCTTCCGAAGTATGCGGACGTTCCATATCACGCTGGTTTTCATCCATCATTTTTTTGATCTTACGCAGTTTCAGATACGTAACAACCGATAATACTTCCTGCATGTACATTTCTTCTCTTGTAGCAAATGGCTTTTCGTAAATCCGGATCCAGTTCGGGCTGAGCTCTTCACTGAAATCAGCTAAGGCAACTACATTTTTACTAAGCGTTTGATCTTCATGAAACAAAAAGTTTTTCATATTCGGCTCTAACCCATCGTTGAGCCATTGTTTGTATTGCGCCGTGATCTGTTGCAGGTCCGGATGGTCGATCATTTCCCATTCATCCGCTTCTGCCATGATGTATTGAGCAACCGTTTGTGTTTCATCCCACGGCATCAAACCAAAATCAAGCAGGCATCGAACGAGTGCACGTTCATGTTGTTCATCCGTTGTGAACAATTCTGCTGTATCACCAATGCCATCCTCATATACCGGCATATCCGGTGGCATGTCTGCAGTTTGTTGTGCTTTCTGTTCAAACTTGGTAACACGTTCACGAATGAACTTATTGACCAATGCATGCAAACCTGTTTCATCGATGCGTAACAGTTCTGCACTTTTATGAATGTAATCCTGCTGACGGGTAAAGTCTTCAACCTTGTTAATACGACTGATGCTTTCTGCGATCGTATTTACGGCTGCAGCTTTCTTCGTAGTATCATTGCCCGCATCTTTCAGCATTACTTCCAGCTGAAAAAGAATAACGTCTTTTTTATTTTGTTTGATGAACTCAATAAAACCGGAAGCACCCACTTTATTTACATAACTGTCCGGATCTTCTTTATCAGGAATCAATACAAGATTTACATTCAAGCCTTCTTCCAGTGCAAGATCTAAACCACGCATGGCAGCTTTTACCCCGGCTGCATCACCATCATACAAAATGGTAAGATTGTTACTGTATTTTTTGATCAATCGCAATTGATCAGGTGTAAGCGATGTACCACCACTTGCTACCACATTTTCAATACCGGCCTGGTGCAACGAAACAACATCGGTATAACCTTCCACCAATAAACATTCATCATTCTTATCAATCGCCTGTCGTGCAAAATAAGTACCGTAAAGAATTTTACTTTTTACATAAATCTCATTTTCCGGTGTATTGATGTACTTCGGTGCATTTTCTTTTTTGCCAATGATACGTGCACCAAAGCCGATTACTTTTCCGGTGCTGTTGTGTACAGGAAAAATGATTCGCTCACGGTAGTTGTCCATCAACTCACCATTACGTTCCGCTACTAATCCTGTTTTGGTAAGTAACTCCGGGTTGTATTGTTGTTTGATGGCTTCACTTGTAAATGCATCCCGTTGCCGTGGTGAATAACCGATCTGAAATTTCCTGATCACCTCTTCACGGAAACCACGTTCTTTCAAATACGTTAATGCAACGGATGTTCCTTCTTCCGTTTCAAACAATTGCTGACTAAAAAACTGTTGTGCAAACGAATTAATGATATGTAGACTGTCGGCAGTTTGCCGTTGTTGCACCACTTCCGGTGAAGAATAGGTTTCCTCAACGGTTACGTTGTATTTCGCTGCCAGATAGCGCAGGGCATCTACATAACTGTACTTCTCATGCTCCATGAGAAAGCTCACAGCATTGCCGCTGCGGCCACATCCAAAACATTTGTAAATTTCTTTGGTAGGCGAAACTGTGAACGAAGGTGTTTTCTCATTATGAAACGGACAAAGACCGAGATAACTGGTGCCTCTTTTTTTCAGTTTCACAAAGCCGCCTACGATCTCAATGATATCGATGCGGCTGAGAATTTGTTGTATGGTATCCTGTGTAATCAATCGGTTGGCAAATTACGAAAAACAATCTTGCTTCAGGTTTTGGTTTGCGCAAACGGTTCCAAACGGAAACTCCCTTAAACTCCTTACATTTGCAACCTTATGACATTAGAAAAATTAAACGATATAAGGGAACGCATACTTGTCCTGAGGAGGTTTCTTTGACGTCGAGAACCGACTATATAAAATCGCAGAAGACAAGCAACTCTCTCTAAGTCCCGGTTTCTGGGACGATAATAAGCGGGCAACCGAAATTTTAAAGGAGACGAAGAACAACGAGTATTGGGTAAAACTTTATGAGGATACCAATTCTGCCGTTGAAGATTTTGCTGTGCTGTTTGAATTCTGGAAAGCAGGTGATGCTACAGAAGAAGAAACAAAAGAAGCATACGAGAATGCAGTGAATGCAATTGAAGATGCGGAATTTAAAAGCACGCTTAATCAACCCGAAGACGAATTACCCGCAGTTTTACAGATCAACTCCGGTGCCGGTGGAACGGAAAGCCAGGATTGGGCCGAAATGCTTGCACGGATGTATCGCATGTATGGCGAAAAGCAGGGCTGGAAAGTAACCGAAATGGATTGGCAGGATGGGGATGGTGCCGGTATTAAAACCTGTACCTACCAGTTTGAAGGTCCGTTTGCCTACGGTTTTCTGAAAGCTGAAAGTGGTGTGCATCGGTTGGTTCGTATATCACCTTTTGATAGTAATGCAAGACGGCATACTTCGTTTGTAAGCGTGTATGTGTATCCGTTAGTGGATGATACAATTACAATCGAGATCAATCCGGCGGATGTAAAAATGGAAACATCACGAAGTGGTGGTGCGGGTGGACAGAACGTAAACAAAGTAGAAACGAAAGTACAGTTAACGCATATTCCAACAGGTATTGTGGTGGTTTGTCAGCAAGACAGAAGTCAGCTGGGTAACCGTGAACTGGCGATGCAGATGTTGAAGAGCCGGTTGTATGAAATGGAACTGCAAAAGCGGAATGAGTTGAAGGATGCTACTAATGCAAAGAAGAAAAAGATCGAGTGGGGCAGCCAGATACGCAGCTATGTGTTCCATCCGTACAAAATGATCAAAGATCATCGTACCGATTATGAAGTGGGCAATGTGGGTCCGGTAATGGACGGTGAACTCGATGGATTTATCAAAGCCTATTTGATGAACGAGAAAGAAACAGAAGCGAAGTAATTAACTAATTTTCAAATTATCTCTTATGAACTTAGGTTATTTCAACTATCCTTTACCGGTGAATGAGCCAGTATTAAACTATGCTCCCGGTTCAGCAGAAAAGAAACGCTTAAAAGAAGTATTAGCTGAATTAATAAGTACAGAGATCGATGTGCCTATGTACATCGGTAACAAAGAAGTTCGTACAAATAAAAAACATGCCATGCGACCGCCGCATGAACACAAGCATGTACTCGGTTATTTTCATGAAGGTGAAGAGAAACATGTTCAACAGGCAATTGATGCAGCATTAGCAGCAAAAGAAAGCTGGGCCAATATGAGTTGGGAAAGCCGTGCAAATATTTTCCTGCGTGCTGCTGATCTTATCGCTACCAAGTATCGTCCGTACATGAATGGTACAACCATGCTGGGACAAAGCAAAAATGTGTACCAGGCAGAGATCGACAGTGCATGTGAGATCATCGACTTTCTTCGATTCAACGTCCATTTCTTAAGTGATATTTATCGTCAGCAACCGATCAGTGGTGCAGGTATGCATAACCGTATGGAATACCGTCCGCTCGAAGGTTTTGTTTTGGCAGTAACACCATTCAACTTTACAGCTATTGCTGGTAACCTCCCAACTAGTGCTGCCATGTGTGGTAATGTGGTGGTTTGGAAACCTGCGAATACAGAAGTGTACAGTGCACAAATGATCATGCGTGTATTGAAGGAAGCAGGCTTACCTGATGGTGTTATTAACCTTATTTATGTTGATGGACCAACGGTTGGTAAAGTATGTTTCAATCACAAAGATTTTGCCGGTGTGCATTTCACCGGTTCAACAGGTGTGTTCAACAATATGTGGGAAACCATTGGAAAGAACATGGGTATGTACCGCAGCTATCCACGTATCGTTGGTGAAACAGGTGGAAAGGATTTTGTATTAGCACATAAGAGTGCAGATCCTGATGTGGTGGTAACAGCTTTGTTACGTGGTGCATTTGAATACCAGGGACAAAAATGTTCAGCCGCATCAAGAGCATATATTCCAAGTAATATTGCTGAAGAAGTAAAGAAGAAATTGATTGCCGGAGTGAAGAGTTTCAAAATGGGAACGGTAGAAAATTTCTCCAATTTTATTAATGCAGTGATCGATGAAAAGAGTTTTGATAATATCAAACGCTACATCGACAATGCAAAGAAAGATGAGAAAGCAGAAATATGGGTAGGAGGGAAGTGTGATAAAAAAGAAGGATACTTTGTACAGCCAACGGTAATTGAAGCTAAGAGCCCGAAATATGTAACGATGTGCGAAGAGATCTTTGGGCCGGTACTAACAGTGTACGTATATCCGGCAAACAGTTTTGAACGTGCATTGGAATTGGTTGATACAACTTCACCTTATGCATTAACAGGTGCGGTGATTTCACAGGATCGTGATGCAGTGGAACTGGCAACAGCAAAGCTTCGCAACTGCGCCGGTAATTTTTATATCAACGATAAACCAACAGGTGCAGTAGTTGGTCAACAACCATTTGGTGGAGCAAGAGCAAGTGGTACCAACGATAAGGCAGGAAGTATTTTGAATTTATATCGTTGGTTGAGTGCAAGAACAATTAAAGAAACATTTAACCCGCCAACAGATTACCGTTATCCGTTTTTGGGTGAAGAATAGAAAATCATTCTTTTTAGTAAAAGCCACCATGTTCGGTGGCTTTTTTTATGCACCGCTTTTTTCGCTAAAAATCAGTTCATTAAACACGTTGATAGCGATGTTGCTATCGGTCTGATACATGTTTTGGCACGGTTTTTTAAAGAGGATAGTCGTCTCCGTGCACGGGAGTGTAGAATCAAAATCAGTTACGATGGAATGCGCCATTGTATTGTTCATTGTTGTATCAGGTACAACTGAAGGATTTTGTGGCGTATAACATTTGACTATAACACTAAAAAATATTCAGATGAAACTATTAATCTTTTCAGGAGCATTATTATTGGCAGGCTTTGCACATGCACAACACAAGAGTAACGTACATTATGGATTAAAAGGCGGGGTCAACATTACAAATCTTGCCAGTTCTCCTGATGTTAACTACGAAACAAAAGCAGGATTTTATGCCGGCGGATTGGCTCATATTCACTTAAATAAATCATGGGCCATACAGCCTGAGATCATGTATTCAGGTCAGGGTGCGCAGGCAAACAATGCAAAAGTTAAACTCGATTATATCAATGTGCCTGTGCAGTTGCAGTATATGTTTGATAAAGGGTTCCGAATTCAAACAGGACCTCAGTTGGGAATATTAGCAGCAGCAAATATTAAACAAGGCGATACAAAGACCGATGTAAAAAGCTCTTTTAAAACAGCTGAACTTGGCTGGACAATTGGTGCCAGTTATGTAGGTGAATCGGGACTTGGTATTGACGGACGTTACAACCATGGCATCACCCGCATCAATGATGGTGGTCCAACAGATCTATATAACAGAGGGTTCCAGGTGGGTTTATTTTATGTCTTCAGACATAAGTATTAGTCGACCCATGAAGAACGAAGAGCTGTGTGCACTTGTGCATGCAGCTCTATTTTTTTAGTTGATAAAATATGCTCCAGCCAAATGGAGAAAAGAGTGCAGTACGGATACCACATGCATGGAGTGCATTGCCCGTCCATTGATTACAGGTGGTAAAAAGATTGTAATTGAAAGTTGATCTGTAAAAATAATCGTAGCCATAAAATCCTTTGTACGATTGGATCACTGGTTTTCGCTTTTCCGTTACAAAACCTGATTGAATATAATCGATCAGTTCCAGGTACTGATCAAATGATAAAAAGCGCTTCACCGTAACCGGTAGTTTCAAGGGCCATACTGTATCCCGCCATTGAATGTGCATTACACTGCTGTTGCCGGGCTTCAACATAATTTCAGCTATGGTTGAAACACGGTGTGCTCTTTTCTGCGCAACTTCTGTCATCCAGTCCTCATCGGCCCATGCAAAACTGATCAGCTTCCGGTCGCTGTGTTTACTGCGCATGGTACTGTCATCAAACCAATCCATCCAGTTAATGATGTGCAGTGAATCCTCAACCGGCAAATACAATTCGGTATGAAATCCATCGCCGTGAATCAGTAATGGAATACCGCTGCTCTGTTTGATCTCATCTTTATTTCTCGGCCAAAAACAACCGATCAAGGCGAAGCAAACATACAGCAGCAGCAGATCGGCCAGGAGCTGTACAAAAAACAGAAGAAGCCTTACAAAGCGTTTGAGCAATTGCATCAAAACCAATTTAAGGATTTTACCACGAAGTGTTTATTTTTATCAAAATTTACGAGTAGTGAAGACCATCTTATCAAACGAACAGTTACAACTCACCATACAGCGGCTCAGTCATCAGTTGATCGAAAATCATTACCCGTTTACCGATACCGTTATCGTGGGCCTGCAACCGAGAGGTGTATTCCTTGCTGATAGAATTGTGGCAGCGATCCGGGAAAATTACCCCGATGTAAAACTGCAATACGGCAAACTCGACATTACGTTTTACCGTGATGATGTGCACAAGGAATTGCATGTGGCCAATCAAACTACGATCCAGTTTAGCATCGAAAATAAAAATGTGATCCTCATCGATGATGTGCTGTACACCGGCCGCACCATCCGTGCCGCAATGGATGCTTTACTCGATTTCGGCCGTGCATCCAAAGTAGAGCTCTGCGTATTGGTCGATCGCCGTTTCAACCGCCAGCTACCCATCCAGCCCGATTATACCGGCAAAACCATCGACTCCATCCTGAGCCAAAAAGTAACCGTTGATTGGGAAAAACCGGAGGTCGTACTCTTATAAGGCACAAGAATCAAGGTTCAAGGCACAAGTATAGCTCGATCAGTTAAAGTAATTGTAACCACATAATACATTAATCGATGTCGCTTGAATTGGAAACACGCTTTTACAACTTTGCTGAACGAAGCCGGGATTTTTGTTGTTCAGTAAAATGGGATATTGTCAACACAGAGTACATTAAGCAACTGGTACGATCAAGTGGGTCGGTTTCGGCCAACTATATTGAAGCTTCAGATGATTTGGGCAAAGCCGACGAGAAGATGAAATTAAAAATATCCCGACGTGAGGCCAAAGAGTCCATTCAATGGCTGCGACTAATACTGACTTATGGAAATGCGCACGCAGAAACTGAAAGAAGCTGGCTAATTGATGAAGCTGAACAAATCCGCAAGATACTTTCAGCTATCATCAACAAACTCGGAGGCTAAACAATCTTTCACCGTGGAACTTGTTTTTAAACTAGAGCCTTGAATTTTGTTCCTTGAACCTTTATCTTGTCCCTTGTCTTTTCTTCCTTGTCCATTGAATCTTGCGCCTTGTTTCTTCCTTCCTTGTGCCTTGAATCTTGTCTCTTGTTCCTTTTCCTCTTTTACCTTAGCTTTGCTTTTTAATGCAACTATCCACTCGTCATCTGCTCGGCATTAAAGATCTCACGGCACAGGATATTCAACTCATCCTTGATACAGCCGCCCAATTCAAAGAAGTTTTACAGCGACCCATCAAAAAAGTTCCATCGCTGCGTGATGTAACAATTGTGAATTTGTTTTACGAAAATTCCACCCGCACACGTATTTCGTTTGAACTGGCAGAGAAACGATTAAGTGCCGATACCATCAACTTTACCGCTTCAGGTTCGTCTGCTGCAAAAGGGGAGACTTTGTTAGACACGGTCAACAATATCCTTAGCATGAAAGTGGATATGGTGGTGATGCGGCACAGTGCAAGTGGAGCACCGCATTTTCTGGCGCAACATATTCCTGCAGCCATTGTAAATGCAGGCGATGGAATTAATGAACATCCCACACAAGCTTTATTGGATGCATTTTCAATTCGTGAAAAATTAGGAACACTGGAAGGAAAGAAGGTGGCGATACTCGGTGATATCATGCACAGCCGTGTAGCGCTCAGCAATATTTATTTATTAAAGAAGATGGGTGCCGAAGTTACCGTCGCAGGCCCGCCCACGCTCATCCCAAAATATTTGCAACAGGCATTTGGTGTAAACGTATCGTACAACATTGAAGAAACATTAAAGTGGTGCGATGTGGCGAATGTATTGCGTATTCAACTGGAACGACAAAATCAACCGCTCTTCTCATCATTACGGGAATACAATCTTGCATACGGTATCAACCGTCGCCTGCTCGATTCAATTAATAAAGAGATCATCATCATGCATCCCGGTCCCATCAATCGTGGGGTGGAACTGGATAGTGATGTAGCTGATAGCAAACAATCCATCATTCTGCAACAGGTGGAGAATGGAGTAGCGGTGCGGATGGCTGCGTTGTATTTGCTGGCGGGTAAACGTTCAGAAAATTAATTGTCATGCTTCGTGCAATTCTGTTATTGCTCTTCTCGAATATATTCATGACCATTGCGTGGTACGGACATCTACGTCATCAAAACGTACCGTTATGGAAAGTAGTGCTTATCAGTTGGGGCATTGCTTTTTTTGAATATTGTTTGATGGTGCCTGCCAACCGCATCGGTTACCAAAGCGGTGTAAATGCATTCGAATTAAAAATGATCCAGGAAGTAATTACGCTGGTTGTGTTCGGCGTGTTTGCGGTGGTTTATCTCAAAGAACCGTTTCACTGGAAATATATTGTAAGTTTTCTTTTTCTTTTAGGTGCCGTTTATTTCATGTTTAAGAAATAACAGTTCATTGTCGTAATAACGACATCGCATGAGATTGCAATCCGGTAGGTTTGCGTAAATCTTACAGTATGAAATTAGTCTTCACGATACTTGCTCTTGTTACTTCATTCATCACACATGCACAACAGCCAACAGGACTACCGGTAGGTGCAGCAGCTCCCGATTTTACATTGAATGATCAATCGGGTAAACCATTTCAACTCAAACAAACGAACAGGGAGAAAACAGTTGTGTTGATTTTTTATCGTGGACAGTGGTGCCCCTATTGCAGCAAGCAGATCAAAGGTCTGCAGGATTCCATGCAACTCATTGCTGATAAAGGAGCCACCGTTGTTGCCATTACGCCTGAGATACCGGCCAATGTGCAAAAGACCATCGAGAAAACAAAAGCTGCGTTTCCGATATTGACCGATCAGGGATTAAGTGTAATGAATCAATACAAAGTTGCTTTTGCAGTCGATGAAAAAACGATCGAACGATACAAGCGTTTCAATATTGATTTTAATGAAGCCAATGGAGTAAACGGAACAAATCTTCCTGTACCTGCCGTATATATCATCAAGAACGGAAAAATTGTATGGCGTTATTTTGATGCTGATTATCGCAAACGGCCATCGGTAAACGAAATTGCAGCGCAGTTATAAGGGCAGCTATTATTACAAATCAGGTAGCCTGTTCTTCAAATCCTTCTTCGTATTCGTCAACCAGGTCATCATCCGAATCATTTTTACTGAACTGGTTTACATCTTTGAGTGTAAACGTATCCATGCCTGTTGTTTGCCTCCATACGCCTTGCTCCATACGCAGCACCTGTACCGGTAAACCAAAGCGTCGTTGAAATTCAAATTCAAGATCGGTTACCTTTTCGGTGGGTTGAATATCGATGATACCATCAACATGAATTTCCTTGATGTCTTTTAACCGCTTATCATCAGGCAACACATCCCATTCATCAGATGATTCATACAGGAGATGTGGCTTCGAATAAAATTCCAGTTTCAGATAAGGATAGTAATCAGAAAAAACAGTTTTTATTTCTTTGAGCGTAATGTTATCGTGCAATTGAATATGCATAGGTTGTAATTTGAAAGTGAAGGTAGAAGCCCTTTTTTCACAACCCAATGTCAGCCATCAAAAGAAGCGATGATTGTTGTCAGATAATTTTGTTGAAGTTATTTGTCATCCCGAGGTACGAGGGATCTGCTGAAGTAAGTGCTAAAGCCCGACAGATCCCTCCTGCGTCGGGATTACTCTCTGTTTAGCGTTATTCAATTTCATCATTCAGAAATCTCCATTCAGGATTAAATGAATTGATCAGTTCTTCTTTCTTGCTTCTCCGCCATCCTTTCAACTCTTTCTCCCGTTCGATAGCATGTTCTATTTGACCGAAGCGTTCATAGTAAAGCAAATAATAAGCATTGTATTTTCCGGCGAAGCTATTATGTGTGTAAGGCGCTGCGTTCTGTTGATGTTGGATGAGTCTTGCAGAAAGATCATTGGTTACTCCAATGTAAAGAACCGTTTTGTTTTGATTAGTGGTAATGTACACGAAGTAGTTGTGCGTTCCGATAGGTTTCATTACAGTTGCGTTTACTGTAGTTTAAAATAATACAAAAGATGAAATTTTTTGTCATTCCGACGCAGGAGGAATCTGCTCAACTGTTGTACCACTGCCGGGCAGATCCCTCGTGCCTCGGGATGACAGGTCACTTGTGCTGATGACAGCCATACGCATCACCAAACCAACTTCGCCACTCTTCCTTTACCACCAGCCAAATAAACAGCCTTCCCTTTCTTCGCTTTGCGCACCACATGAAAACCTTCAGCAGAAATGGTACGCCAGTTCATACCGCCATCTTCACTCACATCAATACCGGTGATACCGCATGTGATCAATTTTGATTTCGATAAATACTCCACACAACTTCTGTAACCAAACGGTGGAGTAGTGGGCGTTAAGAAAGTTTTACCTCCATCTTTTGTAAGAACACAATTCTTTTCAACGGATGTGGCATTATTAAAATCACCACCAACAACAGCAAATGTTTTTTTATCCCACACCGCTAATGAATTAGCACCCGTTGTTTCTTTTCCCTGGATGATCGGTAATACAATTTTATCGTTACGAATAAAGAGGCGTGAATAAGTACCACCTGTAATAAACAGTAATTCCTGTTTACCAACCGTACGCACATTGGTGCCACTGCTGGCAAACATCGCTTCGCCCTTTTCTGCAGCAGGAGCAAACGCTTCAGGCATTGCACGCCAGTTATTGCCTGCATCAACTGTTACGGCCATAAATATTTTTCCATTGATCGGGTCACCTAGCACAACACCACTTTTTTCATTAAAAAATTCCATCGCATCCAAAAACATACCCGGCCGTTTATCCTGAAACACGATCTTCCAGCTGATGCCACCATCAATTGTTTTCAAGATCACGGCAGGCGTATCAATGCCCATGATGATAGCAGTGTTTGCATCAAATGCTTCGATATCCCTGAAATCAGTTTTTGCAAAACCGTCAACCTTATTCCATTTGAACGTTGCGCCACCATCAATCGAACGACCAATCATTCCATTGGCACCACTCACCCAAACAATATTGTCATTCACCACACTCAACCCACGTATGGAATTTGTTTTACCACTGTCAAGCAATTGAATGGTTTGTGCAAATGATTGCAAACTGCAAACGGCAAAAAAAACACAGAAAAGAAGTTGTTTCATATTATCAAATGTAAGTAATGCATCATTCCAAATGCACGAGAGACTTTGCATAAATCATGCCTACAAAAAAGTAGAGTGATGCACACAGTATGCTGATGTAACTCCAACTGTAATTCACCACAGTAGCACAAAGCCATAATCAAGGCGTTCGACGGAACATGGGGGTAATATGTTCCGTCTTGACTTTTTGGTTCTTTTGTGTCAAGACAAAAGAACAGAAAGAGCTGCGGTGCAACCGCCGTCAAAGTGCATTAGCTTCATTATGTCTGAAACGACGGGGGCCGTACATCTAACCTCGTACCCCGTACTTCCCACTAACACCAGTTCGCATTCTCTCCATAATTTCCTACTTTCGCCCCGATTGCAATAACTATGACCGAATACAATTATCTCCCCCTCGACGAGCAGCAACTAACCTTCGATGAAGTGAAGAATTACCTGCAGTTCAAACAGTTTGTGTCCATTACATTTCGTGCACACCATAAGATCGAAACATGCAGACAATACCTCGATAAAAAAGTAGCCGAAAGCGATACAGCATTCTACGGTATCAACACCGGTTTTGGTTTTCTGCAAAACGTAATCATTGCTGATGATCAGTTGGAGCAACTGCAGAATAATCTGTTGATGAGCCATGCATGCGGTATGGGCGAAGAAGTGCCGGAAGAAATTGTAAAGCTCATGCTCGCCTTAAAAATAAAATCGCTCAGTTATGGTTACAGCGCCGTGCAGGTAGATACGGTGAAGCGTTTAATGGATATGCACAACAACAATGTACTGCCCGTTATTTATCAGCAGGGATCATTGGGTGCAAGTGGCGATCTGGCACCACTCAGTCATTTGAGTTTGCCATTAATTGGTATGGGAGAAGTCAACTACCAAGGCACAAGGGTCAAGGCACAAGAGATACTCAAGCAACTCAACTGGCAGCCTATTCATTTAAAAAGCAAAGAAGGATTAGCACTCATCAACGGTACACAATTCATGAGTGCTTATGGCATGTACTGTTTGGTACAAGCTGAGCGATTGATGCAATGGGCCGATCTCATTGCTGCTATTTCGTTTGATGCATTTGATTGTATCGATCAACCCTTTCACGAAAAAATACAAACCATCCGTCCACACAGCGGACAGATACACACGGCCCAACAATTAAGAAACATTTTAAGCGGCAGTGAAATTGGTCAACAGAAAAAACAACAGGTACAGGATCCGTATAGTTTCCGTTGTATACCACAAGTGCATGGAGCAACCAAAGATGCCATTGCGCATGTAAAGAATGTATTCTTAACAGAGATAAATTCAGTAACCGATAACCCGAATGTATTTCCCGATGAAGATTTGATTGTAAGCGGTGGTAACTTTCACGGTCAGCCGTTAGCGTTAGCATTGGATTATTATGCAATAGCAATGAGTGAACTCGCTAACATCAGCGAACGAAGAACCTATCAACTCATCAGCGGACAACGAAACCTGCCGATGTTCCTTGTAAAAGAAGCCGGACTCAACAGTGGTTTTATGATTCCGCAATACACAGCCGCAGGTATTGTAAGCGAAAACAAACAACTCTGTACACCTGCAAGTGTGGATAGTATCTCGAGTAGCAACAACCAGGAAGATCATGTAAGCATGGGTGCCAACGCAGCCACCAAAGCCTATCGTGTGATGAAGAATGTAGAAAAAGTATTGGCTATCGAACTGCTCAGCGCTGCACAGGCATTGGATTTCCGCAGACCATTAAAAAGTTCAGCAAAGGTAGAAGAGGTGATGAGTGCCTTTCGCAAGCAAGTAAGTTTTGTTGATAAGGATCGTGTGTTGCATGATGATATGATGAATGCAGTATCGTTTATAAGTCAGGAGTTTGGCCACTAAGGCGCAAAGGCGCAAAGGAAGAAAAAAGAAGCCGGTAGTGGTTAGTCGTTTGTGGATAGTGAAAAGGCAAAAGCCAATAAACAATTGACAACAAGCAAATCAATTCGTGTGATTCGTGGTTTCTTCTTTGTGAACTTCGAGTCTTCCCGTCTTTGTGGCAAAAAAACAATTCGTGTGTATTCGTGCAATCAGTGGCAAAAAAAACTGTGTTCATTTGTGTTTATCTGTGGCCGCAATTAAATCTTATTAATCTCTTCAATCCCATAAATCATGGTTCAGACAACTTACGATGCTGTTAAATACAAAACCCCCACGGGCAGTGAAAGATCATGCAAAGGCTGGATCCAAGAAGCAGCCTTACGCATGCTCCTCAACAACCTCAACCCCGATGTAGCCGAACGTCCCGACGATCTTATTGTCTACGGCGGACGAGGCAAAGCAGCCCGCAACTTCGAAGCACTCGACAATATCATTGCTGCACTCAAAGTATTGGAGAACGATGAATCACTACTCATCCAAAGCGGTAAACCCGTCGGCATATTAAAGACACACAAAGATGCACCACGAGTACTCATCAGCAACAGTCAGTTAGTACCCAACTGGGCCAACTGGAAACACTTCGATGAGCTGGAGAAAAAAGGACTCATGATGTACGGACAAATGACCGCCGGCTCCTGGATCTACATCGGCTCACAAGGCATTGTGCAAGGCACGTATGAAACATACGCCGCCATTGCCGATAAACATTTCGGCGGCACACTCAAAGGCACACTCAACGTTACTGCCGGACTCGGCGGCATGGGGGGCGCACAACCTTTAGCTATAACAATGAACGAAGGCGTGGCACTCATTGCCGAAGTAGAAGAGTGGCGCATCGATAAACGCATCGAAACAAAATACCTCGACGAAAAATATACCAGCATCGACGAAGCCATTAATGCGGCTGTGCATTACCGTAAGGAAGGCATTGCCCGCAGCATCGGCGTGGTATGCAATGCCATTCACCTGCTCGATCATTTGATCTCACGTGATATTATCCCTGATACACTTACCGATCAAACAAGTGCACACGATCCGCTCATTGGTTACATACCGCATACACTCAGCAACGCCGAAGCAAACGAACTGCGTACAAATAATCCCGAACGTTACCTGCAACTCAGTTACGAAAGCATGTACCTCCATGTGCAACTCATGTTGCAACTTATGGACCAGGGAGCTATCACGTTCGATTATGGAAATAATATTCGTGCAAGAGCGAAAGAATTTGAAGATCGTCAGGCGGCAGTCGTGAATCGGCAGTCGTCAATCGTCAGTCGTGAAAAAGCTTCCGCTACGGAGCCCACCACTCACCACTCACCACTCACCATTCACGAATTTCCCATTGGAAGATGCTTCTCCTTTCCGGGATTTGTACCTGCTTATATTAGGCCCTTGTTCTGCGAAGGCAAAGGCCCCTTCCGTTGGGCAGCACTCAGTGGCGATGCCAATGATATTGCCGTAACCGACGAACTCATCATGAACATGTTCCCCCACAACAAAGGCATGTTGCGCTGGATGAAAATGGCGCAGGAAAAAATTGCTTTCCAGGGATTACCAGCACGCATCTGCTGGCTTGGCCAGGGCGAACGTGAAAAGGCAGGACTCGCCTTTAACGAACTCGTACGCACCGGCAAAGTAAAAGCGCCCATTGTTATTGGTCGTGATCATCTCGATACCGGCTCTGTAGCCAGCCCCAACCGTGAAACCGAAAGCATGCTCGATGGCAGCGATGCCGTGGCCGATTGGCCCATCCTCAACGCACTCGTTAACACCGCAGGCGGCGCCAGTTGGGTAAGCCTGCATCATGGTGGTGGTGTGGGTATGGGTTACAGCATCCACGCCGGTATGGTGATTGTGGCCGATGGTACCGATGATGCTGAACAACGTTTGAAACGTGTACTCCGCAACGATCCGGGAATGGGAGTGATACGACATGCGGATGCAGGTTATGATATTGCAAAGGAAACTCTCAAAGCAAACGATCTTGATTTTAAAGAGCGGTTGAAGTAATATTCAACTGCTCAATATTGCAGTCCGCCCAACATAGCTGTCATCCCGACGCAGGAGGGACCTGTTGAGAACATGCACTCATCTCAATAAAGCTGCAAAGACGAAACTCCATTGCCAAATCCAAATACAAATGATTTAGTAGCAGAAGCAAGTGCTGCTATTGAGCTGTTGTTGCGTCGCACTCTTGTGCGGTTAGTATTTCTATGCGGCAATAAACGCCTGAAAATAAATATGCTATGGTGTTGGGATAAGAGAAATATAGATGTACTTGGTTATTTGTTTGGCGTCTAATTTTTTATACTATTGCCTCAATTTTCCCTCTTATTTTACCGTTAGAATTACTTGTGACATTGAGTTTCAACATCTATATTTTTTTTTGTGGATAAGTTGTCTTATTTAAGACATTGACAATGTCTTATTTTTGACCTGAAAATATAATGTTATGTCAACAAAAAAAGCAAAACTTACTGTTATCTTAAAGGCCGACAACACAATTGTTGCTGAAGTAGAAGACCCAATACTTTGGCAGAAAGTACTCTCTTTAATACATGGGAATTTATTAGAAAATCCTATAGGTAAAAATAAATTTCAAGAGGACGGAGTAGTTGCAGAAAATATAAATGAAGTCAAACCTAAAAATGATAGTACTCTTAGTCGATTCAGTCATCTAATAGGCGTTTCGGAATCCGTGTTGAAAGGAGCACTTGACCCGTCATCTGACCCTCCATATTTACATCTTGATAGACATTGTTGGGAAGCAATGAAAAAAAATACACCTCAGCGAGGTAAAGGTGCAATTAGCCCGACAGCCCTTTCTGCGACACTTCTTTGTTTATGGTTCAATGAAATTGGTTTGGGTAACCCAATTCAATCACAAGCATTGGGTGTATTAAAGGTTATTGGTGTTTTAGATAAAAATGCAAGCCGTGGGATTAAATTAACGCCGTGGCTTCAAAGTCGGCCAGGTGGCGTGGTTGTAATAAATCCATCTCAAATCTCAAAGGCATACACTATTGCAAATTCATTTTGCACAAAAAACTGGTCAAATAAAGAAGAGAATAAAAAATAAAATATTAAAAAATGACAAAACTTAAATTAACTGATGTTACAACAAAAATTGTAGATCTGCTATTGCCTTTTGAATCGGAAGAAAGACATAGAGTAATGCAAGCGTCGTTTACGTTATTAGGGGAAGTAAACATTAAATCAAAAAGTAAGGACAATGGTAGTGAAGAGGGGGAGGAGAATGAAGTAGGTAACGGCTTTTCAAGACTGGTAACTACATGGATGAAGCAAAATGGGATTACCAATGAAGCCATTTCAGAAGTTTTTCATATTGATGGCGAAAAAGCAGACGTAATTGCCTCGGATATACCGGGGAAATTTTTAAAGACCAAAACAATAAATGCGTACGTTTTGCAAGGTATTGCTGATTTTTTGACATCAGGTATTCCAAATTTTGACGATAAAACTGCAAGATCGTTGTGCGAGAATTCTGGGTGCTACGATACAAAAAATCATGCAAAATATATAAGAGAGAAGGGTAATGTTTTTACTGGCTCCGCCGATTCAGGTTGGAAATTGACATCGCCAGGATTAAAACACGGCGCATCGATTATAAAAGAAATAACCCAAAAGTAAAATGTCTGATTCTTCTAAAGTACTTAACCATATACCTAAGAGCTTGCGTGACCCTTTAATTGAATGCTTTCAAAAAGTAGTTTCTAATTATACTGAACATAAATGGGAACCTTCTGAGTTGAACGGTGGAAAATTTTGTGAAGTTGTTTACGCCATTATCAACGGTTACATTAGTGGGGCTTATCCTTCAAAACCTGCAAAGCCTGCGAATATGCTTTCAGCATGTCAGGCTTTAGAAAGGCAACCATCAAACCCTAGTAGAGTTGGTGATCGAAGTGTACGTGTTTTAATTCCCCGGATTCTACCCGTCTTATATGAAATAAGAAATAACAGAGGCGTTGGACACGTTGGCGGTGATGTCGACCCTAATTTTCTTGATGCAACGGCAGTGTATAGCATGACTAGCTGGGTACTTGCTGAGTTAGTACGGGTTTTTCATAATGTTACAACTCAAGAAGCCCAAGAAACAGTTGATGTTCTTATCGAAAGGAAGAGTCCGCTTATTTGGGAAGTTGGTAATATTCGAAGAGTTTTAAAGCCAACAATGAAAATGGGAGACCAAACTCTACTGTTGTTACACACTAAACCTTCATGGGTAAAAGATCAAGACTTATGTGATTGGGTTGAGTATAGTACATTGAATATGTTTCGTAAGAATATTTTAGAACCTTATCATAAAAAAAGATTGATTGAATATGATAAGCGTAAAGCGGTATCTCGCATAACTCCTTTAGGTATTAAAGAAGTAGAAGAGAGAATTATAAAATCTATTACTGTATAAGTTTTTTGCCGCTGTTGGCGTTTCTTGCTCAATATAAAATTCTAATGTTCGCCACCATCTGGTCCAAGTATAGTAAGGCTGGCGCAAGAATGAGGCGCATGTTTTGTGTATTGGCTTCTTGTGCCTGAACAGAATTGTTCAAAAAAAAGCCAAAAAAAGTCCTATTACTACTTCGTCCCAATAATGGCTATTCAAATTGGTTTTAAACAAGTGTTACCACAATAACAATTATAGTAACTAATAATCCACTGGCGCAAGTGTTCCACCTCAGTGGATCACTTGATGCCCACTGATTCTGCCCCGATTGCATTGGGGAATTAGCAAACGAAAGTTCCTGTTTTGTGCTAAGCTATTTAAACATCATTCAGCATCAGCATTTCAAATGCCCGATACAATCGGGCTAAATTAAAAAGGCACAAGTGATCTTGCAGAACACTTGTGCCAGTTGAGAACGATGCACATCATTTAAATGCCGGTAACTGCAGTTCGTTCAGCTTGCTTTTTTGGGCCGCCATCTTTTCCACTGCATCAATGGTTCGGGGGGCCGCAGCTGAAATATTTTCGCCGCTTGTTTTTCCAATAACCACCACATCTTCAATACGCACAGCAATATCCCACCATTTCGGATCGCAGTTGCTTCCCTTGGGGATATACAAACCGGGTTCAACGGTTAGTATCATATTTTCTTTTAAGACCGTGCTCGAAAATTTGTCATGCACATCAAGTCCCACGTGGTGCGACACACCATGAATATAATACTGACCTACCTCTTTCACATCCTTGATAATACCCAGCTTTACCAATCCGTTGGCCAGTACTTCAGTAGCCTTTGCATTTAATTGCGGGTAAGGCGTTCCTTCTTTACAAAGAGCAATTACAGCTTCCTGTGCCTCTAACACAAGTTGATAAATAGCCCGCTGTTCGGCAGAAAATTTTCCATTAGCAGGTACCGTGCGTGTAACATCCGATGAATAACCATGATACTCCGATGCCACATCCATCAGTACCAGTTGATTGTTCACCTGCGTCACGTTGTTTTCGATATAGTGGAGGATACAGCCATTGGCGCCTGCACCTACAATGGGCGGATAGCCTTCGCCTTCGGCACCGTATTTCTTATGAATATATTCAAACGTACCCATCAGCTCTGTCTCCGACATGGCAGGATGAATGGCCTTCATCACTTCCACATGCGCCATGGCCGAGTAATAACTCGACTTGCGCATCAGCTCCAGCTCTTCCGGCGTTTTTATTTCACGCAGTAAGCCCACCAGCTCGTTATACGCATACGACTCAAACGACATCTGCTTCAGTTGTGCAATCACTTTTACAAATGTGGCCGAATCCGGTTGTTGAATCAGCTCGTTCAGCAGCGGATCTTTTTTGTATTCTTCATCCTGCAGCTGCGCCATCCTGGTTTTAAACCGGTTGACTCTCGCTGCAACATTCGCCGACGTTGTATATTTTAAAAGAACAGTATAATCTTCAACCAGGTATTTGCTCATACTTTTTTGAATGCCTGCCTTCTGCTTAAATGCATTGATGAGCGTTTGCAACATTCCGGCGCCTGCATCATCAGGAAACGCATCATACAAAACCTGGCTGAACTTTTTTAAATCAAGAGGATAACTAGCAAACTCTTCATCATTGTACACATGGGTGAAACCCAATTGTGCTTTTACACCTTCCACACCCAAACGTCTGCCCGACCACCTTTCCATCAATGCATTTCGTTTCTGTACAAAAAATAATTCATTGTATGCTCCATCTGTGCCTTGTTGCATTTCTTTAAAAATGAGCAGCACAGCATTCGGTTCTTTATAGCCGGAGAAATAATACAGATCGGGATTGGGGTGATAGGCATAAGTTACATCCCTGGAAAACACCCGCTCGGGATAAGCAAATATCACCGCCACTGAATTGGCAGGCATCATTTTCCGCAGCGCCTCACGTCTGCCTTTATGAAATTCTTTCTGTAAATAATCGTTCGGTAAAGGTTGTTGTGCCATTGCAGTATAACACAGCACACACAGCAGGAGTATAGTAATTAGTCTGGTCATTGTAAAAGAATTAGTACATGAAAAAAGAAGGCAGGATACGTTGAATGTACAAAAAATAATTGCACAAATTCTACTCCGATCCGCTAGCTATCGGATGTATCGGGGAATTAGCAAACTGAAGTTCCTGTTTTGTAATATGCTATTTCAACATCCTTTAACAACAGCATTTCAGATGCCCGATACAATCGGGCTAAACTAAAAGGCACAAGTGATCTTGCTGTACACTTGCGCAAGAGAAGGTGAATCATACATCTTTACAGGCTATCATATTTCGCTTCAACATACTGTAGTGCCTCTTCATACGCAAAGAAAATATTGATCGGATGCTGGTTAATATCAAAACCCCATAGACTTGACAAGCCATATTTATTAAGGTCTGAAAGTAGAAAAGCGATATCGTACTTATCTTCAAAAATTTGTAATTCAAATAGCGGACTTAAGGCATCAATGAATGAATTGCCAAAGGAATACTTCAACAGCGACATGTCAAGCAACAACGATATCGGACGCATGGCAAGTAAGTTGATCGTTAGTTGTTGTTTGATATAACTGCAGTCTGGCTGTGCTTTACTGCCATCAGGAAGTTCACCTGTTAATTTTATAAGCATGATACTTTTATTTTCATACTTAAAACAATCAACTTTCACATTCTCCTCTTGATAAAGCTCAGGTTCGTAAGGTTTAAATTTTGTCATGTTTAGATGAAGTGTCAGGCAACATTGCCACCAACACAAATATATCTGATATAAGATGTTGCTTATCAGAATTTTTTTGCCTTTGTTGGTCATCCTTTCTCAACAATATTCCTTAGCCGTCATTGTTTGTTATCAGCAGCGGTAATGCAGTGCTGCAGAGTAGAAATCCCTTGTTGCTGGTACATTCTCCAAACAGATACCTTCCCGCTAAGACGGGACAGGACGTTCCTCGGTACTACAACCTGTTGAACAGTAAATCAAACAGCATCTATTCATCACTATGCAGCACATAGAATGTTTGTGTAATTACAAATGTATTTCACTACAGTAGTACAAAATCTTAATCAAGGCGTTAACCGAAAACCAGGCTTTGCATTGGTTTTCGGGGTCTTTTTTGTTTCTTTTTGGACAAGCAAAAAGAAAAGGAAAACTTCTTGGTGAAAGCATCGCCAGCATTCAAATAACAAATAGTTCTGGCAGCACGGTTTTACTTGTTGATTGGTCAGGCGACCAACAACGGCGTAGTGCCTTTACGTTCATCCATTATAAAATGGTTCACCGTGTTTTCCCCATTGCATTTTTCCTCTTTAATTTCTACATTGTTACAAAACACTGCAAACATGAAAAACAGAAAGTACAATGTGGTACCTGATAAAATTGATATCAGAGACAGAATGTATCAACCAGCCGTTACAACAGCTCCTAAGAAAGAGTTCATCCAGGCAACAAAACTTCCCGTATTACATCAAAAAGAAACCAGCGCCTGCACCGGCTTTGCATTGGCCACGGTTGTAAATTATCTCGCACGGAAAATTGATCCGGAAAATAATCAACGCTTTACCGCATCACCGTTTATGTTGTATTCCATGGCCCGCCGTTACGATGAATTTCCGGGCTATGTAAAAGATGAAGGCTCCAGTTTAAGAGGTGCTATCAAAGGATGGCACAAACATGGTGCCTGCGAAAACCGTTTCTGGAAAACGCTAGTAATGCCCAAGCCCGATGTAAAAGGTGAAGAAGGTGATTGGTGGCTCAATTCAGTGAACTATCCGTTGGGGGCATATTACAGAGTAGAGCCAAAAAGTATTGAAGACATGCATTGTGCCATCAACGATCTGGGTATTTTGTATGCAAGTGCTGTTTGTCATGCAGGTTGGGATGAGCTGAAAAAATCAACGCATCATCCATACAAAGAAATTCCGAATACAAAAGTAAAAGAGAGCGATGGAGGTCATGCCTTTGTGATCATTGGGTATAATCAAACAGGTTTTATTATTCAGAATTCATGGGGCAAAGAGTGGGGCACAGGCGGACTTGCTGTGTTAACTTATGAAGACTGGCAAGTGAATGCCATGGATTGCTGGGTAGCGCAAATGGGTGTTACTACTGATCTGCATTTGGCCATTGCTCAATCTGCTACACTACGGCTCGATAAAAGAAATAAAGTTGCGATTGCTTCCGATTCAATTCTCAAAAAAAGAGAACTCGATCCGTTTATTATTGATATGGAAAACAATGGACGCTTGAGTAACTCAGGTGAATACCGCACTACTGAAATGGATATTGAAGCATTGGTAACGCAGCATGCAGGTATTGCACGGGAACGATGGGGACTAAAAAACAAAGCGATGGATGTAGCCATTTATGCTCACGGTGGTTTGGTGGGTGAAAAATCAGCGGCAGACAGCTATGCAGTGTGGTGTAAAAAATTATATGATGCGCAGGTATTTCCCATTATGCTGATGTGGGAAACGGATATTTTAAGCACCATCAACAACATGATCAAAGATACCTTGCTCGATCAGGAACCACGAACAGGTGGATTCATTGACCGCATCATCAATTGGAAAGATGAGCGACTGGAACGTTTGGCAGCTCCAATTGGCAGTAAAGTTTGGAAGGAGATGAAAGAAAATGCAAAGGCGATCAGTTACCAAAAAAACAGCGGTGGACAGTTGCTGTACAAATATGCTACATCAGCCAAAAGCGAATTAAAGAATCATATCAATATTCATCTCATCGGACATTCGGCAGGAAGTATTGTGCATAGTCATTTGGTGGAGAAATTGATCAGCCTCAGCTGGAGTTTCAAAACGGTTCAGTTTATGGCACCGGCCGTAACCAATGAATTGTTTGATGCTACTATTCTCAAAGCTATTCAGCAGAAAAAGATCAGCAATTATTATCAGTATCATTTAAGTGATGAAATTGAACTGAAAGATAATTGTTCCATCTATTCCAAATCGTTGCTGTACCTCGTTTCTAATTCGTTTGAGCTGGGCAGAAAAACACCCATCTTAGGCATGCAGAAATATTTTGAAAAAGAAAGCAACTACCAACGGGCAACGATCAAATCGTATCACAGTCCGGGCCTGTATTCAAAAAGTACGTCGCACGGTGGATTTGATAATGATGTTGCTACAATTGAAACGATTATTAAGAATATAAAGAAGTAGAAGGCAATGCATCTGATAATAGCCTGCGTAAGATGAATGATTGTGTAGGTACTGTAGCTTATCCTTCTTGTCATTTCGACGTTAGGAGAAATCTGTCTGGCATTATCTCAGCAGATCCCTCGTATCCTCGGGATGACAACTTTGGTGAGCAGCAAAATGTACAGCATCGGTAAACAAGTAACAACTGCGGAGTCCGTCATGTCGACGGCAGGAGACATCTCTACGCAGTAAGACTAGTAAATTATAATCAAGCTGATAACATACTTACTTTCCGGGTAAGTAGAGATCCCTCCTGCGTCGGGATGACGTTCTATTGGACGTCATGTCAACATTAACGCTTTCTCTTCAGCCTTTGCTCCTTCACACCTTCAAACGTTATCTTCACCGGCTTTATAAATCCCTTCTCATCAAAAAACAATTCTTCAATGCAAGTCTCCCGGTTGTTAGCAGCTGTTTCTCCTTTGGGCCTGCGGTGATAAACGATATGCCATTTGTCTTTTTCTTTGTTATGAATGATGGAATGATGCCCTGCACCAGTTGCCACCGTAGTATCCTGCTGTAAAATTTTTCCCACCCGTTCAAACGGCCCGAAAGGAGAATCGGCAATTGCATACGCAACTGAATAGTCGGGGCCCGTCCAGCCACCTTCACTCCACATAAAATAGTATTTATTATTTCGCAGAAACATGAACGGTCCTTCCACATAACCTTTGGGCGTTATCTCTTTAAATTTTGTACCATCATTAAACGGAATGATGCCTGTAAAATCGTTGTTGAGTTTACCGATATTGCAATGCCCCCATCCACCGTAGATGATATAATACTGACCATCTTTATCCTGGAAAATAAATTGATCGATCGGCTGTGCGCCATTGTAGAATTGATTGATCAGCGGCTTGCCCAAATAATCTTTGTACGGACCTTCCGGTTTGTTTGCAACTGCAATGCCGATGCCACCGAGTGTATCGTCTTTTATTCCGTTGCGTGCTTTGCTTTGAATATCATTCGCTGAAAAGAATAAATAATACTTGTTGTCTTTTTGAATAACAGCAGGTGCCCACATGGCCATATACGCCCACTTCACAGCAGCGGTATCTAAAATGCGGCTATGTTTTTTCCAGCTCACTAAATTGCTGGAAGAAAATGCATCGAGAAAAACCTGCTCTTTGTATTTGGCTGAGTAAGTAGGAAAGATCCAGTAGTTATTTCCAAAAATAGCCGCTTCCGGATCGGCATACCAACCTTTGAGGATGGGATTGCCTGATCGCAATTGCGCCGTTGCATTCGCAGACAAAAGAGTTGCACAGAAAATAAGAAAACAAAGTTGAAGACAATTGCAACCGTTACTTTTGATTCGCATTCCAAATTTATTTTATGAGAATAAATATAGCGTTTTATACTTCTACGGTTGTATGAGTAACATTAGCTCAGGTCGGAAATCTACGCCAGAATAGCCGAACACCATCCCGGCAGATCCCTCGTATCCTCGGGATGACAACTTTATTGATCAGATGATCATACAGCATCAACAAGTCACTATGCAACACAAAGGATGATTGTGTAACAACAGCTGTCCTTAACTACAGTAGCAATAAAGCTTCATCAGGGCGGTTACCGAAAACCAGGCTGTACATTGGTTTTCGGGGTCCTTTTTGGTTACTTTTTGGACAAGCAAAAAGTGACAAAGAAACTAATACATATCAATAACTCATTGTTAATGATACATTCGACTAAGCTCAGTACACAAAACAAGGGTAGCTGTAAAAACATTCGGTTGTTTTACAAATCCTGTCGATACTTTCCCGATTGCATTTTGAAGTCAATCAAACTTTCCTCAAAAAAACTTTCAAATTTCCTGTAACAATTCCTCACCCCTTGTATCATAAAGGAAATTTTAAACTTATCAGCAATGAAAAAACATGCTTTTCTTCTCGTCCTCAGCTTATTTGTGATAGTGCTCCATACAAATGCACAGCAGGCATTTCGTGTAACCGTAACCGGTAAAGGAAGTCCGGTGTTATTATTTCCGGGCTTTGCCTGCACAGGTGAAGTATTTAGTGAAACCGTTAAAGCATTAAGCCTGCAATACGAATGTCATGTGTTCACTTTTGCAGGTTTTGGTGGAGTTCCTGCCATTGAAAAACCATGGCTTCCGAAAATAAAAGACCAGGTAGTAGCTTATGTAAAAGAAAAGAAGTTGAACAGGGCAGTGATCATTGGTCATAGTTTGGGTGGCACACTCGGCTTGTGGTTAGCTGCCACCGAACAAACGCTGTTTAAGAAAGTAATTGCAGTAGATGCCTTGCCATGTACGGGAGCATTGATGATGCCGAATTACAATTCTGCAACTATGGTTTATGATAATCCATACAGTAAACAAATGCTGCAAACCGATACAGCTACTTTCCGCACACAGGCCAAACAACAGGTGTCGTTTATGATGTTAAATAAAGAAAAGCAAAGCACAGTTGTTGACTGGATGATGCAGGCCGATCGTGAAACATATGTGTATGGTTATATTGATTTGCTTAAATTGGACCTGCGGGAAGAGGTAGCCAACATCAAGGTTCCGGTTGTTGTTTTAGCAGCTACGCATCCTAACAAAGCCAGGATCGAAAAAACATACAACGAACAATATGCAAAGCTGGCCAACAAAGTGCTTCACTATGCAGACCAGTCAGCACATTTTGTGATGTATGATCAACCCGATTGGTATCTAACGAAAATAAAAGAAAACATAAAGTAACGTGCCGCAACAAGAACTGTTTACCAACATCTATCAAACGCATTACGATAAAGTGTTTCGACTGTGCAAAGGTTATTTCAACGGGCATGAAGGAATGGCGGCCGATGCAACACAGGAAATTTTTCTGAAAGTTTGGCAACACCTGGATGGCTTTCGGGGCGATGCGAAAATAAGTACCTGGCTTTATCGAATTGCGGTGAACACCTGCTTATTGCAGTTGCGCAAACCGGCCACAACAAAAGAAATAAAAACCGAACAGTTGCCCGATGTTGTTGCCGAAGAATACAATCCTGTAAAGGAAGAACGATTGAAAAAAATGTATGGATGTATTCAAAAATTAGATGAAACAAGTAAGATGATCATCCTGATGGTGCTGGAAGGATTGGAGTACAGTGCCATTGCAGAAGTGGTAGGCAGCACCGAAGACACACTACGAGTGCGTATCCACCGTATTAAAAAACAACTTTCAACTTGTGTACAACTATGAGTTCCTTTACAGATTTAGAAAACGCATGGCAACAGCAACCCGGTTCGGGTGAGCGTCGTCCGCAACCTGAAACCTTGATTAAGTTAGCTGAACAAAAAGCAAAACAAGTACGAACAAAACATTTGGTAACGATCGCTATTCTGTCGGTCACGGTTATTGTGATTATCTGGTATTTTGCTACCTATGCCGGAACAACCTTCAACCGTTTTTCAATTGGTTTATTGCTGATGATCGTTTCGTTGTTGATCCGTATTGTGATTGAATACATCAGTTTCAGAAAGCTGCACAAGATCGATATCCGTGCCGATTTTAAAACGTACACGAAACGAGTAACTGATTTTTACAGCAAACGACGGGTGATCCATCTCATCGTTACACCAGTGCTGTTTGCAGCTTATGTAACAGGATTTATTTTATTACTTCCGGTGTTTCAGGAATTGTTTTCTGAAGGGTTTTATCTCTATGTGCTCGTTTCAGGAATTGTAAGTCTTGTGGTGCTGGCATTTGTGATCATAAAGGCAAACAGAAGGGAACTGAAACTATTGAAGCATTTGAAACAATCAGAAGAAAAGGAATATATGTAAAGGACTTTTTTGGTATGGCCACATTTCACTGCTACTTGTTTTATATCAGAGTGCTGAGCAAATAATCCCGCTATCGCACACTTGTACTTGAAACTCATTTAAAATTGCAGAATACAATAGCTTTCCTTCTTAATTTCACACAATCATCATTCGTTTAAAAAAGTAAGGAAGCAGGTATGATCAACTGGGGAATTATCGGTTGCGGCGATGTAACCGAAATCAAAAGCGGTCCGGCATTTAATAAAGTGCCAGGTTCAAAGCTGACAGCAGTAATGCGACGCAATGCAGCCAAAGCAGAAGACTATGCAAAGCGACATAGCGTGCCGCAATGGTATACCGATGCCGATGAATTAATACATGATCCCAATGTGAATGCGATTTATATTGCCACGCCACCCTCATCACACGAAGCGTATACATTGGCTGCTATCAACGCAGGCAAGCCGGTGTATGTAGAAAAACCAATGACGTTGAATTATGCTGCGGCACAAAACATGGCAAATGCAGCTAAAACTGCCAATGTAAAACTAACGGTTGCACATTATCGAAGACAATGGCCGTTGTTTCAAAAAATAAAATCACTATTGGAACAACAGGCAATTGGTGATGTACGATTGGTGCGTTTGCAACTCGATCAACAACCACCCACTGCTGCACAACTCAGTGATGAAAAATATGTGTGGCGGTTTGATCCTGCTGTTTCTGGTGGCGGACTTTTTCATGATCTTGCTCCGCATCAGTTAGATATTTTGTATTACCTGTTTGGTAGCGTATCAACTGTTACAGGTTTAGCAACAAACCAAGGTGGTTTTTATACAGCTCCTGATCTTGTAACAGGCAATATTCATTTCAACAATGAAATAGTCTTTACCGGCAGTTGGTGTTTTACTGCTGCAGAACCAAATGATGTATGTGAGATCGTTGGCAGCAAAGGTTCGTTGCGTTTCAGTTTTTTTACCGGTAACAGCATAACGATGCAACGTAACAATGATACAACCCGTTTCGATTTTGATCGGTTGCAGCATGTGCAGCAACCCATGATCGAGGCAGTGGTGAATTATTTTTCGGGTGATGCGGCCAATCCCTGTTCTGCAGACGAAGGAGCGGAGATCATGCGATGGATCGGGGAGATGGCAGGGTAAATTTCACTCTATAAATTTTTAAATGTTTTTAGTTGATAGTCATTGGTCATGCGGCCAACAGAGACAGTTGTTAATACGGTTTCCTGCAAATATTAAAAACATCGGCATGCTTGCAATCCCGGTTTATTTTTTCTAATTTTCTTATCCTTCCTTTTGATACTGCTCTGTACTCCATTGGAGACTACGTTTCAATGCAACGCCACATCTGAAGAAATCACAAATTCATCTGCCAACCATGAAGTGAACCTGGTTGAGCTTCTGCTCAGTTTAGTGTAAGATCTATTCTTTAACCCAATCACTTTTGTCATGAAACAAAATTTTCTTTTGCGTTACTGCCTGCTGGCAGTGTTCATGCTGACACTTGTAACAGGTTGTCAGAAACAAATTGAACCCCAAGGTCTGACTGATAAACAGTCTGTACAAGGCAAAGCTCCTGTTGTAATTGAATCGGCTGCTGGAATTGCGGCATCGCATGCAGCTAATGCTGAATTGCTGAAATCACTTCGGGCAGCCACTGCAAGGTTTCACTCTACTACACAGGCCATTAAGGCCGGATATGAGCCGGATGATCATTGTGTATCTGTACCGGGACTGGGCGGTATGGGTTACCACTGGGCAAATTTCTCTCTTGTAGATCCGGTTTTTGATCCACTGAAACCCGAAGCGGTATTGTACGAAACAGGACCAGATGGCAACCTGCGGCTGGTGGCAGTGGAATATATTGTGATCAAAGCAGGACAGGGCTGGCCAATGTTTGGCTCCCATGCATTTGATGATGGAGGAACACCGGTTCCGGTGCCGCACTGGAGTCTTCATGTATGGGTACACAAAGAAAATCCTAATGGAATTTTCACACCGTTTAATCCAAACGTCAGTTGTCCATAAGTGCAGTAGCAAATGAAATCAAAAATTAATAATGCGGGGCGTGAATGCCCCGTATCTTTTTTATGTAAATGCAGGCTCTTTCAGAAGTGGAATATCAATAAAGAATTGCATCAACGTATACGTTGGCTATAACAACATGCAAACGAAGTAACGTTCATGTATCAGTAACAAACAAAAAAATCTCCGACACAATGCCGGAGACTTTTAAAACATTGAGGCAAGGAAATTTACGTCAGTACAACTTTCAACATTACATCACCTGCACGTATTTCATCCACAATTTCTAGTCCTTCAGTAATACGTCCAAAGCAGGTATGTACACCGTCGAGATGTTTAACGCCATTGCGATTATGGCAAATGAAAAACTGGCTGCCACCTGTGTCTCTACCACGGTGCGCCATTGACATTACACCACGGTCGTGAATTTGTTTGCTGCCTGTTAATTCGCATGGAATAGAATAGCCGGGGCCGCCTGCGCCTGTGCCATCGGGGCATCCGCCCTGGATCATAAAGCTTGGGATCACCCGGTGGAATTTTAATCCGTTGTAAAATCCTTCGCTCACTAATTTTTCAAAATTTGCAGCAGCAATGGGGGCATCGTCATTGTATAATTCAAATTTCATGATGCCTTTAGCTGTATGTATTTCGCCGGTTGTTAATTTTATTTCGCTCATAGTATAATTTAAGACTGCGAAAGTAGCATTTAGCAGTCAATTGTACTCAAGGTGCCGGTCATTTTTCTGATTCATTCGTTCTTCCCAACCTTAACAATGTTTTGGATCGTACAACTTTCAAATGCAAAATTCGTTTTCTATTTTGTGATTGTATTTATTGTTGATCAGGAGACTATTTCTTCATCAACACTCATCTAAAACGTACCGTATGCCTGTAACTCTACTCAAACATGTATGGTTGCTTCTTTTTGTAACAGCCTGCGCTTCTGTTTCGCAAGATCATATCAGTAGTAACCTTAAACAACTACAGGTTTTAACACCTGAAGTATCAACTTCATTGTTGATCGATACAATGCTTATCAACGAACAACCATTGCCCTTGACCGATCTGCCGCAAACAGAAGAGGGACAGATCGTATTGGCAGAAGGTTTTTATGAAGCGAATTATAAAAGTTATTGTTTGCAACCCGGCACACCCGATCCATCGGACAGAGATGCTTATTTACAAATGCCGTTGCAAACGAATCGGAAGGAGATCGTAGAAACGGTTTTACGCAATTCCTTGCAACAGCAACAACTCAATCAGAAAAATATTCAACTGCTGTTATGGTCTGTGGTTAGTGGGTCCGATTACAATAAACTTTCGTGGCCGGTTCAATTGACCGCACAGCAACTCTTAACCAAGAAACAGATCTTCCAGTTAAAAGGCGGGGTGATGGGTGTGGTGAAACAAGTTGCACAGGCATTGCCCGATGCACGCATTACCGGTGCACAGGTGAGTATGAAACGGATGTTTGAAACAGGTTCCAGTACATACGAATCATTTGAACGGATAGCCGTGTTGCGTGAAAAATCAGTAATTCACAAAGCCGATTATAAAAAGGAGCAGTGGTACAAGCAGGAGGGTGGTTATTACCTGCGTTACTTTCCTAACGGTTACCAGCAGGTGAAAATACAATTGTACGTTCCGGAAGGCATACTTGATTCTTCAGGAATGCAGCATGGGAATTATCTGTTGTTCGATCCGGTAAACCGGATGGCTGCTCCTGCAAATTCCAATGCGCAGCGTTTGGGTATTGGCGCACCGGTGGCAGATATCATCCGCAAGATCATTCGCATACAAAAAGATGCTCCCAAACCAAAACAGCCCACACCAAAAGAACAACCGAAAACAAGTAAGGAGCAGCAATAAAGATCGTGATGAAAAGCTGCTGGGGTTGACGTTAGCAATTGAAACCCGCCATCCCCATTTGCGGTAGCTCAACACGTTTGCAAAACAGATACTTTTGTTATGTGAATTATGTATTAGAAAATCCCGTTTACTACGCTTTACTTACCGGTGATAAACATCTCAGTTTCGGCACTGAGCAGGTAAAATATTTCAACGAAGAAGTATCGCCTTATGCCGGGTTTTCTCATGATCATGCAAACGGGTTTGCAGAGTTGTATGAACTGTTACCAACAGGCCGCAGAATATTGTATGCAAAGCCCACTACGATTACCACACCAAAAGGCTGGCAACTGCAACACGAAATAAAAGGATTGCAGTTTGTATATGAAGGCAGTAATATCATTACCGGTGATTTCCCCAACATCGTTCCGTTAACAGAAGAAAATGTTAATGCAATGAGCGAACTGGTGAAACTTACAAAGCCTGGTCCGTTTGGAAAACGCACCATCGATTTCGGTTACTACCACGGCATTTTTGACAAAGGGAACTTAGTTGCTATGACAGGGCAGCGTTTACATTGTGAAAACTATACCGAACTAAGTGCAGTATGCACACATCCCGATCATTTGGGCAAAGGCTACGCATCGGCATTAATGCAGCATCAGATGCAGATCATACTTAGTCATGGTCAACAACCATTCCTGCATGTGCGTGACGATAATGAACGGGCCATTGCCGTTTATGAACGTTTAGGTTTTGTTGTTTCCATGCCAATGAATTTCTATTTTTTGAAAAGAGAATAACTATTCCGGTACTGTATCTTTAAGCAAACAATCATCACATGAAATTCTTATCACTGCGCCCTTTTGTACCATCAGGCGGCAACTTTGAACAGGCACGGGATTTTTTTCAAGAGCTTGGTTTTACACTTGTATGGGATATGGGCGATTATGCCGGTTTTGACAACAATGGCGCAGCGTTTATTCTCCAACGCTACGATAACAAACCGTTCGCAGAAAATTTTATGCTCACTGTTGGTGTGGAAGATGTGGAAGCTTTCCGTGCAGATGTAATAGCAAGGCAATTACCGGAGAAATATGGCATCCGTATCGGAACGATCAGTAATCAACCATATGGGCGGGAAGTGAATGTAATTGATCTCGCAGGCGTGTGCTGGCATTTTGTGCAACAGCAATAATGCACCTATAAATTTTTCTTTACCGATTCAAACAACACAAATGAAAAAGGCAATTGCACAAATGCAATTGCCCGATCAAACATAGATGGAAATACAGGTCGATTATTTTCGTAACTCAACAATCAATCCTCCTTCATGCTGTGCAATAACCACCCAGTTCAATGGTTGATTACGTGAAGTCGGTGTGTCGTTGGTTTTATTTTCATCTTCTTCAATAGTAAAGTCTTCCAATGAAGCAAGATAGATGATACGCTCTTTTTTTGTAAGCGTAACAAGACTTCCTTCGCCTTCATAATAATAATGTGTAGCAATAAAACGCTTCACATGATTTCTTGTTTCGGCAGGTAAAAAGCGTTGCAGTTTCCAGAACTCACGGCTTCCCGATTGTTTAATGGCTTTGTACACATTACCAGCACCACAGTTGTAGGCCGCTACTACCAATAACCAATCATCAAACTGTTTGTATAATACGTTCAGATAGTCTGCTGCTGCTACAGAGCTTTGTATAATGTATCTACGCTCATCGGTTTTACCTGCTACATGTAATCCCAACGATCTTGCAGTAACAGGCATCAGTTGCCAGATGCCAACTGCCCCTGCACCGGAAGTAGCTTTGTTTTTTAATTTTGATTCTACTACAGCGAGATAAACCAATTCAGCAGGAATGCCACGCTTCACCAAAATCCGTTCAATGGTTTTGAACGAGCCGCTGTTTTGTTGTTTAATTTTTTCAAGTAAGTCTGCATGTTCTTCCAGGTAGGTCTCTACAAATGGTTGAACTGTTTTTTGCAATTGAACAGATGCAACAGTTACCTGTTTTGTAAGCACTGTTTTTGTGATCAATGAATCGTGTACATTGCTGTGTAACAACAATTCAACATGTGGTTGTGGTGTTTCTGCATGTAATTGATTGATGACAAGTAAGAACATACTGCACCAAACAAGTTGTTTCCATTGAGTCGTTTTCATTGTACTGTTTTTCGTAAAGAAATGCTCATGGGAAATGGATCTCTTAAAACAGTTTTTCAGTAAAGTATTGGAGAGAACTGCAGTTACAAAACAGTGAACGGATTATTAATTATAGGGTTGTAACTGCATGCATCGTTGTATGTGTGATGCGGATACAAAAGTAGATTCCCTTTTTTCCAAATCCTAACAAACAGGGTATGTAAAACTACGCTGACAGGTTAACGACCTGAGTTTCACGTTACTAACTTTTCCACAGCAATAATGTCAGGGAGTTTTACGATACTGATGAAATTTACTGTTTTTTATTTTTTAATGGTTGCTGTACAGTGAGTTGCATCCGAATATTGAATCAAAACAAAAGATGTTTGATTTTTTACAAAACTATTTCAGTTGTAATTGTATTTCACCTACGTTGGTTGTTTCGCCATCCCGTACCTGAATATCTTTCATGAATTTATGTGTGTAAGGTGCAATTGCTTCAATGATCAACTGATAAGTGCCTGGCTTTAATTGAGCCAATTGAAATGTTCCACCAATTACATTGCAGATGCTGGTGTCTTTCCCTGAAATGGCAAAAGCCTTTAATGCTTTTTCGGATGGCACTACACGTCCTTCAATGGCACCTCCGATCTGAAACGCAAAAGCTGTTAAAAAAAATACTGCAGCCAGCAGTAAAACGAAATCGAAACCTTTTGTTTTCATGCTGTAAAAATGTAAAGTGAATGAATAATGTTAACCTGGTTAACGAAACAATCACCATGCCATCAACAGTAGTTGTTGATAAAAATGAATGAGATAGTATATCTGTCTTATAGATGCATTCTTTATCAGCCTGTGGAAGAACATGTTTTTTTCCTTGCGATCCCGGATAAATGGAATAGTTATCAGTGTTTGATCTGTATTTCCAACCTGTGAACTATATAAAGTTTCGGCATAATTGTGTAACAAATTGAGGAAGCCGCAACAGCACCTTTGTGAAACCTGCTTTTTTCATCATTAAACAGCTTAACTTTTTTGGCATGAAAAATAGATGGCATGGAAATAGCATATACATAAAAAAACAAACAATGAAACAACTGGTACTTTCTTTAATGGTGGCAACTCTTTTTATAGGGTGCACACAAAACATGGTGACAGGGCGCAAGCAATTAAGCCTGGTATCAGAAACAGAATTGCAATCAATGGCACAGCAACAATACAATTCTTTTTTAAGTGAGAATAAAGTTGTGAACGCAAGTGTAAATAAAGATGCAGAAATGGTGCGTCGCATTGGCACACGTATCGCCTCGGCTATCCAAAAATATTACACCGCTAAAGGACATGGTGAGGTGTTGGATGGTTACAAATGGGAGTTCAATCTCATTGATAACAAAGAAGCCAATGCATGGTGTATGCCCGGCGGTAAAGTAGTTGTTTATACAGGCTTGTTGCCGATCACGCAAAACGAAGCAGGTTTGGCGGTAGTAATTGGTCATGAGATTGCGCATGCTGTTGCACAACATGGCAGCCAGCGTATGAGTCAGGGATTGTTACAACAATTGGGTGGAGCAGCGTTGCAAATTGCCATGGCAAACAAACCGGCTGAAACACAAAATATGTTTATGACAGCCTATGGTATTGGTACAACAGTGGGAGTGATGCTGCCGTTTTCACGTAAAGATGAAAACGAAGCCGATCAGTATGGCCTTTACTTTTCAGCAATGGCGGGTTACAATCCACAGGAAGCAATTCCTTTATGGCAACGGATGGCAGCAGCAGGTGGTCAAAAACCTCCTGAGTTTTTAAGCAGTCACCCGGCTGATGAAACACGTATTGCAAATCTGCAACGTCATATGCCACAAGCATTAAAATATTACACTCCTGTGAAGCGATAAGAGATAGTGATGAATGAAGCGGATAACGAAAAAGCCCCATCGATGTATGTTCGATGGGGCTTTGTGTTATGAGCATATTTTATTTCCGCATTGGTTGCAGTTGCCAGTAGGTGAGTGAACGCCATAGCCATTCAAACGGACCAAACCTGAAAAACTTTAACCAGATAGCAGAGAAAATTATTTGAAAGATCCATACAGCAAATACAACATAGTAGAGTTCATAAAACTGTAGTTTGTTGTACCATCCAAATCCATATCCATAAAAGAACCAGGTACAAATAATTGATTGCATAAGATAGTTGGTGAAAGCAAGTTGTCCCACATTCGCCAATGCCCGCATCAACCATGGCACTACACTACTTCTGAAAATAAGCATTAACAAACTGGCATGCCCAAGCGATAACAATACTCTGCGTATATCGTACAGCAGTGTGTGGTTCACGTAGTAACGATCAGCATACAATCCAAGGTTTCGTGCATCTTCAAGGCTTCCTCTAAAAACAAACCAGCTGATAGGTATGCCAATTCCATAGCCAACCAATAACCACATGCCATAGGTTGAACTCGATAATCTATTACTGAAAAATCCCCAACCAAACAATGCCATGCCAATAAACATCATGGTCAACCCATCCCAAAACCATTGATGATACATGCCCCATGTTTCACCATCTGCATTTTTGGGGATCCAGTATTGATAAATGGTCACATAATCCGATCGCATTGTACGCAGGTTACGATTGGTGAAGGCCGTATCGGGCTTTCTTCTTTTTTCCATTTCAAGCCATTCTTCTTTTGCTGCCTGTTGATCTCCGCTTAATTGTTTCCCTGTTTTGCTTGCTGCCACTGCTTCATTGTACGCTTTTCTTTTCTCCGTTATTTCATTCCAGTTCAATTGTTGTTTTAACATAGTAGCAGCCATGCAAACAAAACCAAGTACCAACAGCCATTTAGGATTTGTATTGCGAAAGGCATAGAGCATCATCCCGCACAAACCATAGAAAAAAAGAATATCGCCAAACCAGAGCAATACAAACGCATTGAACACACCGAACAAAACCAGCCATAACAAGCGGCGGTAATAATATTCTGTAACGGTGGGCCCTGTTGCCGTATCTTTTTTGTTGAGCGTAAATAAGATCATGCCTGCGCCAAAAAGCATGGAAAATAGTCCACGCATGGTACCTTCAAAAAAAGTAGCAATAGCTGCAAATGCATAATAATCTTTTGTGTTTTCCGGGCCGGTCATGATCCTGTTCCACGCATCCCAGTTAATACCAAAGCCCGGGATGTTCATGAGTAAAATACCGAGCAGTGCAAAACCACGTATCATATCTACTGTTTTGATACGCTCCGCCTGTTGAACCGGCTTTAAGTGATTATCGGTTGAGTATGTTTGCATGAAGTAGTGTTTGAGTTGTTAGAAATTGGTTACAGCCGTATTAAGCGTTTTCTTTTTTATTGGAAAAACGTTTCCGATACACAAGGCATCTCCATAACCATTCCACCGGCCCGTATTGATAAAACCGTAACCAGAAAACAGAAAATACCATTTGTATGATCCAGATTTCTGCAACGAAAAAATACAGTTGCGTTTGAGACAGCCTGCCAAAATATCCAAACCCATATCCATAGAAGAAGAGTGTGCAGAGAATGGTTTGCATAAGATAATTTGTAAATGCAAGCCGCCCTGTTGCAGCGAGTGCTTCCCACAACCAGTGTAGTAATTTGATACGTATCAACAACATCAGCAGGCTTGCATAACCCAAAGCCATTAACAAACGTTCAAGTGGAAAAAACTGCATTGGTGAAACTGCTTTGTTGCTGAGATATTTGATGTAATCAACATGTTTGCTGTGCTGCAGATCGAGGCGTAACCAACCTAAAAATATACCCGCAGCAATACCAATGATCGCAAGCAGTACATAAGTACCTGTTGAAAAGCGGTTGTTGAAAAAACCAAAGCCAAACAATGCCATTCCCAACAGCATCATCGAGCCGATATCCCAAATGCCGATCCTGTAAAGCCAGGCAGCTTCCTTTCCCTGTGCACGTTGGTACAGGTGTTGCCATACTTTTTTATAATTGCCCCACATGGCAGTTTTCTCGCCTTTCTCCGGGCCTTTGGTTGTATCGTATTTCAAACCTTTTGCCAGCCCTTCCCAGCGTGCTTTATCACCCTCCTGTATTCTGTTGAGTTTTGTTTTTTCTTTGAACAGCGAATCACTTTTAGCCAGTTCTGCTTTGGACATTCCCGACAAGCTGTCTTTGATATGTTGTGCAGCACTGTCTTTTTTATTTTTTTGTTCGATCAATTCGATCGCTTTGAATTTCTTATATGCTTTGTGATCATCTGCATAGAACCAATACATTTTTCCGCAATAGATGAGGGTAACAACAATGGCAGCGATCAATAAACCCTTTTTGCTCATTCTGAAAAAAGGAAATAATAAAATACCCATCACTCCATATTGAAACAGAATATCACCGGGCCACAGTAATACAAATGCATTCACAACACCAAACGCCATCAACCACATTTGGCGACGGATGTATAGCTCCTGCGTTGATGGTAATCCCGGTTGATTTGGTTTTTGCATATACAGAACGATCCCCGCACCAAATACCAATGAAAAAAGTGCACGCATTTTTCCTTCGAACAAAAGAAGAGCAGATGTAAACCAATAAAAGTCCGAACCTTTTCGAAGCAGATGCAATCTGTTTTGTTCATTTGAACTGAAGCCGCCAAACTCCCAAATGCTGATGATCAAAATGCCAAGCAGGGCAACTCCCCGAATGACATCCAATGAAAACAGCCTTGCGAAAATGGTATTCGTATTGTCCGGAAGCGGGGTAGAACTGCCCTGTTCCGTGTCAACAGTGATGTTCGACATGAGTAGATTTTGGTTGAGTGAAGGGAGAGATGACCAATAAACTTAGAAATTAGAATTGGTAAATGCAAGTGGTATTCTGAATTTTCGGTTGGGATGATCATCAACACCCGATCGGGGATCACTGTATAAGCCTTTGTAAGGATTCCTCGAAAGCCCCCTAACTTTGTGCGATAAATGAATGAATGATATGGAAAAAGAAACCACGCAATTGAACCTGGTAGTTAAGATGGCATTATCTGCATGGGAATCGCAAAATAAGTACTTAACAAAATTGATCGACTCGTTATCGGATGAGCAATTGATGAAAGAAATTGCGCCGGGAAGAAACACAGGCATTTATTTGCTTGGGCATTTAATTGCAGTAAGTGATGCATTGTTTCCGTTGCTGGACTTCAGCGACCGGTTGTATCCCGAACTCGATGAAGTATTTATTAAAAACCCGGATAAATCGGGATTGCCAATGCCTGCCATTGCTGATTTGAAAGAAAAGCTGGAAGCAGTGAATGCAAAACTGGAAACGGTTTTTCAAACAACAAGTGTTGATGAATGGCTGGAACGTCACACAGCTGTATCAGCAGAAGATTTTGCAAACGAGCCTCACCGGAATAAATTGAATGTATTGCTCAACCGTACCGGACACATGGCCAATCATATCGGGCAAATGTTATTGTTGAAATAAAAATGATCTCAATAGTAAGTGATCAGCCCATGCAATTTGCATGGGCTGATTTTTTTTATTGCTGATGTTCTTCTTTGTGTATGCTTTCGCTTGCTTTACTGTCTCTTGTATTTTTTTGTACTGCAATCGCTGCAAATAAACTGAGTGTAAACGCCATGGCATAGAAACCTTTTTCGCTTCGTTCGAGTTCGGCATTCCATAATCCAACCACTAATAGAATGATAGAAGTAATGGTTGCAAACCAGGCAATACCATAATAGAGATTTGTAACAGGAATACCTTCCAGTTGATCACGCACTGCTTTTTGCACGGAGATCGCTGCAAATAATCCAAACAGCAATACAGTGAAGTAATAGCCTTTTTCATTCAGCTGAATGTCTGCATTCCACAAGCCAATAATGAAAGCCGTGATGCCGATAATGAGTGATGTCCAGGATGCTGCAATAAATGCAGGCGAAGGAGCGAGGGTTTGTTTTTGTTCCATAAACTGTTCTGTTGTTTCCAACAAAACTATCTGTGTAATGGCAGAGACTATTTGACAAAAGTCAAAATTCAATACCGGAAATGTTAAAGACGGCTGCGGATGCGGCTCAAGGTTTCCTGACTGATGCCGAGATAGGAGGCAACATATCCAAGCGGTACACGTTCCAGGATATGCGGTGATTCAGTCATCAGTTGCTCATAACGTTCAGCCGCTGTTTTAAACTGAGCATTCACAAACCGTTCTTCCAGGCGTAAATAATAGCTTTCAGTAGCAATACGTACCAACCGTTCAATATCGTGATAGCGGTTGAGTAATGTAGAGAGTGTGTCTTTTGAGATTGACCAGAGAATGCTTCCTTCCAGCAATTGAATATTTTCTACTGAAGGCTCCTGTGTAATAAAACTGTGAAAGGAAGTAACAAAATTATTTTCAAATCCAAACCAATGCGTGATCTCTTTACCATCAAGATTGTAATAACCACGCAGGGCGCCCTTCTCTAAAAAATAAAGATGACGGCAGATTTTTCCTTCTGTGAGCAGATGCTGTTGTTTGGCAAACACAACCTGTTCAAAACAATCGTACAGGCTTTGTTCAGCTTCTTCGCTGAGTGGTGCATATTGTTTGATATGATGTAGCAGTTCCTGCATCATTAAATATAAGGAGCAGCGATGAAATATTGAACGAAGTATAAAGGCTAATTTTTTTGTGTATTTCTGCTGCAACACATGTTGAGAATAATTAACTTCATACAAACCATCAACCATGCGACTTTTTTCCTCTTTCCTGTTATTGCTTCTATGCATGTTGAATACACAAGCCCAGAATTTAAAATCAGGTGGAAAATTAAAACCCGAACAGGCGAACCTGGATATCAGGCATTATACATTATCGCTTGAAGTTGATCCTGCACAGCAAACAATCAATGGCTTTACAGAAATTGATGTGAATGTATTACAGCCAACCAGCAGTTTGTTATTCGATCTGTGGCATGGATTCACTATCAGTAATGTACTTGTGAATGGAAAGTCGCAAAAATTTTCGCATACGGAGAATGATCTGATCAACATTACGATGCCTCAACAATTAGCAGCAGGTAAAGTAAAGGTAAAGATCAGCTATGGGGGCAAACCCGGTGTTGCTGCACGGCCACCTTGGGAGGGAGGGTTTCAATGGTCAACTGATGGTAAAGGCAATCCGTGGATCGCTGTTTCAAATCAAGGCGAAGGAGGTAAAACATTATTTCCCTGTAAAGATCATCCAAGCGATGAACCTAACGAAGGCGCCGATATGATGATCACCGTTCCGAAAGGGTTGGTGGTAACCGGACCGGGATTGTTGAAAAAAGTAACCACTAAAAAAGCGAAGTCGACCTATCATTGGAAAACAAACTATACCATCAGCAACTATTGCATTCTGTTCAATATTGGTAATTACAAAGTGGCAAAGCGAACGTATACAACTATCAACGGCAATAAAGTTCCAATGGAATATTATGTGCTGGAGGAAAATTTTAACCGTGCAGAAAAACTACTCGACCTGTTTGAACAATCCTGTCGCATACTTGAAAAATATTTTGGTGAATATCCATGGGTGAAGGAACGCATTGCAGCAACCGAAACGCCCCATTTAGGAATGGAACACCAAACGAATATTGCCTATGGGAATAAATACAATTATCAACAGGTAGGTGGTAAAGATTTTGACTGGTTGCTCCATCACGAATTCGGACACGAATGGTGGGCTAATAAAGTAACCAATCGTGATTGGGCACATATGTGGATACAGGAAGGCATTTGTGTTTTTGGCGATGCAATGGCCACACGTGAGTTGGACGGAGAAGATGCTTATCGTAAACGTATGCAACAAACAGCAAGATCTGCACAAAACCGTTTGCCGATCGTACAAGGTGAGGAGATCGATAGTGATCAGGTCTATCAATCCGATATCTACGGAAAAGGTGCTTTTTTTATGCATACGCTCCGGTATGTAATGGGCGATGAAATTTTCTTTCCCACATTGAAGAAGCTGGCAACTGATCCGCAATATACTTACGATAATACGGTTACAACAACTGATGTGGAGCAACTATTCAGCAAAGCACATGGCGTAAGTTTACAGCCGTTGTTTCAATTGTTTTTGTACACAACCAATAAACTGGAAGTGCATGTAAAACAAACAGGCGACAATAATTACCGTGTTCGTTTACTCAATCTTGATATGGCGTTGCCAATGGAAATAGAAACTGATCAGGGAATTCAAAAAGTAGTAGTTGATAAGAAGGGAGTTGAAATAACCAGCAATTCAATGATACAGGTTGACCCCACTGTTTTTTATTTAAAGAAAGTGATCATCGAATAAGTTGTTGATGCGTAAGTATTGTTCGATCAATCGTTCAACAACCGCATGCGGTATGCATTCATGGCAGTGCTGCCTAATTTTTTCAGCAAGCGATAGTTCACCACTAAACCTACCGGTGCACCAATGAGTGGAATAAGCTGTGCCATTTTAGCCAGATCAATATAGTCACGGTATTCCTGTTGAAAATTGCGCCAGTCGAATTGATTGATGTCGTCGGGCAGTTGTTGTTTCTTCGTTTCCCAATCCGTCATCTTCAAATAAATTGTTTTACGATGGGCATGACTGGAAAAAGCAAGCTCAAAAATATGCAGCAAATACACCCGCTCTTTATAATCATTCACATCAAAGCCATACAGGCTGGCAATGTCAAACAGCAATTTCATTTTGATGCCGATCAATACGGGAAAATCGGCAAGGCCCAGAAGAATTCCACCGGCACCTGCAATTCCACCTTCAACTGCTGCAGTTTTTTTATACGTCTCGATTTTCTTTTCAATGGCCAGTTCCCGCTCCTGCAAACTCTTATCCAAAAGCGGATGGGCCGTTGTATGTTTTGCACCAAACAGTACAGCTTTAATTAATTGCTTAATTGTAGCAGTTACAGCGACATGAATTTTTTCGGGGATCCAGTTGTTGATCTTTGTTTGTATACGTTTCGATAAGCCATTGAAGAGCGATGGCTTACGTAACATCTCCCGTTGCCATGCAGTGAATTCTTTGCGAATAAAAGTGTTGTATGTGTTTGTCATGCGTTGTTACAAAGATAGCTCCTCCGCCTCAACTGTTGCAACGCATTCATTGCTCTGGATTTGATAAGCATTCATTTACCTGCCTGGTGTCGGGTTAAAAAGGCGGAATATTTTTTGCAGTTAGTTTGCAGGTAATTGAAATGTAATTTGAAATACAGCCGAATAAATGTTACCTTTTACTTCTTCTAATTAACCTTACAAAACAGCCATGATCAATACAGATATTCTGTTAGCCTGGGGTGCAACCTACAAGCAACTGGCAACAGGCGAACATCTTTTCAAAGAAGGTCAGGTTTGCAATTTTTACTATCAGGTAGAAGGTGGACAGCTACGCTGGGTAAATATTGATGAAGAGGGGAAGGAATATTTACAGCGTTTGGTTGAACCCGGCGAAAGTATCGGCGAATTGCCGTTATTCGACGGTGGAAAATTTGCTGCAACAGCTATTGCAAATAAAGAATCGTTGGTGTTGCGATTGCACAAGCCGGTATTTTATCAGTTGTTGAAAAGTCAACCGGAGATCCATTTTGCTTTTTCGAAATTGCTTACGGAGCGTTTGCGGTTTAAATTTTTTATGGTGAAAGAAATGGGAAACCATGATCCGGAAAAAATGGTCATGTCGTTATTAAATTATCTTAAAAGTACAAGCGATCATATTTGTGCATCCTGCAATAAAATCAAACTTACAAGGAAACAAATTTCAGAGATGACTTCACTCCGTGTGGAAACGGTGATCAGAGCTATGCGTCGTTTGCAAGACAAACAACTGGTACAAATTAAAAAAGGTAAAGTGTACTTTGGTGAAAGCATAGGATGTATTGGAAATTGTGGTGATGAAAAAGGTGAAGCACAAGCCCCCGAGTTACTTCAACAGAAATGATGCTGATTGTTTGCCTAAACAAATCTGCTAATCAAAAACTAAACGTATCAGAATTTGATCATCGTATAGCCTTGCAATTGCAGTGTGCTGATGGTGGTTAACCCAGAGCTTGCAATTTTTGTGCCCGGCATCAACTCTTCTTCTTTCATGTTGCGTTTGATCATGGTTTGTCCGCAAACAAAAAACTCTACACCTGCATCCTGCAGTTCTTTCAGTAACTGACGGTTTGGATTTTCTACCTTGAAATATTTACGAAACAATTCATCCCCCAGTACCGCATAGGTAGCAGCTTTTCGCAACACCACAGCGATATGAATATTTTTTGCAGGTACCCCTTCGGCTGCATGCAGATTAATAAGTGTTGCAATTGCTTCCAGGTAAATATTCAGTGAATCAGCTTTGGGGGTATTTTCTGTGAGCTCTACTATGATCTTGTAATCAATTGAAGGGTCGGGTTTATGATCGGCTGTTGGAATTTCAAAAACAGTACCATACGATTTGATAATGGGATTTACCTTGTTTTGTGCAGGCAAAATTGCATAGCAAAACAGCAAGGCGATGATAAGGAGAAAAGGTTTCATGTAATTGTTTTTATCAAAATAGAATTTATAAACGGAATGTATGCAACAGGAAAATACAAGCGGTAGTTTCTTGTGTTTATTGGCTTATGCAGCACATAAAGCGACAATTATTCCTCTTCTGCTTCTGTACAAGCATAAAAAAAGTTCGTGCAGGCACGAACTTTTTTTATGAGATCAATCAGTTGAATTTATTGCTTACTGATACGGTACATACTTCCGCCATCTGTTACTGCATACAACATGCCGTTGTAATACGCAACATCACGAAAACGTTCACCTTTATCAGCCAACAGTCGTTCTTCACCTACCACTTTGTTGTTTACAATAATGAGGCGTACAATATGTGCACTGCTCAATCCACCAATGAACAAGTTATTTTCCCATTCCGGAATTGCATTGCCTTTATAAAAACTCATACCACCGGGAGATAATACAGGATCCCAATAATACACCGGTTGTTCCATGCCTTCTTTTTGCTGAATAGCGTCACCAATCTTTGCACCACCATATTCAATACCGTAAGTAATGGTTGGCCAGCCATAATTTTTTCCTGCTTTGATGAGGTTTAATTCATCGCCGCCACGTGGACCAAACTCTGCAGCCCATAATTCACCGGTTACGGGATGAATGTCCATGCTTTGCACATTACGGTTGCCATAAGAATAAATTTCCGGCATTGCACCAGCCTGATTCATGAAGGGATTGCCGGGAGCCGGTTTTCCTTCTTTGGTGATCTTAAAGATCTTTCCCAAACCAGATGAAAGTGATTGCGCCTGTACACGACCTTCCATTACAGAACGTTCGCCTGTACTTGCAAACAGGTTGCCATCTTTATCAAATATCAACCGTGAGCCATAATGGTAACTGGTATTTTTTAACGCAGGTGTTGCACGAAAGATCACCACTGCATTATCAACTGTACCTGCAGCTTCATTGAGTGTTCCTTTTGCAACAGACATCAGGTTGCCCACATCATATTTTTCGGAGAAGGACCAATAGATAATTTTGTTGTTGTTGAAATCAGGGTCCAATGCTACATCGAGCAAACCACCTTGCCCACTTGCATCAACAGCAGGTAGTCCCGTAATTTTTTTGAGCGAAACACCATTGCCATCAAACAGCTGCATAAAGCCCGATTTGTGTGTGGTGAGCAACCTTCCATCAGGCAGTGGAATAATGGCCCAGGGCCGTTCAATTTTTTCAGCCAGTTTTTCCACTTTATATGGCGTGGTGGTTTTTGCACCTGCTATTCTTGTTTGTCCGGCAAATGCAGATTTATAATCTGAATTCGGTTGCTTGGTTTCAACCGGAGGAAGTTTGGTCGTATCTCCACCGTTACCATTGCCATTTTCTGTAGTAGCGGATTTATTTGAGCATCCTAAAGGAGACGTAATAACAAGGATGGCTGATAAATAAATAAATTGTTTGACCTGCATGTGTAGTTATTTAATTGAACGGTAAATGTAAAGAAAGTAAAACGATAAAAAAGCCGCTGGGTTTGGGTTTCTGCAGCACGGACTTTTTATTCGTACTTTCAAATTAAAATCACGCATAAACCTTAAACAAAATGAGTGCCATAGAAATGAAAGTAGCCTATATAACCGGTGGAACGAAAGGGATCGGTTACGGAATTGCCAAAGCGTTATTGGAGAAAGGCATGAAGGTGGCCATTACCGGCCGTTCTCTGCAATCTGCACGGAAAGCTGCTGAAACATTAAGTTCAGATGCATCGAAGATCTTAGCACTGGAATCGGATGTAAGTTCGTTGGCATCGGAACAACAGGCGATCGCTGCTACCATCAGTCATTTTGGTCAACTGGATGTGGTTGTAGCAAATGCAGGTATTGGCCATTTTGCATCAATCGAAAACATCAGCGAAGAGCAATGGAAAGAAACCATGGATACAAATCTTACCGGTGTGTTTAACAGCGTAAAAGCAAGTATTGAAGCATTGAAACAAACCAAAGGTTATATCATTACCATTGCAAGTTTGGCAGGTACAAATTTTTTCGAAAATGGCTCGGCATACAATGCCAGTAAATTTGGGTTGGTTGGTTTTACACAGGCCGTAATGCTGGATCTGCGCAAGTATGGGATCAAAGTAACCACCATTATGCCCGGTTCGGTAGCTACTCATTTTAATAATCATGTACCTAACGATGCCGATGCATGGAAAATACAACCCGAAGATATTGGAGAGTTGGTGGTTGATATTCTGCAAATGAATCCACGTTCGCTGCCAAGTAAAATTGAAGTGCGGCCAAGTATGCCGGGAGGTAAATAAATTGATCATTCTTTTTGTATTTAAATCTTGATATATGAAACAGGATCGCAAAGATTTTTTGAAGAAAATGGGAAGTGGATTGATGATAGCTGGTTTGCCAACTGTTGCTTTTGCAGATGATGATCTGTCAATTGATGCTGCCGACTTTACTGCTGAAGGCGGGGCTACGGATGAGAAATTCTGGAATAAGATCGCTAAGAAATATTATGATGTGGCTGATGATCATATCAATCTTGAAAATGGTTTTTATGGTATTCAACCAAAACCGGTGTTGCAAGCCTTTCAAAAAAATGTGGCAACAGCCAATAAGCAAGCGGCAAGGTTTGCACGAAAAGAATATCCGGGTATAGCTGCTGCTGCAAAGAAAGAAGTAGCTGCTTTCTTAGGTGTTTTGGACGAAGAGATCATCATCACACGCAATGCAACGGAAGCGTTGAATATTGCCATACAAGGCTATCCGTTTGAAAGGGGCGATGAAGTGGTATTGAATCAACTTGATTATTTCAGCATGATCGAAACATTCCGGATGCTGGAGAAAAGAAGAGAGATAGCGGTAAAGGAATTTGAAATGCCATTACTGCCTTCCAGCGAAGAAGAGATCGTTGAGTTGTATCGCAAACAGATCACTGATAAAACAACCGTTATCTTACTCACGCATGTTTCTAACATCAATGGTTTGATCGTGCCGGTTGCAAAAATTGCTGCTATGGCCAAAGAAAAAGGAGTAGATGTAATGACCGATTCGGCACATGCGTTGGGACAAATAAAATTCAACGTAAAAGAATTGAATTCAGATTTTGTCGGGCTCAATCTGCATAAGTGGATCGGTAACCCTGTTGGGGCAGGAGTTCTCTATGTAAAAAAAGAACGCATCAACGAAATGAAGGCCTTGTTTGGTGATACGAGTGCCGCAGAAACCAGTATCAACAAGCTGGCGCATTTTGGTACAACACCTTTTGCAGTGATCATGACCATTCCAACAAGCCTTGCCTTTCAACAGATGTTGGGTATTGAACGTATTTCAGCACGGCTTCACTATCTCAAAAGTATTTGGGTAAATGAATTAAAGCAACATCCAACTGTTGAAGTAGTTGTGCCGGGTGAGTTCTCCTGTGCCATTGCTTCATTCCGCATCAAACATAAAACAGCAGCTCAGGTTGCCGATTACCTGTTCACTGAACACAAAATATTTACAGTGGCCCGTACATTGGGAAAAGAAGGTTGTGTGCGTGTAACACCATCGGTATATAATTCCGCAGATGATATCCGGCAGTTTGTAGCGGCTGTAAAAGCATGTGCAGCTTCATAACTATTTTGCAGGTCGATTGTTTTTGTTGACTTCTTCATCCGCTTTTCAAAAACATCTTTAGACAGGTTTGTTAAATCAATAAAAAATTATCTCCATCGTAAACCTTTTTCTTTTGAACGTGTAATAGACGCCATAAAACACACATCATTATGAAAAAGTTTCTCATGTTATCTGCAATTGCAGTTGCATTTACAACTGTTGTATCTGCACAAAAAACAGTAGTTGATATTGCTGTTGGTTCTGAAAGTCACACGACCTTAGTTGCTGCTGTTAAAGCTGCAGATCTGGTAGCTACTTTACAAGGCGCTGGTCCGTTTACTGTGTTTGCACCGGTAAATGCAGCGTTTGATAAATTACCAGCCGGTACAGTTGCCACTTTATTGAAGCCTGAAAACAAAGCAACATTAACAAAAGTGTTGACCTATCATGTAGTAGCTGGTAATATCGATGCTGCTGCTGTAGTAAAGGCTATTAAAGATGGTAATGGCAAAGCGGTATTAACAACAGTAAGCGGCGGTAAATTAACTGCATCAGTTGTTGATGGCAAAGTGATATTAACGGATGAGAATGGAGGTACAGCAACTGTTGTGGCTACCGATCTCAAAGCAGGAAATGGTATTGTGCATGTAATTGATGGAGTAGTTCTTCCAAAGTAATTACATCGCTGATGTATAAAAACAGGTCGGTATTAACCGACCTGTTTTTGTTACCACCATTTTGGTTGCAGCTTAATGCAGATGCACCAGTTCATTGGTTGGGTTGAATACTCCGGCGGGATTGTGATACCATACCCATGCATGTAATAACCATAAGCCGAAGCCTTTGTTTTCATCCCACACATCATCCGATCCGGTAAACCCTTCCGGTGCTGTAGCAGAAAGTCCAAGTGGAATGGCATATTCAACTGCCACGAGTTGCATACTGCCATTGTCCATCTTGTTGTAAACAAGAATCTCCGGTTGCCTGTAATCGAACTTCTCGTCTACATTGGTCATCTTCATAAAATGATAGCCCATGTTTTGTGATACAACATTAATATCAACATAACCATCTTTTGCTGCATTTTTAAGATCACGATAACGGGCTGTAGCTGCACGTGCCTGTTGCAGCTCCCAGCGTGTGGTCATGCTCAGGTCACTGTAATTAGTGAGCATATCATTTGGAATAAGCATGTCGGTTTTTTTCATCGACATTTCTGCAGCGTCAACATCCGATTTGATGCTGGCTTCTTTACTGCAACTGCCTGCAGAAAAAAGTAAGACAAGCAGTGTAAAAATCAAGAATGAGTTAGCAACGGCTTTTTGCATTTGTTGTGAGGCGTGAGAGATCTGTTTCATGTTATACTCCTTTGTTTTTTGGTTATAGAAAATCGATGATTGTGTAGCAAGGGGGGATAGGATGAAAATTGATTTTTCAGGGCATAGCTCCGCCATGCTTCATTTTACGCAAACAAAAAAACATTACAGATTTGTTTGTGTAAACAAAACAGAAGAAGGGTCGATCTTAAATTGTGTCGGAGAAAATAGGAGACGGTGTTTTCGAAATGTTGTTCCTGTATTGTGTGGTAATACAGGAACAAACAATAAAAGAGGGTTTATAATAAACTTATTCCTTAGCTGTAGCAGGACTGATGGTTGTTCCGATCTCAGTAATGTTAGTAACAGGGAAACCACCTTTTTTCCCATGCTCACGTAAGAGTTCTTCGTTTTCGGCCTGGTAAACACAATAAATTTTGTTACCTGTTACATAACTGTGCAACCATTTAATTTTTGGTCCCATTTCACTCAATACACTGCACGATTTTTGGGAAATGCCTTTCAGATCGGGAGGTGTAAGTTGACCTGCACCGGGAATATCCCTTTCAATCAAATACGTTTTCATAACCGGTTCTTTCTTGTTGGCAGCGGGAGTGGTTGATTGTGCAATAGTGCTAAGCCCACAAAATAATAACAGCGTAATAAACAGATAGCGGCGTTGTGTGATTGGTTTCATAACAAACAGTTTAATTGGTTTGGAATGAAACAAAGATAGTTTCATGCAAACCGCATTTACTATCACAATTCACCCAATAAATGGTAAAATTCTGTCACACAGATGTTGTGGCTACTGCATCAGATCAAGATAAGCCATGGGAAGGAGGCCGTATTTCTTTTTAAAACATTTTGTAAAATACGATGGACTGTTGAAGCCGGAATTGAAGGTGATCTCTGTTATGTTTTGATTTTTTTTCTTCATCAGCTCACGTGCTTTTTCGAGGCGATATTCTTTCAGTAATGTGTTGGGTGAAAGTTCGCACAAAGCCATTGTTTTCCGGTAGAGTTGTGATTTGCTCATGGCAACTGAATTGCCATATTCATCCATATTAAAATCCGGATCCTGAAAGTTTTCGTCAAGTGCAGTAAACAACAGGTTCAGCAGATTTTGATCATTGCCGGATAATGTGTACAGGTTATTTTCATTGACGGGTAACAGATCTTTCGCCACCAGTTCTTTTACGGTTGATGTAATACTTACCAGTGCAGGTTTGCCAATAAAACATAAACGTTCTGCCAATTGGATCGTTTCGCCAAATAATTGTTCATTCTTTGAAACAGGTTCTCCGGCATGAATACTCATTCGCAATCCTGCCTGTTGCAGATCTGCATCGTTTATTTTTTGATGGATGGAACCGGAGCAGGAAATTGCTTTTGCAGCAGAAGTGAACGATGCAATAAAATCGGAGCCTGCATGTTCTGCTTCAATGCCATTGTGATGGCTGATCTCTTCTCGTATAATGGTATTCAGTTCCCGTATCAATGTTGTTGCCTTTTCCATACCCAGTTGATACTGTAACAACTTCGGGTCTTTCATTTTAGTAGCGAGGATAATACGGAATGATGTTTCGTTGATCAGCTTTAATCCGGTGTCTGTTAATTCTGTTTCTTCCGGATCACTGATGCGGCCGAGAAATGATTCTACCAGGTTGGGCTGCACTTCAATGATCTTGTGTGGCGTTAAGCCGTGAGCTTTGTTATGAAGTTCAGTTACTTTTTCTTTCGAAGGAGCATCGATCAAACAAAATACATGCCCCCGTAACTCATCTACCCAATAGGTCATGCATTTGCAGCTATGATCTTTTTCAAGATACACATCCAGTTTATGCGCTTCTGCAACATCTTTTGCAGTAACACCTGGAACAATATGGAGATCCATGTAAATAGGCATGCTGGCTGGTTTGTGAACCAATGTAAGCAATTTAGAAGAAGATTGCAAGGCTGCTCACAGTTTCATCGTACAGAAATTGTTGCAGAAAAATCCGATCGGGAAAAAACTTTCAGTGCTTATATTGCAATATGAGCCAGGCCAACCACTCCCCAGCACCAATCGAAATTTTACAAATGGCATTGCAGGCAATGGCCGGAATGGACGAAGACCATTTTGCATTAAGCTACGATCATTGGCAACTCAAAACATTTGAAAAGAACGAGTATTACAATGAGTACCGCCATGTATGCAAACATCTCGGCTTTATTCTCGATGGTGTGTTTCGTACTTATTATATTGATGAAAAAGGCGAGGAGAAGAATGTTTTTTTTTATTCGCAGCACCAGGTAGTGGTGTCGTTTCAGAGTTTTATTAACCAGTCGCCTTGTAATTACTATACGCAATCCATGACGGGTTCGCAAGTGTTGTATATCCATATTCAACACTTGCAGGAATTGTATAAGCAAAGTCATCAATGGGAGCGACTCGGCAGGTTGATCGCTGAAATGGCCTTTAGTATTTCCATGCGGCGAACAGAAAGTTTTTTGTTCATGACGCCCGAACAACGTTACCAGCAATTAGTGACTGACCATCCTGCCATTTTCAACAGTATTCCACTGTATCATATTTCATCCTATCTCGGTATACAGGGACCTTCGCTCAGCCGTATCAGAAAAAGAATTTCCGGGAAATAATCGATTTTAACCGAGGTTAAAGTTTTTGCGCTTGCTGTAATAGAGCTTTGTGTCATCATTCAAACAAAGCTAAAACACAAGATCATGAAAGCAATCGAATCAAAAACTATCGTCTTCGTTACAGGTGCCTTTGTTACAAATCTCGGCTGGAAACCTTGGCAAAACTATTTTGAAAGTAAGGGATACACTACCTACGCTCCGGCATGGCCCAATAAAGAAGGCACTGCAAAAGAAGTAAGAGACCGTCGGCCGAACGATCTGGCATTGGCCCGTACCAACCTGATCGATGTGGTGAACAACTATGCTTCGTTTATTCAGCAGTTACCGGAAAAGCCGATTGTGATCGGTCACTCACTGGGTGGTTTAATGACGCAGATACTTCTTAACCGTGGTCTGGCTGCCGCAGCTGCTGTCATTCATTCAGTACCACCATTGGGCGTAATACCTTACGAATTTTCATTCCTGAAAGCAGGGTGGAGGTCGTTGGGATTGTTTACGTCGCTGGATAAAACGTACATGATGTCGTTCAACACCTGGCAATATGCATTTACCAACGGAATGAGCCTGCAGGAACAGCAGGAAAGTTATGAAGCCAATACCATTCCTGAATCAAAACGGGCAGCAAGGGGTGGACTGTCACTTACCGCAAAAATTGATTTTGCAAAACCACATGCACCATTGCTTTTTGTTGCAGGAACAAAGGATAACATTATTCCATCGACCATCAACAAGCGGAATTTCAAACGTTATAGTGATAAAAACTCGGTGACAGATTATAAAGAGTTTGAAGAAAACAATCACTACGTATTGGGATTGAAGAATTGGGAAAAAACAGCCGGTTTTGTTTATGACTGGATTCAGCAACAATAATTAATTCACCCGATCATGTTCGGCAGCTGTACGTTCATTGGAATGATACAGCTGTTGTGTATTGTGCAGGAGTTGCAAAGGACAAATTTTGCTGCAATGGATTGTTATTAACTCCGTTTCCTCATCTTTGTGAAAATTGATTGCATGAAACAGATCTACAGACAAGTACCCGCAAAACTCATACTGATAATACTTGTATTGTTCAGTTTTTCAACTGATGTATTAGCGCAGCAAAAAAGAGAATTTTATCAGTTAACGATCTATCATTACAAAACAGATGCGCAGGAAAAGCAATTGGATGCATACCTGCAACAGTCCTTGTTACCTGCATTACATCGGTTACAGATCAAACAGGTGGGTGTGTTTAAAGCGATAGCGAACGATACAGCGGCGGTAAAAAAAATATATGTGTTGATACCGGGAAAAAATCTCAACGTGTTAACAGAACTCCCGGCAAAACTAAATGCTGATAAAAATTTCAAGGCCACAGGTGCAGAATATATCAATGCTGTGCATACAGCTGCTCCTTATCAACGGATGGAAACCATTTTGCTGCAGGCTTTTTCGTTAGCACCTGCAATGCAACTGCCGCAATTAAAAGCAGAAAAGAGAGAGCGAGTATATGAGTTACGTAGCTATGAAAGTGCTACTGAAAAGATCTTTCAGAACAAAGTGCATATGTTCAATGAAGGTGATGAGATCGGCTTGTTCAAGCGGTTAAACTTTAACGCTATCTTTTATGCAGAAGTAGTGGCAGGCAGCAAAATGCCCAACCTGATGTACATGACGAGCTTTGAAAACATGGCCGATAGAGATGCACATTGGAAAAGTTTCGGCAGCGATCCTGCCTGGAAAAAATTATCAGCAATGCCAGAGTATAAAAACAATGTATCGCATATTGATATTATGTTTCTTCGCCCAACTGATTATTCAGATTACTAACAAAAACGTCCGGCAGATCATCTGCCGGACGTTTTTTATTTCGTTTAACCTTTTCCGTTTTTCTTTTCTTTTTTAACCTTTTCCTCTTTCACCTTCTTCTCTTTTTGCTTTTCTTTTACTTTATCCTTTTTCTCCTTCTCTTTTTCCTTCATTTTTTGTTTTTCATTTTCCTGGATGCGGTCAAAGTCTTTTTCTTTATCCTTTCCAACGATGTTATGGATATCGTCTACTCTTCGTTTATTCAACGCCTGGATCTGATCCTGCTTTTGTTGTTGGGTAAGTGCATCGTTTTGCATGATGGCTTTATGCTCATCTCTGTAACGGCTGTTGATACTTTTAATTTGTTGACCCTGGTTGCGGTCGAGGCTTAATTCTTTTACCTGTCGTTGTTCCTGTTTGATACGTTTTTTTTCTTTGCGTACATCAGTTTCCTGCGCAACAGCAAACGAGCCGATGAACAAAAATGAAAAAATAAACATGAGTACCTGTTTCATAAAATCAATTTAAATGTGAATAATCAGGTCTGGTTGCTTTTTGGGCAATACAGATCATACTATGGCTGCTGTATCATAGTCAAGAACTGTGCCTGCTATTAAATAACGGTCATGGTTAACCATTATTTGAAGGTTGAACCAGGAAATAGTGAAAACCGTTAGCGATAATCAACCGGAAGAATGATGTGTATCATTGGAAAACAGCTCATGCTTGTTGTACCTTCTGCCAAAACAGGTAAAATGTGCAAGGATTGGTGGAGTGTTGTAAAATGGTTGGGCATTTGGCTGCTTATTGTGCAGTTAAGTTCCTGCACTACATTCTATTTTGAGCAACCATTGCCGGCCGACCGGCCAAACAGCAACGAATTCCCGACACATTTACTGGGTACCTGGGAATCGTTACCCGACTCTGCCAACTACATGATCAATCCCTTTGATTATAAATCGATGGCATCCGGCTACAATGCTGTACCGGTTTCATGGAAACAAAAAAAGCAGGAACGGTCGCCATTCTATTCCTCTGACGATAGTCTTTCGCTGTTAATTGAGGAAACATTTTTTGCTGTAATCGTTGATCGTACTGATAAAATTGCGAAAGGTGCCTGGCCTAAACTGAATGCAGCAAGAGAGTTTGTTTTTCCTCCGGGCGAAGTATATGAAGTAGAACAGCTGATCATTTACGATAGCCTGCGTCAGCCTGTCGATACAGTTGATCAATACATTTTTCGTAATGCAAAAATGTATGATGTTGATTATGATGGTACCATGTCAACAGGGAGAAGCTATTGGCAGGAGCGGGATACTTTTATAATGAGATCAACTGATACGCTGTATGTTGATCTTGGAAAAAACGCCATGCTGCGTCAATTGAATGAACGCTTTTATGTGATGAATATAAGGGGAGGAATAACAGGTGAACGAAACAACTGGTGGCAACTGTATATCATTGAAAAAAAAGCTGACCATTTTTTTTCAATATGGGAATGCAGCCGTAAAACAAAAGAGTTGCCTTCTGTTCTGTACCTGTATAAAGATCATACGTTCTACTTTAATGCAACATGGACTGCCTACGAATTACTGCAGTTAATGGAAGACGGCTATTTTGTTCAGACAGATGTGTATCGTTTAAAGCAATAGTACAGTAAACAGAATATTATTCTTTCACCTGCGGTCCGCTGAACTGGCAATTATTAAACGTTGCCCTGCCAACAAATTTCATGGGATCGGTTTTTCCATAGTAACGGAAAATGCAATTGGAAAACACCACTTTTTCATTGTTGCTGCTGAGTAATGTTTGTCTGCCTATTTTATTGGGATACACAAAATGAAAAGTACTGTTACTGATGTTCAACGGTATTTGTGTACTGATGGTGCCAATGCTGCCTAAGCTCTCTGCAAAAATATTACTGATGTTGGTACTGTACCAGCCGGCTTGTGAAATATCAAAGAGTCGAATACATCGTCCTGCAATATTGCCGCCATCGATCGTGTAACTGCCTGCCTGTGCTTTTCCATATTTACCTGCAACGTATAAGGTATGAATACTGCCCCAACTGTAAATACCACGGATCACATTTCCTTTTTCCTGTGCCTGCCCCGTTGCAAAACCAACTTTTGCATTACCGCAACGGATATTTTCAAACAACAGAATATCGGCATTCACAGTTTTTCCATTGGGGCTGATGAGATAGTTGATGGTAAAGTTGCCAATGTTCATATCGTGTACTTTAATACCTGTTGAACCGCTTGCATTTTTACTGCCATCATAATCAATCACCAAACCTGCATATTGCGGCGTGCATTTTCCATTCACATCATTGTATTTATCAAAAGGAATATTGTAATAAACAGAATCAACATCCGCAGGCGCTTTAAACTGACCAAGAATGGTAAGGTTATTAATTTCACTCCCTTTATTAAGTTGTAACCCTAAAGCAAACCCATCTGTTGCGGTGTATTGTAATGTTGTGCCGGTACCACTATCCCAAAAAGATGATTCGCCATACATATGAATCGTACAACCACCGTATTGTTCTTTATAGATACTTGCAACAGTCAGCGATTTACTGAAAGGGTACACACCACGTGGAATAAAAAACTTACGAAGCGTTCCACTATTCGCCAATACTGTATTGATTCCTTTTTGTAACACGCCTGCGTTGTCTTTTACATAACCTGCACCAAACCATTTTGCACTAAACACATTGGTGTAAGTTCCTTCAGGTGAAACAGTAAGAGTTGTATCAAAGATCCATTGCGTGTATGCCGCATCAATAATGCCGCCTTTGATGGTTCCTGTTCCATTTATTTTTCCTTTACTGCCGAATTTAAGAATAGCGCCTTTGGGAATAGTCCAGACAGTATTGATGGTTGTGTCTTTGTTGAGGAAGATATCCTGTGCATTGGTTATAGAACTTAGCAGAACGAAAAAAAGAACGGACAATGCAGAACGTTTCATATACGGTGGTTGTTTCATGAAGGATGATGTATCGGCTGTAAAAGTAAGGAACGGATTGTTAAAGTTCGTTTTGAATCACAAACACAAAGTAACAAGTGGGGAGGTTTGCACAGTATTTTTCACGAGCGATACTCATACAAGAGCTACAACGAAAAACCTCATTCGGACAAACAAGTGCAGAAGAATTAAATTATGATCCATCGTCAATCAATGCATCCATTTCTTTTGCCAATGTTTTTTTCACAGCAGCCAGCTTTTTATTTCCTGCAACATTGTTCCACTCGTAGGGATCGTTCAAATGGTTATATAATTCTTCCTCGCCATTTGAATACCTGATATAACGCCATTGTGCTGTGCGATACGAATAGTTTTGTTTGGCAACAGGTATATCAATGCCGAAATTACCAACAACCGATAATGCGCCGTTGGGGCCTTTCCACGTATCTGGTTTGTTTTCCAGAAACGGGCGCAAACTAAAACCGCCCAATTTGCCACCCGTTGCTGAAGTGGTATTGTTTCCTGTTAACGAAGTAAGATCGATCAAGGTTGGAAAAAGATCGATCAACGATACGGGATGTTCTACTTTTGTTCCCGGCTTTGCAGCAGGCGCTTTAATGATCAATGGAATGCGGGTACTTTCATCCCATACAGAATTTTTAAACAGATAGTTCTTTTCACCCATTTGCCAACCATGATCGCTTGTAAAAACAACTATGGTATTGTCTTTAAACTTGCTGTTATTCAACCCCTGCAGTAAGAGGCCAACCTGATCATCAATAAACGCCACACATGCAAGGTAGGCTTGCAAAAAATGTTTGAGAGCTAACTCCCTGTTGCCGCCATAACTGGCAAGTAAGTTTTTATAATAACGTGGGCCCTTATCTTCACCTTTAATGCTGTTATTAAAGTACGTATCAGTAGTATCATCTTTTAACCATTTGTTCAACTTCAGATTCTCCAGTGGAAACTGTTCGAAATATTTATCAGGAACGTGCAAAGGTGTATGCGGTCGTACAAAACCAACGGCCATAAAAAATGGATCACCTGCTGCAGCTGTTTCAAGTTCTTTTATTTTTTGTACAGCCCACTGTACATGTTTTTCATCTTGTAACAGATCTCTGTCATCATCGCTTACATAACGGAATGGTTCACCGTCGCCACCGTATATCCAGCCCTTTTCTCCTCTTTTTCCTGTTGAAATACCGGCAGCAGATAATCTTCCAAACGAACCATCAATGGGGCCAATGCTGCCATAGGGCAATGGCACAGCCGGATGAGCAACTCTGTCTTTTCCATTGAAATAAACCGGACCGTAGTTGTGTGCAACGTTCATTCCCCAAACATCCCAATCGGCAGGTATATGATCGTGTGTTAATTTTCCGGTGCCATACGTTTTATATCCATTTTCACGAAACAGTTGCATCATTGTTTTATTATGTGACAGTACAGGCTGCTCTTTCAGTTTGGTCCAGCCAAAGTCTTTTGAAACATGTGGATATACGCCTGTGAACAAACTGTTTCTCGAAGGGCAACAAACCGGTACATTGGAATGTGCATTCACGAATCGCACACCAGCGGCTGCCAGTTGATCGATGTTAGGTGTTTTTGCCTGCGGATGTCCGCCAAATATTCCTTCATAATCATTCAGATCGTCGCAAATAATAAACAATACATTTTGTTGTTGGGTTTTAGGTTGCGCATGTAATGACATGTTTACACAACTAAAAAAAACGGCTACTAAAAAAAGACCGCCAGATTTGTTGATCATATTCCTTTTTTGAATTGAATGAAAGAAAGCCGTTTAAAACATTGAGTAAAGTATAACAACAGATCACTCTGTTTGGGAACAAATGTTTCAAAATAAAGGAAGGGGTGGTTCAATATGCTTTTTGAAAGATCAACTTATTCCGGCAGAATTTTTTCTGGTGCAAGTATGTGGCCTTTTGCTATCCGTCACTAAATTAAAAGGAGTAAACTATTGCAAAGCAAGTAACGATCATACAAAACAAAACAGCCGGATCATTACTGTCCGGCTGTTTCTTAGAAATATGTTTTGATTATTGCTGCGCAGTACCAAACAGATCACCCTTATTCCAACTTGGCCTTTCATATGTTTGCGCAATGGAATAGCTGATGAGGAAATTCAATTGTACATATGTTTTCGCTGCAGCAAAGTTGAAGATGCCATCTAAACCATCCGCACTTTGGTGATAGTATTTTGCACGCCATTGTTTAATGAATGCATCCAGATCAAAACCGGGGATATTTGTTTTATTGCCATACTTGATATGTAATGCCGGAATTCCATTCATCACGAAACTATATTGATCGCTGCGTACAAAACGATTTTGTTCAGGCTCCGGATCTTTTTCTACATCCAGTTTTAAATACGAAGCAGCAAATTTTACATTGTTCATAATGCTTGAATGTTCGGCACCCAATGGAACAACAGAAAGGAGCGGGGCGATCACGGTTGGCATATCAGTATTTACATCAGCAACAATTGATGCTTTTGGCACAGTAGGGTTCGCAGCGAAATAAGATGAACCAACCAATCCCATTTCTTCAGCAGTAACCATCACGATCAACACCGAACGTTTTGGTTTTGCACCCGATGTTTTATACACTCTTGCAATCTCCAGCAACGAAGCAACACCCGAAGCATTATCATGTGCACCATTATAAATTGAATCGCCATTTACTGCACGGCCAATGCCCACATGATCAAGATGTGCAGAATGCACCACATATTCATTCTTCAATACTTTATCACTACCCGGAATTAATCCAACCACATTATAACTTTCAAAATCGGTATGCGATGTACTGTATGAAGCTGCAATACTGTATTGAAGTGCAAAAGAAGATGCTTTCCCTTTTTTAACATCGGCCAATACCTGCTCCAGGTTTTTACCCGAATGCATAAACAAGCGACTTAGTAATGCTTTACCGCCGTTGAGTACAACTTTCAGATTGCCTGTAAAACCACGGCCATAGGCTTCTGTTTTAGTTGGATTAACGGCTACATTCGATTGTATGGCGGCCGTAGCATTTCCCGACATTCTTGTTGTTAAATTGATCAACACCGCACCAACGGCACCTTTTGTAAATGCAGTCGTCATTTTATTTCCTGCATTAGAGAAATGCGCTGTTAGTGTTGAGATCAATCCATCAGGTGCACCTGCAATCAACACCACAATTTTTCCTTTTACATCTATACCTGCGTAATCAGAATACTGTCCGGGAATTTCTACACCATAACCAACAAATACCAATTCAGCTTCTGCCTTTGCATTCGTAAACATGGGATGTGGTGCTGCAGTATAATCAACTGCAAACTGTAAAGAATCGATATTGCCTTGTTTGTCTTTCAACATCGCCACTGTCGATTTATTATTCAACAACGAACGACGCAATACTAACTTCTGCGTATAACCGCCGTTATCGCCGCCGGGTGCAACACCCATTTTTTTATATTGATCGATCACATAATCAACCGCCATCTGGTAGCCTTCGGTGCCGGGGAGGCGGCCTTTCAATTTATCATCGGCCAAATACGCAATATGTGAACGGATCGTATTCGTATCGATCCTGTTCATGGCCTGTTGAATCTTTTTTGAAATGTTGACTTGTTGTGCAGAAGAATGGAATGCTGCAAAACCGAGCAGTAGAAATACATACTTTTTCATGCAGACAAGATAAAGAAAAACGCAATACCAGAGCCGCCCGTTATCATTTGGTTTCACCCCGTAATCGAAAAAATCCATTCGTGTTCATTCGTGTAATTGGTGCCTTGTTTTTCATCAACTTGTTTTATCTTACCCGTTCCAAAACAATACGCATGCAGAAATACTTCTTCGTTGCTCTTCTATTCACAGCAACCACCATCAACGCACAAACAAAACTCGATACAAGCAAATCCGATCTCAACAAACAATTATCCGCTGTAAAATGGCGCAGCATTGGCCCTTTCCGTGGCGGACGTTCAAACTGTGGTACCGGTGTGCCCGGCGACATCAATACCTATTACATGGGTACAACAGGTGGTGGTTTGTGGAAGACCGATGACCTTGGTCTTAACTGGAACAATATCTCCGATGGTTATTTTAAAACAGGAAGTGTGGGCGCAGTGGCTGTTCCTGAAAGTGATGCCAATGTTGTTTACGTTGGCATGGGCGAGCATGCAGTGCGTGGTGTAATGACGCATCATGGCGATGGTGTGTATAAGAGTACAGATGCAGGAAAAACATGGAAACACCTCGGCCTCGAAGCCACGCAACATATTGCACGCATTGTGGTGCATCCAAAAGATCCCAACACTTTACTTGTGGCAGCGCAAGGTGCATTGTATAGCAAGAGTAAAGAACGTGGTATCTATAAATCAACGGATGGTGGCGCCACCTGGAAGAATGTATTGTTTGTAAATGAAAACACAGGTTGCAATGAATTGAGTATGGACATGAACAACCCACGCATCATCTATGCATCCATGTGGGAGCATGGCCGCAAACCCTGGCAGGTGATCAGTGGTGGTGCAGGAAGTGGTTTGTATAAAAGTGTTGACGGTGGCGATACATGGCAGAAATTAACCAATGGACTGCCGACAGAAATGGGTAAGATGTCCATTGCCGTTAGTCGTTCCAATCCGGAGAAAGTATATGCGTTGATTGAAAGCGATAGTGAGAAAGAAGCAGGTGGTTTATTTGTGAGCAACAATGCAGGTGCCAGCTGGAGCCGCATTACCGATGATCATCGGTTGATTCAACGTGCATGGTATTATATTGAATTGTTTATCGATCCTAATAACGATCAAACCATTTATGTATTAAGTGCACCGGCATTGCGTTCAAGAGATGGTGGTAAAACATGGGAGAACCTCAGCGGTACACACGGCGATTATCATGATCTCTGGATCAATCCAAAAAATTCAAACAACATGATCATCAGTAATGATGGTGGTTGTGCAGTATCGGTGAATTTTGCAAAAACATGGAGTCCGCAAAACCAAATGCCTACGGCACAGTTTTATCGTATCAATGTAGATAATCAATTTCCGTATCGCATCTATGCAGGTCAGCAGGATAATACATCGGTCTCTATTCCGCATCGAACTTTTGGTGGCAGCTCTATTACTGCCAGCGATTGGGAAGCATCAGCAGGTGGCGAAAGTGCCTTCCTTGCATTTGACCCTAACGATCCCCGTTATGTATTAGGCGGAAGTTATCAGGGTACAATTGAAGTGCTCGATACAAAAGCAAAAGCAAGCACCAACATTATGCCTGCGCCTATTCAATATCTCGGCAAGGATGCAAAAGATATCAAGTACCGTTACAACTGGAATGCACCCATCATCTGGAGTAAGCACGAACCGAATACGTATTATCATGGTTCGCAACTCCTGTTGAAAACAACCGATATGGGTCGCAGCTGGAAAGAAGTGTCACCTGATCTTACACGCAACGAAAAAGAAAAACAAGGCAAGGGTGGTGTGCCCTACACCAATGAAGCAGTGGGTGCAGAGAACTATGGAACATTGGCTTACGTCATAGAGTCGCCACATGAAAAAGGAGTGATCTATACCGGTAGTGATGATGGTTATGTGTATATCACAAAAGATGGATGTGCCACATGGACAAACATTACACCCGCAGGTTTGCAGGAATGTTTGATCAATGCCATTGAAGTATCGCCACACGATAAAGCAACGGCTTATATTGCTACAACACGTTACAAGTTTAATGACCACGCACCTTCTATTTACAAAACAACCGACTATGGTAAAACATGGACCAAACTTGTAAACGGTTTGCCTAACAATGCATTTACACGTGTAGTACGTGAGGATGATGTACGCAAAGATCTCTTGTATGCAGGAACGGAGTTAGGTGTGTTTGTTTCATTTGATGGCGGTAAACAATGGCAACCGTTTCAATTGAATTTACCGATAACACCCATCACCGATCTGCGTGTGCACAAAGGCGATCTCATTGCAGCAACATCGGGCCGTAGTTTTTGGGTGTTGGATGATCTTAATGTTTTACGTCAATATAAAAAAGAGCAAAGCGGTTTGCAGGTATATCAACCGGAAGATGCATATATCGCAAATGGTTATAGTGCCATGAATGCAGCCAGTCCAACAGGCACTGCACGTGGTGCTGGTGTAAATCCTGCAAACGGTGTAGTGCTGTATTACAACTTGCCGGAGTTGAAATCATCTGATACAGTTACCATGACGATCACTGATGCAAAAGGAAAACTCATCCGCAGCTTTAGTTCGGTGGCAGAAAATGCTGCGTACTATGATGGCGCACCATCTCCTAATCCTACACTCAGCAAACAAAAAGGATTGAATCGTTTTGTATGGGATACGCGTCATGCAACCATGCCCGGCATACCGAATGTGTATATCGAAAGCAGTTATGCCGGACATAAAGCGATCCCCGGTACGTACACAGTAACCATCAAAGCAGGAACGCAGCAAACAACTGCTACGGCTGTGATAGCTGCTAATCCTTTATACCCCACAACGCCTGCTGAATACAGTGCCTACGATGCGTTGATGAGTACCATGGAAGCCGATGTAACGGCCATGCACACACTCATCAACAAACTAAATGGTAAACGTTTGCAGTTGAATGATCTCATCAGGAACTTAACTGATGCGAAATATGCAGCGTTGAAAAAAGAAGCTGACTCTTTAAGTAAAGACATGAAAACATGGGACGAAGACATGGTGCAGCGCAAAAGCAAAGCCTATGATGATGTAGAAAATTTCCCCAATAAATTTACCGCCAATTATCTCTTTCTCATTAATCAAACCGAAAGTGATATTCCAAGAGTAAATCAACCGAGCCTTGATTTGAAAAAGGAGTACGATGTGCACTGGGTGAAATTTAAAATACAGGCAGGAGCATTCGAGATTCGGTTGAATACATTGAATAAGAAGTTGAGTGAAGCGGGAGTGGGGGCGATTTGGAAGTGAGTTGTTGAGAAGATAGAATACAGGAGATAGAAGATAGTAGAGAAACCCCGACAGCGGTAGGAAACCCTGTCGGTGGTTTTTTTAAGAATAATTGAAAGCAAGGGCGGCTGATGATGTTGCCTTTTGTTTTGAAACAATCTAAAAAGGCGACAAACCATAAGTTGAAAAGCAAAAAATTAGGAAATTTGGTTTAATGGGAAGTGGCGCATAATTTAGTGTTAACGATAATTTTAAAAACACTCTACATCACATGGATACGGCAACCACCCCTTCTCCCATCAAAAAAAAAGCAGCGAACAAATCGAAAACAGCTTCAAAAAAGAAAAATTTGAAAGCTCCTTCTACTAAGGGGTCTGGTAACATTAATTATCCAAAGCATTCTTTTGCAAAGTCACTTCGAATTCCGAAAGCGATTATAGAACAGAATGCTGGAAAAGAATGCTCGGAATCAGAATCTGCAAAATTTGTAGGTGTAGGTTATGGTGGCCCATTTCAGGTAGAGATAAGTTCAGCAAAAAAATACGGGCTTTTAGAAAGAACAGGGCCTAAAAAAATTAGACCAACCGAGTTAGCAAAGAAAATAATTCGCCCGCAATCAAGTGAAGATGAGCTCGATGGTGTCAGAGAATCTGTAATAAATGCGCCAATATTAGGAGACGTATATAAACACTACCGAGGTGAAAATTTGCCAGATAGAACTTTCTTTGAAAATGCCTTAGCAGATACTTTCAAAGTACCAGCCGATAGAATAAGTGAATTTATAGAAGTATTTACAGATTCATTGTCGAGCGCAAAGCTTCTTGAAAAAGTTGGAGACAAACAAAGGGTAATAGATATTTCCTCTTCTCGAACAACTCCATTAGTAGATTCAACTGACGAAATAAAAAAACTTGCTAAGAGTGTTTTTATTTCTTCTGGTGACAGCTGTTTTGTTATGATGCCATTTGCTTCACCATTAGGGGAATACTATCAACAGATATATGAGCCAGCCATTAAAAAAACAGGATTAACCCCTTTAAGAGCTGACAATGACATTTTTGGTACTGGAAAAATTATTGACCAGATATGGAATGGAATTAGCTCTGCCAAAGTACTAATAGCTGAACTCACACAGAGAAACCCTAATGTGTATTACGAATTGGGCATAGCCCATGCATTGAAGAAACCGGTTGTATTAGTTTGCTCAAATGAAGAAGATGTGCCTTTTGATCTAAAACATATACGAGTAATTTATTACAACATGCATGATCCTTTTTGGGGCGAAAAATTGATTGATAAAGTTGCTGAGAATATATTATCGGCAATAAAAAATCCTATTGAAGCAATCTTGTTCAAATAAAAAACTACTGTTACCAAGAACATCTCCTTATAGCGTAAGTATCTATATAATTAAATAATTGGAAGGCTGGCGCAAGAGTTGTGCTGATGGGAAGAAGCGTTGGCTTATTGTGCCTGAATAAGGGCAGGCTATGCCATCATTAATTTTCTTAGCGGTTTGTGACTTCGCCAACCGAAACAAATCATAACAAGTGGTTGGTGAGGACACCAACCAGTAAAACATAGTTACAATGAATAAGATTAGATACCCAGATTCTGTTGTTTTTTCTACTGATGGGATGACTTATAAAGCTCCTGATTTTCGAAAGTTTTTTATTATGGCAGGGAGGGAGGCCAAGCCGTTTCACCACGAATGCCTTTACGAGGGGCCGGAAGCTTACAAAATGATTGATAATCATGTGATATTTGCTCAAATAACTGAAAGAGGAATTAGAAAGGAGGGAGATACATATAAGGATATAGAAAATACTCCAAAAGCAGTAATCAATGCACTTCCACCCCGTCCAGAAATATCAAACGAAACGAAAATATGGCGTTATTTACCCAAATTCAAATTTGATGATTTAATTAATAACGGAGTAATACATTATGCAAGAATAGATCAGTTTGCTGATAAACTTGAGGGACAAGCCCCATGTTTTTGCATGAGAAGTATTCTTCTTGATAAGCAGCAAAATGAAGAGCAAAAAAAGGAGGCGTATAGACTTTATAAATTAAGAATGGAAGCTAATCGAAAGATTGGTTTCGCATGTTGTTGGCATATCAATAACCAAATTAATTACGATTTATGGAAGGAATACGGTGGGGATAATTTGAAAGAATCCATTGGAATACTTACAAACGTAAAAAGATTAAATAAGGTATTGAGTGTTACGCAACTTCCATTCTTAAATGAACCAGTCAGGTATTTTGATGAACCATATTTTAATCAAAATGCTTATTGGTTTCCGACTCTATTTAAGCGCCTAAGATATAGTCACGAAAAAGAACTTCGAAGCATTGTTTATATGTTTGGCAATGATTCCGTATCATTTAGATTTAGGATTAATCTTTCCGACTTTATTTATAGAATATACGTGCATCCAGATGCATCCAAAGAATATTTCAAATACATACGTGAATTGATAAAGGCAAAGAATCTAAATATTCCCGTAAAACAAGAACGTCCTTAGTTCTTCTCGTTTCCATTGCTTTCAAGCAAGGTCTCCTCGTATATCGTAAGTATATACTGATTTGGCCCCACTGGCGCAAGTGTTCCACCTCAGTGGATCACTTGATGCCAACTGATTCGGCCCCGTTGCATCGGGGAATTTGAGAAACAAAAGCTGAGCATTTTTAAATATGCACAGCTTTATATTTACTGCAACGGTAGTGCGCTTGAAGTTTCCGATACAATCGGAACAGAAATAAACAGCAACAAGTGATCCTGCAGAACACTTGCGCCGAAGCGGAAAAGCCTGGTGCTATAGTCCTAAACCAAAACTCCAACAAAGGCGTAAAAAGAAGCCCGGCTCTGTGAACCGGGCTGTCTGCATTTTTTACCTTACCGTGCTTTTTTCTTTGGATCTGCTTTTTTCTGAGCTGAGCTTTTCTTTTTAGTCGGCTTATTCTTTCTGGGTTCAACTTTCTTTTTCGACATAGATTTCAATTTAAAATGAGTGAATGATTGACGCATGGCTGCAGCGTATTTCTTCCTGTTCTTTCATGTTGAGCTTTCAGAAGCGGCAACTGCACAGCCAGCGTGTAAGTAAACAAAGATATGCCTATAAGGCTAAATCGAAATTTAATCAAGGTTAATCCTTCCCCTGCCGCAATCCACCTGCATATTGTCGCATTTATGCCTGTGGAGTCGTGTTGATAAATACTAGCTTTGAAACAACATCAAACAACAAACACATGGCACACATCAATCCTCACATCAACTTCAACGGCAATGCCGAAGAAGCTTTTCTGTTTTATCAATCTGTTTTTGGCGGAACGTTTACAAGAGTCGTGCGTTTTAAAGACATGGCCAATGAGCACTTTACGCCATCTGAAAAAGAAGCTGATAAGATCATGCACATTGCATTGCCCATTGGCAGCAGCACCTTAATGGGCAACGATGTGCCCGAATTTATGGGGCCCACCAACGAGCGGGAAAACAGAAGTAAAATTGTACTCCATGCTGCCAGTAAAGAGGAGGCCGATCATTTGTTCAATGGTCTGTCGGCCGGTGGTGAAATTGAAATGCCACTTGATAACAGTCCCTGGGGTTCTTATTTTGGGATGTTCCGGGATAAATATGGAATTGAATGGATGGTGGAATTTGATGCAGCCAACAGCGGAAGCTGAAATGATGGATCATTCTTTGATAAAGTTTGTTGAAGTTGTTGCAATACCTGTGCACAACGTTCTTTGTTTGCTTTTGTGCCAAACAGCAATTATTTTGCATGCAAACAATTTGCTCAGCAACTTAAATTGCAATCATAAATGGAACAAACAGATTTTTCGACAGCATCCGATGCGGAACTGTTGGCAGAAGCAAAAAAGCTTCGGTCGACTTCAATCACAAATGCAGCATTTATTGGTTTTCTGTTAGGCATTGTTGTGTACAGTGTTTTCAACAACAACTTTGGATTTTTGATGCTCATTCCCTTGTACATTATTTACAGGTTGGTGAACGATCCGAAAAGTAAACGACTGAAAGAAGTAGAAACAATTTTAAAACAGCGAAAGCTGCAATAGGGTTTTCGTACAGTGTCATGATCTTTTAACGCTGTAACTATCTTTTCAATTAATTTCTCTTATTGCACCAACACTACATCTGCCACAATATTCCCCGACAATGATTTGGAAGAAGGCAAACTTTTCCAATAAGCACCGGCAACAGTAAGACTGTTATCCGGTTGCACTGCAGGAACAGCAGGAGGAAAGAAATAAGAATACCGTTCGATATACGATGTACTGTTCATCCATTCAGTGGATAGTTTCATAAAATACCTGTGAACAACATCAGATGAGCGGTTTGGATTTGCATTATACTCCGTAACCCAAATCGGCAAAGTGGGATAAGCCTGTCGAACTTTTTCAATAAAGCTTACAAAACGTGTAAACACTTTTTCAGCTGTTAATGAATCGGTAGCACCATTATTGGTTTGGCTTCCCCAATCGTACCAATGGACAGGAAGCACATCTACTCTTACTTTTTGCAATTGTGCCTGGTCCATAAAATTAGTGAGCCATTTTCCTGCACCAAACGTATTGCCTTGTTCTGTTACCGGAGAGCCTAATCGCAAACCTGTTTTGAGCATTACTTTATAACGTTGGATAGCAGTATCAATAACAGGAATATTTGACTGTGTAGAATTATCCGGCTCATTGAACGACAGTAAATGATCTACATCATTTCGTTCAACAAGGTATTTCACATTTGCATCGGTGCAGGAGCCTTTACCCCATGTCATAGGAATGAATTGCTGGTCGGGAAAAGAAGATTTGTTGAGGCTCCATCCATAATACCATTGTGCAGCAAATGCCTGTACTGCTGCTTCGCTTACAGAAGCAGTTCCTTTCTTGTCGGGGTTGCTGATCTTTACATAGCGTACAAATGAAATGTTATTACGCAAACGTGCCGGTAAGTTGGCTTTAATATCGTTGTCTTTTGCTACAATGCTTATAGATTCGCCGGTGCCATCAGAATTGGCGGCAAATACAACCATATAACCTTTCGGCAAAAAAAACGAAACAGCTTTGTCTTCAAAACCGGCAGGGAATGCTTTAAATAATGTGGAAATTCCACTTACCGAAGTATAGATCGTATCAGGTGAAAGTTCAACCCATGGCGAAACAACTTTCTCTCCGCCAGATACGGTGAGCTTTGTTCCTGAATAGTTTCCTTGCGGGTTGCCAACTGGATTGTTATTGTTTGGATTGTTAACAGTTTGAGCTGCTTCTTTTTTACAGGAGGCAAAGGCAATCGTTAACAGCAGGAGAACAAGATGAAGAGTTCGCATGTTCATACTTTTTATAATTCGTTGAACTGAATACAGAAATCAATCCTTGTGTTTTCTGTTGCAGCACTACCAAATATAAATTGCTGCAACAGTACAAAACAGGGCGAAACACAGTTTGAACGGAGAGCCCCTCATAATTGAAACCAGCTAGAAGGCTGGATGAAAGGTTAAATTGTTGTTCTGCGGTTATATTTGCTATCAAATCAAAAAGGAAGCATGAGATCAGTGAAGTGGTTAGCAATCATCATCCTTGTAATTTACAGCAGCAAGGTACAGGCGCAAACATCCAACATTGTATTTGGGAATGTGGTGGATAGTTTGCAAAAAACTCCGTTGCAGGGAGCAACCATTACACTTGTTGATTCAAATGGTGTAAAACTGAAAACCACCTCTTCTGATGCAAAAGGATTTTTTAAGCTGAGTACTGAAAAGAAAAGTCTGCGTGAGATCATCATCAGTTTTACGGGCTTTAAAACAAAAACAGTTCAGCTTACCTACGATCAGCTGGCACAGGAATATAAACTTGGGTCATTATATCTCTATCCCGATGTTTCATCCATGGCGGAAGTAATTGTGAAAGGGATCAAACCGCCTGTTTCATTTAAAATAGACCGACAGGTATTTAAAGCATCGCAGTTTGGAGCTGCATCCAACGGTACAGGTATTGATGTGGTGCGTAACCTGCCTTCTGTTTCTGTAAACGGACAAGGCGAACTTTCACTCCGTGGATCGACCAGTTTTTTAGTATTGGTGAACGGCAAAACAACACAGGGCGATCCGGCATTTGTGTTGAATCAATTACCTGCCGATGCCATTGAAAGTATTGAGATCATCACCAACCCTTCTGCGATGTATGATGCGGATGGTAAGAGCGGCATTCTCAACATCATTACAAAGAATGGTGTGGAAGACGGGTTAATGGTACAGGCGAATGTAATGGGCGGCTTACCTGCATTTAATACCTACAACAATCAACGCAATAAATATCCGCATCGGCACAGTGCGGATGTATCGGCTGCGTTTCGAAAAAATAAATGGGATGTAAGTGGTGGATTTAATTACCTGCGTAACGATCTGGCAGGTTACAGGGAAGGTGATGTGTTTACTGTAATCAACAATATCAAAACAAGTTTTCCTTCGAATGGCGAACGTAGTTTTAACCGCTACAATTATGGTGGAAGATTAGCAGTTGCCTACGAGATCAATAAAAACAATAACATCAGCAGTGGTTTTTATATTGGCAAGCGTTATCAAACACGTGTGGCCGATCTGTTGTACAATAATCAGCGTGAAGATCTTTCAACAGGAACGGTGAGCAACTTTACCTACTTCAATGAAAATACGCAACAGAAAGAAGGCGTGTTTACATTGGCCAATATCGATTACACGCATTTGTTTGCCGATAAATCGAAACTTGTTTTTTCGGCTTTGTTTGAACGGGCGAATCTTTCAGGGTTAACCACCAATAATAATCTTTCTTACCCATCACTAACTGATACTATACAATACACTGAAAATCCTTCTTCAAATCCATTGAATGCATACCGGTTGAAATTGGATTATAGCAGAAAAGTGGGCAACGGTAATTTTCAGGCGGGTTATCAATACAGGTACGATGTGCAGGACGGACGTTTTCTTTACCGAACAAAAGTATCGGGCACAAATAACTTTACGGTAGATCCCGATTTTACCAGCAATGTAAATCTTACCAATCATATTCATGCGGGTTATGTGCAGTATGCAGAAAAAGTAAAACGCTTCAGTTACAGTGCAGGTATTCGGGTGGAAGAATCGGAACGCAATCTGTTGTTTTCGTTGAATGATCAGAAAACAAAACTGCCGCTCACGAATTTCTTTCCCTCGTTGCAATTACGCTACGAGGCATGGGACAGGGCGGTATTGAAAACAGGTTACAGCCGACGCATCAAACGCACCAACAACTATGAATTGAATCCATTTCCTGAACGTGAACACTCAGAAACATTGGAACAAGGCGATCCGCAATTGTTGCCAGAGTTTATTGGCACCTATGAATTGGGTGTTGAGCAATCGTTCGCAAAAGGAAGTTTTTATGTTACACTGTATCATCAGCAAACAAAGAATCCCATTCAACGGGTGAATAAAGTTTTCAACGATACTATTTTGAACCGTGTTTACACCAATGCAGGCCGTGCCATACAAACAGGTGTTGAAACAAATTTTACAATGCAGGTAACTGATGTTTGGCAAACCATCGTTGGCGGTAATGTGTACAAGTACGATATTAAAGGAAGTATTTTTAATGGCGCTGTTGCTGTGCGTAACAACAGCTGGGTGTATAGCATCAACAGTACACAATCGTTTAGTTTACCAAAAAGATGGTTGCTGCAGTTGAGCGTAAATTATCTGTCGTTGCGGGCAACTGCACAAGGCGAAGACAGTTATTTCTTAACTCCGAATTTTACAGTGAAGAAAACAAGTATGGATAAGCGCTGGAGTTTTCAGTTGCAATGGCTGAATATGGATGCAGGGCTAAAGAAATCGAACCGCCAGCGCATTACCACTTACGGAGCTGATTTTTATACAACCACTAACTACATTTACGAAACAGACCAGGTGCAACTGTCGTTAAGTTTTAACCTGCTACGCAAAAACAGGAAGATCAATTTGCCGGTAAGTGAAATGGGCGAGAAGGAGTTTTAATGAAATACGATTTGAAATTGTTTCAGTTTCGTTGTTTATGGTCATCTGATAGGTTGACCAATCGCCTGCATACAAAATATTTAACCCCCATTTACATACAAAAGAATTTCAATGAATCGTACATTTGAGCGTTGTAATTATTACCTACAACCAAACAGCGTAGCAACGTATGAGCAAGAGCAAAAACACAAAAAGGAAATTAGCAGCCGCAGAGCGTGATGAGCTGATCGGTATTTTAAGGGCCCGTTTTGAAAAGAATGTGAAACGTCACAAAGGAATTGAATGGGCAAATGTACAGGCGAAACTGGATGCAAATCCTGACAAACTTTGGTCGCTCAATGAAATGGAACGCACCGGCGGCGAGCCCGATGTGGTTGGGTTTGATAAAAAAACCGGCGAATATATTTTCTATGATTGTTCACCCGAGAGTCCGAAAGAACGCAGAAGTATTTGTTATGATCATGAAGCGTTGGAAAAACGAAAAGAAAACAAACCGGCCAACAGTGCGGTAGAAATGGCATCTGATATGGGTATTGCACTTTTAACAGAAGAACAATACCGTGCGTTGCAGCAACTGGGAGAATTTGATCTGAAAACATCGAGTTGGATCGAAACACCGGCAGCTATCAGAAAACTCAACGGCGCTCTTTTTTGTGATCGTCGCTACAATACAGTGTTTTTATATCACAACGGGGCCGAATCGTACTACGCCGCAAGAGGCTTCCGTGGCTCGTTACGGGTTTGATGCAGGTAGTTACAGCATCATCTGCGTTCACAACAATTCAGTACTAGTTTTTCTTCAACAGAAAACAGTTCGATCAGTGAATCATGCATTGATCTGATTAAGTGCATGGTTGAACGATCTCATTTTTCATAGTCAGCAGTAAGCAAATACATTTAAACAAAAGAAGATGTCAAAAACAAAAATTACAGTAAACAACAACGGATCATTGAAAGTAGAAGGCGATTTTGAAGTAGTAGATAAAAATGGTGCAGTGTATAACCTGCAAGGCAGAGAAATTATTTCGTTTTGCCGTTGCGGCTTGTCGCAGAACAAACCATTTTGTGATGGTTCACACAAAGGACATTTTGAACATGAAGCGGTTGCCTTTGATCTTCCGCCAAAGAAAACAGTATAACATCAAAATAGAAAAGCTGCCTCAGTAAGAGGCAGCTTTCTTTTTTAAAACAAACCTTATTTTATTGCTGTTTGCTTTTTGCAGCAAGCATCCGTTTTTTTGCAGCACTGCTCTGTATGCTTCTTATTCTTCTTCGGTTTGTCGGCACTAACACCGGCATAAACTGTACTTACAAATGCAAAGGCGATTGCCATATAAATGATCTTTTTCATTTTTTTAAATTTTAAAGTTGAAACGAAATAAATTGAATTGTTTATCTGTGCAGATTAAGCCTATACAACTGCCGGTGGACGCCACACACTTGATAAATACGAAGTGCGGTAATGGTTCACCACATGTGCAACCGGAACAGTACAAAAAACGGTAACCGGATGATAACTGAATCCTGCATGTAGTACGTAAACCGAACCGGCAGTATTGCTGCAACAGCACGGATCTTCGTTGCTGTCAGTGTCGGTTGTTTTACGATCGGTTTTTTCAACATCGGTATTGACTGTATTGCTGTTGCAACTTTGCAACGCTACAAACAGTGATTCTATATTCTCCGTGTACGAAACAGTACCGGAGAATAAATTGCAGAAACAAACGATTACTATAATGGCCCGAAGGTTCATGATGATAGAAAAACAGTTACTGATGAATGCCCTGTGAAAATAATTCAACAGTAAGGAGTCCTGTAAAATAGTTGAGTAAAACGCAGGAAACAGTTTTTAAAGTGTAGGAAATTTCACGTGAGTTGTTTGCCGTTTCACTAACAGGATAGCTGTATCTTCAAACCGCCAAAACCTTGTCTTTACGCAAATCTTCTTTTATGAAATTATTTTTCAGTCTTGTTTTTCTTGTGCTGTCAACATTGCTTGCGGCACAACCCTTAGAAGCCATCGATCAATTGATCAAAAAACAAATGGCCGATCAAAATATTACGGGTCTTAGCATTGGCATAGTCGTAAATGGAAAGATCGTTTTGGCAAAAGGATATGGCATGGCAAACCTGGAACACAAGGTGCCGGCCACAGAACATAGCGTGTACAAAATAGGTTCGTTGAGCAAGCAGGTAGTAGCCGTGGGCATCATGACGTTGATCCAATCCGGAAAATTAAAGTTGACCGACACTGTTACAAAGTTTTATAAAGATGCGCCATCAACATGGAGCAAGATCACTATCCGTCATTTGTTAAATCATACGTCTGGCCTGGTAAGAGAATCACCTGCTTTTCAACCCATGCTGTTACAGCATGATACCGTGTTGATCAAAGCTGCTTACAAAGTTCCATTGGTATTTGCTACCGGCACCAAGTGGCAATATTGCAACCTTGGATATTTTATGTTGGCAGATATAATAAGGCAAGTCAGTGGAAAACCGTTTCAGCAATTCATGAACGATGAGATCTTTTCTCAACACGGCCTTACCAATACGCAATCCACATCAACAAGAGTACTGATGCCAAACCGTGCCGATGGCTATATATTCGCCGGAAAGGATTCGTTGGTAAATGCAACCGATTATGTTGCGTTCCGTCCAAGCGGTGCGTTTGTTTCCAACATTACCGATATGCTGCAATGGGAACTGTTGATGCAGGATGGTAAACTGTTACAGAAAAAGAACTGGGAACAAATGTGGGGTGATACAGTAACAACTGATGCTTCTAATGCAAAAGCTGAAGGGTATGGCTATGGCTGGCGTGTCGGTAACTATAACGGCCGTACTATGGTGAATCATGGCGGATCGTTGCCCGGTTTCCGTAGTACGTATTATCGTTTCCCTGCTGATAAAACTGCTTTCATCATTCTTACAAATTCAGATCATACAAATGCGGGTGTGATCGCAAATGGTATTGTGGAGTTGTTGTATAAAAGTAATTAAGTGACTTTTTGTGCTCAGCAATTATGTCTTATTGATGATTGCAACCAGCAAACAGTTCAAAAAGAAGTTTTGTATCTTACTGTCAAATCATTTCCTTGCAGGCACGATTTTATATACCGCATCCGTTGTTACAGGAATTTGTGCAATGCATTATGCTGGTGCATGCAGAAGTTGATCCTGATGCGCCTGCAGTCATCTGTCCATATCCTCCAACGCCGCAAAATTCATTGTTCTTTTATATCAACGATCGCATCAAAGTACAATTGGAGGGAACCGATACTTATATTGAACAGCCACGTAGTGTAATTGTGGGTCCGCAACTCAACCGTGTTCGTATTGATGTGGATCATGATCACAAAGCTGTTCGTGTAGGGTTTCATCCGGGAGGGTTGCATCGGTTGCTTGGTTTATCGCTGGCTGATATGATCGATGGCAGTTATGATGCGGAAGATGTATTTGGTGCAGAACTGAAAGAGCTCAACAACAAACTGCAGGAAGCAGATGGGTTTGATGCCATTAAAGATGTGGTGGAACATTTTCTTTTGCAAAAAGTGAAATCATTGAAACAGGTATTGCCGTTTGATCAGGCTATGTTGGAATTGGTGCGAAGCGAAGGCAGTATCTCCATTGAAAAAATTGCTTCGTTAGCGTGCTTAAGTTTACGTCAGTTTGAGCGGGTGAGTAAAGAACGTATCGGTTTGCCGCCGAAATTATTTGCACGGATCATTCGTTTTTCCAAAGCCTATCGCATACGGGAAAGCTCTCCCGATATCAGTTGGACAAAGATCGCTCATGAATGCAATTATTTTGATCAGATGCATCTGATCCGTGATTTCAAACAGTTTGCCGGCGTTGCTCCCGGTGTCATTGAAAAGGAACTGGACGGATTGCCCATCCGTCTGCAGGCATCACTTCGACTCTAATGTCGTTTTCGTACTATTTTCTGCATTTTCGCTGAACGAGTTTTGTTGTATAAAAAAATCATTATGCAAATCAAGGTTCATCTTTCCATGTTATTTCTGCTATTGGTAACACAAACAACAAAGGCACAGAACTTCGACAAACTAACTGCATTGGAAAGTAAAAGCATTCGTGTGTATCATAGTGCCGGACATGAACAACGGGCAACTTTTATTACACGTCGATTGGAAAAAGCCATCAATTTTCATGAGCAATTAGTGCAGTTTCGTCCAACAGTTACATTGCTGGTACTTACCGCAGCCGACTGGAATAGTTATACTGATTTTCCGGTGTACGGCATGCCGCATTATACCAATCAGCAAACGTTGATTGTAGCGGCAGAAGATAATCCGTTTTGGAAAAGTTTTATTCCGCCATTGGAGCAATTGCCTGCTGACTTGCGAAAGCAAATTGAAACAACCTATCGCAACAGTAAAGGTGAATTGAGCATGGAAGCTTTTTTTGATCTGCTGGCATTGCATGAATTGGGTCATGCATTTCACCAACAGGGTGGATTGAAAATGCATCGCAACTGGATGGGAGAATTGTTCTGTAATATTTTATTGCATACATACATCGCAGAAAATGAACCGGAGCAACTGCCCGCACTAACTGTATTTCCCAATATGGTAATTGCAGGTGGTACAAAAGAATACAAATTCACCGCTTTGCAGGATGTAGAGGAGCGATATGAAGAGATCGGAAAATATCATGCAAAGAATTATGGTTGGTACCAATGTCGCTGGCATAAATCTGCAGGGGATATTTATGAAAAAGGTGGAAAAGAGTTGGTGACGAGGTTGTGGAAAGCATTGCAGCAGCAACAAACTTCGCTGACGAATGAAAAATTGCTGTTGTTCCTTGATAGCGCTGGCGCTAAACCTGTTGCTGATATGGTTCGTAATTGGGAACGGGATATGAAGAGGTGAAAGGGAAGCTGTGAGCGATAAATGACGAATGAAAAATGCAAAATAAAAAATTGGAAATGAAGAAGTGAAAGGCAGCAGGTTGATGTAAGGGGAAATATTAAAGAAGCAATTGTTGAAAGTTGACAGCTTAAAAAGATGAAAAGTAGAGACTCTCCGAAAAATTGCTGATCTACTGTTTGTTGTTGAAGTGGAAGTAAATAAAGAAGATTAAGAAGATGTAGCACCGCTCCCTCTCTTTCGGAGAGGGAGGAGGGTGAGGTTTTATTTTTTTCAGGATTCTCTTCGGTTCCCAAAAGAAAGTTTTACATTTCCATTGAAACCAAAAGCAACGGCAATACATATTCATCATTGCCGGCTTTTATTCTTTATTGGAAATTAAAATCGGTCTATGCTGCGAATCATTCTGCTGTTAAGTATCACAACCATTGCTTTCTTATCATTCAAACAAGATCGGTCAACAGCAGATGCTGTTGATCTGGTAGTACTCAACGGCCGCATCTTTACCGGGAATGAACAACAACCTTTTGCAGAAGCAATGGCTGTGCGTAAGAATAGAATTGTAGCGATCGGTACAACAGTAGACATCAAAGCCATGATCGGCAGTTCAACAAAACAATACCAGTTGAACGGAAAATTAGTAATACCCGGTTTCAACGATGCGCATATTCATTTTCTATCGGGTTCATTGGGATTGAGTACAGTTGATCTCAACCAAAGTAAAACACCAGAGGAGGCCGTTGCAGAAGTAGTGAAATATGCCAAAAAGAATCCATCGGCCAAATGGATCACCGGTTTGGGATGGCAATACACGATTTTTCCGGGCGGCATGCCAACAAAGGAAATGCTGGATGCAGTGATCAGCGATCGTCCCGTTTATATACGTGCATACGACGGACATAGCGCATGGGTGAATTCAAAAGCATTGCAACTCGCAGGTATTACTAAGGAAACAAGTTATACGGGCTTTGGTTCTATTGTAAAAGATGCGAAGGGCGAACCCACCGGTGCATTGAGTGAAGGAGCGATGCAACTGGTTGCCAAATTTATTCCGCCAATAACAAGGGAAGAAAAGTTAGCAGCCATTAAAAAAGGATTACAGTACGCTGCATCGCTTGGCATTACCAGTGTGCAGAATGCAAGTGGTAGTATTGATGAGTTTGAATTGTATAATGAATTGTACACGAAAGGCGAACTAACACTTCGCTATGCAGCAGCATTCAGTGCCAATAAAAACACAAAGCCCGAAGACATTGCTCAATACGTTCAACTGAAAAATAAATTCAAAGGCAATCGCATGCTTACAGCCGATGCCATTAAGTTTATGCTCGATGGTGTAATTGAATCGCACACTGCTGTAATGATGGATGATTACAGTGATGCAGGCGAAGACGGAAAAACAAAAAACGGAACATTTGCGCTCCCGCTTGAAACATACCGGTTATTAGTAAGCGCTTTTGATAAAGCTGGTTTTCGCATCTATACACATGCTATTGGCGATCGTTCTGTACATGAAGCTCTGAATGCATACGAAGCAGCACAAAAACAAAATAATTCTACAGGCACCAGGCATCGGGTGGAGCATATCGAACAATGTAAACCGGAAGATGTACAACGATTTCTACAACTAAATGTGTTGCCTTCGATGCAACCCATCCATGCCGATCCTGCAACCATTGCTGTTTGGGCAAAAGCAGTGGGTGAACAACGCTTGCCTTTTTCCTTTGCCTGGCAATCGATGTTGCAGTCGAAGGCAACATTGGTGTTTGGCAGTGATTGGCCCGCTTGCATTGATCTCAATCCCATCCATGGTTTACATGTAGCTGCGAACCGCCAAACAACGGATGGATTACCAACAGGTGGCTGGATTCCGCAACAACGTATTGGCATGAAGGAAGCTCTGCTGGCCTATACAAATGCCGGTGCTTATTCATCGTTTGAAGAAACGGATAAAGGTAAATTGCTACCCGGTTATCTGGCCGATTTTGTAGTGCTTTCGCAGGATCTTTTCAGCATTCCTACTGCAGCCATCCATCAAACAAACGTATTGCTGACGGTGGTGGATGGGAGAGAAGTATTCAAAGCGGCCAAGTGGTAATGAGGAGCAGGGGTGCAACGCATCTTTTTCATCTGAAAATAGTTTTTCCAAAAAGTTTGATGCTATTTCCAAAAAGAAAGTTTAAATTTCCATTGAAACGAATGGCAGCGGCGGTTCATGTTTGTGGGCCGCTTAGCTGCATTCAATTCTTTATTCGCTCCAATTCATTTATTATTTTATTTTCGGCCCCCATATCGGGCAACTACACGAAAACAGAATGGAATGAATATCAGCCAGGCCAGCATTGAACAGTTATCAATTCATCTCGTAGGCAACAAGGTTAACGAAACCGCACCGCAATTATCCAATCGTTCATTGGAATTGAATGAAGAGCTGAAGACTGTATTGAATGATTATTTTGTACAACCGTTTACCAAAGTTCATGGCTTTGAACAATTCACCCATCCATCCAATCTGCAATACAATACCTGTTACACGATTTTACAGCAGATGTTTGCGGATGGAAATGATTTTCATCATTCATCTGTTGAGTTAGCCAACTATCTGTTCGATCGTTCTGCACATCCACTGATCAAGAAAGGTGAATTTTATGTGGTGTATTTCAAAGACATCATTTTTGAAAATCAGAATCTTGATGCGGTAGGCCTGTTCAAATCAGAAACAAAAGAAAAATTCATTCGTGTACAACAGCAACAACAGTTGTTTGATCTTGAAGTGGAAGAGGGCATCAATATTCACAAACTCGACAAGGGTGCGTTGATATTGAACGATGCAGTGGAAGAGGGCTTTCGGGTACTGTCAATCGATCACACCAATAAATCAAATGAAGCACGGTACTGGTTGCATGATTTTTTGGGTTTGCGTCCTGCATCCGATAGTTATCATACTACCCAAAATTTTCTTACACTCACAAAGCAGTATATCACAGATGCGATGAAAGAAGATTTTCAGGTGAGCAGGGCCGATCAGGCTGATTACCTGAATCGTTCAGTAGATTATTTTAAATCGCAGGAGCAGTTCAATGAAACTGATTTTGCAACCGAAGTATTTGGTCATGATACCGTGATTGACTCATTCAACAAATTCAAGGATGGATATATCCGTGAAAAAGAACTGGATATTGCAACAGATTTTACAATTTCACCAAATGCGGTTAAGAAGCAGGCACGGGTGTTTAAAAGTGTTCTGAAGCTCGACAGGAATTTCCATATCTATATTCATGGCGATAAAAGTTTAATTGAACAAGGATATGATGAACGGACAGGAAAAAAATATTACAAGATCTATTTTGATGAAGAAAGCTAACCGCCATCAGTTGCCGACAAGTCTGTTTTGTGTAGGTTTACAACAATAAAACAATCGCATGCAATTCCAATTATTTGTACAAAGTGTTTCTGAAAACAAACCACCACAAAAACTAACTGTTTATCTCAATGCATTGTGGTATGATGCAAAAGGCGATTGGCATGAAGCACATTCCATGATCGATCATCTGCACGACGAAACTGCCTGTTGGGTGCATGGCTATCTGCATCGCAAAGAAGGTGATATTGCTAATGCTGAATACTGGTATCGCCGGGCAGGTAAAACCAGACCTTCAGTATCATTGCAGGAAGAGTGGGAGATCATTGTGAAAGCACTGCTCTGATCTTTCGTTTACCGAACAGCTTCGTTATAATCAATGAAAGCTTGCAGATTCACATGTTTATGTGGTTCATAAAGCGAGCGAGTCCATTAGTTTTACAATTCATCAGCCTGTAGTTTACAGGCTTTTTTGTAAAACCTTCTCATCATGAACCGAGTTGTTCTCTTTCTTGCATTACTGTGTTTAATTGCCGCCTCTTCCTGTCGTAAGCCTGTTGAAGAAATACCTGGTCCTGTTGCTGAATCAAGCCTGGCACGTACCATCGTATTGAGCAATCAGGGTAATCTGGTGAAGGAAGCACTATACATGAATACGGCTCAATTGAAAGTAAATGCGGGTGTGGAAGCCGGTCAGCTTTTTTTCTTTTTTGATGCAACTCCATCGGCAGATAACAGCACAGGCGATGCATTGTTGCTCACCATTAATGCATCTCATCTTGAAACAGGATTGGTCAACACGTTTACGTTCGATCAGGCAACTGCTACATCCTTACATGCGAGATATGTTTATGCAGTAAGAAACTCGAGTGGCGATGCATGGTCGAGCATCACCGATTCAAGATTTGGTGTAGTGTTTGAAGGAAAGTTGATTGTTACTGCATACGATGCAAAACGGAAACTCATCAGTGGGCTGTATGAAATCAAGGCAAAGAATCTTATCAATGATCCCACTGTGAGATCGGTAGGAGCGCCAATTGATCCGCTCAATCAATGTGATTTAACAATTAGTGGTTCCTTTAAGCATGTGAAATTGCCATAAATTATCTTTACTCGAAAAATCCTCTTGATGATGTGCAAGAGGATTTTTCGTATTCGTTCCGTAACGATTATTTTTCATGCTTTCTTACATACTTCGTCAGTATCACAATCGTTTGTCCTTCTATTTTTCCTTCGATCTGTTCTGTATTCTCTTCCACCAGGCGAATATTCTTTACTACGGTTCCCATCTTTGCATTGAGTGTGGAGCCTTTTACATCCAGTGATTTGATCAGCACCACTGAATCGCCGGTTTGCAATTGAGCACCGTTGCAATCTTTATGCAGATCAACACTGCCATCATTTTCATGATCGCCAGTAGCTTTGGCCCATGCAAGTCGTTCGTCATCGAGATACATCATATCCAGGTTATCGGCGGCCCAGCTTTCGTTTCGTAAACGGTTGAGTATCCGCCATGCCACCACCTGCACACCCGGTACTTCACTCCACATAGCTTCTGTTAAGCAATTCCAATGTGCGCTGTTCAGCTCTTCTCTTTTTTCAATTTGTGCAAGGCATTTGCTGCAGATGAGGATCGTATTGTCTGCATTCGATTGATCCTGCGGCGGCACTTCGTACAACGCTACATTTGTTTCTGATTTACATAATTCACAGGTATTGTTGCTGCGCTGCCGGAGTAGATCGTCCAGTTTCATCGTTTTGGGTTTATTTATGGCGGCGAAGGTAATTATTTCGGAATGCGAAGAGCTGTTTTATCTGGCGGTACAACCTTTGATTGATAAACTGGCTCTTTTGTTGCAGTCAATTGCAGGAGTTGCTCTAAAGATCGGTAGATAAAACAAACCAGTACTTTGTTTTGCTTATCGATCAACTACCTTTAGAAGACAATCAGCAAGTAGCGTGTAATAAAAAAAACCTATTTACTGAAACATACACTTGTGTAATGAAATACATCAAATCATTTTTTTCAACTATGTGGTCGATCATCAAACAATCTTTTTCCGATTTTATTGATAACAGGGTATTGAAACTGAGTGCAGCGTTGGCGTTCTATACTATTTTTTCATTACCTGCCATGCTCATCATCATTATTTCAGTGAGTGATATTTTTTGGGGAAGAGAAGCCATTGAAGGCACATTATATAACCAGATATCCGGTTTTGTTGGAACGGAAGCGGCCATACAAATTCAACAAACCATTCGGAATGCAGCACTTTCATACGAAAGTAAGTTTGCAACCATCATCGGGTTTGTAACATTGCTTGTAGGTGCTACCAGTGTGTTCAGTGAAATTCAGGATTCCATCAACCAGATATGGAAGTTGAAAGCAAAACCATATAAAGGGAAAGGCTATCTGCGGTTGTTGGTAAACAGGTTGCTTTCTTTTTCACTGGTGGTGGGTCTCGGTTTTATTCTGCTTGTATCGCTTGTAATAAACGGCTTAATGGATCTGTTATTGAACAGGCTTACAGTTGTGTTTCCTGAAATTACTGTGATCATGGTGTATGTATTTAATCTTGTACTCACCTTTGGAATTACATCCTTACTGTTTGGAATGATCTTTAAAGTATTGCCCGATGCAAAGATCGAGTGGAAGCATGTACGTGCAGGTGCATTTACCACCGCTATTCTTTTTATGGTGGGTAAATTCCTGATCGGTTTTTATTTAGGGCAAAGTCAACTTTCAACAACATACGGTACTGCAGGATCGGCCATTGTTTTATTGCTATGGGTTTATTATTCTGCCATGATCTTATACTTCGGTGCCGTGTTTACACATGTGTATGCAGCGCACAGGGGTTCCCGTATTTACCCCAACAATTATGCTGTGTGGGTACAGGAAATTGAAATAGAATCGGAGAAGCCATTGGAGTTGCAACCCGAAGAAAAAACAGTGATCGAAGCAAATGGAACAATCGTTGATGATTCGAAAGAAAAAGAATAAGGTGTTTGTCGCATGCTCCCCGTTACATTGTCGCTTTTAGCCATTGGAGGCAAGAAAAAATAATTCGAAATTTGTTTTATCTAATTACGATCACCTTTAAAACAAATGATATGAACACACAGGCAACTACCGTTATTACAATTGAAGCAACTATAAACGCACCGGTAGCAACGGTATGGGAAAGCTGGAACAATCCTGCACACATTACTAAATGGAACAGCGCTTCCGACGATTGGCATACACCGTGGGCAAAAAATGATCTGCGGGTTGGTGGTACGCTTACATCACGCATGGAAGCAAAAGATGGCAGCATAGGGTTTGATTTTACAGGTACTTACGATGTGGTAACAGCGAACGAATACATTGAATATACATTGGAGGATGGTCGTAAAGTGAAGATCAATTTTACGGCAGATGGAAACAGCACGAAAGTGGTGGAGAGCTTTGATGCAGAAAACGAAAACCCGGTTGAAATGCAGCAGGCAGGATGGCAGGCAATACTTGATAGCTTTAAAAAATATACAGAGCAGTTGTAATCGATGCTTTGTTGTTAATCGAAGGCCGGCACATGTATATGATCCGGCTTTTTTTTGAATGGTAGCAGATGTTTGTAAAAAAGAAAATAGTTTAGCATTACAATTTATATTCATGAGAAGAAACCCCTTTTTTGTATTGCTTGCCTGTTTAAGTTGTTTGTTGTTTTGTCAAAGTGTTTGTGATAAAACAAAACAACAACCGGCAGTTACTGTAGCGGATCCGATCATTACAGGTGCCGATCAAACGCAACAATACCTGCCGTACCTCAAAGGAAAACGTGTGGCAGTGTTGGCAAATCCTACAACGATCATTGGGAAAAAACATTTGGTTGACAGTTTGCTTTCACTCGGCGTCAACATTGTAAAAGTGTTTGGCCCGGAGCATGGTTTCAGAGGCAATGCAAGTGCTGGCGTTAAAGTGAAAGATGAAAAAGATCCTGCAACAGGCGTGCCTGTTATTTCATTGTATGGTCCAAAGCGGAAGCCAACAAAAGAAGATCTGGCAAATGTAGATCTGATGATTTTTGATATACAGGATGTGGGCTGCAGGTTCTATACCTACATCAATGTATTGAGCCATATCATGGAAGCCTGTGCAGAGAACAACAAAGAATTGCTGATTCTCGACCGCCCCAACCCCAATGGTTATTTGGTGGATGGACCGATACTCGATATGACGTACAAGTCGGGCATTGGTATGTTTCCCATTCCTATTGCACATGGTATGACGATCGCTGAGTTTGCACAAATGATCAATGGTGAAGGTTGGTTGCCCGGTAAAGTAAAATGCAAACTAAAGATCATTAAAGTTGCGAACTATGATCATGACATGGAATATGTGTTGCCGGTAGCACCATCGCCGAATTTAAATACACAGCAAGGCGTTATGCTTTATCCGTCTACCTGTTTGTTTGAAGGCGCTGCTATTAATCTCGGCCGTGGTACTTATTTTCCGTTTACAGTGTTGGGTAGTCCTTTGTTGAAAGGCAAATATGCATTTTCATTTACACCCGTTGGTATTCCCGGTATGGCAGAAACACCTTTGCATGTGAACAAAGAATGTTTTGGGTTAGATCTCCGCACATACGATATCAATCAACTCCGTAAAACAAAGCGCATCAATGTGCAATGGATGAAAGAATTGTATGCAGCATTTCCTGATAAAGCAAAATTCTTTGATCGTTCACAGAGTAACCAAATGGGCGATATCAATAAACTGGCCGGTACTGCTCAGTTTAAAGAACAGATCATTGCAGGCAAATCAGCAGAAGAAATTTATGCATCATGGGAGCCAGGATTATCTGCCTACAAATCTATACGGAAAAAATATTTGTTGTATCCATAATGTAGCTTTAACAAAAAAACCATAGAAACATGAAACAGATCATCAATACAGTTGGATTGCTGGTAATGGTTATGATAACAGGTATTGCATCAACTGCTGCACAAACATCCATTGGTGGTTCATGGACAAAAACAGATGGTACAACAATTACTACCTGGCTTTTCCAGGATGGTCATTATTCATGTACGCAGTATGACATATCAAATAAACGATTTGACTGGACGCTGGGTGGCGATTACACCGTAAGTGGCGATCAATTGAATACAAAACTTTTTTTTCATACAGCCAACAAAGAAAAAGTTGGTACCGATGAGGTAATGAAATTTGCGATCAGCAATCAATCACTTGTCATAACTAAAGAGAGCAGCAGTCAAACTTTTACACGTATGGATGATGGCAAAGCTGCTTTGGCCGGTCATTGGTTTATTACCGGTCGTGTAGTAAATGGCAACATGCAAACCATTACGCCCGGTGCAAGACGCACAATTAAACTATTAACCGGTTCACGTTTCCAATGGATCGCTATTAATGTTGAAACCAAAGAGTTTTTTGGTACCGGTGGTGGCACCTACACATTTGTAAACGGCAAGTACACCGAAACCATTGAATTCTTTTCCCGTGACAGTTCACGGGTGGGCGCTTCGTTAAGCTTTGATGGTAAAGTGGAAGGGAACAACTGGCACCATTCCGGCCTCAGTTCAAGAGGGGAGCCCATCCATGAAATATGGACCAGGAATTAACGAAATTCACAGCTTTTAAAGATTAATCGAACATTCACCCGTTATCTGAACCGTTTATGTATTTATAAACGGTTGCAGCTATTGGTATGATTTCCCCACCTATCTTTAAAAATTCAGGAACAGTGTTTCTGAATTTCGTTCATAACAAACCATCACAGCATGAGAATTTTATCTGTCATTCTTCTGGCAATGTTTTCTATTGCCTTGCAGGCACAACAGCCTGCACCTAAAAAAGCAAATTATGCATTGGCTGCCCGCTTCGCCCCGGGCAAGATCAGCAAAATGTTATTCAGTACATCAGTTGATCCGCATTGGCTCAAATTATCCGATCGTTTTTGGTACGTGTATGAAACACGTGACGGAAAGTACTGGTACATTGTTGATGCTGCCAAAGGAACCAAACGAAACATGTTCGACAATGCAAAACTGGCTGCAGAAATTACAAAGATTGTAAAAGACCCGTTTGACGCACAGCACTTGCCAATCGAACGATTGAAGTTTACAAACGATGAGAACAGCATTCAGTTCGAAGTAAAAAGTACGATCGATGAAGTAAAGAAAGATACCACTACCCGTGCCACAGGTGCCGGTGGAAGAGGTGGAGCCCGCCCCGGTGCTCCGGCTGCAACCCAGAAAAAAATCTTCTACTTCGAATATAACCTCAACACAGGTGTATTAACTGAATTGAAAGATTACGAAAAACCAAAAGACCGTTTAACATGGGCTACATTTTCGCCTGATAAAAAATATGTTCTTTTTTCAAAGAAGCACAACCTGTATTACATGGATAGTGCTAACTACCGCAAAGCGCAGATCAAAGAAGATGACAGTACCATTGTTGAATATCAGTTAACAACCGATGGTGTGGAAGACTATGGTTATGGCGGAGGTTTTGGTAACGAGACCAATGTAGAAAAAGAGTTGAACAAGAATAAACGCAAGTCTGCATTTGTAATGTGGAGCCCCGATGGCAAACATTTTGCACTTACACGTACGGATAACCGTAAGGTGAAAGATCTGTGGGTGATCAACAATATTGCGGAACCACGTCCTACATTGGAAACATACAAGTACCAGATGCCGGGTGAAAAAGAAGCGCCGATCCGTGAAGTATATGTTTTCAATTTCGACAGCAAAACCTCAAAGAAGATCAGTGCGTCAGCATTTAAAGATCAGGAGATCGCTGTATGGTCGGCACCGTTAAAACAAAATCAGCGTGATGAAGAAAACCGTGCAACGATCTGGCATGGTACCAACGAAAAGTTTTACATGGCACGCACCAGTCGTGATCTGAAACGCATCGACGTTTGTGCGGTGAATGTTGCAACTGCTACCGTTACACCGATCATTGAAGAACGCATGAATACCTATGTTGAAAATCGTCGGCTTGGTTTGGTGAACGGCGGTAAAGAAATGATCCAGTGGAGTGAGCGTGATGGCTGGGCACATTTTTATTTGTATGATGAAAATGGTAAACTCAAAAATCAAATCACCAGTGGTGCTTTCCATTGCGAAGACATTGAAAGCATTGATGAAAAAAACCGTGTATTGTATTTCACAGCGAATGGCCGTAACGTCAACGAAGATCCATACTATCTCCACCTGTATCGTATCAACTTTGATGGTACAGGATTAAAGCAGCTTACAGAAACGAATTTCGATAACAGTGCAAGCATGGACGATAACAGCCGCTATTTCATCAACACCTATTCACGAGTGAATACAGCCCCTGTGTCGTTGTTGCAGGACAACAATGGCAGAACCATTATGCAGTTGGAGAAAACAGATATGAGTGGTTTGTTTGAAGCGGGTTACAAATTTCCTGAACCATTTAAAGTAAAAGCAGCTGATGGCATTACAGATCTGTATGGTGTTATGTATAAGCCGTTTGATTTCGACAGTACAAAAACTTATCCCATCATTGAGTATGTATATCCGGGTCCGCAAACGGAAGCCGTGAATAAAGCATTTGGCCGTGGAATGGATCGTGTGGATCGCCTGGCACAATTAGGATTTGTGGTGATTACCGTTGGTAACAGAGGTGGACATCCATCACGCAGCAAATGGTATCATAACTATGGGTATGGTAACCTGCGTGATTATGGTTTGGAGGATAAGAAAACTGCGATCGAACAACTGAGCTATCGTCATAAGTTTATCGATGCAAACAAAGTGGGTATTCATGGACATAGCGGTGGTGGTTTTATGAGCACAGCAGCGATGTTGGTGTATCCCGATTTCTTTAAAGTAGCAGTGAGCAGTGCAGGTAATCATGAAAACAATATTTACAACCGTTGGTGGAGCGAAAAACATCATGGCGTAAAAGAGCAGGTGAATGATAAAGGCGATACCAGTTTTATTTATTCAATTGAACGGAATCCTGAATTGGCAAAAAACCTGAAAGGTCATTTGATGCTGAGTCATGGTGATATTGATAACAACGTACATCCTGCCAATACACTTCGCATGGCGAATGCTCTCATTAAAGCCAATAAGCGTTTTGAACTGGTGGTACTTCCCGGTCAGCGTCACGGTTATGGCACAATGACGGAGTACTTCTTCTGGAAGATGTGTGATTATTTCTCCCGTCATTTGCTGGGCGATGATTCGCAGCCGGTAGATATGGAAGAAATGAACCGTGAAATTGAAAAAGGCGATCCTTCTAAATAACGAATGCAGAAATAAGCTAAGCCGGTCAGTTCAAAAGCTGACCGGCTTTTTTATGTGTAATCACCAATTGTTGTTCCACTATTCCCTTGCTGTGAATGCATTCATTTCAACAAAAACAAATAACCCTGAATTGTAAAGCAAATTCGCCGATTTTGATTAAATTAGTAGGCCGGGCCTTCCACCTGCTTACCCGGTCTACTACATTATGAGGACTCGAGAACATGGAAAATTCCTTGCATTTCTGGTAAGTACCCTTGCTGCTTTACTCTTGTGTTTACAACCTGTTGCACAGTGCCCTCCGAATATTGATTTTGAAAATGGAAGCTTTGATAACTGGACGGCTTATACCGGTTCTGTTTCTGCAGGTACAGGACAAAATGTAATGTCTCTCAATCCAACAGGAGCTGTTTATGGTGGGCAACATGAAATATTTTCAAGAGCTACTAATGCATTTGACCGTGATTTCTTTGGCGACTTTCCGGTTGTTTGTCCTAATGGAAGTGGTTATTCTGTAAAGTTAGGGAATACACAAGGTGGTGCACAAGCCGAAGGATTATCATATGAGTTTACGATACCGGCGAACATGAATACCTATTCCATTACCTATCATTATGCCGTTGTATTCGAAGGGCCTAATCATCGTGATGCGGAACAACCTCGCTTAGAAATAGAAGTAACGAATGTTACAGATAACACACTCATCGAATGTTCTTCGTTTAAATTCATCCCTTTTGGTTCTGCATTGCCGGGCTTTTTTGAATCAGGAAACAGGCAAGTGGAGAACACACCGGTTTGGTGCAAAGACTGGACAGCAGTAACGATCAATTTAAATGGACAGGCAGGTAAAACGATCCGCTTGTTTTTTAAAACCAGCGATTGCACATTTGTTCGCCATTTTGGATATGCATATATCGATGTAAATACAGAATGTACCGGTGAGTTTACAGGTGCTACATTTTGTCCGGCCGATACGTCTGTAAATGTGGTGGCACCGTTTGGTTTTCAAGAGTACAAATGGTTTAACAGCAGCTTTACACAACAATTAGGGAATAGCCCGAATCTCATTTTACGTCCACCATATCCAACCGGTTCTTTGTTAGCAGTGGAAGTAACGCCTTACGACGGATATGGATGTAAAGACACGTTATATGCCCGTTTAGTAGATACATTGACCCTTCCTGCCAATGCAGGCAAGGATACATTGTATTGTGGCACTACACCTGTACTCATTGGAGAAAATGCAAAGCCGGGTCTTAGTTATCGATGGTCGCCCGTTACCGGCTTATCCGATCCTAATATTTCAAATCCGTTTGCGAGTCCATTGTTGCCAACACAGTATGTACTAACGGTGTCGAGTGGTGGCGGAGGTTGTTTTAAACGAGATACGGTGTTTGTTAATTCATCCGTCCCTGATACCTCGTTACTGTTGTTAGGCAAAACTGATTTCTGCAGTACCACCGGCGATAGTGCGGTATTGGTTGTAGATGATGATATGTTTGTACAGTGGTACAAAGATGGTGCGGCCATAAGCGGTGCACGACAAAATCGTTATCGAGTATTAACAACGGGAAATTATTCTGCAATGGTACGTAACAGAGATGGCTGTGAATTGCCAACAAGGCGTATCCAGATAAATATTGAAGTGCCTGCTGTCGGGATAACATATCCTGTACAATATACATTTCAAAATACAGCACTCACATTAACAGCACGCAACTTCGGTGCAGAGGTATTGTGGATGCCGCCGCTGTATCTTGATAATCCAGCCTTGTTAAATCCCATCTTTCAAAACGGAACCATCAGCAATCAGTTATACCGTATTCAAATTACATCGGCAGCCGGTTGCTTGACCATCGATACACAATTGGTGAAAACAATTAAAGAGATCACCATTTTTGTTCCAAATGCTTTTACACCAAACAACGATCAACTCAATGATCGTGTTATTCCGATATCAGAAGGTATTAAAACAGTTTATTCATTCAGAGTATTTAACCGGTGGGGGCTTCAACTTTTCTCATGGACACCAGGTGCACCTGGCTGGGATGGTACATTTAAAGGATTGCCACAACTTCCCGGTGTGTATGTGTGGCAGTTCAGAGGGTTGGGAATTGATGAAAAGATTTTTGAACGCAAAGGTGTTATTACGTTGATACGTTAGCAAACCCTGCATGGATCACCGCTTTTTGTTTCCTTTTTATTTTTCATTACAGTGATGCATGCTTTTAGTATGTTTGGTTTCTTATTTTATAATATGAAATACTGTTTTTTCAGCATCGCTTTTATTTTCGCTGCTACGCTTGGAAAAGCGGCGATTCATTTTTCTGATACCACTCACTCTTTTCCCGACAGTCTTCGTATAAGTGGAGTACTTGTACAGGTGAATGCGCAGGAGATCAAAACAAGAAAAGAGGTGAAAGCGGGAGTGCAAGCAGGCGATGTAAAATTGTTTGTTGAGGCCGATAAAAAAGAAAAAGAAATCGTGTTTACATTTCCGGAAACTGCTGAAGTGGTTGCAACCGGTATTGATGTAGAACTGGATAAGCCCGGTGAACTGGAATGGGAATACGATCTTCCTGCAAATGAAAAAATGCAGCTTTATATTGCCACCGCAAGCGATTCGGCTGCCAACTTTACGCTCTACTCCGGTTATGTTTATTTAGCGAAAGAAAGCAAATGGAAACTGATCGGCACTTGTAAAATAAATGGACGTTGGGGTTTTCTAAAAACAGCAACCGGCTTTACTTCTTTACGGAAAAAATATCCACTTGCATTACAGGTTCAACAGTTGTGGGCACAACGTGTCAACGGTTCATTCAAAGAATTTACAACAACCGCTTCCAAGGCACCGGTACTTGCGCCTTTTTCAAATGTTGACAGTGTAAAACAAATGGAAGCAGATGAGCAAATGATCCTGCAAATGATCAAAGATGGCAAGACCGATGCAAAAACAAAAGGAAATGATATTTATTACAGTATTATGAAAGATGGTACCGGCAGACAAGTATTGGTAACAGATACCGTGGTTGTTTTTTACAAAGGGTATTTGTTAAGTGATGGTTCCGTATTTGATCAAACAAGAGATAAGCCGGCTACATTTCCGTTGAACCGATTGATCAAAGGATGGCAGTTGGGTGTGCCGTTTTGTAAAGTGGGAGGGAAGATCAAGTTGGTTATTCCATCAGGGCTATCGTATTCCATCCGCACCAGGGCAGCGAAGATTCCACCTAACAGTACATTGGTATTTGAAATTGAAGTTGTAGAAGTGAAATAAAGTAACAGCAGCGAATGAAAGCAGCAACAGTACAGGAAATTAAACAGGAGTTGATCAATCTGCCACAAACAAAAGTAACTGAGCTTTGTTTGCGGTTGGCACGTTTCAAGAAAGAGAACAAGGAGTTGCTTACTTATTTGTTATTTGAGGCTGATGATACAGCGTTATACATCAAACATGTGAATGAAGAAGTTGACGGGCTGTTTGAAGATATCAATAAGAGCAATGTTTATTTTGTAAAAAAGACTCTTCGAAAAATTACAAGAACAGCCGCCAAATACATTCGTTACAGCGGAAGCGAAACCGTGGAAGCAGAAGTTCTGATTCATTTGTGTACTAGAATTAAAGAACTTGGTACTGCTGTTAACAGTAATACCATCATCAGCAATATCTACAAAGCTCAGTTGAAGAAAATTGAGAAAGCTGTTGCTGCCATGCATGAAGATCTGCAATATGATTATGTAAAGCAGGTGCGAAAGCTGGAAGGAAAATAATAAAGCCGAAACAACGAAAACACCATGTTCTCTAAGCAACCTCTGTAATCTTAGTGACGCCTTTGTGTTCTCCGTGCTCCTCTCTCTTATAATTCAAACTCCCACACCGTTCTGTACGTTCCATATTCTTCTACATATGTCAGGAACTTATTATAGAACGGATCAGCGCCTATGGTTGCACTATCGCCAATTACAAATAGTTGTTCCTTCGCTCTTGTCATGGCAACGTTCATACGTCGGTAATCTTTCAAAAAGCCGATCTCACCTTCATCATTACTTCTTACCAATGACAGAACGATCGCTTCTTTTTCCTGTCCCTGAAAACTATCGATGGTGCTGATGCGGAGTTGTTTTGGCAATAATTCTTTTGCAGCACTTACCTGTCCGGCATAAGGTGAAATAAAAGCAGTAGTTAATAGATCGAGTGTTTCTGTTTCCATGATCTTTTGTACAATTGCCAGCTCACCTTCATTTTGCAAACTGCTTCCGTCCGGTCCATGCTTTTCGTTATAACCTGATCCGGCTGTATCAATAAACGTTAGATGCACACCCGTGTTTTGCAAATGCTCAGCCGTATGCAAAAGGTTCGTATAAAAATAATGACTGCTGAAACCGGCAATCGCTTGCCGCATCCGGTATTGTGTGTTCAACAGAATTACATGTTCGGTTTTGCTGACGGCTCTTTCTAAAATTGATTCGTTGAAACCAAGTGCCGCTGCTTCCCGACTTAACACGGTAGGAGGTAACTGCCAATGATCACCGGCTAACACAACTTTATCTGCTAATGGAAAAATACACCATGCCAAGGGTTCCATGCATTGCCCCGCTTCATCAATCACCAATGTTTGAAAATGAAGATGGTTGATGCCTGCATCATACAAACCAATGGGTGTGCCGGCAATTACAGTTGCTTCAGCAAATAATTTTTCTTCGTTGTAGGCCTGTAGTTTTTTTATTTCTGTACGAATATTTTTTACTTCTTTGAATAACAAGCTTCGTTGTTCCCGTTCTGCTTTGCCAAAACTGCGTTTGTATTTCAACGCCATCTTGCGGAATTCTTCCGCTCTTATTTTTAATTGCTTGATCTCTTTTTGTGCATTGCTGGTCTTTAATTTTCCTTCAGGTGTATGGGTAAAGATCTGTTCATCTACTTTGCTGATGTTACCCACACGTAACAGGTTAACGCCTTGCTGTATCAAGCCTTTAGCTAAATGATCCACAGCGGTATTGCTGGGGGCAGCAACTATAACTTTCTCTCCGGCTTTTATCAGTTGAAGGATGGCTTCGATCAAAGTGGTTGTTTTTCCTGTACCCGGAGGCCCATGTACAATGCAGATGTTTTCATTTTGTACAACAGCGGAAACTGCTTGTTGCTGACTGGCATTGAGTTTTGCATTTCGAAAATCAAGCGATGGCATTGCAGCGGGCGCAGAACTTTCAGCTACAGGATTGGCTGCATGCAGTTGTTCAAACAGTTGAAAAAGCGGTTCATTTTTTTCCAAACCCTGCATCACTTTTTTCATGATGCTGCTGGTACGTGTATCAGGCGCCAATTTTATTCCAACACCATCATCTTCGATCCAATCAGGAAAGTCGGGCGCAAATAATCGAAACTCTCCATTCTTTCCATCGAGATTCAGCAGCACGCCTTTCACCGGTTCTTCACCTGTAATAAAACATTCAATGGCTGCACCATCCCGAAACAAATTTACTTCGGGCGGAAAATTGAGTTTGAATGTGATCTCTGGATAATCGGCATAACCAAAATTTCGTCGTGTAACAACAATAGGATGCAGGGCAAGACCTTCTGCTTTTAATTGCCGAAGCGTGTGCGTCTGATCAAGTTTATAACGGTTGGCCTGTTCCTTTTCTTCTAAATCAATACAAGTCAGTAATGTTTGGATATGTGGATGCATGTAAAAAAATCAACTTCTTTTAATTTTAAATAAATAAACCCCATTCATCTTCAAATTCATCTTTTTCAAATGTGCATACCCATGCTTTGAACAGCTCACGAAACGTATCAATTTCATTTCTGATCACTTGACGATATTCTGCGCTCATCAGTCCATCGGCTAACAATCCATTAGTGGATATTTTTATATACTGCGCATTCTTCCGGATAATGGAAGCATTTTCCATTCGTATGATGTACATGCCGGATTCCGAACTTCTGATCTTTACTGCTACTTCAAATGCATCGCCTAACAGCGTGCCTTTAAAATCTTCAATATAATCTTTATCAAACAAGCCATCGTCTTTTGCTTCTTCGAGCGAATCGAGTCCTGCACGTAAAACCGTCATTACTTCGTTCCATTGTTCATACATGGCTTTACAAGCTTCCCTGGTTGGCTTAGGCTTCCAGCTTTCGCCTTCCTCATCATTATCAAATTCATCATCTTCCCAGGGAGGGAGTTCGTGAAAATCATCGTTTCTCATAATTGATCAATTTAGAAATTTTCCGGCTGAATGTAGTGTATGCTTCTTTATACGCTTCGAATCGATCCGCACAACTTACTGTTACAGCCAGCGATTGAAGATGTTCACATTGTTGTAAAGATAGGAACTCATTCAAATGCATGGAATTACATCTTGTTTGCTTTGAAGTTCGTTGATTTTTAACATTTCACTGATCACTTTTCCTGGCAGAGATGAAAGTCATCTTTTATTTTTACCAAAACAGCTATACATGAAATACAGGTTATTTTTAGCAGCTATTTTTAGCGCTGCGCTTGTTTCGGCACAAACAACTCCTCAAGTGTTTGAGCCGGGTATAATATCAACAGGTGGTGAATTTGGTTTAACTATTTCGCCCGATTCAAAAACAGCTTTTTGGGTCTGGTCGAATGGAGGCAGAGATACCTTGATCATTATGCAATCAGTTAAACGAAATGGTAAATGGCAGAAACCTGTGCCTGCCGTTTTTTCAACACGTAATGCTAAATGGAAAGATATTGATCCGATATTCAGTCCGGATGGGAAAACAGTTTTATTTCAATCGAACAGACCTGTGCCAGGGCAACCACAACGGAAAGGATTTGATATATGGCAATCAACTAAAACAAAAACAGGATGGAGTGAAGCAAAACATCTTGGCAATGTGATCAATACCGATTCTTCAGAATCATTTGCTTCTGTGAGTAAGAATGGTGCGATCTATTTTATGAAGACGAATGAAGATGGAAAGGGAAGCTCGGATATTTATTTTTCAAGGAAGGTAAATGGCCTATATCAAACCGTACAAAATATCGGCTCACCAATCAATACAACCGAACGTGAATCAAATCCATATATTTCTTCAAAGGAAGATTATATCATTTATTTTTCGACCGATCCGAAAGGATATGGCGATGTTGATCTGTATATCAGTTTTAAAAAAGATGGGAAGTGGTCATTGCCGAAAAATCTTGGACAGCCCATTAATTCTGTTGATGCAGAGTTTTGCCCGTTTGTGCACGAAAAAGAAAAACGCATTTACTTTGCACGCCAGAAAAAAATTCCAGGAACCAATCGTTATGTGGAAGAATTGTATTGGTTCCCGTTTGACGTAAACAAGTACCGCTGATATTTATCGACCGTTAACTCAAGCACTCCAGCCTGTAACTAAATTACAGGCTGTTTTCATTTTTTTTGAGTTTTAGTTTTACATCCGAAACATAAGGAAGAAGATACTTTGTATCACTTTCTGTAAACCTAAACTTAAAACGATTACAATGAAATCTATTTATGGATCACTTATCTGTCTGATGCTTTTTGCACAAAGCTATGCTCACATAATTCAACCTGATAGTTCCGGAAAGGGAACGAAAAAAGGAAATGTTGAATACGGCTGGAAAGTTGAAGCAGGTGAATCATTTTCAACAATGAGTGTGTCAGATGTTTCACCACGCACAACACTTAGTCCGAAATTTGGATTCATTGCCGGCTTATCATTTATTGCTGATGATTTTCGTATCGGCCGATTGGTCATTAGTGCACAATATCAGCAGGCCGGTTTAAAAGTTGCTACAAAAGATGTTGGTGACGGGGTAATCTTATTGCATTATTTTAAAATTCCTGTACAGTATCATTTTTATATCGGCCGATCAAAGCGATTGTTCGCCGGTGGCGGAGGATACATTGCACCGTTATTATCTCACAGTACTGAACAGATGAGTTTGAATTTTGAAAAATATAAAAACTATGATGCGGGAGCAATGTTAACCGCAGGTTATAGTTTAACTCCCCGTATTCTTTTGGAAGGTGGAGTGCAAAGGGGGTTTGTAAATGTTGATGCGTCAGAAGCACGCCGTTCATCAAGAAATGGAATGGCTTTTCTGTTACTGAGTTTCACATTAGGCTCTTCCACATCGGGTCACATAAAAGAGGCAAAGCTTACCTGTCGAAAGTCGGGTGGTGACCAACAAGAATACTGAGTAGATTATTTTGCAGGTTGCTGATTAACAAAGGGCAGGATTTATTCTTGCCTTTTTTGTTTTTGAAGTTGACCGATTGCTGTTGCGCAAATACACCCGCAGATTGTCGTGATCGCAGCTTTTATTTTTTGCAGAATGATTCTATGTTTGTTGTGTTCATCAACAACAAAAAAACTACATCATCATGCAAAAGATCACTCCGTTTTTATGGTTCGATAACAATGCCGAGGAGGCCATGAATTTTTACATATCAGTGTTTAAGAATTCGAAAATGATTTCAACGATGCCCGGACCTGACGGAACAGTCATGGGTGTTTCGTTTGAATTGGATGGTGCAGAGTTTAAAGCAATTAATGCAGGCCCAAGATTTAAATTCAATGAATCGATCTCATTTTTTGTAAGTGCAGACACACAGGAAGAAATTGATCATTATTGGGAACACTTAACAGCCGATGGCGGTGAGGAAAGTATGTGTGGTTGGTTGAAAGATAAGTTTGGTTTGAGCTGGCAGATCATTCCATCGATGCTCGGCGAATTGCTCAGCCATCCTGATCGTGAGAAAGCAAGCCGTGCTATGCAGGCAATGCTGCAGATGAAGAAGATCATTCTTGCAGATCTGCAAAATGCGTAATATTATTTTTTGTAGATTGCTGTACATCTTAAACCATTCATCATGACAACTAAAACCAATTGGCCGGAAGCAATCAAGCCTTTACTTAAAAAATACAAAGGCAAACAACATCCGTTGGAGTATAAAAATACTTACCAATTGGTGGTGATGGTGGTATTATCGGCACAGGATTCTGACAGGAACATCAACAGCCTTGCACCAAAATTATTTGAAGCCTATCCCAATATGCAGGCGTTGACAAAAGCAACAGAAGAAACATTGTTTCCTTTCATTAGTAAAGTGCGCAACTTTGGCAACAAAGCAAAATGGCTCACGGGCATCGCAGAAAAAATTAAGAAAGACAGTAATATCCCTGATACGCTGGATGCGTTGGTTGAGTTGCCGGGCATCGGTCGTAAATCGGCTTGCGTTATCCTTCGTGAAAGTGGTAAACCTGCCGAAGGTGTTATTGTTGATTTGCATGTGGTTCGTGTTGCGCCAAGGCTTGGCATTGCAACCGGTACCGATCCCAAGAAAATAGAAAAGCAGATCATGGAAGCCTTGCCGCAAAAAGATTGGGATGCTGGTATGGCGATGTCATTTTTGGGTAGGGAGATCTGCCGGCCAAAACCGAATTGTGAGAAATGTTTGATGAACACGGTTTGTGTGTATTATAGCGAGAATTCGTGATGGACTTTATTCAGTACTCTCACTTATTTTTACAGATATTTTATCTGCTCTAATGTTAACAGGATAGAGAGACGTATTCGTTTATGACATAGAAAGATGAATAAGAGGAGTCAATTTTCAACTCCTCTTATTTACAAATTAAAAGCTTTGTTCATCAGCACTGGGGCCGTAGCTGCCGGGAATAGGAATATCAAGCAAACGCAGATAAACACCTAACTGTGCACGATGGTGCACCACCTGACAAAAACATTGACGCAAAAAATCACGTTTTAATTCATTGCTGTAAATAGTTTCACCGCTTCGGAGTATCCAACGATCGGTTAACTGTTCATCTGTTACATTTACCAGAGCCTGTTGTCCTTCTGTCAACGCTTGTTCAAAGTAGGTCAGTAATTCCTGCTCTGTCGAAAGAGGTACAGGTTGGTAAGGATTGGCTTCAAAGTCGAGTTCTTTTGTTTTGATCACCAAATTGATCCATGTAGGTAACTCGGCAATATGTGTAGCCAGTTGTTTCAATGTCATACTTTTTTGATGTGGCTGCCAATGAAAAAGATCCGCCGGCACACGTTCCAGCATTTTACGTGTTGTTACTGATTCTTGTTTCAGTTCATTGAGAAATGATTCGGTAAATGTCATGATGTTTTGATTTTGAACTACAAAACAACAATGAGCCACTGACAACCCTATGGCAGTGCTTTCTCCAGCCGAAAAAATTAATAGTTTACCGGCAATTGTTTCATGAATTCAGAAATGCTGATATGGTTTTTTTTCTGAAAAGGCAGCTCGGTGATCTGAACTTGTTTGATACGTTGCAGTTTGAAATCACGATAATCTTTGCGCAAGTAGCACCAGCCGATCAAGTGCCAGCTGAATGCATAAAAGATAAGACCGATCGGCTCGAGTTTTCGTTTTGTGCTTTCTTCTTTGGCATTTGTATAATCGATCGTGATAACCGTTTGATTGGTAATTGCGGCCTGCAGTTGCGAAAGGTATTCGAAGTTTAACAGCAGGTTTGGGTGCATCTGCATACGGATGCTGTTATCAAGTAAATCGAGTTTTTCTTTTTGTGTAGAACGCAGAACAGCTTTTACTTTATTGAGTGCAGACGAATAATGTTTCTGGATCGATTTGTCGGCAAAGCCATATACAAGCGATTCTGTGAGCAACAATGCGTTTGCTTCTTCGCTGCTGAAAGCAACAGGCGGCAGAAAATAACCCTGCACCACAAAATAACCACGGTTCGGTTCAAAGCTTACCGGGATGCCCAACTCAACCAACGCTTTTACATCACGGTAAACAGTGCGTACGCTGATGCTATATTTATCAGCGATCTTTTCTGCAGGTACAAATTTTTTTGATTGCAGCAGCGTAACAATTCCTAAAAGTCGATCCATACGGTTCATACAGTAAAGTAAATGGATTTTTTCTTTATCTGAACATTCAGTGCCTGTTGTCCGGTTCCTGAAAATTGAGTTTATTTATGGTATGAAAGATATTGTGTTATTGCATGGTGCTATTGGTGCAAAAGATCAACTACAACCATTGACTGATTTATTGAAAAATGATTTTAATGTTCATGCTTTCAATTTTAGCGGACATGGAGGTAAGCCGTTTACTGAAGAACCATTTTCAATTCAGGCATTTGCAGCCGAATTGCAAGAATATCTTTTAATCCAGCAGATTAAGCACGCATCTGTATTTGGTTACAGCATGGGTGGATATATAGCATTGTACCTTGCAAAACAACAACCGCAATTATTCAGTGAAATTGTAACACTTGCTACAAAATTTGAATGGAATGAAGCAGTGTCCGCAAAAGAAGCTGGAATGTTGAATGCAGAGGTGATACACGAGAAAGTACCACTGTTTGCAGGGCAGTTAAAGCAAAGGCATGAACCAAACGATTGGAAATTGGTGCTGGAAAAAACAAAAGAGATGTTGCTGCAGATGGGAAAAGAAAAACCACTCCAATTGAACGATTATACAATAATCAATCTGCCGGTACTTTTATTGCTTGGTGATAATGATAAGATGGTAACGAAAGAAGAAACAGAGGCTGTACAAAAAGTATTACCAAATAGTCGCTTTCAACTACTGGAACAAACTGCTCACCCAATTGAAAAAACAGACATTGCTGTGTTAGCAGGTATTATTCGTGAATTCTGTAAAATAAATGAATGATGATCAGGGTTGCAACAGAAAAAGATTACCCGGTTTTAATTGATGTGTGGGAGCAGTCAGTAAGAGCTACCCATCATTTTCTGCCGGAAGATTATTTACAGGAAATAAAACTGATGTTGCCTGCGATCTTTCCTGCAGTTCCTGTTTACGTTTATGAAGATGATACAAAACAGCTTCTTGGGTTTACAGGTGTGGCAGATGGGAAAATTGAAATGCTCTTTCTTAAACCCGAAGCAAGAGGGAAGGGTATCGGTAAAATATTACTTCACTATTCAATGCATATCCTCGGTGCATATGAGTTGGATGTAAATCAGCAGAACGAACAAGCTGTTGGGTTTTATGAGCATATGGGCTTTGCTGTTATTGAGCGAAAGGAAACAGATGGTTTGGGCAGGCCGTTTCCATTACTCAGTATGAAATATATTGGCTAATCAGCCAAACAAAAAAAGGAAGGAGCTCCAGCTCCTTCCTTTTTTAATACAGATGGTTCTATTGTCCGGTATTGCTGTTTCTTTCACGAATCACTTTAGCGAAATTGATGTATTGATATTCTCCAAGAATTGTACGGTTGAGTAAAAGTTTATAAATGCCGCCTTTAAAATTCACCGAGGTTTCAATTATATCATTTTTTACAATCGGTTTTGCTGTCGTTTTGCTGTTGATGAGCAACTCATACATTACACGTCCATTTACTGTTGCAGGAATTGGTAGTTGATGCAGATGTAAAATGGTTGGCACAAGATCAACATTGGAAGTAGGTAATTCACTTTCGAACGATGGCTTAAACGATGGTCCTGCTGCCAGTAATGCAATATGCACTTCGTATGGACTTAAGCTGCCATGCCCGGCAACGCCTCTTGAATAACTCGTGCCGGCATATCCTGCAGTGTTTTTTTCATCGTTCCAATTTACATCCACCAATATATCAGCCATCCGTTCTTCGTGGTTCCAGTGAATGCTTTCAAACGAAAGTGTACCGGCAATATGCCCCTTGGTGTCGCCTTTTTTGATTCCCTTTGTAAAAATAGCGCCGATCCATTCTTCAGCTTGTAATGCAGTTACGATCTGTTGAAGTAAGTCTTTGTTATGATCTTTAATGTAAATAGCACCGCCGGCAATTACAACATCATCTGAATCTTTTTCTTTTTTTAATCCTTTGCGGATGAGAAATTCAACAAGCCCATCTTTTCCAACATGCGTAACAAATCCATGATCGGTTGAAATAACAATGTTGAAATTATCGGCTAAACCTTTTTGTTCCAGATCGGTAAGGATTCGGCCAAACTGTTCATCTACCGATTTTATCGAAGCTATTGCAGTAGGTGAACCAATACCGTCGGCATGTGCAGTGCCATCAGGATCAGAAAACCAGATCGCACTTACCAACGGACCATCCAAATGCAATCCATATTTCATCAATGCGTTAGTGATCCATGTATGCCTTGCTGTATTTGGTTTGCCGGCAGGAGGAATAGTGCCCACTTCTGCAATCACTTTTTCTTTGATGCTTTCCGGTAAAATCATGGCAGGATTAATAATAGCACCACTTACCGTATGGTTTTGCATCAATGCCTGACCGGTAGTACCAGAGCTGAACACCATCATATCTTTGCCATGTTGCTTTAATACTTCTCCCAACGAAATGGCTGTGATCAAATGGCCGTTCAGCGCTTTGTTGATGGCATTTAATTCAGATGCATCTCCTGTATTTAAACTTTTAGTTGTACTAACCTGTGGGAAATAAACACTGTTGCCCATTAAACCATGCGTGCCGGGATAGCTGCCCGTTGCATAAGATGTTGCATTCACTCTTGTTACAGTTGGAAATACACTGTGATGTGCTTTTCCATAGCTGGCTTTTTTTCTGAAGGCGTACAGGTTGGGCATTTCATCTGCTGTAATATAATCAGGTCGCAATCCATCAAAGAAAACGATCAATGTGCGGATACTGTCAGTTGATTTTGTTTGTGCAGAAAGCGTCATGCAAACAAGCAAACAAAATGCGAGGCTGCTGTTTTTTTTCATGTACTGAAGTTTATATTGAACGGTTATTTATCCCACCATACTTTTATATCGCTGTTGTCTCCGCCCATTGCTGTTTGGGCGGCAGCAAGATTTTCAGGATTGAGCGATTGCAGATAAGAAGGATAGGGAACACGGGAAGGAAATTTGTTTTCTGCCGGCACACCGTTCCCTCTTGGCAAAACAGGATAACCAGTTCTTCTTTTTTCAAACCATGCCTGATAATCCACAAAGAAGTAAGCATAGTATTTCTGCAACATGATACGCTCTAATTGTTCCTCGTTCGATGCGTTCTCATCATACACCAAACCCGACTGCTTCAAATAACCTGCAGGCATGGTTACTGCCCATTGATTCATAGAGGCTGCTACACCAGCTTCATAATGTTGTTTGGCTGTTTTGCCCGTTACAAACCCTTTTAATGCAAGTTCGGCTTTTATAAATTCTACTTCGGCATAAGTAAGCATCACACCTAATGAAGGTAGCGTACGCATTACATCATTATAACTTGAATTAGCACCAACCTGGTATTCTGTTGTTGTTGGATAACCGCTTTCGATACCACGAAATACACTTGTGCCATTTACTGTAACAGGACGAACCCATACAGCACGTCTTGGATCATTGTCTGCATTCATCTTGTCAAGAAAGAATTTGGTAAAGTAAGTACCATCTCGCCACTCAAGTTGCCTTGCATTGTAATATGGATTGAAATACGGGAAGGTGCCGGGGAAACGGAAGATCGCTTCATCTGCATTTGATGTGAAAAGCGGGTATTGAGAAGGGTTTTGCAGCATTGCATTGATCTGCTCAGTAATATTCAATTCCCCATCACGCTTTGAAAGACGTAACAGTAAACGCAACTTTAATGAATTGGCAAATTTCTTCCACTTCACAATACCCGGATTTGAATTTCCGGTTACAGTATTTGCGTTGTATAACATGTCGCCACCATACGTTAATGCCTTGGTTGAATTGAATAATGCATTTGCAGTATCAAGATTTTTCAGCAGTTGTATATAAATGTCTTTCTGTTTATCAAAAGCTGGTTTAAACACTCCATCTGTTGCTTTGATGGCTTGTGTAAACGGCACATCACCATACAGATCAGTAAGAATAGAATACGCCCAGCTTTTGTACACCAACGCAATAGCCTTGTAATTATCTTCTTTCAATGTAACGGAGATATTGTAGATGTCTTCAATATCAGTTAGATAATTATAAAAGTTGCTCCATACTGCTGCGCCAGGGTTCACAACATAGCGATGCAAACCTTGACCGCCTGGACTTGAGCGTGGCGCATCCACCTGCATTAACTCGTGCGTAAAACCACGACTTGCCTGAATGCTTGTACTAACGATGCGATATTGCACCTGGCCCAGCATCACACCGGGTGTAATTTGTTTCGGTCTGTTGGGATCTGTATTTAGCTCTTCGAATTTTTTTGAACAGGCTGTAAGCAACAACACTGTAACTAGAAGAGTTGAAAAGGAATATCTGAATTTCATGATCGTTGCTGTTTAAAATTTAAAAGTGAGATTGATTCCCATATTTCTTGTAGATGGGAATTGTGTTAACTCAACACCAGGTGTAAGTGTGCCGTTGTTCAGGTTGCCACCTTCAGGATCGAAGCCCGGAAACTTGGTAAAGTTGAAAAGTTCACGACCATACAGTGCAACACTGGTTTGTTTCACTAACAACTTACTCAGCAAACGTTGCGGCAGATTAAATTCAAATCGTACTTCACGTATTTTAAGGAATGATGCGTCAAAAATATTTGTTTCAGCATTGCCAATGGTGTAGTAGTTATCGTAGTAAGAACTGGCGGCTACATTTCTTGTATTGCGTTCATATTTCTGTGTAGAACTATTGTAAACAACGCCTTCACCAACGATGCCACCATCACGTCCGGGTAAGGTTACTTTTGTTTTACCCAGCGTATTATTTTTGTGATTGGTTTGAGAATACATACTTCCGCCCATTTGTCCATCAAGCAGAATGCTGATGCGGAAATTTTTGATCATAAATTCATTGGTTAAGCCTGCTTTCCAGTCAGCAAATGCATTGCCCCATTTTTTCAGAACCGGATCCAATTGCGCAGGTAATCCGTTTGATCCATAAATGATCTGTCCATCAGGTGAACGTTGAAATCCACGGCCATACATATCGCCCATTCGTCCACCAACTCTTGCTTCAATGGAAACGTTACTGCCATGTGAATAGATCACTTGATTGGTAATTCCTTCCGCCAATTCTTTTACATAACTTCTGTTTTGACTCCATACTAAAGTGGTTGTCCAACTGAAATTCTTTTTTACAACCGGCTTTCCTGTAATGGCTACTTCTACACCACGGCTGTTGATCAATCCGGCATTTACTAACGCATTACTGTAACCGCTAACAGGGTCTAGCGGAATTGCAAGAATTTGATTACGGCTGTTGTTGCTATATACTGCTACATCAAACGATAAACGATTTCGGAAGAAACGAAGATCAATACCCGCTTCATAGCTGGATGTAATTTCCGGCTTCAAATCAGGATTGAATAATACTGAAGGGTTGGTGAAGTTATTGCCATAGATCCTGTCGTAATATTTATCGGTTTGATAAGGCCTTGTATCATTACCAACCTGTGCCCACGACATACGCACTTTTGCAAACGAAATTTCCGACGGTAACGTAAAGATGTCCGACAAAATAAAGCTTGTACTTACCGATGGGTAAAAGAATGAATTGTTTTGATAGGGTAGTGTACTCGACCAATCGTTACGTCCTGTTACATCAACGAAAATCTGATCACGGAATGAAAGTTGACCGGTACCATAAACACTGTTGATTGCTTTTTTTGTTTTCAATGGATCTGCAACTGCCTGATCCAAGCTGTTTGAAATTTGATAGATGCCCGGTTGTGCCAACTGATCGGCGTACATTCCCGCAAAGTCATACGTTTGGCGCATCAGGTTGCCTCCAATTGATACATTGTATTTCCAGTTACTGTTGATCTTGTTGTTATAGCTCAACAAGGCATCTGTATTTGATTCATAACTGAAAACAGTTTGTTCACGAAACATACCTCTTGGATATTTCGTCATACTGAACGGACGTTGTTGCGAACGATATTCAAACGACATATCCATACCTGAACGCACCAACAATTCCAGATTATCATTGAATGTGTAAGTGGCAGATACATTTCCGATCACACCGTGTCTGTTCATTTTATTCAGCATTTCGTAGAAAGTGAGATAAGGATTATCCGGGCCGGGGTTAAATCGATTTCGTTGTTGTACATTTTCTAATCCCGGCTCCCAATAAGGTTTAAACCATTCAGGTCGAATGTTGGGTGCCGTACCGATGATGAGGAAATACATCGTTGATTGATTGTTGTAACCAGCTCCCGGAAGATTATCACTTTTTTTGTTGGTATAATTCACACGCCCGTTGATGCGTAGCTTATCCGTTACTTTTTGATTGACAGATAACGCAGCATTGTATCGTTCAAAGCCATAATTAGGAAGGATCCATTGATTTTTTAAATGTGTTAGCGATAAACGGGCACTTCCTTTTTCAGAACCACCTTCAATGGAGATGCTGTTTGTAATCGTTGAACCAAAACGGAAATAACCAGAGATATAATCATCATGTGCAACCCATGGTGTACGTACGCTTGCTTTACCGCTTGGAGTGTTCGGATCGTATTGGAAATATTGTTGACCATTGAATTTAGGTCCCCATGCACGTCCCGCAGCTACACCAGTAGCAGTATTTGCTCCATCTTCACTATCGAGATAAGAATAATAAGCATCTGTTCTTCCTTCGCCATATTCAAATTGATAATCGGGCCAACGGTTCACCTGATCAATGCTGTAGTTCATATTGTATGTAATGCCCAAACCTTTGTCTTTCCTTTGACCGCTTTTTGTTGTGATGATGATCACGCCGCCTGATGCCCGGCTGCCATACAAGGCCGTTGCACCTGCACCTTTTAATACAGATATTTTTTCGATATCATCCGGATTGATATCATTCACAGCAGAACCATAGTCAACCGGATTGTCTTGCGATAAATGAGAAGAAAAACCTGTGCCGGTTATTTTATTACTGACAGGAACGCCATCGATAATAATCAGGGCCTGGTTATTATCAAGATTCAGTGAAGATTCTCCACGCAGTGTAATACGTGATGATCCCATTGGGCCTGCACCCGTACCTTGTATATTTAAACCGGCTACTTTTCCTGTTAAACTGTTGGCCCAGTTGTTTGTACGTGCATCTTTAACTGCATTCTCTTTTACTGTTTGTGCAGCAAAGCCCAGCGATTTTTCTTCTCTTCGTATACCCAGCGCCGTTACCACCACTTCGCCCAGCATTTTTTCCTCCGGTTGCAATTGTAGTTTGATATTGTTGTTGCCATCGTAATACCATTCCAGTTCTTTATAGCCGGAATAACTGATCGTAAGTACATCTTTTCTTGTAAGATTTTTTGGTGCTGTAAAGCTGAAATTGCCTTCTGCATTTGTTTGAGTTGTTGCAGTTGAGCCTTTCAGTTCAATAGTTGCACCCGCTAACGGTTTGCCGCTACTGTCGCTCACCATTCCCTTAATAGTTTGAGCTGTGAGAGAAGTTGTAATAAACAATGTCAGCAAAAATAGTATTGCCTGTATTGTTACTAAGTTGAATGAACGTTTCATGCGCAATTGGTTTTGAACTGCAAATGTGAACGGCTCAGATTGTAAACGAACAGCTTTACAGTTTCTTAATACGGTTATAATATTGCGGTAAACATTCCATGATGATTTCATAACAATTCCGCAACAGGAAGTTTAACTGGAATGGTTAAGTATAATAGTTATGTTTTTCATTTCATAAAACAATGCACCTTCTTCTCACATCTTCTGTTTTTGTTTTCAGGCAATCTTATTATAGCTTAGCGGAAATTACAAGAACAGGAGGCAGATGAGCATTCAACCACCCGATATAAGAACAGTACAGGTAACACGCTATGTTACGCCTTTGCGTGAAGGTGGTTCATTGCCTGCCATCGCCGAAGCCGATGATGGATTTTTATATGTAGTAAAATTTCGTGGGGCAGGGCAGGGAAGTAAAGCGTTGATCGCAGATGTTATTGGTGCTGAACTTGCAAGAGCCATTGGTTTAAAAGTTCCGGAACTTGTTTTTGCTGAACTGGATGAAGCCTTTGGTCGCATGGAACCCGATGAAGAAATACAAGATCTGTTACGTGCAAGCGAAGGGTTGAATCTTGGTTTGCATTATTTATCGGGTGCTATTACTTACGATCCGGCTGTTACAAAAGTTGAACCTTCACTCGCTTCAAAAATTGTGTGGCTGGATGCATTGTTGATGAATGTAGATCGTACAGCACGTAACACGAACATGCTTACCTGGCGAAATGAATTGTGGATGATCGATCATGGTGCTTCATTGTATTTTCACCATTCAGGTTATAGTTGGGAAGAACAGGCGTTAAGACCGTTTGTACAGGTCAAGGATCATGTACTGTTGCCACAAGCAACAAATATTCAGGAAACAGATACAATGTTGAAACAGATATTAATTCCAGAACTCATCCGATCCATTGTTTCTATTCTTCCTGATACTTGGTTGAAAGATGAAGAAGGAATACTTTCAGCTGATGAAATAAGAAATGTTTATTATCAATTTCTCATAACAAGAATAACACATTCATCCAATTTTGTAAACGAATTGATCAATGCAGGAAAAATTCACATTTGAGTATGCTATCATACGTGTAGTGCCACGTGTGGAACGGGAAGAATTCCTGAATGTGGGTGTTATTGTATTCTGCAAACGCCCTGCGTTTCTTGATATGAAATATGTGCTGGATGAGAAACGGATATTGGCACTTTATCCCAAAATTGATCTTGAAGATGTTCGTCAACATTTGCATGCATTTGAACAGATCAGCAAAGGAAATAAAGAAGCCGGTCCTATTTCATTGCTCGATCATGCTGCAAGGTTTCGTTGGCTCACAGCAAAACGAAGTACGGTTGTACAAACATCGGCTGTGCATCCCGGCATTTGTACTGATACTGAAAAAACAGTAGTGAAACTATTGGAACAATTAGTGGTAAGTTAAATGAGGTATCATGATTGAAGTAAAAGGTAAACCTGTTGACAATCAAACACGCTGCACACATTATCATTCTTCCCTTGATATAATTGCGATTAAGTTTAAATGCTGTGATACTTACTATCCCTGTTTTTATTGTCATGAAGAAACAGCCGGACATAAAGCTGACGTATGGAGTAAAAATGAATTTGACTCAAGTGCTATTCTGTGCGGCGTTTGTCAGAACGAAATGACCATCAACGAATACAAGCACAGTAATTACCAATGCCCTCATTGCAGCGCCAGTTTCAACCCCAAATGCAGCAATCATAATCATTTGTATTTTGAAACTGAATAATTGCAAACCCCTCGCCGACACACCTTCTTGATGTTACATAGTTATTACCCCATCTCAAACATGGATTTTAATCAGCTTCTTTTCTAATATTCGTCATTACCTGCCTTTGGAATTATGATGAATTTTACTCCTGTTATCTGAAATCTATTCTGTAACGATTTAATGTAAAAAATATGAAAAAAGAGTATTGGATCAACGTAAAACACGTTGATAACAGGCTGGTTATATTCCTGAATGGCGAAACGGTTTGGGACAGTGGTATTGTACACGATGATCCCGAAATGAATGAGTTCATCAATATTACCGATGCACTGCATGAGCATCCTGAGTATGCAAGCGAATTGATCTTTGAGGGCTTTAATGACACTTACAATTCGCATGGTGCAGATGATGAATTGAATCCCTGGCATTTTCAGTACAGGATATTTTCAAAAACAGTTGATGAAAATGGACGTGTAACAAAGGAAAGAGATTTGATACGCCCTTATAATGAGCGCCATTTATCTAATCCTAACATCAAAGCAATTGACAACTGTTACCAGCTGTCGTTAAAGGACGATGAATTTAAAGTAGTGTCACATTCATTGGCACAGCGGTTTTATCAATAAGTTGTTATTGCAGCTGTACAACTTTTCAGTGATCGGTTCTTCACTTGTAATATTGCTCTTATGTTCTATTTTCGGGCATGGCTTTTTTAGAAGTAAAGGGACTGTTTAAGAAGGAAGGCGACGCTGATGCAGTGAATGGGATCAGTTTCAGTCAACAGCCGTTTCAAAAAATTGGTATTGCCGGCGAAACAGGATCGGGCAAAACTACACTATTGAAAATGATCGCAGGGTTTATTCAACCCGATGCAGGCGAAGTGTATTTTAAAAATGAAAAAGTGTTGGGGCCTTTGGAACAGTTGATTCCTGGTCATTCAGGCATTGGTTATTTATCGCAGCATTTTGAACTCAGGAATAATTATTGGGTCGATGATTTCCTTGAAATGGCGAATAAACTTACTGAAGAAGAAGCTTTTCAGATCTATCGGGTTTGTGAAGTGGAACATTTACTCAAACGTCGCACCCATCAACTTTCGGGAGGGGAGAAACAACGCATTGCTTTGGCAAGATTACTCACCGGCTCTCCGCAACTCTTAATTCTCGACGAGCCTTTTTCCAACCTTGATGCATTGCATAAACGAACAATGAAACAGGTGATTGAAAACCTGGGAAATCAACTTGGCATAACCTGCATCATGGTTTCGCATGAACCAGCTGATCTGCTTGCATGGGCCGATGAACTGCTATTGATGAAAGAAGGGTGCATTATACAACAGGGTAGTCCGGGGCAATTGTATAAACATCCGGTGAATGAATATACTGCCGGTTTATTAGGAGAATATAGTTTGGTTGATGCTGCTTTGTTACATCAACCGGTTACAATTGGAAAAAAACTTTTCTTACGCCCTGATCAGTTTCATATTGGCTCACAGGAAGAGCATTCGTATAAAGGAATGATTGAAGCAGTACATTATCGTGGTGCTTATTATTTACTGGAAGTAATTTTTCAGGCGCAACGATTTTTTATTTTACAAAAAGATATATCTGTTCAAAAAGGTGATTCTCTTTATTTTGACATCTCAACCTCTGCCCCTTGGTATTTGTAGTTTTACTTTTACAGTAATAAAACTATTTAAAAAGAAAGAAGGTATCACATTTGTGACACCTTCTTTCTTAAACTCAAACAAATGAGTTGCTATTTATCTTAATACAGATCAACTGGTCTGTTTTACATTCACAGCACTTGCACCTTTTGGTGTCATTTCTACTTCAAAACTAACTTTGTTATTTTCTTTAATGGCTTCTTTTAACCCGTTCACATGCACAAACACACTTTCCTGAGTTTCCAGGTCTTTTATAAAACCATATCCTTTTGATTCGTTGAAGAAGGTTACAATACCTGTGCGGATCAGATCAGCAGGATCAGTCGGCAATTGCTTTGGCACGCCTATTTCAATATCTTCCAAACGTACTTTCTTTACTCTGCTTAGATCAGGTGGTGTTGCAGAGATGTTGCCATTCTCATCAACATACGCCAGCATGTCGTTCAGATCTTTGCTTTTCGGCGCTTCTTTGCGTTCCTGCTTGCGCTCAGCTTTGTCTTTCTTTGTTTGTTGTTTTTTCTTTTCTCTTTCTTTTTTGTTCCATGTATCAGCCATGCACGATAAATAATTAAAGATGAACTTCCGTGTTACCGGAAAAAATAAATTGAATTTTCTGAGGGAGGAATGTAAGTATCTACTTCAGATCACGCTAAAGGTAAGCTTTTCTCTTTTTACACCCATACAGTGTGCAAAAGCTGTAAGTAAACAGTGCAACGAAACGCTAAAATACGATGGCTATCATCCCGCATAAGGAAATAAAAAGCTCCTTTTCCCTGAAAAACAGTAGTTTTGTGGTTCTTACTGTTATTTCTTCCTGTTTGTGAAGTAGTGCCCTCCTCAAATATGTGATGTTTTAACCTAAGGCAGATAATGTATCAAACGCTTGTTTGATAGCCTTATCACATTATTCAACAAAAAAATTAAAGTTCGTGTCATTTAACAATTTACAGCTCATTGAGCCTGTATTACAGGCCTTGAGCAAAGAAGGGTATACCACACCCACACCTATTCAAGAGCAGGCTATTCCTGCCATTTTACAACAACGTGATCTGCTTGGCTGTGCGCAAACGGGCACAGGCAAAACCGCAGCCTTTACCATTCCTATTCTTCAACTCATGCACCAGCATCAGCTGAATAACCAGGCAAAGGGACATCACCTTCAAACACTTATTCTTACACCTACACGTGAACTGGCGATCCAGATCGGTGAAAGCATCAGCTCGTACGGTCACTTTTTAAAGATCCGCCATCATGTGATCTTTGGTGGTGTGCCGCAATACAGCCAGGTGCAAGCCATCAAACGTGGTGTTGATATTCTGGTAGCTACACCCGGTCGTTTACTCGATCTGATGCAGCAAGGGCATATAAGCCTGAATCAAATACAGTTTTTTGTATTGGATGAAGCAGATCGTATGCTGGATATGGGTTTTGTGCATGATGTAAAACGCATTATTGCAAAATTGCCAAGTAAACGTCAAACCTTATTTTTCTCGGCAACCATGCCCGCTGAAATTCAACAGCTGGCAAATATGTTGCTCAACAATCCGGTGAAAGTTGAAGTAACTCCGGTTTCATCTACTGTGGAAATGATTCAGCAGTCGGTTTATTTTGTTGAGAAACATAATAAGCTCCCGTTGTTGGCGCAATTGCTGAAAGATGAAGGCATTGAGTCGTTGCTTGTGTTTACGCAAATGAAGCATGCGGCTGATAAGCTTGCACGCAGTTTAAATAATGCAGGGATTCGTACCGAAGCAATTCATGGTAACAAATCGCAGAATGCACGTCAGAATGCATTGGAAAATTTCAAGAAGCGGAAAACAAGAGTATTGGTGGCAACCGATATTGCTGCCCGTGGTATTGATATTGATGAGTTAACGCATGTGCTGAATTACGAATTACCCAATGTGCCTGAAACCTATGTACACCGTATTGGACGTACAGGACGTGCAGGGGCAAGTGGTAGTGCCATTTCGTTTTGCGATTGGGGAGAGAAGACCTTTCTAAGTGATATTCAAAAGCTGATCAAAAAACAGATCCCTGTTGTAAAAGGTCATACCTACGATATCAGTTCTATGCATAATGCGCCGCTTCCAACAACACCCGCTGCTACATCCAATTCATTTGGTGGTGCAGGCCGTGGCCGTCGTTACGGAAAAGCATTTTCGCAACGTTGATCAAATAGAAGTTCAGTAACAGTAACAAACAGCATTGATGTTCATACCGGCACCTACTGATGCAAATAAAATCACATCACCGGCTTCCAGTCGGTGATTTTTTATTTCACCTCTTCGCACCAGATCAAGTAGCGTAGGAACAGTAGCAACCGAACTGTTGCCCAACCAATGAATGCTCATTGGCATAATGTGCTCAGGCGGCTCTGCAATATTGTAGAGTTTGTATAATCGTTTGATAATTCCTTCATCCATTTTTTCATTGGCCTGGTGGATGAATACTTTTTTTAATTGCTGAATAGAAACACCGCTTTTATCGAGGCAATCTTTCATGGCTGCAGGTACATGCTTCATTGCATACTCATATACTTTTCGTCCTTTCATTTTGATATACCGCACATTCGGATCACTTCCCGGAAAAAACGAAGCACCCATATTGATATAATCCACTTCTTCCAATGAATGTGTTTGAACCGATGCACTCAGGATACCTGTATCTTGCCCTGCTGTTTCTTTGAATTCAAGAACAGCCGCACCTGCACCATCACTAAAAATCATACTGTCACGATCGTACACATCAATAACCCGTGATAACGTTTCTGCACCAATGATCAATGCTTTCTTTGCAATGCCTGCTTTGAAAAATGCATCTGCATGTATAACACCTTGCAACCAGCCGGGGCATCCAAACAATACATCGTATGCTACACAGTTGGGATTTGCAATGCCGAGCTTGTGTTTAATGGAACCGGCAAGTGAAGGCACTGCATCGGTTTGAATGGTATGCTTCAGTACATTGCCGAAGTTATGGGCAACGATCAACTGGTCAATCGTTTCAGGATCAACACCACTGTCTTCTATTGCTTTTTTTGCTGCTTCAAAACCTATGTCAGCTGTCGTCATATCGTCCGACGCATAGCGGCGTTCTTCGATTCCGGTGATCTGTTGGAATTTTTCTACAACTTCAGCTGGTGGAGTGGTCAGGGGTATATGATCTTCCGAATAAAATAAATGTTCTGCGAATTTTGAATTGGTTTGTATAACGGGAGGAATGTAAGAGCCGGTACCTGTAATAACGGAGCGAAGCATAACGTTAACTTTAGAATAAAAAAAAGCTGTTTACACCTTGGTGTAAACAGCAGTTATAGAGACATTTTTTTGGTATGATAGCGGAGCAGCTTTACTGCAATGCTTATTCAGCATGTGCAACGGCTGTGGTTTCATCAGCAGTAACAGCAGTGTCAGATTCTTCTGCTACCGGTTCTGTTACCAACAGATGATTTTTTATCGTCAGCGTAAAATCATTGGTCATTGAAAACTCAAGATGCTGATCAATAATGTATCTTCTCACGGCGGGGTCTTCCTGTAATAACACAGCAAACTCTTTTGCAAGGGGAGAATGTTTCGCATGTGAATTAAGCCTTGCTCTTGTAAGTTCCAGGTTGGAGAAGCTGTATTTTGTTTTTCTTCCACCAGATGCCCGTTCAAAATCAGTGTGATTCATTTTGAGCACCTGTTCACCTTGTGTTGATCGTTTGATCAAAATGAAAATCACAGGTAAATACTTCTTCCAGGTTTGTGTAAACATATATCGGGTTTTGAAATGAACGTATAACTCGTTTGTGACAGACCGTTAGTTCGATTCACTCAAACGTGTAAACTCTGCACCATTGAATATGCGTGCCAGATTATTATCCTTGGTGCGTTCCCATTCTTCCAGTTTGGTAATGGAAACAATGCGCCAGAAATTTTTAATCTTCAGCTCTTCATAATCACCTGTGCGGATAAACACACCTTTCACGGTATCACGCTGTTTAAAGTGAATATTCACTTTAGCGTTTTTCTGTGCTTTGGTTTCAATGAACTTTTCAATCATATCATTTGTCATGCTGTAAAAATTTGTTGAATAATAAATGTGCCCTTGTTGATCGCAATTACCACCTGTTACTGCGAGGTTTTTCTTCACGTGGTCTTGCTTCTACCACCTTAATTGCACGGCCATCATTTGTCGTTCCGTTCAGTTCATCAACAGCTTTTTGAGCCGCAGCATCATCGGGCATTTCAACAAAGCCGAAACCTCTGCTTTGATTGGTGAACTTATCAGTAATCACCTTTGCTGATGAAACTTCTCCGTAACCTGCAAACATTTGTTTTAAGTCTGCATCCTGTACGTTAAAACCCAAATTGGAAACATAAATGTTCATGACATATAAGAATTAAAATGAAAAAACTTGAGCAGAATACTGGTGTAAAAGAAAAATGCGAGGGACGAAATGATTGTTCGCTTACAAAAGACTAACTCAATTAACAACATAAAGGTAGTCTTTTCCGTGCAGAACAGCCCTTTTATTTTGCTCAGAAGGAGGCCTGTTGAAGGAAGTACTGTAAATGCATATACAATTGTTAAATAGGTGTTTTTTACAGGTTTCAAACATCGCTTTTTGTATGCAGATCGAAAAACCAGCTATATCTATCTCATTTGTCGATCTCATACATGCAAAAACTGTTTCTATTGCATGATTACTGAAAAACAACGAGTCTTCTTCCTGTACTTTTACATTACAATCAATCATATGCAACAACGAATTGCTCAATTGGCATTGCTGGTAAACGATTACGATGAAGCAATTGTATTTTACAGGGACAAATTACTTTTTCGGTTAGTGGAAGACACCGTGTTGTCTCCGACAAAACGATGGGTGGTTATGGCACCTCCGGGCAACAGCAATACCTGTCTATTGCTGGCAAAAGCAGCGAATGAGGAACAACAAAGCAGGGTAGGCAATCAAACGGGGGGAAGGGTATTCCTGTTTCTGTATACAGATGATTTTTATCGTGATCATCAACGGATGATGGCTGCAGGAATAAAGTTTGTAAGAGAGCCAGTAGCTGAGCCTTATGGAACTGTTGCAGTATTCGAAGATTTGTATGGAAATTTGTGGGATATGATTGAACCAACAGAAAAGTAATGTACCATTTGTGATTTAGTTTTACTCTCTACTGAAGGCCTGTTCCGATTAACAGTGGTCTTTAGAAATTTGTTACAACAGAACATTGATAGGGGTAAGTCGTGTTCATCTAAGCCATTGCCAGCACATCCTTGATCGATGGAAATGTTTCAGGAAGGTATTTAGCAAGATCTTTTTTCTTCACCCATTTTACTTCAAGAATATCTTCTTCTGTTTGCGGTGTCAATACTTGTTTGCCGCTTACTCTCATTCGGTACCAATGCGAATCTTTGAGTATGTGTTTCCCGAATTCATCGTAAGTATGATAGGTAACGGTGATCAGTTTTTTCAGCTCCAGATTTTGCAAGCCGGTTTCCTCCTCTACTTCACGTACAGCACACGCTTCAATGCTTTCCCCTTTTTCTAATTTCCCTTTTGGTAAATCCCATTTTCCTCTCCGGTGTATCAATAAAAATTCACCTTTTTCATTCTCCACCAAACCACCAGCTGCAGTCACTGGTACAAAGAGTTTAAAAAATGCTTTCTTCAATTTCTCCAGATCTTCATTCCACAAAATTCCGGCATGAAATTCTTCTTTTACAATTTCATGCAGTAATGACTTCAACGCCGGACCAGAAATTTCATCAATAAAAACAGCATCGGGGTGATGCATATATTCATGAATGGTTTCATCAATCGCATCGCAAAGAAACACCGGTTTATCGCCAAAATAGATTTTGATGTACATAAGATTGTTAACGGTTATGGGGTAAGGGTTGAAAATGCTTCATCCCTCCACAAATCTTTCCTGTTCCCATATCGTTTGCTTATTGTTTAATGACTGTTATCCATTACCAATTCCATATTCCCAATTCATTTGTTCCAATGTTCATCAACCAGCCACTAACTACCACCCACTACCGGCTTTCTTTTCCTCCTTTTCTCTACCTTCGCCGCATGACAAATGAACAAGCTGTTGCTGAAAAACTATTACAAGTTAAGGCCATTCGTTTAAATGTGAAAGAACCCTTTACATGGGCCAGTGGCTGGAAGAGCCCCATCTATTGCGATAACCGCAAAGTATTATCGTTTCCACATGTACGTGAGTTTATCAAAAGCGAAATGTGCAATGTGATCTTTGATCAGTTTCCTGATGCGGAGTTGTTAGCGGGTGTTGCCACAGCCGGTATTGCCTGGGGTGCCATGGCGGCTGATCAATTGAAGCTGCCGTATGTGTATGTGCGTCCCAAACCCAAAGAACACGGACTCGGAAATCAGATCGAGGGATCGTTTGAACCCGGACAAAAAGTAGTGGTAATCGAAGACCTGATCTCTACAGGGAAAAGCAGCCTCGAAGTGGTAGAAGTGCTCCGCAAAGCAGGTGTAGAAGTGATTGGTATGGTGTCCATTTTCACCTATGGGTTTGATGTGGCTGCCGCAGCCTTTCAAAAAGCAGGGGTGGAATATCGTTCCTTGACCAATTATCCTACGCTCATCAATCTGGCCATCGATAAACAAATTGTAGAAGCGTCAGAACAGGAAGTTTTGTTAAAATGGTCGAAGGATCCGGCACATTGGCTGGTTAATTGATAATTTCAGGCAAAAATCAATATGAAAACAATCCTTTTTTCCATTGCCCTCATGCTGTCCACTACCGTAATTGGACAATACAAGAAACCTATCGTGGCACAAATTAAAACACCGCAGGCGCAATGTGTGGAGTGCAAAACCCTCATTGAGCGGTTTATGAAAACCGAAGAAGGCGTGTCGAAAATTGTTGTGGACTTCCGAAAAAAAATTACAACCGTCACCTTCCTTAGCGACCGTACCAATATCGAAAATATCAAAACCGCCATCGCTAACCTCGGCTTTGACGCCGACGATATAACAGCAAATGAGGAAGTATACAAACGCTTACCGATCTGCTGTAAAAAAGTGGAAGATGGTGGCGGACCGCCGAAAAAGAATTAAACGATTCGAATCTTACTACCAGCCTGGACTACTCGTCTGGGCTTTTTTTATGCCCTTTCTGAATCCAAAAATCACGGCTTCGGTTCAAATAACCCGATCTCATGTCGGCCTTCATACGCCAACGGTATCGTTTTAAAAAGTCCGCCCACGCCGGCAGAGATAGTGCCACTTGCCCGCACTTGTACCGAGCGGTTGGAAAGTGCTGACCATGCATTTTTCAGCAAGTTTTTCATATCTGTTTTAATGCGAACAGGAATTACAAATTCTGACTTTTTGGCAACACGGATCAACGTATCGCTAATTGCCCGGCCCAGGTAAACATCATCCACGTACACATCTGCTTCCGTTCGCTTTACCTGGAAACCGATCCGGTTGGGATTGTAATACACCAGATCCATCACGATTGTGGTTTCCATAACACCAACAGATTCCGTCCGCAGATTACTGAACGTAACAAAGTCGGGGATCTTAAATGTGTTGCAGGAAAGGGTACAACAACTGATCAGCAAAAACAAGAAGGGAAGCCGCTTCACGTAAAATGGGTTTGCGTGCAAATTAAGCCAAGCTGCGCATATTTCTTTCAGCAGCTTTTTCAGAACCCTTAAATTTGCGCTAAAATCGTTAGCCTTTTTTGTACAATAGATTGGAAAACAGTTTACAAAAAAATGTAGTTCGAATTTATAGTAGTAATATATTGTTATATAGTTTATTAACATCATTTTAATTATATTAAAAATTAAATTTAACCAATATTATTTTTGCTTTTAAAGGCATTTTAAGCCAATTCAACCAACAGCCGATTTTGAATTTATAATTTAGATCCTATATGATTGATTTTAAATATTTTGGAGATATTTACTACTATTCAAGTTTTATTGATTTGTCAAATATAAAATATTCATCATGTGAGCCCTATCAAAGAGGCCTTCAATTGAATCGAATGCGGTTGATGGGAGCAAATGGTCCCCTTCTCCTAACCGTGCCGCTGGTGGGCGGCAGAGCCCCGAAACAGAAAATCAGGGATTTGCAGATCGGTTATGCCGAACCTTGGCAACGGATCCATTGGCGGGGTATCCACGACAATTACCGGAAGGCTCCCTGGTTCGACGATTATGCACCAGAGCTAGAGCAGCTGTTTCAGTTAAAGGAAAAATTTCTGCTCGACCTGAATCTGAAAACGGCGGAATGGTGTTTGAAAAAATTGAAACTGAAGCTTGACATTCTGGCGGTTGAAGAAGTGGAGTTGGGAGAGGAAAAGTATCCGTTACCTAAAACTGGGCTGCAACCAGAGCGAACTAATGATCCTTCCTATCAACAGGTTTTTACAGACCGGCATGGCTTTGTTCCAAATCTCTGCATCCTTGATCTGTTACTTTGCGAAGGACCGCTTGCAATGGATTATCTCCGCCGGATAAATTATTCCGAAGGTTGAGTTTCATTCGTTGTGTCTTGTAATGGAAAACACTTAACTTGTACGTCCACATCCACATGCTTACGTAATGAGAAAAATGTTCTTGTTGTCAGCTGTTTTTTTGCTGACGAATCTGTACTCCTTCGCTCAAGACTTTTCCAATAAGGGAAGAGATTTCTGGGTCGGCTATGGTTACCACCAGGTAATGACAACGAATAATGGTCAGGAAATGGTTCTCTATTTTGCCACTGAAGCAGCCACGAATGTTACCGTTTCAATTCCCGGACTTGGTTATTCGAAGACTTATTCCATAGCGGCAAATACTGTTGCCACATCAGAGCTGTTGCCCAAAGTAGGAGCGCTGGATGCACGGCTTTTATCCGAAAGCAGCGGGCCGGAAAATAAAGGTATCCACATCACCAGCGATCAACCAATTGTGGCATATGCTCATATTTATAATATGAGTGTATCAGGCGCAACCATTCTTTTTCCCACCAATACATTAGGGCGTGAATACTATTCGATCAACTTTCAAAACAGGGCCAATACGGTTAACGCCAATGCGTGGACCTATGTAATTGCAGCCGATACAGGTACAACCACTGTTGAAATTATACCCAGCCAGCCAACACTGAACCGGCCGGCAGGTGTGCCGTTTACTGTTCAGCTTACACAGGGACAGGTGTACAATATTATGGGGCAATTCACCAATGCCGCCAGCGGAAGTAATCATTCCGGTGTTGATCTTACCGGTACATTTATCCGTTCTATTAATACAGGTAGTGGTTGTAAAAAAATTGCTGTTTTCTCCGGCAGCGGCCGAATCAGTATTACGTGCCCCGGCAACACAACATCGTCCTCATCCGATAATTATATGGTACAGGCTTTTCCAAAAAACGCCTGGGGTAAAAAATATTTGACGGCTACTGCTTCCAATCCGCAGTCGTTTAATTTATATCGTGTTTGTGTTTCAACTGCGGCTACGGTTGTTCGGGTAAATGGAGTCGCACTTTCGCCAGCTACATTGGTTGGTGGATTTTATTATGACCTGCCGATCACTAATCAACCCATGTCGATCGAGGCAGATAACCCAATTACCGTTGCTCAATATTTTACATCGCAGGGTTCATGCGGAAACGGTTCACCCGGTGATCCGGAAGTGATTTACCTGAGTCCGGTAGAGCAAAATATCAATAAGGTTTCGTGGAATGCCACTGGTAACTTTGCGATCCTTCAGCATTACATTAATGTAGTCATTCCGAATAAAGGAACGGCCATCAGTTCGTTACGTATACGGGATGGGGCAGGGAACGTGGTTCCAACGGGAACTTTTACGATCCATCCCGGCGATGCAAATTATTCTTACATCAAACAAAGTTTACCTGGCAGCGGAGTATATACCATTTCATCCGATTCAGGTTTTAACGCTATTGCCTATGGCTTTGGTAATGCAGAATCGTATGGCTACAATGCGGGCACCAATGTAATCGACTTGTATCAATATGTAACTACACAAAATGCGAATGCAACGATCAAAAGTCCGGTAACCTGCAAGAGTTCGCCATTCCTCATGTCGCTTACTTTGCCGTATTTACCCATCAGTATGAAATGGGATCTGACAGGCTACCCCGATGTGATCGACAATGCACCCGTGGCTGATTCAAGTTTTGTATTGAATGGGAAAACCTTGTATGTATTCAAACTGCCTGGTAATTTCATCTATAATACAGCAGGAAAATATCCCGTAATTGTAACAGTGAATAATCCAACACCTGATGGTTGTTTGGGTGAGCAGATCATTAATTTTGATCTTGAAGTGTTAGACCCTCCGGTTGCAACATTTTCGTGGGCAAATAATCCGGCCGCAGGCTGTACTGATTCGTTGATCTCTTTTTCAGGTATCAATACAAGTGGTGGCCGACCGATCGTACGCCATTTCTGGGATTTTGGCGATGGTACAACAGCAGCCGCATTTAATCCCGCAAAAGCGTTTGGAACTCCCGGCCAGTTCAACGTACGATACCTTGCCATGACTGATGCAGGTTGTTTAAGTGATACGATCGTGAAAATGATTGAAGTCACCAAAGCACCGGTTGCCAAATTTGGAATTTTAGATCCGTTATGCGTTGGCAAAACACTTACGTTTAGTGATTCATCATCGCTTCCCGGTGGTTACGGTTCGATTGTGAATTGGAATTGGAATACCGGAATAGGGATACCTGTTAATAATCCTACTGGTGCAAATGTTACCGCAACGTATGCATCAACGGGAAACTATTCCACGAGTTTACAATTACGCAGCAACACTGGTTGCCTGAGTCCCGTATATAGTTTACCCGTTACCATTCGACCAAATCCCGTTGTTGATTTTACAGCTTCGTTTGGTTGTATGCCCAACCCGGTCATTAACTTCAACAGTACTTCTACAATAGCCGATGGAACACAAAGCCAGTTTTTATATCTCTGGAATTTTGGTGATCCGGGAAGTGGAGGATCGAACATATCAACAATCCAGAATCCATCACATCAGTATCCAGGTGTTGGTTCTTACAATGCGAAATTAAAAATTACATCAGCATATGGTTGTGCTGATTCAACAACAAAAATTGTTGATAAGATCTACCCGCAACCCAAAGCAGATTTTACAGCACCAACTGAAGTGTGCTGGCAAACACCCATCACATTTACCAATGCTTCCAATGGATTTACTCATCCCGTTACAAAATGGGAATGGCGATTTAGTGATGGTACTTCATCTATCCAACAAAATCCGGTTAAGAATTTTACAAACCCCGGAACGTATACCGCAACACTTTGGGTGTTTACTGATCAGAATTGTGTGAGTGATACGGTGGTAAAAACAGTAGTTGTAAATCCTTGGCCCGCTGCCAACTTTACAACAAGTGCGATCGTGTGCGAAAAGAATGCATTGACACTTACCAATACATCTACTGCCAATGCAGGATCTATTGTTCGAAGCTATTGGGATGTAGATGATAATTCAACGTACAACAGCGCCGGACTAACGGCTACGCATACCTATTCCAACTGGGGTGATTATACCATTCGTTTTGTAACAGAAACTGATAAAGGTTGCCGAAGCGATACATTGATTCGCACTGTTCGTATCAACCCGTTACCAAAACCCGGATTTATATTGCCGGAAGTTTGTTTGAGTGATGCACAGGCATTGTTCACTGATACTTCTTCAATTGCGGATAACAGTGAAGCACAGATGAGCTATCTCTGGAAATTTAATACGGGTATACCGGCTGTAAGTCCCGGACCAACACCTGTAACAAGTACAGCGAAAAATCCTTCGATCAAATTTAATAAAGCAGCTGATTATTTATTATCACTCGAAGTAACATCAAAAGATGGTTGTCGTGATTCTGTTACAGCTATTCCGTTTACTGTAAATGGTTCGATACCTGTTGCAGATTTTGCTGTTCGTTCAGCAGCCAATCTTTGCAGTAACCAGGATGTGGAGCTGGAAGACAAATCAACGGTTGATTTTGGAAATGTAACCAGAGTAGAAATTTATTGGGATAATGCAAATGCTCCAACTGTGTTTGAAACAGATGACGAACCTGCAGCAGGTAAAATTTACAAACACAAGTATCCCGACTTTCAATCACCATTAACCAAAACCTACCAGGTTCGATACAAATCTTATTCAGGTATTCTTTGTGTTGATGAGATCATCAAAACTATTACAATCAATGCAAGCCCTGCAACAGTATTCAATGCAATGGTGGGTGTATGCATCAACGATGCACCGTTCCAGTTATCGCAGGCTGCTGAAATGGGTGGATTAAATGGAGTGGGAGTTTATACAGGACCGGGAGTTGGACCAACTTATCTCTTCAATCCTGCAAATGCGGGTGCAGGAATACATAACATTCTGTACACGTTTACAGCCGCCAACGGTTGTGTAAGTACTTCCAATCAAAGTATTGAAGTGTGGCCAAAGCCAACTGTAAATGCAGGGCCTGATTTAACTGTACTGGAAGATGGTGTGCGGAAAATTACCGGCGTAACCACTAGTGGAAACGGGTTACAGTTTTTATGGACACCTTCCACTTATTTAGATGATGCGACATTACAGTTTCCAACAATTCTGCAACCGAAAGATGATATCACGTATAAATTAACAGTTACCAATGATCAGGGTTGCAGTGAAACGGATGAGTTATATGTGAAAATTTTGAAATCGCCACGACCACCTAATACGTTTACACCAAATGGTGATGGCATCAATGATTTCTGGGAAATACAATTCCTCAACGATTATCCCGGTGCTATAATAGAAGTATATAACACAGCCGGCACATTGCTGTTCCGCTCTGTCGGTTATAGTACACCGTGGGATGGTAAATGGAAAGGACAACCGGTGCCTGCAGGAACTTACTATTATGTACTTGATCCGAAAAATGGCCGCAAGCGAATTGCAGGCTATGTAACTATATTACGTTAATGCAGAAGTAAAGATGAAGAAGAGAAATCTGTTTATGCTGATGATTGTGATGGGAGCGATGTTGCATACAACTGCACAACAGCGTCCGCATTATACACAATACATTATCAACCCGTACATCATCAATCCTGCATTAACAGGGATTGAAAATTATACAGATATTAAATTAAGTTACCGGAATCAGTGGGTTGGTTTTCCTGGTGCACCACAAACAATTTATGCAACGGTACATGCACCGATCGGTAAACAGGATTACCGTACCAGTCCCACATCATTTGATGTGCCGGGTGAAAATCCAAGAGGTAAAAGTTATTGGGAAGAATATACCGCTGCAGAAGCACATCATGGAGCAGGAGTAAGTATTGTGAATTATAAAACAGGTTATATCAACCGTTTCTATGCTACCGCCTCGTATGCCTATCATCTTGGATTAACGCCAAAGTTGAATTTGTCTGCAGGTTTTGCAGCTGGTATTTCCGGGATCAATATTGATGCGGCAAAAATAGAACTCGCCAATCCGGTTGATCCGGCTGTGGGAGGTTTTACCAGTGAGTTACGAAAAATAAAACCTGAATTGAGTGCAGGATTATGGTTGTATTCCGATCGTTTTTTTGCAGGGTTATCAGCACAACAAATCATTCCACAAAAGATCAGTTTAGTGTCGAATGATCTGTATCGCTCCACATTGGTTCCGCATTTCTTTGCAACAACCGGTTATCGTTTTTTGGCGAGTGAAGATGTGAATGTATTGCCTTCAGTGATGCTTCGTTATATTCCCGGTATGCCTGCATTTGTTGATGTAAATGTAAAAGCGCAATACCAGGATCGCTTCTGGATCGGTGGTAACTATCGTATCAAAGAAGGATTTGCTGCAATGGCAGGAGTTAATGTGTCGAATGTTTTTAACGTGAGTTATTCTTACGATGTAAATAATTCAAAATACCTGTTGCAATACATGCAGCGTGGTACACATGAAATCGTGATTGGATTTATGCTTGGAAATAAATACGGCGATCTTTGTCCAAGAAGAGTTTGGTAATACTTACAAACGGATCACTTCTAAACGTTTCACATATCGTTTTGGTGGCGGTGGAGTGGCCAGCAGCATTGAATCGGGGCAGGAGCAAGGCTCCGGTTGTGTTTGCATCATCCGGACATGATCATTTTCGATAATGATCTGAATTTGTTCCTTCGCCATTTGTACATCTTCACGTAAGCCGCCTGGTTGATTATACAAATAAGCCATTACGGGTGATTGGCGCTCTCTGTTTTTTAATCTTGCATTATCGGTTGTGTCTTTAGGCGAACGTACATTGATCGTAAAACGTTTTCTGGGCTGTGGTTTATTTTCGCCGGCGCTTTGTCCTTCTCTTCTTTCTTTATCACGCTGCACATAAAAGTGTTCAAGTTGCGGGAATTGCTGAAACATGTCAGCAGGAAAATCAGAATGAAATGAGAAGTTGCCCGGAAACTGACCTTGTATTTTTTGCATCAACGAATCAGTGTTCCAATTTTTTTGAAAGTGGAGATAGGGGTTTCCTGCAATACGTTGTGCCGTTCGCTTCGGTTGTTTGTTGTTTGTTTCCCTTTCGTCTGTATTCTCTAAATAGAATTCTGCATCTGATGTATAAACAAAGGCAGCAGAATCAACTTTGTTTCGTAACAGCGGCATTGCTCTTTTTCTAAACTCCGGCTCAGTAGCCATACGCATGCCCGGTTGCACAAACCGTTCGATCCATTCTGCAGGCAGATCGTTGAAGATCACTTTATCGAATTTCATTTCTTTATCCATTGCTTCGTTCCACACCAGTAATTCATCCTCATTCACTGTTTTTTTCAATTCAACCCTGATCTGGCGTTTATCATCACGAAGTGAAACTGCTTCATTATTCTTTTTTACAACAGCATCAGCCGTAAAAAAGACCGTTCTTGTTTTTTCCAATGGGGCAGTAGTTGTGGTAACAACCTGTTCTTTTGTAGCGGTTGGTTTTACTTCTTTGATCATCCAGCCCGTTAATGCAAACAGAACAGTAAAAAATAAAAGTGCAAGCAATCGTGTACTGATCTTGTTTTTTTCAGCCGGTATATTCAGGATGCGTTTTACACGATCCATTAAATGATGTTTATTATCGCCCAATGCCATTACCAGTTGCGGATGTTTGATCCTCGCTTTCTCTACATTCAATAATGCTTCTGCATACACAGCCGCATTTTGTTGGTAATTCATTACATGATCATCGCAGCTGTTTTCCCGTTCCCTCCGTGCAATACCGATCAGCAACAATGCAAAGGGGTTAAAGAACAACATCGTTTCTGAAACAGATAATAACAGGTTCCAGAAATAATCGTTGCGTTTGATATGTGCCAGCTCATGTAGCAACACGGCTTCTAACTGAGCCGCTGTTAAATGTGTAACGGCCGTTGCGGGTAGCAATACAATGGGTTTGATAAAACCGAGTGTAGCAGGAATATCAATTTTTGTACTGATAAATAGTTGCACGTTTCTGGGAATGGCCATTGATGTAACCAGGAACGAAAAGAATTCCTGCAGTTCATCATTTACCGTACTGATACCTTTGTTGCGAAGCGAATGTGTTGCCTGTAACTGAACAAATAACTTTGTGGCAAACCATAACATCACAAAGAGATAAGCAATAGAAAGGTAGGGGAGAATGAACTGAAGTTTGTAATCTATCCAGTTAAAAAATAATTCCCAACGGTTATCGGTTGTAAAATTACCGAGCAATGAATTACTTATAGCAGCATCGTTAATGACTAACGACGTTTTTTGTTGCAGTTGTGTTTGCCAATGAAGTATAATATTGGAAATAAACCAAACAAATCCGCTCAATGCAAATACCGTACTGATGAAGTTTTTCACCGTTGCCTGTTTGATGCGGAACAGGAACACCAGCAATTGATAAATGAGAAACAACAATCCCATTTGCCAGATGCTGTCGGCAATAGCTTTTCCCAAAGCCTGTAAGAAAGCAGATTGGAACAACTGCTGCATACGGTTTACTGTTGTTTCAGGTTATCGATGAGTTTTTGAATTTCGTCGAGTTCTTCTTTGGATGCTTTGTGGTTACCGAGTGCCTGCATCACCAATTGTGAAGACGAGCCCTGGAAAAGTGTATCGATCATCTTTCCAACAAATTGCTTCTGGGTTTTTTCACGGGAGATCAGCGGAATATATTTATGCGTTTTATTACTTTCATCACGCTTCACCATTCCCTTTTCATGCATGATCTGCATCAGTTTCAAGGTAGTGGTATAACCCGCATCTTTTGTTTTGCTTAATTCTTCATGTACATCCCGAACGGTAGCTTCGCCACGTTCCCACAATACACGCAGAATCTCCAATTCACTTTCTGTTGGTTTCGTTTGCTTATTGATCATTACTTACGACTTGTTTCGTACCAAATATACGAGTCCATTCGTAAAAACCAAAACCATTCATACATTTCAGAAATACTTAACACCAACGGCGGCGGGCGCCGTGGTCGGTGTCCCCACCGACCACTTTAGGATAATACCATACACACAATAATTATTAGAACCACAAAAAAGCCGCTCAAAATGAGCGGCCTTTAACGGACATTGAAAAACGAAAGATTATTTCTTCTCCAGTTTCACTGTATCCACAATGGTAATTTGACCAAGTGTTACAGGTACAGAGCGAGTTGCTGTTTTGTGAATGGTGTCGTTTGGAACATAAGAGAAATTATAAGTTCCTGCTCCCAAATCTTTAAACATGTAGTTACCGTTGCCAACTTGTGTAAAGGTAGAAGCTACAGTATCAGGACCATTGATCGCATAAATAGCGGTTACGATTGAATCCGGTGCAACAACACCTTTTACACTACCACCAGATGGAACAAATGAAAGCACACGCAATACGGGTTTCAAAATATACTGACCACTATTGCCTGCTTTTACAATTGATTTACCGGCATCAAAATCTAATATAAGGCGATAAAGTACACCACCTGTTACATCTTCCTGAATTTGTACTTTCAAACCAGACTGTTGTGCACTTGGTGTTGTGAGATTAATTTTTTCTCCGCTTTTTGTAATGATGTAATTGTTATCACCCAATAAGAGGCGGATCTGTGAAATACGACCGACAGGAATTTCTGCATCTGCAAGAATGGTATCCTTACCATTCGTGAAGTTGAGCAGATTATAAAGCCCCGGATAAGAATTTGCCAAGGTGATCTCTGCGCTATCACCCATTTTAATAGCAATACCTTTAATGTCAACCCAAACTTCTTTTACGTTAGGATCGGGGGCATCAGTTAAACGAACCTGCAAGCGGGGCTTGTCGCCATTACTTTTATTTTTCTGGCAACCAATTGCCAGCATTGTTGCTGCCATGATCACAAATCCTGAAAGGACTGTACTGAATTTCAGTTTCATAAAGTCAATTTTTATTGTTTTCGAAGAAATATTACCGAGACGAAGCATCTTAATTCAAACATCATTCCAAACTGTGCCAAAAGCAATTTTTTGTGGATAAGATTGATGGTGTAACATATAAATGAAGAAAGCCCTCCGCATGCAGCGGAGGGCTTTCTTCATTGTTTTATTTTGCTAAAGCAAACAAAAAGAATCAGAAACAGATTATTCTTTTTCTGTATTTACTTCGATCTTGAGTTCAGTTTTGCCATTGAGCAATGAACGGTATTTTTCCAGCACTTCTTTCGGTTGTGCGGCTCCGTTAATGCTCAATTCGTCATTTTTCAGTTCCACTGTAAACGATTCTGTGGTAACAATCCCATCAGCCACAAGTGCAGCTACGAGGGGATTTTCGTACTTCACTGTTTTAGTGCCATCTGCTTCCATTTTGTTTTCGATCTTGATATCAACTGTTGCAGTTTGGCTATGGCCACCTGTGCCATACATCTGTGCAAGGGTAGGAGCAATTACCAATGAAACAATCGACATCAATTTAATAAGAATGTTCATTGACGGACCGGAAGTATCTTTAAACGGATCACCTACTGTATCACCCGTTACAGATGCTTTATGTGGTTCAGATTTTTTATAGAACATTTCGCCATTGATCTCAACACCTTTTTCAAAGCTCTTCTTGGCATTATCCCATGCACCACCAGCGTTGTTCTGGAACATTCCCATCAACACGCCACTTACAGTAGCACCGGCGAGGAAACCACCCAATGCTTCAGGTCCCATTGCAAAACCAATGATCAACGGAGATGCGATGGTAATAGCACCCGGCAACATCATTTTCTTAATCGATGCTTCGGTTGAAATCGCCACACACTTATCGTATTCAGGTTTGCCTGTACCTTCCATAATACCAGGAATGGTACGGAACTGCCTGCGCACTTCTTCCACCATTGCCATAGCCGCTTCACCCACTGCACGAATGGCCAGTGAAGAGAAGATGAACGGAATCATTGCACCAACAAACAAACAAGCCAATACATCGGCTTTATAAATATCAATACCACTGATACCTGCTACACCAACGAAGGCAGCAAACAACGCCAACGCTGTTAAAGCAGCCGAAGCAATGGCAAAACCTTTACCTGTTGCAGCAGTGGTGTTACCAACCGCATCCAATACGTCTGTTTTTTCACGCACCTCTTTTGGCAATTCACTCATTTCAGCAATACCACCGGCGTTATCGGCAATTGGTCCGAAGGCATCGATCGCTAACTGCATAGCAGTCGTCGACATCATACCCGCAGCAGCAATGGCCACACCATATAAACCTGCACATAAGAATGAACCATAAATACCTGCAGCCAAAACAAGAATAGGTAAGAAGGTAGATTCCATACCAACAGCCAAACCACCAATTACGTTGGTTGCATGACCGGTTGAAGACTGGCGGATGATGCTCAGCACAGGGCGTTTACCCATGGCCGTATAATATTCAGTAATGATGCTCATTAAAGCACCTACTACCAAACCAACTGCAATAGCGCCCAATACACCCCATTTGGTGAATTCAGCACCACGCAGCACCATTGTTTCAGGAAGAATAAAATAAACTAATCCAACACAGGCAATCGCTGTAAGAACAATTGATCCCCAGTTACCCATGTTCAATGCTTTCTGCACATTATCGGTGCTGATGCCTGCATTGTCGCTTACACGAACCATCCAGGTACCAACAATTGAAAACAGAATACCGATACCGGCAATCATCATCGGTAATAAAATAGGAGCCATACCACCGAATGCATCGATTGATTTGGTTTCCTGTCCCAACACCATTGTTGCCAATACGGTTGCAACATAAGAACCGAACAGATCGGCACCCATACCCGCCACATCACCTACGTTGTCACCAACGTTATCGGCAATGGTTGCCGGGTTGCGGGGATCATCTTCAGGAATACCTGCTTCCACTTTACCAACCAGGTCTGCGCCTACGTCGGCAGCCTTTGTATAAATACCACCACCTACACGTGCAAACAATGCAATGGACTCAGCACCCAATGAAAAGCCCGTAAGCACTTCAATGGCGGTGAGCATTTCTGCACCATTTACATCGGCACCCGCAGGTACAAAAATGGCTTTGAGAATAATAAACAAGCTACCCAAACCCAGCACAGCCAAACCTGCCACACCAAGTCCCATTACGGAACCACCGGTAAACGACACGCTTAATGCTTTGCTCAAACTGGTACGTGCAGCCTGGGCCGTACGTACGTTACTTTTGGTAGCGATCTTCATACCGATATAACCGGCAGTGGCACTAAACACCGCACCCACCACAAAGGCAAGGGCAATGCTCCAGTGGCTGTTGGGGTTTGCCATCGACATTACACCCAGCAACACGGCCACAATTACCACGAAATAACCAAGCACTTTCCATTCAGCTTTTAAGAAAGCCATGGCACCTTCAGCAATATAATTGCTGATTTCCTGCATGCGTTCGTTACCGGCATCCTGTTTCGATACCCAATTGTACTTTACAAACATGTACAGCAATCCAACGACTGCCATTGCGGGAACGAGATAAATCAAATTCTCCATAAACAATAATTCTATGTTGTTGATTTTTAAGTTAAGCCGCCGCTAAAGTCATGATAGTCAAAGGGCGGCCCGCCCGAACGTACCGTTTCGGCACGGGCGGGCAAAGATAGGGGAATGGGTGTAAAATAGTATAAGGCGTTACGGGTTGTGGAAAATAGGGAAAACAGGAATAAAATGAGGGGCTTTTGGCTTTAGAACTACGATTAACAGTGGTTCCGGCTGTACGCAGTACTCCTCGCTCACTCCATTTCATTTCGTTTGCTACGGGGTACTTGCTTCCATCCGGCAGCCCGTGAGCAATTGGTTTACAATGGGGCTTTCATTCAAAAGCAACCCAGCCAATAGTGCGTGTTTTCCAGTAAGAATGAAATCAACTTGTACGTATTGATTTACATAGAACTAAAGTGTACTCAAAAAAGGGAATTACATATATTAGAATCTTGTGGAGGTTTTGTAGTAGCGGCAGATGGATAAACCCTTCAGATCTCTTAAAAAAGCATATGGGTTACAAAAAAATCATTTGGACCATTTTTTTTCTTTTGTTTGTGCTAGTTATCTATTTTGAGTTCATCAAACCACACTTTGATACAAAGAAAGCGTCATTCGATGGAGTAGTTATAGCGATTACAAAACCAAAAAGAACAGGAAGTCATTTGATAAAACTGATGAAAGACAATTTTACTTTCTCCTTTTACTACGGACTTGATGGTACCTCGGACATCAGCATTGGGGATTCTGTTTTTAAGAATTCTGAGTCAGAAACTTTGTATGTTAAAAGCCTTAAAGATGGATTAATACGTAGAGCGAAAGACCAAGATTTTTTAGTACCGCCAAGGGCGAGACAGACTGTAAAGTAATTTGGTCGTCTTTTGCAGCCGAGCCTAGGTCTAGTCCCATCTCTTGGGCTATAAATATAGTAAGTCTGGCGCAGGAATGAGGCGTAGCAAAGTGTGCTGGCTTCCTGTACCTGATTAGTTTCCGATTGTAAACGCTTACATACTTGGAGTATTTGGGGGTTGATTTCCTGTAAGAAGTTTGTAGGGTGCGTTTATATCAAATTCTTCGAAAACATCTTCATCTTTCAAGTAATCATATGATTCTCCTTCAAAAAAAACTTCCCAAATCCATTGAAAAAAAAGCCAGCCATCATCTGGTGTTTTAAATGGCAATAAAAGTGATTCGATTCTGTCTTTAAATTCAATACTAGGGTTTAAGAGATAATAAGCCAACGAATTTTTGATTTGTTCTACCAATAGCGGGTTTTGCTTTATAAATTCTGGTAACAATAACTCTCTCGCCAAAGTTTTTGTCTGCCTTTCATTATTAGTGTCATACATCCCATATACATTGATATCATCTTCGCTATCACCCAACCCAGATAGCGTTCCAAATAAATAATCAAGATAAATGGGGTTTACGATTATTGTCATATTTATTTTCTAAATACAGGATAAAGTGTTCTTAATTTTCCACTTAAAAAAAAGCTTTTACTTCTGTTGCAGTTCGATGTCTCCCCATATAGTCCAAGTGTCTTGGCCATAAATATAGTAAGTCTGGCGCAGGAATGAGGCGTAGCAAACTGTGTTGGCTTCTTGTGCTTGCACGAAATACTTGGACTAGTTTGGCTCGGGAGCGAAGGAATGGTTATTTTTGTGGCAAGCTTTTTATTTTTATTAAGGGATGGTCATATTTTCTTAACCCATCACTTAGAAATTCTTGCCATACAGTATATAGTTTTTGTTTTGATAAATTCATTTCTATGTGAGTGTTCATCCCGCTTTGATACTTGGTTATACTGTCTTCACCATTAATATATAGGTAAAGCGCATAATCGTAGTTGGTTGAGTTCGTCAGTTCAAATGATTTACATATAATCGTATCATTCAAGGATACATAAATTAAATCTTTATACTCCTCATGATGCGTTCCATAAACTCTTGTTTGCCCGGCCTTTCCACCATGGAAGTTTTGCGACGAATAAAGGTAGATTTGACGACCATTAACTTTAAAGGTATCCTCGAGGTTTAATATTATTTCTCTTTTAGATTGATGGAAATTTATATAATTAAGCAAACCTTCTTTAAATCTGACTTCTACTCCTCCTTTTTCCTCAATTTTTTTTATTGTGTCGATGCCCTTTAGGGTAAAAAGATCAAAATGCTTGAAGTACAGGGTATCTGACTGAGTTGTTCTGCTATCACAAGAACAAAAACCTGATACAATTACGAATAGACAGCAGCTTATTGCCTTGTTCATAAAATCTATTTAATTTTTCTTTTGTCTTTCTTGTTCCATGTCTTGTCCAAGTATCATGGGCTATAAATATAGTAAGTCTGGCGCAGGAATGAGGCGTAGCAAAGTGTGTTGGCTTTGTGTGCCTGATTAGTTTCCGATTGTAAACCTACATACTTGTACTGTTGTAGATTTTTTTGTAAAAACAACTATGGGATTTCATCAAAATCCTTGTCAAGAATAATGTTTTCGATAGCATCCGTAGGAGTATTACCTATTTTACACAGATAATCATCATACCCACCATAAATACTGTTGTCATCAGCCATCATTAAAACAAAATGATCACGATATGCTGTGCCAATTAAAACTAGTTGCTTTTTTACTCTAGGCATATAATTATTAAAGATTCTATCTGGTACTTCAAGGCCTGTGGCATGGTCGAAATCAAAATTTATATCGTCGTCTTTTAAGCCATTTCGCTTGTTCGAAAATTTTATGACTAAGCCTCCAAGATTTTGCATTGTCTCTACAACGTTATCCAACACAGGATAGCCCTCGAAAGTTAATTGATCCACAACTATATTCTTACTTATTCGCCTTAACTCAGACCATCCAGCATTGATCAAAATATTTTTGACTTCTTTTATCATAATTCTTAATCCTTTTTCCCCCGTCTAGTCTAAGCATCTTTGCCCTTGATGGTGTTGCAGATCGCTGAGTGTTGTTCAAAGTTGAAAGTAGCATGACTGCCAGCCGTCGTTGGGTGTTTTCACCAACGACACAAGCACTAAAGCCGCCACTACTCACGCCAATGTGTAAGAAAACCAAATTCATCCACCAACGTTTCATAATACCTGGCCGATGAATAATAGTAGTCTTCAGGAAACTTGCATAGCCCGGCCTCTACGGGATTGTAATGTATATAATTTTCCTTTTGCAAATATACTTCCTCACTATACAAATCGATACTCAGTGAATTACGTTCCCAAAATTGGTACATACGGTCTTTAGCGTTTACCCTGAACTCTTCCAGTAACAGCGGATTGTTCTTTTGTAAATCGAATTTAATTTGTTGTGCTGTATACTTCAAAAAGCTTTGCTGAATTTGTTGAGGTGTAAATCCATTTACTGCTTGCCAGATAACATGAAGATGATTGCTCATTATTACAAAGCTGTTTACAATAACACGTTGTTCTTTTACAAGAAAACCTAAGCTATCGAGAATGATGGCTTTGTATTGGTCTTCTTTTAAAAGATGTTTCCATTCCAGAATGGTCGCCGTAAAAAATTGAGGATGATGTTCTGAGTTTATCATTCAGAACAAAATATAAAAAAGTTGTAGTAAACTTGTGTACCCTGATCTCAAAATCCCTTGCTGGTGATAACACACAGCAAGGGCGGCGTGATTTTTTCGTTAGCATACCAACAAGGGCAAAGCAAATACAATAATACAATGACATATCAAGTAATATTTACAAACGGGTATGAACATGATGATGAATCCTTAATGAAGGGCTATAGAAAAGACGTGATGATAAAGGATAATGATGATCATTATTATGAGGTCAATTTCATTGAATTAGAAGTTATAAAAAATGGTTTTCATAAAGACTCGGTTTGTTATTTAGAGAACAATATTGTCATTTTACATGAAGTAACTAAGGATAATATTCTTAGATCAATTCCTGAATTGCATAAGTGGTTGTTTTCAAAGCGATGGATTCCCTTGACAATAAATCAAGTAGAGCGTTATTATTATCCAAATAATAATTGGAAAGTTTTTGAAGTACTGGTTTCCCCTCTCTAGTCCAAGAATCATGGGCTATAAATATAATAAGTTTGGCGCAGGAATGAGGCGTAGCAAACTGTGTTGGCTTCCTGTGCCTGAGTAGTTCCCGATTGTTAACGCTTAGGCACTTGGACTAGTTGGGGTATTATTGAACACTGGCGAACAAGCTACCCACTAAATCTTCGATCTAGACAAACTTAAAAATGAGTAATATGGTTTCAATTGAATTTTTTTCAAAGTATCCAAAAGAATCTAAAAAAAGTACGATGTTTTTACTCGTGATAATTATTATATCCGTTCTTTTAAATATTTTTCTTCCTGAAAGCAAAAAAACACCTGAAGATAAAAAAATTGAAAGTAGACAGCCCAATCCAAGTCATCAGTAGTTTCCAGTGCTATCCCGAGTATACAACCCCGTCTAGTCCTAGTATCTTGGCTATAAATATCGTAAGTCTGGCGCAGGAATGAGGCGTAGCAAACAGTGTTGGCTACCTGTGCCTGATTAGTTTCCGATTGTTACGCTTACTTACTTGGACTAGTTGGGGATGTTCTGAGTTTATCATTCAGAACAAAATATAAAAAAGTTGTAGTAAAATTGTATAACCTGATCTCAAAATCCCTTGCTGGTGATAACACACAGCAAGAACGGCGTGTTTTTTTGATTTAGCATACCAACAAAGGCAATGAAAGGAAGCCGACGCACTTTGCTAAGCTTCATTCGCCTAGTTGGGGCATCCTCTTGATTTACTAAAAGACTAATATGACTTATAAAAAAATAATAAGTTTTCTTTCATTGTCATTGTTTATAATTATCGTTTTTTGGGCTTTTGTAAAACCCCAGTTTAGCACAAAAAAAGCTTCTTTTAATGGAACAGTAGTTTCAATAACAAAGAAAAAAAGATCGGACGCATATGACGTAAGACTAAAAGACGGCCTAATTAATTATGTATTTATTTACAATTTTATGATGGACACATTCGACATCAAGGTGGGGGATTCAGTATTTAAAAAGTCTAACGACAAAATCTTATATGTAAGAACTAAAGAAACCGGGGAAATAAAACCGGCAAATGAACAGGATTTTCTCGTACCTCCCGGAGCAAAAACCCTTGATAAGTAATTTATTATTTGCCAGTTATTCTTAGTCTTCAATCCATATCATACAATCAACATTTGCTCAGTATTGGTAAGCGGTTGAGTGCCCCTCTAGTCCAAGTATCTTGGGCTATAAATATAGTAAGTCTGGCGCAGGAATGAGGCGCAGCAAACTGTGCTGGCTTCCTGTGACTGCATTTAGCGATTGTGAAATTCAAGAGAAGCTAACTGATATGCAACCGTAAAGCCAAGAATTTGATTTCTTTCATCTTCCGAAAAATAATCTTCGACATTGCGTCCATTTTGAAGTATCCATAATATTGTTAATTTATAAATTATCAGGAGACAATTCATTTCAGAAAAAAAACCAAGTTCTCTCACCTCATTATACTTTGATTTAGTAGAATTAGATGCATTAAGCTGCGCAACTTTATACCATTGTAAGTCAGAAAAACTCTTTGTCGAGTTAAATAAGTCGTTTATTTCATAAGTTATTTTGAAATCAGGAATTAGTAGTTCAGAGTTAGTTAAAGCAACATTAGTTATAAAGCGCCAGCTATTTTCACCTCTTAACTTTGGGGACCCAAGTAGAAGAATTGGGCTAAAGGCATATTCACTAATTTTTTCAAGCTCTTTAATATTCTTAAGCCTCGTCTTGTCGAATCGATTTAATGGATTCACGAGTACTTTTATAATATGTACGTCATTAAAAATTAATTCATATTTTATAAGTTTTACATAACAAAATCCGTAAGATTTAAGTAATGGCACTTCATAAATATCTCCAGAAATTAATTTGTTTAAAAAAGTTGCTGCCATTAATTCTTTTTTTAAATCCCTGCCTTGTCCAAGTATATTGGGCTATAAATATAGTAAGTCTGGCGCAGGAATGAGGCGTAGCAAACTGTGTTGGCTTCTTGTGCCTGCACTACATACTTGGAGTAGATTGGGGAAAGAAAGAAATCATTGTAAATAGCTGTTAGCTTCGTTTGGATTTTCAACTTCAATGTAATTTTCAGTATTGGTAATGTAATAATTTTCAAAAGGAAACAAAACTTCCCAAATCCAAAGAAAAAAACTCCTTGGGTCTTTTGGATGGTCAAAGGCTATCAAACAGTTATCATACAGATCACCATAGTTGATTTTATCGGTTGTTAGGAAATAAGCAAGTGATCGCTTTACGGATTCTTTGTACAAATCAGATTGAATATAATAGTACGGCTTTATTTCATTGGCAATGACATGTTTTACTAGTATTTCATTGTTATTTTCAAAGTTTGTATAGTTATTTATTTCTTCATCGATGTCAGCTGTTCCACCTAAAGGCGCTAACAAATTACTTAACATATATTTATTTACGTGCTTCATAAATTACTTATTTAAACCGGAAAATTTGTGCTAATTTAAAATAATCAGTCTTTCTAGGAAATCATTTCGCATGACGGCGAGTCGGCTCCGCCAGACATCGCCTGAGAACACATTTTTGGTTTGGGTTCTCTTCCTTCTCCTTTTCAACTTGTTTCTTGGCCTTTTTCCTCATCTTTAAAGTAAAATCAATCAGCCGTCGTTCTTCTTGATACAAATGAAAGATGGCATGGAGGCAATGGCCCGTCAGCAAACAATCATATCGGCAATCGGCAGTTACAGCCGGCAGTTATTTGGTTTTATACGCAGCCGTGTAAAAACAAATGAAGATGCGGAAGACATTCTGCAGGATGTCTGGTATCAATTAAGTAACCTGGCTGCGGTTGACAATATTGATAATATTGGCGGATGGCTGTACCGGGTGGCCCGTAACCGCATCATCGATAAATCAAGAAAAAAGAAAGATGTATTACTCGATGACTTTTCCTACGAAGATGATGATGGGGTCAGTTTTTTCTCTTCCATGTTAGCAAGTGACGAGGGCGATGCTGAAATGCAGAGCATGCAACGGTTATTTTGGGATGCGTTGATGGATGCCTTGCAGGAACTTCCCGAGAAACAACGAAACGTATTTGTATGGAACGAACTGGAAGATATGACGCTGCAGGAAATTGCCGACCAAGAGAATGAGAACATCAAAACCATTATTTCACGCAAGCGTTATGCAGTCATTCACCTGCGTAGCCGGCTTGAAACTTTGTACAACGAATTTTTAAACAATTAATATTTTTACGATGATGAGGAACAGGAATAAAAAATGGATGGCCTTAATACCCTTGCTGGTTATTGCAGCGGTGTTTGCATTTGGCTGGCTGGTGATGTTTTTATGGAACACTGCATTGGTCCCGGCAACCGGTTTGTATGTGATCAATTTCTGGCAGGCGATCGGCATTCTGCTGTTGAGTAAAATTTTATTCAGCGGTTTTGGTGGACGTAATAAACACAAGGGTGGCCCGGGATGGAAACAAAATTGGGGAGCCATGAGTGATGAGGAGAAAGCCCGTTTTAAACAGGAGTGGTGGAAGCGTTGCGGTCATTATCCGCAGGAAAAAGAAATCAAACCTGAGAATAATCCCACTCAGGAACAACATCCATAAACATATTATACCGATGGTGAAGCCCGAACGTATTGTTCGGGCTTTTTTTATGTCTCCCGAAGTATCCACCGTCCCGGTTCGTGTTCACGAATCATGGCTTTATAAATGGAAAAGCATTGGCTTTCGTCATGAATATATTCCAAACCTTCATCGTAAAGTATTTTTTTCGTCGGCTCGTCTTTCTATTTGTTATCTATTTTTTCATTTAAAACAACAGACGATGTACAATCAGTCTCACGCCGCAAAAGGCGATCACTACGGAAGCAGCAAACGGCACCTGCTTTACCGTTCAATGCAACGAGCCGCCGTAAACATTTACAAAACCGGAACCAGTTACGAAATGCTGGTATTTGCACCGGGCCGCATCAAAGAACATTTTGCGGTGAATGTAAAAGGAAATGAATTAAGTATTTCCTACACGCCACCGGATGGCTTTCCACGTTTCGATTGGGTGTTGCGTGAATACAGCCGTGGAGGTTTTGTAAGAACGTTTACATTGGATGAAACCATTGATGCTTCTGCTATTACAGCAAAGTATGAAGATGGTGTGTTACAGGTGAGCCTCCCCGTTATTGCAGGAGCGCAAACCAAAGAACAGGAAATAAAGATCAGCTAAAGTTGATTTTTACCTGTTGACAAACAGGGTTTATTATGGTCAAAGGCGGTCCGTTTCGGCGGACTGCCTTTTGTTATTTACGCCCGCCCCGGTTCGTGTCTCACGAACAGGACGGAAATTGTTTATGGTTCGTGAGACACGAACCATGGCATTAGATTTTCTTACGTTCAAAGGCAGCTGGTTTAAACCGGCTGTCTTTTTTTATTTAAAACGCTTCACCAAACTGTAAATAAAAACCCTGGTTCTCTTTCCCTTTTCCAAAACCATAATCGAAGCGGATATGTAGTTTTTCATGTTTGTTCACGGCGAACCGTAAACCGCCACCCCATGAATATTTCAGTTGTGTCAAAGAAAGGGTACTGAATCGTCCTGCCACATCTCCCACGCCTGCAAAGCCAACCGCACTGATGCGTTTGTAAACAGGCACACGATATTCAGCTTGCAAACTCAGCAAATGATCATCTCTGTAACGGCCGTTGAAATAACCACGCATACGGTCGGCACCGCCTAGCGATGCAATACTTCTGATCGGCACATCTGCTCCTGTATTAAAGAAGCCATAAGCCTGCATCGCCAAAATTTGTTTTCGATAAATGCGTTTGTACAATCGTGCATCAGCAATAAAATTTGTGTAACGATGATCTGATAAAAGCAATGAAGTGAAATGCGTTGCCTGCAATGAAAGTAAATGTCCTTTGTTGGGCCAGAATGTGTTGTTGCGTGTATCCCATGAAATACTGGCACCAAGACCCGACACCTGGTAAGGTTGTCGACCTGCTACCTGTTGTTGTTCAAACAGGCCAGCATCTTTTACATTGATATCGATCACCCGTTGAAAATCATAGATCAATCCGGCAAATACTTTATGACCCAATAAACGTTCGCCATGCAGGTGTACATAGAATTGTCTGAAATCGTATTCTTCTTCGTTACTGGTTGGGGTTTTATTACCCAGTCCCCAAAATCGGTCGGGGAACGAGCTGTACGAAAAATGGCTGTTTAAAATATATTTTTCACCCGGAAAAAATACCGGTCCGTTGATGGTGAAAATAAATTGCTTCCGCAACGAATAGCTGCCGAGAAAACGAATGGAAGAAGTACGTGTGGTTGAATCTTTTTTTCGTGTTGTATAAAATGTATAGGTGCCGCCGGCACCAAACGACCAATCGGTTTCAATAGAACGGGAAATAACAGGTACTACCAGCAGATGACTTTTATTAACAGCAGAATCTGTTGACTGTGCTGTTACGTTTAATTGACTGATTAGTAACACACAGATAAACGCAACAATAAAAGAAGAAGTTGATTGTTGCTGCATGCATCAGTTGGTTTGTGAAAGTTGCAAAAATGCATCACCAATATGATTGACAATATCTCCCGCCAGCATTGCTTCCTGCGATATCTGTTGTGCAGCTAAATCGCCTGCCAAGCCATGTAAATAAACACCGAGTATTGCTGCTTCTTCTGTATTATAACCTTGCGCCAGCAAACCGGTGAGTATGCCAGTCAATACATCACCACTGCCTGCAGTGGCCATACCTGCATTGCCGGTATTGTTGAAGTATGCATTGCCGTTGGGGCAAGCAATAAATGTGTGATGACCTTTCAACACGATCACACAATTTAACTCAATTGATTTTTGTTGTGCAAGTTCGGCCCGTTCAAAATCATTTGCTGTTTTACCAAACAACCGTTCAAATTCTTTTGGATGGGGCGTGAGCAAACAATCTTCATGAAGATATGTTGCCATATCTTTTTTGATCGATAAGAGATTCAGTGCATCGGCATCCAATATAATTGGCTGATGAATTTGCTTCAACAGTTGTAACAACAGTTCCGCTGTTTTTTCGTGCAGGCCAATGCCCGGTCCAATCCCAATTGCAGCATAGCGTAAGAGATCAGTTGGAAGTGTAGAAAGAAAGCGTTCTTCCGGATCAGTATCCAGCATGGCTTCGGGAATACTTGTTTGCAAAATATCATACCCGCAGCGTGGGCTGTGCACCGTTAGTAATCCTGCACCGCTGCGTAAGCAGGCTTCTGCACTTAATACAGCAGCGCCAATTTTTCCATAACTACCTGCCGTTATCAGTGCATGACCAAAATTGCCTTTGTGTAAATGGTTTTTTCGTTTTCGATAAATGGTATTGATCAATGCCCGGTCGATCAATTGATGCTCAGCAACTGTTTGATCATAATAGGCCTGGTGCAAACCAATGTTGAGCAAATGCACATCGCCGCAATATTCTGCATTTTCAGTCATCAAAAAACAGGTTTTGTATTGCTGAAAGCTAAGTGTATAGTCGGCTCTGATGCAAGTGTGTTCTTTGCAACTTTTATCGGCAAACATCCCCGACGGAATATCAATGGAAATAACGGCAGCAGGAGAGTGGGTGATATGTTCGGCTAATGCAGCAACTAATCCATCCAATGGTTTATTTAAACCTGTTCCAAGCAAGGCGTCAATTGCCACATCATCTGATTGCAAAGCGGGAAAAAACTCCGGCGATTGTAAAAAATGAATGTCTTTTGTATGCGTGTGTAATACTGCAAGATTTTTTTGAAAATCATCGGTTCCGAGTTTTCCATTTTCAAGAATGTACACGGTTACATTGCAGCCTTCCTGCAAAAGAAGTCGGCTGATCGCAAGTCCATCACCGCCATTGTTTCCTTTACCGCAAAAAACATGTAGCTTCTTTTTGGAGAAGTGGTGCAGCATGATCCATTCTGCACAGGCGGTGGCGGCACGTTCCATCAGATCAATGGAAGAAATTGGTTCATGCTCAATTGTGTATGCATCCCATGCTTTGATCTGTTCGGCTGAAAAGATTTTCATACGCTAAAGTTACAATTGCAAATACAAAAAGGCCTGATAACGATCAGACCTTTCAAGAGACCAAGAGAACAAATTATTTTTTCAGAAATGCAAAGCGAACAGAAACGGCAACGGTTGAAGCTCTGAATTGAACACCTTCGATCAATGTTAGCTCTGGTTTCCAGTCGATCGATAAATTAATGGGCACTTCTGTAAATTGATAGTCGAGACCGGCAATTCCTAACAGGCCGAAATTATCAAACCCTGTAAATCCAACAAAAGCGCCACCTCCATAAAACCAATGCAGGTTTTCAACCGCTCCGATGGGTTTAAATATTTCATACATGGCACCCAATGCAAGTGGATCTCGGAGGTTAAGGATGGCTTCTACAGCTTTGTTGTTATTGAAATGATAGCGGTAGGTGAATCCCGTAGCAACAACCTGATCGTTACTGCCTAGCCGAACACCTGCCTGATGACGGTATTGAGCGAAAGAAGCTGAAATGGTTAGAACAGACACAATAAGAAATACGAGACTGCTTTTTTGAAACATGGATAGATGATTGATAAAATGTTTGCTAAAATAATGCCAATTGCTTTGTTACCAGTTGGAATAAAATTCCTGACCGGTTTGTGTTTTCCTGTAACTGAAACGTTGTTTTTTTGTTTTGCTGTGTGAAAGAAAGCTTAACAAATTTTACATAGTAAACTCATATCGTTGAATCAAACGCAATGATTACGACCGTTCTTTTTATTAGGGACTATCTTTGCAGCCTTTAATACAGGCACAGATGGCTACAATTCTGATCGTTTCGATATTTATACTCGGCTACCTACTGATTGCACTCGAACATACTGTCAAGATTAATAAGGCGGCGACTGCTTTAATGACCGGTGTACTTTGCTGGACGATCTTTATATTCGAAAGCGATTCAGCTCACTTTGTAAACGAAGAATTACTGCATCATTTGGGAGAGATCGGTTCTATTCTGTTTTTTCTGTTGGGAGCAATGACGATTGTGGAATTGATCGACTCACACAATGGATTCTCCATTATTACCCGCCAGATCAATACCACCAATAAAAGCCGGTTGTTGTTGATCGTTTCGGTGATCACTTTTTTCTTATCATCCTTACTGGATAACCTAACCACCACTATTGTAATGACTTCTTTGTGCGCCAAATTACTGAGCGACAGAGAGGACAGGCTTTGGTTTGCAGGTATGATCGTTATTGCTGCAAATGCCGGTGGTGCATGGTCGCCGTTAGGTGATGTTACCACTACCATGCTGTGGATCGGCGGACAGATCACTGCTTACAGTATCATTACACAAATATTTTTTCCAAGTGTAGCTGCAGCTTTTATTCCTGTTTTAATTGTGATGTATAAATTCAAAGGCAAGAAGATCATTGCGATGCCAAAAGCATCCGATTCAGATGTTGATAAAAGAGATGGGAAAATTATTCTTGTATCAGGTTTAGGTTTTCTTCTTTTTGTTCCGGTATTTAAAACCGTCACACATTTGCCGCCTTTTATGGGCATGCTGCTGGCATTAGGTTTTATGTGGATCATAACAACGATTATTCACAAGAAGAAAGAATCAACGGCCGTACAACGGTTTAGTGTTGCACATGCCTTGCAGCGAATTGATACTCCCAGCATCCTGTTTTTTCTTGGTATCCTGCTTGCCGTAGCTGCTTTGCAATCGAACGGTTTACTTGCTGAAGCTGCCACACATCTCAATGCGTTATTAAAGAACGATTATATGATCGGTACTGCGTTGGGATTGCTTTCTGCATTGGTCGATAACGTGCCGCTTGTTGCTGCAGCACAAGGCATGTACGATCTTACAACGTATCCAACCGATCATCCGTTTTGGGAATTTCTTGCATTAACAACGGGTACAGGCGGCAGTGCAATTATTATTGGCTCCGCAGCAGGCGTTGCGGCCATGGGAATTGAAGCCATCAACTTTATGTGGTATTTGAAAAAGATCAGCTGGTTAGCATTGATTGGTTTCTTTGCAGGGATCGCCGTCTTTCTTTTAGAACGTGCTTTTTTCTAAGCAAGCTTTATAAAAATAATTCCAGTTTACTTTTGGGGCGTTTACTTTCCAGCCATTGAAAGTTTGATAATTTCTTTTGATCGTTTGGTAACTGACGGATAGGGAAGGTGGTACCTTTTACTGAACTGCTGTATTTTATTTTCTGCGGACTGCGGTCTTTAAAAAACATATCGATCATATCAGCCGTTGTTCTGTTCATTCCCACATAGGCACTATCATCGTCCTGTGCATAATAAATACTTTCTGCTGTGCCTTTTGCTTTTACAAAATCAAGTTCACCATCAATAAAATAAGCATTGATAGTACGGCCTTTGATCTGGTTAAAGAACTCCGCCGTTTCTTTTACATTTTGTACCAGCAGCCCGTTCTCAAACACATACATACGCTTGGGCTTTTTGTTTTCAGTGAACACAAATATTGTGTCGCCCGATACCTGGCTGCCTTTGCTCCATGCAACAGGATTGTGGTATAATTCAAACACACTGTCAACTCCGGAATAAAATAAGCTATCGGAAGTAGCTTGTAACGAATCATTAAAAATGCGAACATTCCTGAATGCAGTGATAAAGCGGATGGTATCAGTTTCTTCTTTTGGCCGGATGCGTTTTTTGATAGTTGTATCAACAACTGCAACAAGATTACTGTCTGCAAGCGGAATTTTAATTGAATCAGTTTGTACAATCACAGGCTTATTCCGTAATACCGGTGGTTTGGTTGTGATCACCGAATCTTTTACCGGTAATGGTTTTGTTTTTTCAAGAACAGGTGGAGAAATAACCGGTACAGCGATCGAATCTTTTTGCTGCACAGCAGCAATACTATCAGCAATTACTTTTGCTGAATCGGGTGATACGATCACAATGGAATCGTTTGAAAGTATTGAATCAACTCGCAGCACCTGTTTCCCTTTCACCGTATCAAATGCAGTGATGTATCCATTCTTCATTTGTGCCAGATCTTGCATCAAGCCTGAATAGATGGTGTCGGCAGCAATGTAAACCGAATCACTTTTTTGTACCACCACCATCACCGGTTTCTCGGTAGCAAGAAAATTCTTCTTCTCTTTATTAAAGAACACTCTGTTGGCAAACAGGAGAGCGCCTTGCGCAGTGTCTTTGTATTGTACATTTCCTTTGGCTTCACCAAAACCTGTTTTATCATCAAAGGCAAAATCATCAGCCACCATTGTTGAGGTACTATCCTGCATGCGGGAGCGGCTGCCGAATTTGGCTTGTTTCAATTTCAGATCATAGTAACCTTCTCTTGTATTAATGACCGATTTGCCTGTTTTAATGGTGGTGGGAGCAATAAAGGTTGCAACCTGGCTGCTGGTATTATATAACAACGAATCGCTGGCAAGTGCAACTTCAGGGTCGCTCATTTTTACATCGCCAATGAAATAAATATCTTTTATATCTGCATAATAAAAACCCACATTACTGGTAAGTGTGGTTTGTTTGCTCTCAATACGTCCGCCATTGCGATAGGTACCCACTTTACCATTCATGTCGTAATCCATTTCATTGGTATAGAGGGTACTGTTAGGGTCGCTGAGCTTTACGTTGTTTCGAAAGGTGGCAAGTTTTTTATTGCCATCGTATTGCAGGTATTGCGAATAAATATTTACAGAGTCGGCTTCTTTGATGTGCACATTACCGTATGCCTGCAAGAAATTTGTTTTCTCATTTAACACCACACTGTCGGCCCAAAACAGTGTAGCTCCCTGGCGTATATGCACATCGCCTACAAAAATTTGGAGTTGTGTGACCGAGTCAATTGTTCGAAAGTCAAAATGATTGGTTTTGAGAATTTCAACAACACGTACCGTGTCACTTGTTTGTGATGGACGGGGAGGAGCTGTTCTTTTTTGTGCGTACAATCCATTTATACACAAAAGCAAACAGCACAGCAAACCAAAGCGAAAGCCCACGTTCAATTATTTTTGATTGTTATTGATACTGTCGGCCAATGGTGCTTTAAGTGGTTCTGTTTTTTCTTTTTTTCCAAATACAGAGAAGCTTACATAACGTTTCGGATGCAATTTGAAATCATCCAAAAGAATATTGAGGCTTCTGCTTGTATTCTGTAAATTATTATACAGTTTCGGATCATTGATCAACAATCCAAGTGTACCATCACCCTTATTGGCCTTCTGCAAAATTCCCTGTAATTGTGTGATGGTCGTGTTAAGATTGGCAACTGTTTCTTTGATCTGAATTTCTGATAAGGTTTGGGATGTGTTTTTCAGATTCTCAATGGTGGTGTTCAGCTTTTCGTTGTTTGTATTGAGATTGGTGGTAAAGGTTTCAACATTATTCAATGTCTTGGCAAGTGATCCGTTTTTGCTATCCAACATTACAGCCAGATTATCCGAAGTAGTTTTCAAATTGGCGATCACATATTTCAGGTTCGATTTTGTTTTTTCATCAAACAAACTGTTTACATTACTCAATACCAACTTGATTGAATCAACGGCCTGTTTGATATTCACCATTACCGGATCTACACTGTTCATTACTTTCGAAAGAATATCGGGATTGCTGGTGCTTTGCAACGTATCACCTTTTGCAAGAAAACTTGTTGAATTACCGGGTACCACACTAATAGAAGCACTTCCTGTTAAACTGCTATTGATGATAGCTACCGAATTATTCGGGATGTTCACATCTTCAAGCAAAGTGATGGTTACGATCACTTCACTTACATCTTTATCAAGATTATCGATCTTATAAACATTACCAATGCGAAAGCCTTTGATCTTAACCTGGTTGGCTACTTCCAGTGAACCTACATCCGGAAAACGGGCATAGAGTACGTTTGATTTTTTAAGTAAACTCTTTCCTTTTAAAAAATTAAAGCCAAGAACAAGAAGGGTAACTGCAATAACTGTTAAGGCGCCTACTTTGGTTTCGTTTGAAACTTTCATGTGTTATTTTTTTATTCACTCCATCACATGTTCCCGCATTGCTATGTAATATCAGAATGCGTGTTTTCGCTGGAATGTGTTGGTGATGGGGAAGTCTGTTAATTGGCTCCCCGGCCAAAAATAAGAAATGTTTATCCCCCACAAAGAAGAGTTACGGGGAAACTAACAGTTACGATCGCAGAATACGTCTATTTACGAACGTTATCTGCTGTATTTTGTACAGTTGGAGACTTTTCAACGAGGTCTTTATATCGTTTAATAGAAGCTGAGATACTTTGTGCCATTTGTTGTTGACCATCGGCACTCATGAGATATTCCTCTTCAGGCCGGTGTGAAAGAAAGCCCAATTCAATTAAAATACTCGGCATAGCGGTGGCCTGCAGCACCCAAATACCTACCTGCCGCTGTTTTACTCCACGGCTGAAACGGCCAATTCCCACAAATTCTTCCTCAACGATACTCGCCAGTTTTACACTATTTGCAAAAAACTGTTTGCTCCACAGCGCTACCTGCTGCTTAACAATTGGGTCGTTGATGTTCACATTCAAACTGCCATCATCTTCTTCATTATTAAAGATGTCGCCATTTTCCATGATAATATCTTCTTTCTCATCTTGCTTATGTGCCGCAAACACATAAGTTTCGGTGCCGTGTGCAGGGTTGGGGTGGTAGTATGTTTTAAAAACAGGAACTGTTCTTGTTTTCTTGATTCTTTTTTTGCTCTTTCCTTTACCAGTTGTTACATAATAGGTTTCCTTTCGTGAGCCTTCACGCTTTACTTCTCTGAGTTTGGGAACAAAATTGCAATGGATCGATACAAACAGATCGCCTTTGTTGTTATTAGCAAAGCTTGCACGGGCTCTGTTATCAACAAAATAAATCGTGGGTCTTGATTCCAGAATTTTTACATCGGGCATCTCACTTTGAAGAATGGACACTAATTTTTTGGAAACTTCGTACGAGATCTGATCTTCCGATACCTCGGTTCCAAACGATCCGTGACGTGCGCCGATGGTTCCTTTAAAACCATGCCCTGCATCAATTACGATGGTTCTGATTTTACCTGCCGCCCTTGAATTATTTTTTTGGGTGAAGGATACAATCACCAGGCTCAACATGATCAAACAGGCAATTCCGGGTAGTAAGTTTTTCTTCATCGTTCGAATTTCGTTTTTGAGTTAGTAAATTCAAAAGCAACATTCACAGTTCGTTAATGCAAATGTGATTATTTTTGTCGCCACCGCATTATGTTTAAACGCTGTAAAGTTAGCTATAAATCTGTATTAATGACTGCTTTAGGGGGCTTGCTCTTCTATGGAATAACGGTACAAGGTCGTAATGCATTTTATTCACCCGTTGATATTTTCCACGCTTTAACATATTCTCTTAGTGATACAGTGCCCGTTTCGCCCGTAAAAAAAACAAGTTCAACACCTGTATTACAGACGAGAGCAACAGAAACACCCACCGGAAAAATTTTGTTAAATGATACCATACCGCCGAAAAAAGATTCGGTTGCGGTTGCAGATTCATTACAGCTGCGGGATTCGATGGTGCAGAAGATCGATACGTTTGATTTGAAAATGTCGAAAGATACCATTGATGCACCGGTTGATTTTGAAGCGGAAGATTCAATGGTGGTGGATATTCCGGGTAAACAGATCTTTTTATATAACAAAGCATCGGTCAAGTTTAAAGATGTAGCATTAGATGCTGCGGTGATTCGACTCGATCAGCCTACACAAATACTCACCGCTTATTCAATTAAAGATTCAGCGGGCTTGCCAACAGGTGTTCCGGCGTTTAAACAGGGCGAAAGCGCTTTTACGTCTGATACTATCCGTTACAATTTCAAAACACAGCGTGGGTTGACCATTGGCACCTATACACAGGAAGGTGAAATGTATATCTATGGTGAAAAAGTAAAGCGGATCAGTCCAACTGTTTTCTTTGCAGAAAAAGCCCGATTCACTTCTTGTAATTATGATACGCCACACTTTGCATTCAAAGCACGGAAAGTAAAGTTCATCAGCAACCAGGTTGCTGTAACAGGATTGGTGAGACCTGAATTTGAAAATGTTCCTATTCCAATTGGTTTGCCATTTGGATTGTTCCCGATGAAACAGGGGCGACGTACTGGTTTATTGCCACCGCAGCCCACAGTAAATGAACAATTGGGTTTTGGATTGGAAGGTCTTGGCTATTACAAAACGTTTGGTGAATTATGGGATGCTACCATTCGTGCAAATATTTATTCATATGGATCTTATAATTTATTTCTGACACCTACTTACAGAAAGCGATATCGCTATAGCGGAGGATTTAATCTTTCCTATATGAATAACAAGTTTGGATTTAAAGGTGATCCTGATTACTCGCCACCATCAAGAAACTTTTCTGTGCAATGGAATCATAGTTTGGATGGAAAAGCAAGGCCCGGTCAAACATTCAGTGCAAACGTAAATGTGGCTACCAGTTTGTTCAACCGGTTGTTCCCGAATAATGCGCAACAGAATTTTAATAATACATTGCAATCATCCATTGCCTATCAACGAACATGGGCAGGGAAGCCTTACAATTTAACAGTAAGTGCCAATCATAATCAAAACACCAACACAAAATTGTTTAATGTAAGCTTGCCCGATGTAGGGTTTACAGTAAACACGATCTATCCGTTTCAGAAAAAAGATTTTGTTGGAACACCAAAGTGGTATGAAAAATTAGGTGTTTCGTATAACGGAACATTCCGCAACCAGTTTGCTTTTTATGATACGGCCTTTAGTTTTAAACAACTCATTGATACGTTCGACTGGAGTGCAAGACATAGCATACCGATTCAACTTTCATTACCACCGTTAGGTCCGTTGCAAGTAGGCCCTTCGATCAGTTACGATGAAACATGGCATTCCCGTACATTTATCCGTCAATGGAACCCTGCAACAAAAACGGTTGAAACAATTGGACAAAAAGGATTCTATACCGAACGTCAAATGAGTTTTGGTTTAAACTTCAGCACGGCGTTGTTTGGAACCATGAATTTTAAGAAAGGAAATGTAAAAGCGTTGCGCCATGTAATACGTCCCACATTTGGTATGGGCTACCGGCCTGATCTCAACAGAGCGAAGTGGTATCTGGCGCAGGTTGATTCAACAGGAAGACAACTATGGTTCGATAAGTTCAATGGTTCACAGGTCGCTAATATTCCTGACGGACGATCGGGCTCCATTAATTTCTCCATTGATAATAACCTTGAGCTGAAAGTAAAAGATAAAAAAGATACCAGTGCGGCGGCTGATAAAAAAATCCGATTGATTGATGGATTTGGGATGAGCACCAGTTATAATATGCTCGCCGATTCATTTGGGTTGAGCGATTTTAATTTTTATCTACGTAGCAATTTGTTTGAAAAGATCAGTTTAACGGCGGGTGCAAATGTTTCGCCTTACCAGATCGATCAGGAAACCGGTTTCAGAAAACAACAATATGCGTGGCAAGCCGATAAATTTTCGTTGGGTCGTTTCTCCAGTGGTTTTGTGTCAGTGAGTACACAATTCAAGAGCAAACCAAAAGATGAGAAGAAGCAAAAAGAGAAAGAAGATATGGAACGGAACCGGCGAAATGATTTTGATGAGCAGGGCCGGGAACTAAATGCCATTCAAAATAACCCGGGTGAGTTTGTTGATTTCAATGTGCCGTGGAGTTTAAACCTATCGTACTCATTAAATCTTACACGCATGCTCAAGCGTGATTATTCTGGATTTGAAACAATGGTCACACAGTCGATAAATTTCAACGGCGATTTTAATTTAACGGAGAAATGGAAAGTGCAGGCCAATGGTACGTTTGATATGCAAACACGTACGCTTCAATATTTAACCACATCTATTTCGAGAGATCTTCATTGCTGGCAATTGGCGATCAATGTAACACCGATCGGGCCAATCCGCTCATTTAATATTAGCATCAGTCCCAAATCCGGTTTGCTTCGTGATTTACGTATCAACCGTTCACGGATGTTTTATGCCAACCTGCCGCAATTCTAAGGGAGATCAAAAGGATTATAAAGCCGGCTTCTTTTGTTCAATATATTCCCACATCAAACCAAATACCTGCTCTTTTAATTTCTTCACATCATCCATTTGCAGGTCTTTTGTTTCAACCGGATCGAGAAAATGCATTTCAATTTTCGATGGCCAGAAATAAAATGGTTTATTCTGCGGTAAAACTTTTTTCGTGTTGAATAAAACAGCAGGTACAACGGGTTTCTTTGCTTCAATGGCTAAACGGAAGGCGCCATCTTTAAATTCTTTGAGTGGTTGATTGGTTTTGTTACGTGTTCCTTCCGGATAAATACACATGTGCAAACCCATATCCAGCACCTTGCGCATGTACGCATAACTCTTCAAACGGCTTTCTTCACTTTTACGATCCACTAATACACTTCCACGTCGGTAGATCAAACCAAACAATGGGATCTTTGCCATTTCAATTTTTGCAATGGTTTTATTAGCACCCGGAATACCAGGCGAAGTAACGGGTACATCCATGAATGAATTATGATTGCACACCACTACATAGTTTTCGCCTTTCTTAAATTTCTCTTTACCCTTTATCACCAAACGAATACCGGCTAATGGTAACCAAACAGCCATCCAAAGTCTGGACATTGCAATAAACATCCGTGTGCGTTTTGGTTCGGGGTATAAACCCATTGCCCATGTTGGCAATAAGATGATGAGCATGGTAATGATAAACGTAAGCATGGCCCATGCAGCAAAAAATCGTCCGAGTATATTCTTAACAAAGTTCATGGTAATTTCCAATCAATAGGTTCACGTCCTTCTTTCAATAACAGCTCATTGGTTTTTGAAAAATGTTTGCAGCCGAAAAAACCATTGTATGCACTAAGAGGTGAAGGGTGCGCCGCTTTTAATACATGATGTTTTGTTTCATCAATAAGGCTTTGTTTTTCCTGTGCAAACTTTCCCCACAATAAAAACACCACACCTTTTTTTTGATCAGATATTTTTTGAATGACTGCATTGGTAAAATTTTCCCAACCGATTTTTGAATGACTGGCAGCTTCGTTGGCACGAACTGTTAAAAATGCATTCAATAACAGTACACCCTGTTGTGCCCATTTGCTGAGGTTGCCATGCTTTGCCGGCATGCCAACACCCATATCAGTTTCAATTTCTTTATAAATGTTGATGAGCGATGGGGGAGGTTGAACGCCATCCTGCACCGAAAAGCAAAGTCCGTGAGCTTGCCCGGCGCCATGATAAGGATCTTGTCCAATGATGACCACCTTTACATTCTCAAACGGCGTTTGGGTAAATGCATTGAAGATAAGCGAGCCGGGCGGGTAAATCGTTTTACCCTGCACCCGTTCTGTTTTTAAAAACGTAACAATTTGCTGGAAATAAGCCTTTGTAAACTCCTGTTTGAGCTCTTTTTTCCAACTATCTTCAATCTGAACGTCCATGCACAAATGGTTTGGATGCAATGGTACAAAAAATTACCTTTGCTGCCTCTTAATCAAAAGCTGGTCCGGTAGCTCAGTTGGATAGAGCATCAGCCTTCTAAGCTGAGGGTCATTGGTTCGAATCCAATCCGGATCACTTAAAAGAGAAAGTCCTTCACTATGAAGGACTTTCTCTTTTTAAATCACTATGGTAAATCTAGTTTTGTATTTGCATATCAGCCAATGCTAACCTCGGTCCAAATTCAACATGGTTCTGGATTGAACAACGAATCAAGCAAAGAAGAGTTTACCCCTAATTTCTGAAATTAATTCCTGTTTAAATTTTGCAATCCTGTTTTTAGTTTTATATTAGATGCCTGCCGGGCTTGCCGGTTTTGACTCTACGAAAACATCCTGCCTGCTGATCGAATTACTGCCGTACCAATTATCCTTCGAAAACATTTCCTGCTTTTTTATGAACCGAACATCGCTGTAAACGTTATTTTCTGTTGTTATCTATTCTCAGGTTTCTGTGATCCATTGATAACAGTTTGCAAATAGCTATCACAAGCAGTAAATCGATTGCCCATTATAAACAAGCTGTATGTACAAACTTTCCTTTTTTGTTTTGTTTTTGTTTTTATCCGTTGATTCCATGTCACAGATGTATGTGCAGGGAGGCGCAGGGTTGGTTACCGGGTCAAACGTTGGGGTAGGTGGTGAATTGAGCATAGGTTATGTGTACAAGAAAACAACCTTCAGCACCGGTTATTTTGCACAGGTGAATGATGCAACACCGTTATTATTCAGTTTCCAGGCAGGTTATAGAGTAAATAAAGCTGTGCGTATTTACAGTGGTTATGTCCGTAAGCATTTATCAGCCCAGTTAAAAACGTCAAACTCCAATTCATGGATAGCTGGAGCGGAGTACAACGGGAAGCGTTTTAAGAAAGGCAACTTTTATTATTCCGCCAATTATATCCCTTCTTACTTTTTTGTTTGTGTGGGGATGAAGTTCAATTACAAATAATACGTTCTTTTTAAACCAAATTTGCTGGCGAAAGACCATCGTTTTGACAGCGTGTCAATGGTCTGTGAAAAAAATATTGGCAAAAGCTTGCATAATTGAAATGAAACAGTAATTTTACGGTCAGAATTGAATCCGGCCCTAACAAATTTTCTCCACCGATTTAATTCCCCATTTAATATCTCATATCCGGAAGCCCCTTCCAAAATTCCTCTATTAACCAAATTGATTCCAGTCCTATACCCGAGATTGTTTTTTAATCAATTTGTATATGAAAACGAAATTTGTACCTGTAATTGCTGCCTTCATGATCCTGTTGTTTGTAAACACAGGCATCTCCGGAACTATTTCTCCCAAACAAGGCTGGCCGAATGTATTTGATGTTCAGGTTGAACAGCAAGGTACTGTTGTTGTGCTTCAATGGAAAGCAGACAATGAACCCGCTAACATTTATTATGAGATTGAAACAAGCACCGATGGGAAAGCATTTAAAACATCTGCGATTGTTTTAGGCGGCTTCGCTGTTGATCAACACTACACGTACAAATACAAAACAAAAAAAGCAACTGCTGCAAAAACATTCTACCGTATTAAACAACTTAATAATGATGGCACTTACAGAATTGTAAACGAGCAATCATTCTAAATATATTCAACGAACTGTTGGTTCTCTTATAGGTAAATACGCCGTCCTTATTCTTAAGGATGGCTTTTTTTTGGAATGAGGTAAGAAGTAAGAAGCTTCAGTATACCGTCCTTTTATGATGGATTAGCGAAGGTATTTTTTCAAAGTGATAGTTTACATTTCCTTCAAGCGTACCAATGCGATGTCGATGGAAAGAGGTTCTGATTGTTCGAGTATGCAAACTTTATTTGCTCCGGCCATTTCTGCAAGATCACGAAGTGCTCTTTTTTCAATATCGCTTAATCCGCCTTCAAGGCCTTCCAGTTGTTGAATAAGGATATTCATCTTAGAAAGAAAAAAACGTCCTGTTAATCCCAGTTCCTTTAATGCCGACTGAATAGTTTCGTTTGCCGGATTAAAACTGCTGATAATATTCCTTGTGCTGGAAAAAGGTTGTATCGCTTGTTTGGAAACAGTTTCACCAGTATTCAAATCTGTTACTTCAACATGATTACGTTTGATTTTGATGTAGATGGATTTTACTTTGAACATAGGAGGGATAGTAGCTTGTTGTTTATATTATAGGAGTATAGCGTTTTTATAATTCGGCACAAGCGAGACGCTTGCGCCATTGTAAGGAATCGAGATACTACTTCTGACTAATAAATCCCTTGTAATAATGTTGGTTTACTTTATAAATCAGCCCTGAACCTCTTGGCCTGTTAGTTACAAGAGTATCTATACGCCGTAAAATTTCTTTGTCAAGAGAATCAAATTCAACAGTGTAATTATCGGAGGTTACTGGAATATAAATAAGAGTATCAATTTTATTCTTATTGGCATTGAATCGGTAAATATTTTTTTTGGCAGGGAAAAGTCCCCCTCCGTAGTAAAAGGTGAAGTCTAATTTTTTGTTTACATAGTTCTTTACTACTACATCTGAACAGCCACAGTGCGATTGTGTAATTCCTTCAATTATAAAATAATCTTTTTTTGATGTTGAGCTTTTATAAGCAACTTCAGAACGCCAGTCTTTGTAAATAAGGCCGAATATAAGTCCGCAGCCAGTTAAACATGCTGTTCCAAGAAGTAATATTAAAGAGTTGAGTAGTAATTTGCAATTAAACATCTCTATTGTATTTTTTGCTCATTTACGGTCTATCTCTAATCTACAATGGATTCATCACCCCGCCTTACTCTCCAACTCCATCACCTTCTCAAACGTTGCTTCATATTCTGCATTCAACTGTTTTAGGTCGTTACTTAGTTTTTGATAATCTATTTCTGTTTGTTTGAATTTGTCTTTGTCAGAATAAGTAGAAGGCTCCGAGAGTTGCGCCTCCATTTTATTTTTTTCAATGGTAGTGGTATTGATCTTTTCTTCCAACTGTAGCAAAATACGTTGCTGCTTCTGCAACTCTTTTTTCAGCTCTTTATTGATTGCCTGCTTTGGTTCTGCAACAGTTGAATGCTGTTGAACGACAGGTTTTTGTTCCACTACTTTCTTAACGTCTGTTTTTTTTTCACTGGCAGTAAGCTCTTTATTATCGGCTGCTTTTTTCGCCATCCGTTCTTTCCACTCTAAATATTCCGTGTAAGTGCCTTTGAATTCTTTGATCTCTTCATCCACAATTTCCCAGATCTTATTCGCTGTTTGCGATACAAAGAAACGATCGTGACTCACTAAAATAATACTGCCCTGGTATTTGTTCAATGCTTCGATCAGCAATTCAACCGAATGCATATCAAGGTGGTTCGTCGGTTCATCAAGCATCAGGAAATTGGCCTTGCTGATGATCGTTTTCGCCAACGCAATTCTTGCTTTTTCACCACCACTCAATACTTTGATCTTTTTATCGATATCATCGCCACCAAATAAAAAGCAACCAAGCAGGGTGCGTAATTCCTGGTCGGTTTTCTGCGTGCTGCAGGTTTTTAATTCATCAAGCAGTGTATGATTAAGACCTAATGATTCCAATTGATGCTGTGCATAAAAACTCTCGTCCACATTATGGCCCCATTTACGTTCGCCTTCATATTGTTCAACACCGGCAATAATGCGGAGCAGGGTAGATTTACCTTTACCATTCGCACCGATCAATGCAATTTTATCGCCCCGTTCAATTTCTGCACTTGCGTTTGTTACAATTTTATTTTCACCGTAATGTTTGCTTACATGTTTTAATTCGCACAATACTTTACCCGGCATTTTATCAACCGCAAAGTTGATGCGGATGTTTGGCCGATCGCTGGAAGGCGCTTCCAGTACATCCAGCTTTTCTAATTTCTTGATAGCTGTTTGTGCAGCGGCCGCCTTACTTGCTTTTGCACGGAAGCGTTCGATAAAACGTTCCTGCTGACGAATAAAGTCTTGCTGATTCTCAAATGCTTTTTGCTGCAATTCCATCCGGATCTCTTTTTCTTTGAGATAGAAAGAATAATTGCCGCCATAAATATGTAAGTCTTGCTGAAACACTTCCACGATCTTCGTCACCATACGATCAAGGAACCAACGATCATGCGATACGATCACTACCGAACCCTGGTAGTGCAGCAAATATTTCTCCAGCCATTCAATACTTGGGAGATCAAGGTGGTTCGTCGGTTCATCCAACAACAATAGATCGGGTTGTTGCAGGATCATTTTTGCCAGCAACACACGCATGCGCCAACCACCACTAAATTCTTTATATGGACGTTGCAGATCGGCGTTGGCAAAACCAAGCCCCTGCAGAATTTCTTCTGTTTTATGATGGATGTTGTACCCATCCAGCGTATCCATTTCGTGCAGCTTGTCGCTATACAAATGCAGCAACGCCTCGTCTTCATGATTTTTTTCTAACTGAAGACCTAATTCTTCAATTTCCTTTTCGAGCAACAATATTTTTTCGAATGCGCCCAATGCCACCTGTAAAATGGATTCAGACGTATCAAAACTCAACAGATCCTGGTGCAGATAACCAATACTGGTATTGCGGCTGCGGATCACTTCTCCCTTCGATGGTAAGTATTCGCCCACCAATAGCTTCAATAGCGTGGATTTACCCGTACCATTATAACCAATCAGGCCAATCCGCTCATTCGGATGGATATGCCAGGTAGCATCTTCCACAATAGCTCTTGCGCCAAACTCAAACGTTAAATTCTGAAAACCAGCCAACATAATTTTAAAAATAAGCGGCAAAGATAAGGTTAAGTACGGGGTTAGAAGTAAGAAGTACGAGCCCTTTTGCAGGGTTGCCAACCTTTTAACTGTTTGACCGATATTTCAGCTACTTCACAAAGGTTGGCAACCCTAAACAGCTCGCTGCAAACCTCACAGGTCTTATCTTTGCCAAAATTTTTTTATGAAAAAGACTTTGCTTATCCTCTCCGTCATTCTATCAGCAGTAGCTTGTAAAAACAAAGAAGACAAAACAACTGAACCGGAAGTAACTGAACCGAAAGCTGCGAACGGGTATGCTTATACTGAACCATTCAACCAGTCGATGAACAATGTGTTGAATGCGTATTACAATTTGAAAGATGCGTTTGTAGCAAGTGATACGGTGAAAATAAATACAGAAGCTGTTGTTTTGAAGAACTTATTGGATAGTTTGAAATTGGATGAGGTACAGCAGTTTGATACACTTGGTTTTTCAAGCATCAATGGACGTCCCGGTGATGTGGCAGCAGAGATCAGCGGCATGTTGGGTGAAAAAGAACTGGAGAAAAAACGTGAATCGTTTGAAATGGTGTCGAATGCATTTTATGATATGGTACGTGTGATCAAACCAACAGGAGCAACTATCTACTATCAATATTGTCCAATGGCGTTTAATGATAAAGGTGCGTATTGGCTCAGCAGTGCCGACAGTATCATGAATCCTTATTTCGGCAAAAAAATGTTGACCTGCGGTGAAGTGAAGGAGACGTTGAAGTTCTAAGAAGGCGAGTGGGGAGTTGTGAATGGTGAGTGGGAAGCCGATAGCCAGTAGTTTGTAGTTAATAGTTTTTAGTTCATTCAAATTCAAAATATCAGACTGTTCATCCCCTCCTTGGAGGGGAAACGGCCTGCAACAAAGCGTAAGGATTAATGGGGTGGGCTTTTGGTCTAAACAAAAACGCTGCCAGCTTGTAATAGAGAGACACTTCTAAAACCGGGAAAATTTCCGCATGCACTATTTGAAACCTATCATTTCTCTGCTGATCTGTGTGCTCACAATAACATCTGCATCCGCACAGGATAAATTCACCATCAGTGGGTACGTGAAAGACAGTACCAGTAATGAAACCATTATTGGTGCAACTGTTGCTATCAAAGGCCGCACAAAAGGCATCAGCTCCAACCAGTACGGATTCTTTTCCATTTCAATTGAAAAAGGTAGTTATACATTGGTCGTATCGCATGTAGGGTACGAAGCAAAAGAACTGTTCATTGAGTTGAATGAAAACCGGCAACTGAATGTTGACCTTTCTCCACGCATCAGCATTTCACAGGAAGTGATCATTTATGCACGCAAGCGTGACATCAATGTGAAAGAGGCGCAGATGGGAAAATTTGAATTAAGCATGAACCAGATACGTTCTGTTCCTGCATTGGCCGGTGAAGTAGATCCTATCAAAGTATTACAATTATTACCGGGCGTACGCAATGCAGGCGAAGGTAACAGTGGTTTGTATGTACGTGGTGGTGGCCCAGATCAGAATTTAATTTTATTGGACGATGCAGTAGTGTATAACCCCGGTCACCTGTTTGGTTTCTTTTCGGTGTTCAACAGCGATGCTTTAAAAAATGTAACGCTCATTAAAGGCGGCATGCCTTCGAATTATGGTGGACGTATCAGCAGTGTGGTGGACATTGCAATGAAAGAAGGCAACAGCAAAAAGTTTCAGGTAGAAGGGGGGATTGGTACGATTTCATCAAGAGTATCGATTCAAGGTCCGGTTGTAAAAGAGAAGTCTTCTTTTATAGTTTCGGCACGCCGTACTTATGTTGACATCCTTGCCAAGCCATTCATTAAAAAAGAAAGTGCGTTTTTTGGCAGCGGTTATTATTTCTACGATCTCAATACAAAATTCAATTATAAATTTTCAGAGAAAGATCGCTTGTATGCAAGCGGTTATTTTGGTCGTGATGTGTTTACGTTCAACAACAGTGAACGTAGTTTCAAAGCACGTATTCCTTGGGGAAATTCAACCGGTACAGTTCGCTGGAATCATGTGTTCAACAGCAAACTCTTCGCTAACACATCGCTGGTTTGGAACGATTATCAGTTTGCGTTTGGCGGTGCACAAAATAATTTCGAGATCAATCTGCAATCAGCTATTCGGGATGTGAGCGCAAAAATTGATTTTGATTATTATCCTGTTACGGGTCATCAGATCAAATACGGGATCAATTATACTTACCATAAATTCAATCCGCAAACAACCAGTGGTAAAAGCGGCGACATCGTATTTGAACCGCAAAGTGTCAATAATAAATTTGCACATGAACTGGCTGCCTATGTAATGGACGATTGGGAAGTGAATGATCATCTCAAGATCAATTACGGGCTTCGTTACACAACCTTTCAACAGGTAGGTCCTTACACCCGTTATGTAAAAGATGAGAATGGAAATAAACTCGACAGTACAGTGTATGGAAGAGGGCAGGGCATCAAAAATTATGGAGGATTAGAGCCACGTGTAACGATGCGTTATGCATTGAACGATGAAACTTCGATTAAGGCTGCCGTAACACGTAACCTGCAGTTCATTCATCTGGTAAGTAATGCTGGCACTACGTTGCCGACAGATATCTGGGTGCCGAGCACATTTCGTGTAAAGCCACAGATCGGTTGGCAATATGCAGCCGGTTTGTTTAAAAATTTTAAAGACAATATGTGGGAGACGTCCATCGAGGTATATTATAAATCGATGGCCAACCAGATCGAATACAAGGAGGGATACACACCGGGCATAGGTGATCCTGAAGAAAGTTTTGTATTCGGCAAAGGATGGAGTTATGGCGCTGAGTTTTATATTAATAAAGCAAGAGGAAATTTTACAGGGTGGATCGGTTACACATTATCGTGGACATGGCGCCGTTTTGCTGAGTTGAATGATGGTGACAAGTATCCCGGTCGTTTTGATCGCCGGCACGATCTGAGTATCGTAGCCAACTATCAAAAAACAAAAAAATGGAAATACTCGGCCGTATTTGTATTCGGCAGCGGCAATGCATTTACATTGCCCGAACGTTTCTTTTTGGTGGATGGTGTACTAACGCAGCAGTATAGCCGCATTAATCAATATCGTCTGCCTGATTATCATCGCCTTGATTTTTCCGCCATTTATACACCACAGCCAAAGAAACCCCGCAAGCTGAAAACAGAATGGGTGTTTAGTGTGTACAATGCGTACAGCCGGCAGAATCCTTATTTCATTTACTACGATCAGCAAGGCAATCCTTTGCAGGGTACATTGGAAGTAGAAGCAAGACAGGTATCCTTGTTTCCGGTTATTCCAAGTGTAACGTTGAATTTTAAATTGTAAAGCAAGGGTTGTAACATATTGTATAAAGCGGTTGCTATGTTGATCGTTTCGCAACAGAAAGCCGTGCAATTTATTTATGCACGGCTTTCTGTTATTAAATCAAACAATCAAATTATTTACACATTTCCATAGCTGTTCGACTGGCCTCCATCAATGGCAATCGTTTGTCCGTTAATATAAGATGCTTCGTCGCTTAACAGAAAGTTCACCAGTTTAGCCACCTCTTCCGGAAGACCGAGACGTTTTGTTGGGTTCGCTTGTGCATACTCAGTTTCTGCTTTTTTTGGATCGGTGGGGTTTATCTGTTTAAATGCTTCTGCCACCATCGGGGTTAGAATAGCACCCGGCGCAATTGCGTTTGTAAGAATATTATAGCGTCCATACTCTAATGCTGCGTTTTTGGTAATACCGGTTACTGCATGTTTTGTTGCTACATATGGCGTTTGATTCATTACACCTCTTATACCACCAACCGATGCTACGTTTACAATACGGCCATACTCCTGTTTCACCATCACAGGAATAATGTAACGTAAACCATAGTATACGCCCATCAGGTTAATATCAATTACTTTTTTGAAAATATCTACGTCATACTCTGTAAGTGAAGCCTGCCTTCCTTCAATACCTGCGTTATTGTAAAAGCCCTCAATACGGCCGTATTGTTTTAGGGTTTCATCAACATAGTTTTTAACGTCTGCTTCTTTTGAAACATCCGCTACCACTGTAAGCACTTTTGTTTCAGGAAATGTTTGTTTGATCTGCTCCTTAACATCTGTCAGTGCTTTTTCATTATAGTCGATCAATGATAGTAACGCACCATTCTTTGCTGCTTCAATTGCTGCTGCCTGTCCAAGTCCCATACCGGCACCGGTAATGAGTACTACTTTGTTTTCCAGTTTTTTCATTGCTTTATTTTTTAAAGTGATGGGAAAAGCCTGCTTTATCTCAAAACATTCTGTGAATAAAAAGCTTGCCCGTTATATACAATTGCAAAGGTAGAGCTGTAGTAGAGGGGCTTCCAATGACATATATCAAGTAATTAGATAAAGCCGTTTTGAAATGAGGTGATTATCATAAAGTATTTGTTAAAAGACAGCGAAGTGTTTGTTATTCTATATTACTAATGCTTTCGGAAATGGATTTCTTCTGTTCAATCTGCTATCTTTGCAGCAATGCACCGTTCTTGTTTATATAAACTTGTCTTTCTCAGTTGTGCGCCTGTTTTCATAAAATAGAATTCAGGTAATTTTCTTACGTGCAGTTTTCCATTTTTAAATTTTTAAATAATTGTATCATGAATAATGATAGAAACCCCGTTGTTCTTTGCGAAGAGGACTATAATAAATTAAAGCAGATCGTTAATATCCACGGAACAAAACAGGCGGATGAAATGAGCCTCGCATATGAAGTGGGCCGGGCGATCATTGTAAAAGATGATGCGTTTCCGCCGAATACTATTCGGTTAGGATCAAAAGTGAAAGTGGAAGATATTGAAACATCCAAGTCGCATGAATTTATGATCGTGATGCCGGAGGATGCAGACATGAAAGAGAAAAAAGTATCTGTACTTACACCAATGGCTGCAGCAATTATTGGTTTCCGTGAAGGTGAAGAGGCGGTATGGCAAATGCCTGCCGGTTTAAAACAATTGAAAGTGTTGGAAGTGATTAACAAGCCTGCTTACGCATAATACGAATTACATTCAAACTTGTTGTTTGAATGTAAACGATCTTTATACGTTTATTGCTCGATCTCTTGCAATCACCTTCCATGTAGTAACCGCTTCGTTGTTTTCAACAACAACTGCTTTTTCGTACAACGCAACAGTTGGACAAATGTGAACCGGCACACCGTACAATACATCACCAACGTTGAAGGCACTGCTGTCTGCTACTTTCAATACCAAATGCTCTTCACTTTGTGAAAAAGGTGTGGCATCAGGTGCATTCAAAAAATGAACACGTGGAAACGGATTTTCTGCCGCCACCGATTTGTGTCCCAGATCGGTGGTGATAGTTTGCCCATCAACAATCGAAATGACTCTTGTTAGAACGAGTGCTGCATAATCAAACGGTTCATCCGGCACCTGGTGCTTGTAACCCCAATCCCAATAAACAAATGTGCCGGGGCTGCACTCAATATGCCGATTTATGTGTGTAGGAAAAGTAGGGGAGCCGCCTGCAACAATTGTGATCGGTTGATTTATGATCGTTTCAATTTGTGCAGCCAGTTCAAGTACTTGATTGAAAGCTACGTTGCTTTTTTGCTGCCGTAGTTCAAGATCAGTATCTCTCAAATGTCCATCGTATGCATGTAAGCCTTTGAATTGAATACCGGGTAGTGTGATCAATTGTTCTGCCAAAACAAACGCATTGGATGGTTTGATGCCGCTTCTGTTCATACCGGTATTGAGATCAATGAATACATGGATGGTTTTGTTGTTGGAAGAAAATAATTCGGACAAGGCTTTCGATGTTTCAATGTTGTCTGTAACACAACCGAATGTTGTTTTCGGATATTGCTGTACCAGCGATAACAACCGTTTTGCTTTTGGCCCAACTGGTTGATATGCCAGCAACACGTTATTTGCCTTGAGCATGGCCAACATTTCTGCTTCAGCAATGGTAGCGCATTTGAATTTAGCAATACCAGCCTCCATCATCATTGCACATACTTCTGAAGTTTTATTTGTTTTTACATGCGGACGAAGCAGACTTACATCACCGATCATTTCCACTGCACGGCTGATGTTTTGTTGGATGCGTTCTTTGTACAGCAGTAGTGCGGGTGAATCAATTATATCGATATTTTTTACATCGTACCAATTCATGAATTGTCAATTTTGATAAAGCTACTTGATCGAAATAACTCATCCAAATAACTCAGTTCTGCATTACATCAAGCAACAGGTTCCGTTGGTCAAACGGATTAGCAGGAGGCATAAAGCTTCCTCAACTTTACACTGTTCATTTAACTACATCATTTTATAAAACGTAAAGTCATGAAAGCGAAACAGTTTTTAACAATGGTATTGCTGGTTGCGGCCAGCTCATTTATTTACTCATTCGTTACACCGGTGGGCGGAGAGGGGTTCGAAATCTATCTTGATAACAAACTGGTGCTTCAGCAGTTTAATCAGGAAATGAAGGAAAAGAAGAATATCCAACTGACTGCAGCGCACAGCAACAGTGAATTGAAGGTGAAGTACTATCATTGTGGCATGGCCGGAAAAAGCCGCACACTGGAACTTAAAAATGCAGATCAAAAAACCTTGAAACAGTGGCAGTTTGATAACAGCGAGGGAAAGAATTTTGCCATCGCATTAGCAGTAAAGGACATTCTTCATTCGCAAGAGAAATTGAGTAACAGTACCATCTATCTTTATTACAGTTCGAAGGAAGCACCACAAGGCCGTTTGCTGGCTGGTATTGTGCATGCGAAAAAAAATACAGTTACAGGCAGGTAACGATTGAATGAAATTTTACTGAAGTGAAAAGAGGTAAACAATGCGTTTACCTCTTTTTATTTTAGTTCATCCTTACCTGCGATACGCCGTGCATCTTCATAATTATTACCACAATGTGTGAATACTGTAATGGATACCAATAACTGTGTAACAGAAAGAAGTAAAAACAGTGGCACTTTCGGTACGTATTGACCATCCGGAAATTCAACAATCATATTTGCGGATGGTTTTGATACAATCATTTTAAAAGCACAACGATTATATGAAGCAGCAACAAAAAAAACGAGTGGCAGGTGTTTATCTCGACAGTCAACAGGCAGTGGTCATACGTCCTGCACCTGATTATGAAGAAGGCGATTACATTGTACAGGATAAACTTGAGGTGGAGAAAAATGATCGTTCCGGCGATAAAGATTCAAGGAACCAGGCAAAGCAAATGGATCTGCTGAAGTATTACAAAGCAGTTGCCACACTGTTATTGACATATGAAGAACTGTACATTTTCGGTCCGGGCAATGCACAGGAGCAATTTCAGAATCATTTAAAAGCTGATGCGCAGTTTAAGCAGAAGGAGTTTTCGATTGACAGCTCGGAACAAATGACCGAGCCGCAAATGATCGTAAGGGTGCGGGAACATTTTAGTGCGCCGGCAACAGTTACTGCAGAGGCCATCAAAGGGGAAGAGTAAATTGGTGTATCGGTATTCAAATACTATTACAACAATATAGTAATAAAACAAGCCACTGCTTTTGCAGTGGCTTGTTTGTAAAAAAATAATTTGTTTCAAGTTGCGATGTAAAGTCACTCTTCAGGTGAGCAGACATCAATTAACTCTTAAATCGAAACACTACGCTGCCATTCTTTTTATCATCGGCACTTAAAAAAACCTTGTAATACTGCTCTCCGTTTTGCACCCGCATGATGGCGGTGTTGGGAGGTACACGTCCCTGATTTTCGGCATACATGGTGAGTGTATTGTCTCGGCCACGGATGGCTTTCAATTTGATCGTGATCGGTTTATCGCTGAGTGTTTTTTGCGAAGCCACTAATTCTCCGTTGAACAGCACTGTTATAATATCGCCATCTATTTCTGCATTGTCGTACAGGTTCACTGTAATTTCTTCTTCATCGATCGCAATAGTCTCAAATACTTTGCTTTCACGTTTTTCCAATCGTCCCGGAAGTTTCGGTGCAGGAATGGTTGGCTTTATTTCCGTTTTAGTATCCGGTTCTTTTTCATTCTCCACTTTGGTGATCGTAGGTTGGTTCTTCACCGGTTCTTCTTTCTTCGGTTGTGTTTTTGCAGTGCTGTTGTTTTGATTATTTGAATTTGGTTTCTGCGTATTTGTTGTAGTTGGTTTTTGCGTGGCGGGTTTGTTGGGTGCCGGGTTCATACGAACCGTATTGTTTTGTGGCGGCGTTTTCGTGATCATGTTTTTCACCAACTGTTTACGTGACAGCACCGTGGTGCCTGTTCCGCATTTGTCTTCCGCACTTGCACCTTTCCAACGGCCTTCCAGTTCTTCGGTATCACCTTTTTTATAATAGGTGAGTACATGTTCCTGAAAACAATCTTTAAACCATTGTGGCGTATTGGCTTTTATGCGGGCTACTTCTTTTGATACAATGGTTTTGCTGTTAGGGTCGAGCGTGCCAACCACTTTACAAATTGTGTAATAGCGTTTGCCTTCAATCATAAAATAGGTAGTAGAAGTGCCTTCCACGTTGGTGCCGCTTATTTCCAGTTCAAGAAAATATTCAGTGCGGTTACCGGGTTCGCCGGTTGCATCAAAACTACCGCTCCACTGTCCGCTGTATTTTTGAGCAAACAGTTGTGCTGAACAAAAAAGAAAACCAAAAAGTAAAAGTTGTTTCATAATGTAAATTCTGTACCCGGCTGCAAATTACGCAATTGAAAAAAAGGGGAGGGCGAAAGGCTTTGTTAATTTTACTTTTATCAGCATCCGCAATCATTTGCTACCTTCGCCTTCATTAAAAAATAAGAAGACATTCATGAAGATCAGTTTTCCGGATGGAGCAGTACGGGAGTACGAACAGGGAGTTTCCGCCATGGACATTGCCAAATCGATCAGCGAAGGATTGGCACGAAAAGTATTGGCCGCAAGTATAAACGGAGAGGTGTGGGATATGACCCGACCAATCCCAAATGATGCGACGTTGAAATTACTCACATGGGACGATGCGGAAGGAAAGAATACCTTCTGGCATTCCAGTGCACATTTGATGGCGGAGGCTGTTGAAGCATTATTTCCCGGTGTAAAATTCTGGGTGGGCCCAGCGTTGGACAGAGGTTTCTATTATGATATGGATCTGGGTGATAAAAAGATCACGGAAGATGATCTGCTCACATTGGAAAAGAAGATGAATGAGCTGGCCAAGAAGAACAATCCTTATCAACGAAAAGAAATTTCGAAGCAGGATGCTATTGCCTATTTTTCTGAAAAGGGCGATGAATATAAACTTGATCTGTTGCAGAACCTTGAAGATGGCGGCATTACCTTGTATTCACAAGGTGAGTTTACTGATCTGTGTCGTGGCCCGCATATTCCGCATACTGGTTTTATTAAAGCCATCAAACTAACTTCTATTGCGGGTGCGTATTGGAAAGGCGATGAAAAGAACAAACAGTTGACTCGTGTATATGGTGTTACATTTCCATCACAAAAAGAACTGGATGAATATCTGACTTTGCTGGAAGAAGCAAAAAAACGTGATCACCGTAAACTGGGTAAAGAGTTAGGCATTTATACAATGGATGATGATACAGGTCCGGGCTTACCGTTATGGTTGCCCAATGGTACCATCATTATTGAAGAGTTGGAGCGGCTGGCAAAAGAAACCGAAGCTGCCGCCGGTTACAAGCGTGTAGTTACGCCGCATATTGCAAAAGAAAGCATGTATCTCACCAGCGGTCACTTGCCGTATTATGCAGATAGTATGTTTCCTCCCATGGAAATGGATGGAGAGAAATATTATCTCAAAGCAATGAACTGTCCGCATCACCACAAAATTTTTGATGCTGAACCAAAAAGCTACAAAGACTTACCGTTCCGTATAGCCGAATATGGTACCTGTTACCGTTATGAGCAAAGTGGTGAACTTTTTGGTTTGATGCGTGTGCGTTGTTTGCATATGAACGATGCACATATCTATTGCAGCCGTGAAGATTTTGCGCAGGAGTTCCGTGCAGTGAATGACATGTATCTGAAGTATTTTAAAATTTTCGGGATCGATAAATACGTGATGCGTTTGAGTTTGCATGATCCGGCCAAGCGTGGACAGAAATATGTGAACGAACCGGAGCTGTGGGAAGAAACAGAATCGATGGTACGTAAAGTGCTCATTGAATCAAATATTCCATTTGTAGAAGTGCAGGACGAAGCTGCGTTTTACGGTCCTAAGATCGATGTACAGATCTGGAGCACCATTGGCCGTGAGTTTACCCTCGCCACCAATCAGGTTGATTTCAACAGTGGTAACAAATTTAAACTGTCGTACACCAACCAGGGAAATCAGCCCGAAGTACCATTGATCATTCACCGTGCACCATTGGGAACGCATGAACGCTTCATTGGCTTTTTGCTGGAGCATTATGCCGGTAAGTTTCCGTTGTGGCTTGCCCCGTTGCAGGTAAAAATTCTGCCGATCAGTGATAAGTTTATGGATTATGCAAAAACCCTGTTGCAAAAGCTGAAAAAAGCAGATATTCGTGCAGAGATTGACGACCGCAGCGAAAAGATCGGTAAAAAGATCAGAGATACAGAACTTGCACGTGTACCTTACATGCTGGTGATAGGAGAGAAAGAAGTGAACGAAGGAAAAGTAGCAGTACGCAAGCAAGGCAAAGGTGATGCAGGTACAATGGATACCGACGCCTTTATTGCTGCAGCGGTAAACGAGATCAGCGAACGAATAGCAGAATAACAACTCTTTCCCCTAAAGAGTAAACAATAAAAATTAAAAATCAATCGCCCTCCGTAAGGGGATGAGGGCACTCGAATATGGCATTTCCATCAAGACCTCCAAGGGGACGTTTTGTTCCCCGTAAAGAACCAGAGCATCGCATCAACCACATGATCCGTGTACCGGAAGTACGTTTGGTAGGTGAGAACATTGAAGTAGGAGTTTATCCCACACAAAAAGCATTGCAGATCGCACAGGAATTAGGGCTCGATCTTGTAGAGATTTCTCCACAGGCCGTACCGCCCGTGTGTAAAGCAATTGACTATAACAAGTTTCTCTACGAGAAGAAGAAGAAAGAGAAAGAGATGAAGTCGAAAAGTAAATCGGCTGAATTGAAAGAAATCCGGTTTACACCCAATACGGATGATCATGACTTTGATTTTAAAGCCAAGCATGCCGAGAACTTCCTGAAAGAAGGCAACAAAGTGAAAGCCTACGTGCAGTTTAAAGGTCGTGCCATTCAGTTCAAGGAAAGAGGGGAGCTGGTGTTGCTGAAATTTGCCGAGCGGTTGAAAGATGCCGGTCAGGTGGAAGGCTTGCCAAAACTCGAAGGGAAACGGATGTTGATGATCATTGCGCCAAAAACGGCCAAGAAGAAGAAAGAGAATGCAGATTAAGTAATAGAAAGCCGCCCCAACAGGGCGGTTTTTTCGTTTCTGAACAGTTGCTGGAACAAGAAATTTGCCCGCTTTTCCTTGTTTTCAGGAGAATTTGCCTACATTTGCGCTCCCAAAACGGGGAGCTTTCCGAAGCTCATATTGCCCAAACGGCCCCCTAAGTGTGTTGCCTGTGCAGCGCCGCCATCAGGGTATCATTTTAAAGCGCATACAAATGCCAAAGGTAAAAACGAACTCGAGTGCCAAAAAAAGGTTTAAAGTAACCGGCACAGGTAAGATCATGCATCAGAAGAGTTTCAAGCGTCACATCCTCACAAAAAAATCTAAGAAACGTAAGCGTAACATGCGTAAGGACGGAGAAGTAGCACAATCTCATGTACACTTTGTAAAACGTTTATTGCGTCTTAAATAAGATGCATCTGTAAACAAACATTTATAATTTAAAAACATTCAGATATGCCCCGTTCAGTAAACTCAGTTGCGTCTAAAGCACGTCGCAAAAGAATTCTTAAGCAAGCCAAAGGCTTTTATGGTAAACGTAAAAACGTATATACAGTTGCCAAAAACGTTGTAGAAAAAGGGATGACCTACAGTTATGTTGGTCGTAAATTAAAGAAGAGAGAATACCGTGCACTGTGGATCGCACGTATTAACGCTGCCGTTCGTGAAGAAGGGTTGACGTACTCTGTATTCATCAACAAACTCAAAGCCAAGAACATTGACCTGGATCGTAAAATCCTTGCTGATCTGGCAATGAACGAACCTGCCAGCTTCAAGAAACTGGTTGATTCAGTAAAATAAAATCATCAATTGATTGATACAAACCCCGGCTGAATAAGTCGGGTTTTTTTGTTTTGAAATAGAGGCGGAAAGTGATCTTTTTAGTGTTCTCCAATCAAACAAATGGTTTTTACTATCTGCTACTGACTAACGACTATCGGTTCGTATTTACCGGCTCGTAGCTCATAGCTAACGGCTCGCAGCTTCTTCTTCCAAAAACTTCATGCCTGTGCATGCTTTTTTACAATAAGTTTGTGCAAAATTTTAAAGGTGACAAACGACCCACGTAATTTTCAACTGACCAACCAAACGTACAACGACCTGGTCCATCAAACCTTCAACTTTCCGCAAGAAGATTTTCATTTACAAAATGGCTATCTCCAGTTTAACAATCTCGACCTCAAAGCTCTGATCGATAAATATGGAACGCCGATGAAGCTGACGTATTTGCCGAAGATCGGGATGCAGATCAAAAAGGCGAAGAAGATGTTTGATACCGCTTTTAAAAAACACAGGTACGAAGGCAAGTACTTTTATTGCTATTGTACCAAGAGCAGTCATTTTTCTTTTGTGGTGGAAGAAACATTAAAAAATGAAGTACATCTTGAAACATCGTTTGCCTACGATATTGAGATCATCAACAAACTGTACCAAAAGAAAAAGATCACCAAGGAAATCCAGATCATTTGCAACGGATACAAACAAAAAAGTTACATCACCCGTATTGCCAAGTTGCTGAACACCGGGTTTAAAAATGTAACACCCATTCTTGATAACAAAGAAGAGTTACAGCAGTATAAAAAAACGGTGAAGGTTCCGTTTAAAGTGGGTATACGTGTGGCAGCTGAAGAAGAACCGAACTTCCCATTCTACACATCACGCCTTGGAATTAGAGCCAGAGATATTCTTGAATTTTATGTAGATAAGATCGAAGGAAACGAAGATCGTTTTCAGTTGAAGATGTTGCACATCTTTTTAAACAAGGGTATTAAAGATGATATTTACTACTGGAGTGAATTGAACAAAGTAGTGAATCTGTATTGCCAGTTGAAGAAAATTTGTCCGGAACTTGATTCAATTAATATTGGTGGCGGATTTCCCATCAAACATTCATTAGGTTTTGATTACGACTATCAATTCATGATCAATGAGATTGTATCGACCATTAAAAAAACCTGTAAGAAGGCGGGTGTGCCCATGCCGAATATTTATACCGAGTTCGGCAGCTTTACCGTTGGTGAAAGTATGGCGCATATCTATTCTGTACTTGCACAGAAAACACAGAACGACCGTGAGAACTGGTATATGATCGATTCATCATTTATTACAACCTTACCTGATACATGGGGCATTGGTGAAAAATTCCTGATGATGCCGATCAATAAATGGGAAAACGAATACCAGCGTGTGGTGCTGGGTGGTATTACCTGCGACAGTCATGATTATTATGATTCAGAAGAACATATCAACGAAGTGTTTTTGCCCAAGTTAAACGGCGAAGCAGCAGCAGAACCATTGTACGTAGGGTTTTTCCATACAGGTGCTTACCAGGATCAGATCAGCGGCTATGGTGGTATCAAGCATTGTATGATCCCTTCGCCCAAACATATTATTGTAGGGCACGATAAGAATGGTAAACTGGTTGACTGGGTGTATGCCAAAGAACAAACAGCGCAAAGCATGTTGAAGATATTAGGTTATTGATCAACCGCTTTTACAAATAAGAAACGCCCCTTGAACTTTCAAGGGGCGTTTTCTTTATCTCAACTTCTGCTACTTACATATTTGGATTTGATGTACGGCTTGGTCGCTTACCACCACCTTGCTGTGTATTACCGCCAGGGTATTGTTGTGGATAGCTGGGATACTGCGGATACTGTTGCGGATACCTTCTTACGTTTCTGTCGTCATCATCATCCCAATCCCTGTCTCTGTTGCCATGGTTGTGATTGCAATTCTTTTTTCCTTTTGCATAATCACGTGCATGACCGCCATATTTTTTCTTTGCCTGTCCCGGAGGCATGTTGTGAACACAATTGTTGTTATTGTTATTTCCCCAATTGTCATTTCGTTGATTACGAGGATAGGTCATACGTCCATCTGGATAGCGAACGGCTCCATCCGGATATCTTGTTGTACCATTGGGGTACTGAATGGTACCATCGGGCCATTGGCGGCTGCCGTCCTGCCGTACAACGGGTTTGTTGGTTCTGCTGCCGAAAATATCTCCCGCTTTCGGGAATATCTGAGCTGATGCGGTACTTGTAACAAACACCATCAGCACCAGTGACCATTTGTACAATTTTAGATTTCGCATAGTTTGTAATTTTTTATTCTTGTAATCCAAACAACCTGCCAAAGGTTTCAAACAAATAACATGAAATACGTTCTTACGCTTTCTTTAACAATGGTATTGCTTAGTTCAGCCTATTCACAAAGCACGGAGGATTCTGTGAAGGCCGTTATTAACAATCTCTTTACAGCAATGAAAACCGCCGATTCAATTGGCGTCAAAAGTGTTTTCTCTGACTGGGCCGTGTTACAAACCATTGGCCGAAACAAAGAAGGTGGAACCATGATCCGTACAGATGAAGTCGCTGGGTTTGCATCGTTCGTAGGTAAATCAACAAAAGGCGATGCGGATGAGCGGATCAGTTTTGGTGCTGTGCATATTGATGGTGCATTAGCAAGTGTATGGACGCCTTATCAGTTTTATTACAAAGGAAATTTTAGTCATTGCGGAGTAAACTCATTCCAGTTGGTACGCATCAATGGCCAATGGAAAATTCAATACCTGATCGATACCAGAAGAAAAGATAATTGTAATTAAATACGATGTGATTTATCAATAAAAAATCCCGTTGAAAAACGGGATTTTTTTATCTTTTCTTAGAGCGGTATTTCTTATTCACTTTCGGGTCATCGAAATATTTATTCGCATCCTTTTCATCGCTTACTTCAATTTCTTCCAACGGTACATCGATCAGTTGCAATTGAATTTGTTTCAGATCGGTTCGCAGCTTTGTTGTTTTGGCAATAATGTCCGGATCTTTTTCTCCGATCAAACCATTTTCTGAAAGAATATATTCAAGCTTCCTGATGCTGGTACGTACCTGCGAAACGGAGTTTTGGTCATTCACTTTATTTGGAGCTACTGCTTCTTTCACCGGTACCAATGTAACACCAACCGCAGGTAATACACGACCCACATTTTTCTGGCTATCGTTGGTAGATGTGCTGAGAATCGTTCCTGCCAAGGCAGACGAAGAAGACGTCATATCAAATGCTACTCTTCTGTTTCTTGTTTTTTTGATCTTACGGTCCATTGTGCGGAACGTAAATTTCAATTGCTGAATATACCGGTTGTAATCAGAAACAAGTTTATCGTATTCCTGTCGCTTCATCGGATAATTGATGGCATCCTTTACAATTACACGTACAACGGCCGTGTCTTTATTTCGGAATTTATCTGAACCGATAAATAACAGGTTAAAGGTTCGTTCTTTGCCTGCATCATTGTCTTTTACAAAATCATACGGAATCCACCATACAAATTCATCACGGCAGCTATTGATCGGGTAGGTAGGACTAATGGGAATACCACTTTCAAAATTGATGTATTCGATCGGGAAATTTCCGTTTTCGCAATTCAATACAAAGCGTGTGGTATCACCTTCGTAAACTGTAACGGTTGATGAAACTGACGGACGTATTTTCGATGCAATGATCTCGGTATTAAAAAATACAATGGTAAAAAACGTATCAAGCTTTTCCTCTGCCTTATTTAAATTCTGAACACCTACCTGCACTTTGTATTCAACATCATACTTCAACCGACCGGAAAGAAAATACGCTTTGTCTGCTTTAAACGTCAACAATCCATTGTCTTTGTTAATTCGTAAACCAACCGGTGAATTTTTCAGGTACCAATAATAGTTTTTCAACTCTTTATTGATCTCTAATTTATAACTTAACGAGCTGTCTACATGCAGCGTGAAGTAGGGATTGAGGTTACGGATACGCAATGCTGTATCCACATTTGCGGGAGTTACAGGAATTGTATCGGTTGCTACATCTTGTGCTGTTGAGGCAAATACAAGAAAGTATGCAAGTAAAAAGGTTAAAGAGGTTTTCATGTCGATACCGGCGAAGATAGCCATCAATGAGGAAACAGTTGTTAACACAAATAAAAAACCCCATTGTAAAAACAACGGGGGATAACCAAAACCAACTGCTATAAAACAAGCTATATAGAAATCATTACTGAATACTGATTGTTTTCACGGGTTGTTTTTCTTCTGCTTTTTTTGGAAGATAAAGTTTCAGCAAACCATTTTCGTACTTGGCCTGAATGGCTTCTGCATTAATTTTATCATCTACAGTAAAGCTGCGTTTGAAGCTCTGATAGCTGAACTCACGACGAACTACTTTTACATCTTCATTCTTTGCTTCTTCTTTTTTCTCGTAGCTGATGGTGAGCAAACCTTTGTCAACACTGATGTTGAAATCTTCTTTGTTGCGCCCGGGAGCATTCAGTTCCAGATGATACGCATCAGTAGTTTCAAGAATGTTTACTGCAGGCGAAAAAATGTTGTTGACTGTTTTACCAAAGGCTGGCAACTCATTAAAAAACTCATCAAAAAAAGTATTGATGTTTTTCTGAACCGGGCTGTGCAATTTTACCATTGTCATAGTATTAAAGTTTTAATTGTTTTTAATAATGGTATGCAATCATCAAAGGATATTCCAACAGGTTTTTGTACGCCGTGATTTCCGATTTGTAAAAAGAAATGCGACAAAAAGTCTACTTATCTGCAACAAGTGTGTCAAAATTTCTTTTTTCGCTGATTGAATTTTCAATTCCTGTAGCTTTGCATAAATTTTAAAATACTTTCAACTATGTATCCAGCAGAAATAGTAATCCCGATGAAGGGTGAAATGACAGAAGGAGGATTTGATGAATTATTATCAGCAGACGCAGTAGATACGGCATTAACACAGCAAGGTACCAGCCTTGTGTTCATTAATTCAGTGTGTGGTTGTGCTGCAGGTAGTGCCCGTCCGGGTGTTTTGATGGCTGTAAACAACAGCAGTAAGCGTCCTGATCACCTGTTGACAAGCTTTGCAGGTTTTGACATTGATGCAGTGAAAAAGATCCGTGAGCATTTGTTGCCTTACCCACCAAGTTCACCAGCCATCGCTTTGTTCAAAGATGGTCAGTTGGTTCATTTCATTGAGCGTCATAACATCGAAGGTCGTCCAGCACAAATGATCGCACAGAACCTCATCAGTGCATTTGAAGAGCATTGCAATTAATTGTTGCAACTGTTCTGTATTATACAATTGATCCCTCAACCGTCTGTTGAGGGATTTTTATTTCGTAGTTTCGCAGTTGCTGCAAGCCAAGCTATCGTTTCCCGTTTAGCGGGAAGAGGAAAGTCCGGACAGCACAGAGCAACGTACCGGTGAAGAGCCGGGTGTTCCGAAAGGAGCAACAGAAAGTGCCACAGAAAATAACTACCACACTTGTGTGGAAAAGGTGAAAACGTAGGGTAAGAGCCTACGGGTTACAATAGCAATGTTGTAGCGGGGTAAACCTTACGTGCTGAAATGCCACATATACCGTCGCTTGAGAACGGCTCGTTCGATGACGGAGGGTAGGCAGATCGATCCCTCAGCGTAAGTTGTGGGACAGATAAATGATAGCTCCGTTCACCTTGCGCAAGCATTGGTGAATATGACAAAATCCGGCTTACAGGTTTGTAGTATTTTTAAACATCGGGCCCCCGTTACAACGGGGGCCCGACCATTTATCAACGTTTACAGATAACGTTCTTCCAATATTCGTTTGTGATGAAGGAAATGTCCCAGCGTAACAAAACCTAATGCGTTTACAGTTATTGCATGTGTGTTGGCGGTGCCGCTTGTATTGAGATCTTTATCAGTAAAGCTGTTGAATAGGAATTCAGAACTTTTACGTACGGCTCTTAATTCATCGGCTAATGAAGCAACGCTGCGTTTACTTACATCTGCAACAGCAGCATATTCATTCTCATCAAAGCCGGAAAGAGGGGCAGGGCTATGGCGTGCAAACCACAATGCACGGTGTGTGAAAATCCGTTCAGCATCGATGATGTGTTGCAAGAGCTGCTTCACTGTCCATTTGCCCTCGGCATAAGCATGGTCAGCTTTTGACTCAGGGATTGAAGAAAGAAACGAATCAAGAACTGAAGATTGTTGATCGAATGCACTACGTACATCATCTTCCTGCACATTCATTACATAATTGTGGTAGAACAAAGCATAATCATGCGTGGTTGGTCTTGGCATATGAAAAGGTTTTTTTAGAACACAGTAACAGCAAACATCTGCAATTATTGTAAACTTAAAAAAAATCCCGCTTCGCAGCGGGACCTTTTAGAATATCATTAACCTTTTTTCGATTTATTCACTTTCGGTTTTGGTGCCGGATTGCTTAATACTTTGCGTTCGCCTTTTAATGTGGCAGCGATCTTAATAGATTCGTATGCATTCAACAAACCGCCTGTGCGACTGAAGTTTGCAAAATCTTCTTTTATAGTAGCTCCAGGTTTTACAACTTCCATGTTTGGATTTTGTGCGCCTTTCTCAATACAATATTTCACCTGCTCTGCACTCAGTTCAGGATAGTAGGAAAGAATAAAAGCGGCTAAGCCTGCTACCACAGGGCTTGCCATACTTGTACCTTGTGCAAAACCATAGGTATTGCCACCGGGAATAGTTGAATAGATCTTTACACCAGGTGCAAATACATCCACTTCTTTTTTCCCATAATTGCTGAAATCAGCAGCCAACCCGCCTGTCTTGGGATCGCCACTTGCGCCCACTGTAATAAAGTTGGTTGCTTTCATTTTTGTTTCTACAATATTCGGATTGGGGAAGTTTTCGGTGCTGTCAACATTCTTTCCATCATTACCTGCAGCATGCACTAATAATACACCTTTGCTTTGTGCATAACGTACGGCATCATCTACCCATTTCTTTTGTGGTGAAAAACTTTTACCAAAACTCATATTGATGATCTTGGCACCGTTATCAACCGCATAGCGGATAGCGAGTGCAATGTCTTTATCGTGCTCATCGCCATCAGGAACTGCACGGATGCTCATGATACGCACATCGCTTGCTACACCATCCACACCAATGCCATTGTTGCGTGCAGCAGCAATAATGCCGCTTACATGCGTACCGTGAAATGGTGTGCTTGCCATTACATCAGGGTTGCCATAAAAACGATCGTTGAAATCGTAGTAATTATCTTTTACAATTTCACCTCGATAATCTTTCGGTGCAATTTGTGATGCTTCTGCTTTTTTCTCCTGTCCTTTAAAATAGCTGCTGAATTCTTTAATGATAAAATCGTTGGTTGCATCCATCATTTCAAAACCCCTGAACAGTGCAAGCATTGTAGATTTTGCATCTGCGTCTTTTGAGTTGGCTGGTTTGAAAGTCACCAGATCGTTTCCGTTATACTCAGGTTTGAATTTTTCTTTCAGCACACTGTCAGCTATTGATGACTTATTGTAGAGCGAACGAAGAAACAATACTTGCGATTGTGCTTCAGTTGAACCGTGTTCAATATCTCCCTGCGCTTTTTTGAAGATGCGGTATTCTTCTTTTTCAATGGCTGATAATTTGCTTTCATCCACAGTACCACTATACTTTGGTTTGAGTGCATGATACAAACGTGCTGCTTCGTAAGAATCTTCTTTCACATTCTGACCATCTTTTCCACCCAAAAAATTCCAGCCATAATAATCATCTACATAGCCATTTTTATCATCGTCAATACCATTGTTTGGGATCTCTTTCGGGTTGCGCCAGAGAACGGGTTTGAGATCTTCGTGAAGCGTATCAATACCACTGTCAATAACTGCTACAATGATGGTTGTGCTTTTCCGGTTTTTGACAAACTCAAAGGCCTGCTCCATGCTGATACCATAAAAACCATCAGTTGATTGATTTTTCAGGTGCCATCCTTTCAACTGGTCTTCTTTTACGGAAGTTTGAGCGAGGGAAAGGGTAGCAGAGAGGGTAAAGATTGAGCTGACAAGCAATAATTTGTTGAACTGCATATGTTTTTCTGATTTAAAACGATTTGTAAAATTGCAGCTTGTTGGGCAAATAAACATACCGTTTACCCACATTTTGCAGAATTTTTTAAGTGAAACAGCCGGCGTTCTTTTTTGAACATCGGCTGTTGATTAGTCGTTAAAACGAAAGGATATAGCTGTTAACGCTTACTTAAATATCGAACTTAATTCCCTGAGCCAGAGGCAGATTTGCTGAATAGTTGATCGTGTTGGTTTGCCGGCGCATATAATTTTTCCAGGCATCGCTGCCACTTTCACGGCCGCCACCGGTTTCTTTTTCGCCACCGAAGGCGCCGCCTATCTCAGCACCGCTTGTTCCGATATTTACATTGGCAATACCGCAATCGCTGCCGGCAACTGATAGAAACTGCTCTGCTTCACGCAGGTTCAGCGTCATAATGGAAGATGATAAACCTTGCGGCACACCATTCTGAATGGCGATGGCTTCATCGATGGTTTTGTATTTCAAGAGATAGAGAATAGGAGCAAACGTTTCGTGCCCCACAATTTTGAAAGTTGGTTTTGCTTCAGCCATGCATGGCTTTACATAGCATCCACTTTCATAACCTGCACCTGATAATACGCCGCCTTTAACAATGAAATGTCCACCTTCAGCTTTGCATTGTTCAATAGCATGTAAATAATTTTTCACGGCATCTGTATCAATCAACGGACCCACATGATTGCTTTCATTTAACGGGTCACCAATGTTTAATTGTTTATACGCCGCAACTAATTTTTCTTTTACAGTATCGTAAATTGATTCATGAATAATCAAACGACGTGTTGTTGTGCAACGTTGTCCGGCTGTACCAACAGCACCAAACACTGCACCACGGATAGCAATGTTAAGATCAGCATGTTCACTGATGATGATGGCATTGTTACCACCAAGTTCTAATAAACTTCTGCCCAAACGTTGACCAACGGCTGCGCCGACTGCTTTACCCATTCTTGTACTTCCCGTTGCAGAAACCAATGGCACTCTTGGATCGTTACTCATCCACTCACCAATTTCCCTGCCGCCTTGAATTAAACAACTCACGCCTTCGGGCACATTATTTTTTGCAAATACTTCTGCAACAATATTCTGACACGCAATTCCACACAATGGTGTTTTTTCTGATGGCTTCCAGATGCACACATCACCACAGATCCATGCCAGCATGGTGTTCCAGCTCCATACTGCAACGGGAAAGTTGAATGCAGAGATGATGCCCACAATACCTAATGGATGCCATTGCTCATACATGCGATGCAAAGGACGTTCACTGTGCATGGTCAATCCATGTAATTGGCGTGACAGACCAACTGCGAAATCGCAGATGTCGATCATTTCCTGCACTTCACCGTAACCTTCCTGTAAACTCTTGCCCATTTCATACGAAACCAATCGACCGAGCGGTTCTTTCTTTGCACGTAATGCTTCGCCGATCTGGCGGACAATTTCACCACGTTTAGGTGCCGGCCATGTGCGCCATTCTGCAAAAGCTGCTTGTGCTTTTGCAATGACGGTTTCATAAGTTGCTTTATCTGCTGAAGTAACTGAAGCAATTGTTTTCCCATCAACAGGAGAGGAGGAGGTAATCAATTCACCTGTTGATGCTAACCAGTTTACGCCTGTTGAAACGCCACTGTTCTGTGCTTTGATGCCGAGTTGTTGAATAAAATCATGCATACGATCAATCGTTTTTATGGAATGCAAATATCAAGAAATTAGTTTGTATAAAAAGAAGGGGTGGGTTTTATTAACCCACCCCTTTCAATTATTCCTTGCAGTAACAATCGCCGCCCCTCCAGGGAGGAGATAGGCAGTATGAATGTTATAAGTTCACTTTTACTCCACCCATTACCCAACGTGTGGGCATAATGCTGCCGAGCAGATCGCTGTAGCGACGGTTGAAAATATTATCGGCCTGTACAAACACACCTAATTTATCTTTCAGGAGAAAGAAATCTACACGTGTATTCAAAATAAAATAATCAGTACTGATGGGCACAAACGGTGCGGCAATTGGTTGTGACCTTCTTGCTTTGAACAAACCATTTGTACTAACTGCAATTTTTTTGTAGCGGTACATTATATTAAAATTGATCAGTTCTCTTGCATGGTTTGAAACGTAGAGAGAAGGAATGGTGTCACTGCTGCGGCTACGCATCCATACAAAACCAAGTCCGCCGGATAATGAATGCTGATCACTAAACTGATGTGTGTATTGTACATCGGTTTCAATCCCCGTTGTATTTACTTTATCGATATTATTTGCCAGATAATAATTACCCCCCGGAACGAGATTCACCTGGCGTGGCATATTTGCATAAGGAGTGAAGATGTAATCGATCAAGTCTTGCTGGAAACGTTCGAACCAGGTGGTTGAAATTTTTAATGATGGAGTAATAAAATAATCTGCCCCCACTTCATAACTCAACGATGATTCTGATATCAGATCAGGATTACCAATTCGTTGTCCTGATGGAACAGGATTACGCTGATAGTTGTTAAACCGCTCAGTGAAATCTCCATCTCTTGTAGTACGACCTATACTCCCACGAAAGAGTAATGATTCATAACGATACGAGGCATTCAGTTGTGGTATTAATTCCCAACCGGCACGTTCATTCCAGTCAACACGAAGTGCAGGATTCAATTGCAATGCTTTCCCGATCTTTTGATTCAATACTACGAATGCACCTGCATTCGATACTTCATGGTTGCCTCTGTCGTTCGAAACAATTTTACGGCTGATGAATTGTACACCGGATGTTATTGTTGATTTATCATTGATCGCATAATCGTGCAATGCCAATGCCTGGAGCAAAGAAGAGTTGTTCACGTTTGCACTAACAGCTTTACGAAAACGATACACATCATTTGCTTCTTTATACCCAGCATCAAACGAAAAACTATGTTTATTTTTTTTATGCATGAATTTGAGATGATGCCAGCGACTGATGACAGATTCCGTTGCTGTGTCACTTAAGAAAGTTGTATAGAAATTCTGTGCATTAAAATCACGGTCATCATAACCAAAGCGGTAAGCAACACTTGTATTTTCACCAAGCTTTTGTTTAACAGAAGCAGAAATAGTAGTGAGATTGAAATAACCTTTTGTGCCACGCAGTTGCTGTCCTTTTGTGTTGTTGGTAATTACGCCAACAGATGCTGTTGTATTCTTTTCATGAATAAATGCACCGGCTTGTGCATTGAATAAACCAAAATCACCGGCAGTTAATTGAGCATTGATCTTATGGCCGTTGGTTTGTTTTTTATTAGCAAATGTTTTGCTGATAATATGCACAACACCACCCACAGCTTCTGTACCGTAGATAGCAGATGATGCACCTTTCAACACCTCAATACGATCGATCTCTGCTGTAGAGATAGGAATGTAGGCGCTGAAATGCCCTGTGAGCGGATCATTTAAACGGATACCATCGAGTATCACCAACACTTGTTGAAAGGTGCCGCCACGAATGGTAATGTCGGCCTGTGCACCCATGGGTCCACGGCTTTGCACTTCCACACCGGGAACGTACCGCAGTAATTCATCGATCGACTGCACCGGAAGTTTTTGCAGTGCATCCCCTTTAATAATTAAAATATTGCGACCGGTCTTTGAAGCGCTTACCGGAGTTAAAGACGCAGTAATAGTAATAGGGTCGAGTTCAATTTCTTTTTCCTGGGCAAAGCTGTTGTTGAGTAAACCCATGAAAGCAATACTCATGAGTTGAAGTTTTCTCAGTTTCATCGTTTGAGGTTTATAATCGCCGCAAAGATATAGGGAGTCGAAGTGTAAATGACCGATTTTCCTACATGAAAAATACTCATGAATGAGCGTTATTGTAAATGGCAGTTCGTGCAATCGGTTGAATAGTTGTTATTACTCAAACTTATTTTTATCCGGATGTTGTCTTGTGTCGAATAATGAGAGAATATAAATTTTTGATTCAAGGAATTGGTAGTACAGTTTATTGTGTTTTGTGAGAACAATACTTCTGATCGAATTATCTTTTTCAGATGCAATGCCTAAAAGAGGAAAAACAGCAATCCGTTCAATTCTTTCTTCTGTTGTGTTGATGAAGTGTAGTGCAACGGTCTCAGACCATTCATTTTTCAGATAAAAAATAATCTGCCTGTAATCTTCCTCTGCATGCAAAGTCCATATTACTTCGTAAGCCATTCTCTTGACTTTGCTTTAACAGCATCATGCGATACAACTTCTGCATTTTCAACCTGAAGTTTTGCTTCATTTAATCTTACGATCTGCGCAGGAGATAATTCATCAATAATATCTTTCTGATTAGGAGAGAGGTAGGCTTCTGTTGCTTCTTCGAGTAACTGCAAAGCAACTTCATCCTGTAGTTGAGCAACCTGGTCGTAAATCTTTTGTTTCAGTTGTTCAATGTTTTTCTTTTCCATAGTTGAATTTACAAAAAAAAAGTCCCGTTTAACGGGACTTTCGATTATTTCTTCTTCGCAGCCTTCTTTGGCGCTGCTTTCTTATTGGCAGCCTTCTTCGTAGCCGCTTTCTTTTTCGTAGCTGCTTTTTTTGCAGCCGCTTTTATTTGTTTTGAGAAAGCTCCCGGCATCTGTGCTTCGATCATTTTCTTAATCTCTTCCACCGGCATTTTTGCCACTTCTTCTGTGGTATATTTTTCGCCGTCTTTCTTTTTATCGATCTTCAGCATCTTTTTACCAAAGCGGATGAAAGGTCCCCAACGACCGTTCTCAACTGCAATATTTTCATCGGGCCAGCGCACAATAAAACGATTGGCTTCTTTCTCCACTTTTGCTTCGATCAGTTCATTGATGTCGTTCGCAGAAAGATTTTCGAAATCATAGCGCTTGGGTACATTGATAAACAAACCATCCCATTTAATGAACGGACCAAAACGCCCTTTGCCTTTCGTTACCGGTTTGTTTTCAAACATGGCAACAGGTGCATCGGCTGTTTGTTTTTCTTTGATGAGTTCTATTGCTCTGTCCATTGTTATTTCCAATGGTTCCTCACCACGTGGAATAGAAATAAACTGCTCACCAAATTTTACATACGGTCCAAAGCGACCCACATTCACACTCACTTCTTCACCTTCAAATTCACCCAGCGTCAATGGAAGTTTGAACAGATCCATTGCTTCTTCGTAGGAGATGGTCTCAATACTTTGATTTTTACGCAACGCAGCAAAACGTGGTTTTTCTTCATCACTCACATCACCTATCTGCACCATCGGTCCAAAGCGTCCCATGCGTGCAACGATCTTTTTACCGCTTTCAGCATCAATCCCTAATTCACGTTCCCCTTTAATACGTTCAGCATTTTCAATGGTGTTATCTACATCACGTTTAAACGGACTGTAGAATTCCTCCAGCATTGTGTTCCATTTCAACTTTCCTTCGGCCACATCATCAAACTCACCTTCAATATGTGCAGTGAAGCCATAATCCATGATGCTTTCGAAATGCTGTTTCAGAAAATCCGTTACCACCAAACCAAGATCAGTAGGGAAGAGTTTCGATTTTTCTGCACCGGTGTTTTCCTGTTCCATGCTTTTGCTCACAGCATCGTTCTTCAATTGTAACACACGGAAATCACGGCGTACACCTTCTTTGTCACGTTTCTCCACATAACCTCTTTTCAAAACAGTTGAAATAGTAGGAGCGTATGTAGACGGGCGACCAATACCCAACTCTTCCAGTTTTTTTACCAGCGATGCTTCCGTATATCTTGGCGCAGGACGGGTGAAACGTTCCGTTGCATTCATTTCATTTAGCGGTAGTTGTTGACCAACTGCCAACGGTGGCAACATGCCTTCCTGTGTTTCATCTTCGTTGATATCATCATCATCTTTGTCTTCACGATATACTTTTAAAAAGCCATCAAACTTCAACACTTCACCTTCGGCTTTTAATTCTTCATTGTTACTTGAAATAGAAATGAGAGCAGTGGTACGTTCCAATTCCGCATCAGCCATTTGCGATGCCATGGTACGTTTCCAGATGAGTTCATACAAACGACGTAGATCTTGATCCTCAACCGTTGTATTTTCCATGTAAGTGGGGCGGATGGCTTCATGCGCCTCTTGTGCACTTTCATTTTTGTTTTTGAACTTGCGGAACTGATGATACTTGTCGCCATACATACCTTTTATGGTACGTGTGAGATCACCAAGAGCCGTATCACTCAAGCTCACACTATCGGTACGCATGTAAGTGATCTTACCACTTTCATACAACTTTTGTGCAAGCTGCATAGTGCGGCTTACTGAGTAGCCAAGTTTTCTGCTGGCTTCCTGTTGTAAGGTTGAAGTGGTGAAAGGAGGTGCCGGTGATTTTTTACCGGGACGTACTTGGATATCTTTTACTTTATATGTAGCACCCTTGCAACTGTTCAAAAACTTTTCCGCATCATCTGCCGTGTTTTGCTTCTTTGCTTCGGCCTTGAACGTCACATTGCGGTCGCTCAAATCTTTGGCAGTAAACAATGCTTCTATTTTGAAGGAAGAAGTAGCAGTAAATGCATTGATCTCACGTTCACGTTCGGCAATTAAGCGAACGGCCACACTTTGTACACGGCCTGCGCTGAGGTTGTTCCGCATGCTCATTTTGCGCCACAGCACCGGACTGAGTTCGAAACCAACAATCCGATCCAAAATTCTGCGGGCCTGCTGCGCATGCACAAGATCCATGTTAACGGTCCGTGGATTTTGCACTGCTTTCTGGATGGCAGGCTTGGTAATTTCATGAAAAACAATGCGCTTTGTTTTGTAAGGATCGAGGCCCAGCACCTCACACAAATGCCAGCTGATGGCTTCACCTTCACGGTCCTCATCCGTTGCCAGCCATACTTCATCACTTTTTTTTGCCAGTGCTTTTAGGTCTTTTACCACCCGTTCCTTTTCATCGGGCACAATATAACGGGGTTCGAAATTATTGTTGACATCAATACCCATTTCATCCTTTTCGAGGTCACGGATATGGCCATAGCAACTCTTCACCTCGAAGTCTTTTCCGAGGATCTTTTCAATCGTTTTTGCTTTGGCAGGGCTCTCTACTATCAATAAATTCTTAGCCATAAGTTGGTTCCACAAGCCGGCTTTTTAAGGGACATCGGCAGCACAATATTATAAAATGATTGATAAATGCAAGAAAAGAGTGCGGCAGGAGGGGCAATTAATGAAAAAAGTTGAGTGATGAGTAGATGAAAATCAGTGGAACTTTAGCGCCTCGGTTCGGTTTTTAAAAACCGAACCGAGGCGCTATTTTTTTGAATAGAAAATGTGCAGCTTTTGTATTGTTTGAAAAAAATGAATACAGAAATTTGAGTTATTCTTTAAATTATCAGAATATTATTTTCATTGGTATAAACTCTTTAACAAGCCTCATAACATTTAAATCAGCAAGCAGTAAGTAGTGTTTATCCTCTTTTTGGATATAAGTTGATGAGATCAGACTATGGTTGTCAAATTTTTTATCATAGGGGATGAACTTGGTAGTCATCTTACCATCGTAATCGTACACCCTATATTCAAGTCCCCTTTTTCCTTTTATTCGGTTATTATATCCAAGCACGAAATTATTGTTATGAAGAAGAGTTATAAATCCACCTACTCTCGTATAGCCTTCGTAATTCTTGCTTTCCTGATAAGTAAGATCGATCCAGCCAATTTCGCCGTTTGGCTTTATTTGGTAGAACAAGGCTCCACGATATTCTTCTGATATTGTAGTGTATTTAGGAGTCGTATATTCAAACAACTTCAGGCGGTGTGCAAAGTAATACGCTGTGCCATCTGGTGCAATCAATGGTTTTGAAAGTGCAATAACAAAGTCAAGGCCATTTAATTTCTTTTCATCTTTTTCTCCAAACCATATTTTTAAGAGGTCTACAGGGTATTCTCTGGTGTTGCTTTTGAGATTTGAAAGGTCAGCTATATTTACCATGAATGAAAAAATACCATGATTTATATATTCAGTCGGGTTGTTACTATATACACCTGTAAGCAGCATTTTTCCGTTTAATGTAAAGTCCATGGACAAAGAATTGATACGTTTCCCGTTTAATGATAAAACAATCGACTTATCTTTTTCAGTTGTTTTTGCATATCGTTTATGCAGCAAGGCTTCAATAGTACTAGGGGTATTTACATCTGTTACAGATGATTTAGAAGAATAGGATAGTGTTGAAAAAAAGATGCTACCGTCGTTATCAACTTTAAAATCAGTAAGGTCAGCCACTTTTGCTTTCAATTCTATCTCATATTCATGTTCAGTAATCTCATTCTTCAAGAGATCAAACATGGAAAAATGGACATAGTTGTTTCCCTTTGCAATCGGTGTATTAGACAGAAATACGATTTTCGTCGAGTCAGGTGAGATTGTGTAAAAGAAATTTTTCGCAAGACCAAATTTATGCCGGTTATCAACTTTCAAACCTCTGCCAAATTCTGAGCCGTCTCTGGAGACTAATAATCCTGTTTTAGTATTGTAGTCAGATGTAATACTAGAAACTTTCACAGGACTACCAACGGGGTTAAGATTTTGATCAAGAGCTTGAGCATAACAAAAAAATATATTCTTGCTTGCCTTGTCATCTTTGAAATAAAAAAGGTAAATATTATCCTTGATAGCGATTAGGTCACCAAATCCAGCAAATTCGGTTTTAATTTTTTCAGTAAGTATTTTATTAATGTTCACAGTCTGTTTTACGAGCAGCGTATTTATATCAATTTGTCGGATATGCACAATGGGGTTGGAAGTAATTGGTGAACTATGTTCAATTACATAATAAGAATCACCGATAGTGCCAATCTGGTTTGTAATTCCTGATTGTAATCCCATTGATAACTCGTTGCTTTCCCCATACGAAAATGTTTGAGCACATAATTGGGGGAATAAGAACGCCGTAATTAGAAAGCTGAATAAGTTTGTTTTCATTTGATTGTTTTTTGCAGTATATCAATACTGTTGAAGTAAGAAGATGTTTCGGGTTTAAAAACTTCCAAGAAGCCCTGCACTAAAAAAGTTGAATTTGCCTTCGCTAAAACTTTTGGCGTAGGAAAGTCGAATCTGAAGAATCCTAAATCTTACTCCCCCATGAACAAGAACACCATAGCTGTTTAAATAATTAAAATCGGATTCATCCCAAGGCGGAGTTGTATAGGCAACAGCACTTATTTTGGTAAGAGTATAGTTAAAACCAGCCCCCAAAAAAACACCTCTTTTTTTATCGCTATCTCGTGTTGCTCCTTTACCAAAATTATAGTCAATTGTCAGTGGGATGTCAACTGCAAGGGGTTTGTTTGTACTTGAAAATTCACTTTCGCCTAAACCAATGGATAAAGGAATACCAATACTTAAAGAAGCGTTGTTGTTTTCTTTAAAAATGTAGCGTGGAAAAAAAAGAAAACCTCCAAAAACTGTATGCACTGGCAATGTTTCATTGTAACGATTGAGCTGTCCAAAACCAGAATGTATGGATACCCCAGGATCTATTTTAAATTTCTGTGCATATAAATAATTACAACTGAGCAAGAAAATAACTAAAATGCTTTTCATATAAATGTTAATCAAATGCAATTTAAAAAAAATGAGTAATTTCAATTACAAAAACTCCATAATCGCCTTTTTCACTTTATTATCCCTGTAAATCCGTCGGTGGCCTAAACCTTTGGTGAGCATGAACTGAAAATTGGGATGATGATCCTGCTTTACTTTTTCTGCATCAGCCCATGGGGTTACATCATCGTCTTCATCGTGAATCCACAATACGTCTGCTTTAATTTTATTCGCTGCGTGTCGAACAGAAATTTTATCGCTGGTATGTCCGCTCTTTTCAAAAATGATCTTGCGCATTTCTTCTTTTACTTCCTCATCAATCTTCAGCACTTCGGCAAAACTGGTGAGTGCGCTTTCTGTTTCGGTAGCTGGTGCAATCAATACCAGTTTCTTATTTTCCTGGTAAGGTTGTTCTTCCATAAATAAAGAAAGAGCCAGTCCGCCAAATGAATGTGCAATAAAGGAATGAATGGGCCCAAAGCGTTCGTACACTTTTTTAATGGTATCACGGTATTGATACACATTAATCGTTTTGCCATTGCTGTCGCCATGTGCAGGCGCATCAAATGCAATCACTTCATACCCTTTCTTCACCAGCGGCATTACAAAATGATCGAACTTTTTTACGGTAGATGAAAAACCATGCAGGATCAGCGCCTTCTTAGTTTGCGGATGATTCCAGCGGTAACCAACCAGGTTGTACTGTTCCACTTTTAAATGCAGTTTCTCAGCTTTTTCAAATACAGCCGGTGCCTTCTTTTTATTGGAAGTATATGGTGTGCAGAATAATTCAAATGCTTTTTCTGCTGCTTTGCGTTTCGATAATTTCGCAAAGATGTTGAGTTTGGTGCGGTAATAACCAATCACTAATTGCTGGGCGAGTTTCATTTTTTGAAAAGGATGGTTTACTTTGTTGCAAATTACTTCTTCCGTTTCATTAACTGTTGCGTTGTATGAATATTGTTCTTCTTGGTTCGGGTAATACGGCCACTGTGCTGGCGAAAATGATCAAAAAAGCTGATCACAGCATTGTGCAGGTGTGGAGCCGCAATGCTGCACATGCAGAAGCGCTTGCTGCGAAAGTAAATGCGAAAGCCATTGCTTCGCTCAACGATATTACTACCGAAGCGGATATCTGTATTATGGCTGTTACCGACAGTGCTATCCCTGAACTGGCCAAACAGCTGAAGTTAAAACGGAAGGTACTGGTGCACACAGCCGGCAGTGTAAGCAAAGAGGTATTACGTAACAGCTCGCCCAACTATGGTGTGTTGTATCCGTTGCAGAGCTTGCGCAAGGAGATGATCGTTATTCCGCCCGTTCCTTTTTTGGTGGATGGCAACTCCGATGAAGTAAATGTGCTGCTGGCCGATTTTGCTGCTTCCTTTTCTGATAATGTACAGCCGGCGGATGATGATACACGGTTAAAAATGCACCTGGCGGCAGTAATGGTGAGCAATTTCACCAATCATTTGTATGCATTAACAGAAGATTACTGCAAAGACCGTAGGCTCGATTTTAAATTGTTGCATCCCCTCATTATTGAAGTGGCCTGCCGTTTAACACAGGGCAATGCAATTGATATGCAAACAGGTCCGGCTCGCAGGGGTGATGAAGAAACCATAAAAAAGCATTTGCTGTTGCTCGAGATCGATGAGCACTTGCAGGATCTTTACCACGAACTTTCCGAAAGCATAAGAAGGCTGTATCGAAAAAAGTAAGAACTTCGACCGCAACTACTACGTATGAACCTGCTCGAACGTTTCTCCAGTATTAAGACTTTTGTGTTTGATATGGATGGTGTGCTCACCGATGGCTCACTCATCATTATGCCCGGCAATGAGCATATCCGCACCATGAATATTAAAGACGGTTATGCCTTACAGTTAGCCGTTAAGAAAGGGTATACTGTTGCAGTAATCTCAGGCAGCGTAAGTAAACCCTGTGCTGAACGCCTGGAATATCTCGGCGTACGCAATGTGTTTATGAAAGTGAAGGATAAAGAAGAAGTGCTGGCACAGTTTCTCCTTTCCAATCATTTGAAATGGGACGAAACCCTGTTCATGGGCGATGATATTCCTGATCTGGAGGTGATGAAGTTGGTGGGGCTTTCTGCCTGCCCGGCCGATGCAGTGCCTGAAATAAAAGCAGTATCAACATTTATTTCAACCATCAACGGCGGTAAAGGTTGTGTGCGTGAAGTAATTGAGAAAGTGTTAAAGCTGAATGATGACTGGGCGGTTGATGCGCAAGGAATCAGCTCATTGTAACACTTGGCAATTAAGTTAATTACGGGTCATGAGTTTTGAGTTAAATATTGACGACCATCCGTAACTCATAACCGATAACTCATAACTTATTCCCCAATTCCAACTTATCTTCACAGCATAAATTAACTGATGCAGAAGCTCTCCGATTTTTTTAAACTGATTCGTTGGCCCAATCTTGTTTTTATTGCGTTAACACAAGTGTTGTTTTTTTATTGTGTAGTGCAGCCGGTTATGTTTGGGAGTTTGTACATGACAAGAGAGTATCATCAACTGTTTTTTATTCTTTGTCTTTCATCTGTATTTATTGCTGCAGCCGGTTATGTGATCAACGATTATTTTGATTTGAACATCGATCTGGTAAATAAACCCGGTCGTATGGTGGTTGATCGAAGCATCAGCAGGCGCTGGGCAATCTTCTTTCATCTCTTCTTTTCGTTTGCAGGTGTATTGATGGGTTTTTATATCGGGTTGCAGAATGGAAACTGGATCGTAGGCTTTGCAAATATGGGTTGTGTGTTTGTATTGTGGTTTTACAGCACCACGTTTAAAAAGCGGTTATTGACAGGTAACATTCTTATTTCGCTATTAACAGCTTGGGTGGTGTTTGTGGTGTACCTGTTAACGATCCATCAACAGAGCGATTTGATGAATCCTATACAACCGGGTTCGCATCAAAAATTATTAAGGCTGGCCATTCTGTATTCCAGCTTTGCATTTATCATTACGCTTATTCGTGAAGTGGTAAAGGATATTGAAGACATGGATGGCGATGCAAAGTACGGCTGCAAAACTATGCCCATCGTGTGGGGCGTTCCGTTTTCAAAAGTATTTGTATCGATCTGGATGGTGATCTTGCTAGTGCTCCTGATAGTGGTTTTGTTTTATGTGCTTCAATTCCGGATGTGGATCGCTGCCGGTTACAATTTCCTGTTGATCATTCTTCCAACAGCTTATGTTTTGTACCTGTTATTCAAAGCGAACCAAACAAAAGATTTTTCTTTGTTGAGTAAATGGATCAAAGCGGTGATCTTCACCGGGATCGTTTCAATGATACTGTTTAAATTTTTTGCCTGATGGAACGAATCATTCTTGCTTCTCAATCGCCCCGACGCAAACAATTACTGGAGTGGGCCGAAATTCCGTTTGATGTAATAGTAAAGGAAACAGATGAAATGTATCCTGCTTCCTTGAGTATTGAAAAAGTGCCGGTATATATTGCACGTAACAAAGCGCTGGCGGTAAAAGATGAATTAAGTCACGACCGATTGATCCTTGCAGCCGATACCATTGTTGTGTTAAATGGAAAAGTGATCGGCAAACCTGTGAACAGGGAAAACGCTATTGAAATTTTGACTGAACTGTCGGGGCAAACGCATCAGGTTATTACCGGCGTTGTGTTGATGCGGGACGATACCGAAACCGCATTTGCAGATATTACCGAAGTGGAGTTTCATCAACTCAGCAAAACACAGATCGAGTTTTATGTAGATAAATATCAACCCTACGACAAAGCTGGAGCGTATGCCATACAGGAATGGATCGGTGTGGTGGGAATTAAACGGGTTAAAGGCGATTTCTATAATGTAATGGGATTACCGGTAAGCAGGGTGGTGCGGGCGCTACAGTAAATCGAAAACATATAAATAATTTAATATATTATTGGTTTAAGTGACAGATAGTTTTTACTTTTATTGGAGGATATTGATTTTGTGCATCTGATCAAACATTTCAACTGTTCTTCATGCCTGTTATGAACGAGCACCTGTTACAATTCATTTGGCAACACCTGTACTTCAACCGGGAAAACCTGCAAACTGTTTCGCACGAACCTGTTACCATAAAAACACAAGGTTTGCTCAACAGCAATCAAGGCCCCGATTTTCTTCATGCAACCATCAATGTCAACAATGTTACCTGGGTTGGAAATGTGGAATTGCATTTGAAAACAAGTGACTGGGCAAAACATGGCCACACAAACGATCCGCATTATCAAAACATTATTCTGCATGTGGTGTACGAACATGATCAAAAGAAAGTGAATGGTATACCGGTACTTGAATTGAAAGATCGTATTTCAACATCACTGCTGCAACGCTATGAACAATTTATGTTGCAGGACACATTCATTCCCTGTGCAAAACAGGCAAAGGATGTAAATGAAATTGTGTGGAGCAGTTGGAAAGAACGGATGATCGCTGAACGGTTGCAACAAAAAAGCGAACATATTACCGGCATTCTGAACAAAACAAAACAACATTGGGAAGAAACTTTTTGGCAATTTCTTGCACGTAGTTTTGGAACACCATTAAATGCCGATGCGTTTGAAGCAGTGGCACAAACCATTCCTGTTACATTGTTGGCCAAACATAAAAAACAAATTCACCAGGTTGAAGCAATGTTAATGGGTCAGGCAGGTTTGCTCAATGAAAAATTTACAGAAGATTATCCGGTGATGTTGCAAAAAGAATATCGGTTTCTGCAGAAAAAATATGAACTGAAACCGGTGAGCCATCATCTGCATTTTTTGCGGATGCGCCCGTCTAATTTTCCAACCATTCGTTTGGCACAGTTGGCGATGTTAGTTCATCAATCAAGTCATTTGTTTTCAAAAGTGCTGGAAGCAAAAACGATTGATGCCATCCGAACGATGTTGGCTGTTACCGCAAATGATTATTGGCATTATCATTATCTGCTCAATGAACCGTCGGCTTTTCGAAAAAAGCAATTAGGCAAAACAATGGTCGATAATTTACTGATCAACTGTATTATTCCTGTTCTTTTTGTTTATGCGGTTCAACACAAAGATGAGCCGACAAAAGAAAAAGCGGTACAATGGCTGCAGCAAATGAAAAAAGAACAAAACAGTATTACACAACAATGGGAATCCATTGGGGTAACGCATCAATCAGCTTTTGATTCGCAGGCATTACTGTATCTCAAGAAAAATTATTGCGATGCAAAGCGATGTTTGCATTGTGCCATCGGGAACAGTCTTTTAAAAAAAACAATTACCAGTTAAACTCTACACGCTGTTCAATATCCGGGTGAATACTTTTTGCAACAGGGCAGGCCAGTGCGGCATTTTTTAAAATTGTTTTTTGTTTTTCATCCAACTTTATATGGTCAGGGAAATAAAAAATTACATCCACTCCACCAATACGGCGTGGGTCTGATATCATGTGTTTCTGAATATCGATTTTTACACCGGTGAGGTCAAGCTGCATATCTCTTGCTTTAATACCCATAATGGTGAGCATACAACTGCCCAAAGCCGTGGCAACAAGGTCGGAAGGAGAAAAACGTTCAGCTTTTCCCTGGTTATCGAGCGGAGCATCTGTTTCAATGGTTGATTGGCTGTGGAGGTGAACAGCTTCTGTTCGCAATTCACCTTTATAAACAATGGAAGAAGTCATATCCTGTTAATTTATTTGTGAAGTTTCGGCTGGCAAGATACCACAATGTCGCATCTATCGTTTTAATCTGTAAATTTACTCTCAAACAATAATACAAGGCTTGTGAAAAGAATTATCCTGAACGTTTGTTTCGTTGTACTGGCTGTTGGATCGTTTGCCCAGGAAAAAAGTGAGCGTAGAACAGAGCGTGATGCCAAGAAAGAAGAACGCCGTCAGAAAATTGATAACCTCATCCGGCAGCAGGAAGAAGGGGCGCTGATTTTTAATAAACAGAGTGTATTTGGGATCCGCTTAAATACAGATGGGTTGGGTTTGATGTATGAAAAAGCATACATGAAAACTCCCAAGCTGGCTAACTTTTTTTCAATCGAAATCAACGAAAAACGACATACGAAAGAACAGAAAAAATCATTGCAGATACCGGCCGGAGGTGGGTTTACTTTTTTTGGTACACCTTATGTTTACGGAAAACGAAATAGTTTTTATCAGGCAAAATTGTCATACGGTCAACAACGCATGATTGGTGGAAAAACCAATAAGAATGGTGTTGCCATTTATTCAATTTATGGTGGTGGATTAGCAATAGGGTTGGAAAGACCCTATTATGTTAGGGTAGTGGACAATGGGGGCCCCGATGGCACAAGAGATATTAAATATTCTACTGAAGACAGTGCTGCTTTTCTTGCGCCTGGTAATATCATATCCGGCACGGGCTTACGGAAGGGCTGGGGCGAAATGAAAGTCATTCCCGGTGTACATGCAAAAGCAGCTCTCCGGTTCGATTACGGACGTTTTAATGAAACCGTAGCGGCCATTGAAATAGGGTTGAACATTGAAGCATATTCACGGAAAGTGGAGATCATGCTGCTAAACCCCAGTCAGCAAGTGTTTTTCAACGGGTATATCTCCCTTCTTTTTGGTAAACGAAAGTAGCCTAACTTTGCTCCTCATTTAGTTGAAATTATGCAGGAAATTGTAGTGAATGAAGCTGCCGCAGAGCAGAAACCAAAAAAACCGGATTGGCTGCGGGTACGCTTGCCTATCGGTGAATCTTACAAGAACGTACGTAATCTCGTAGATACTCATAAACTTCATACCATTTGCGAAAGCGGCAATTGCCCGAATATGGGCGAGTGCTGGGGTGAAGGAACGGCCACCTTTATGATATTAGGTAATACCTGCACCAGAAGCTGTGGCTTTTGTGCAGTTGCTACCGGTAAGCCCGATCCGGTTGATTGGGACGAACCGCAACGTGTAGCCGAAGCCATTCATTTAATGAAGGTGAAGCACGCAGTACTCACTTCTGTTGACCGTGATGAGATCAAAGACGGTGGCAGTATCATCTGGTACAATACCATCCGTGCAGTAAAAGCATTGAATCCTGATACAACATTGGAAACACTGATTCCTGATTTTAAAGGACAGATGGAAAATGTACAACGGGTAGTAGAAGCACATCCTGAAGTTGTATCACATAACATTGAAACCGTTGAACGTTTGACACGACAAGTACGTATACAGGCGAAATACTGGCGTAGTATGGATGTGCTACGTTACTTGAAAGAAAACGGAATGCGGGTGAAGAGTGGCATCATGTTAGGTTTGGGTGAAACAAAAGAAGAAGTGATCCAGACGTTGAATGATTTGAAGAATAACGGCGTGGATGTGGTAACGATCGGTCAATATCTGCAACCAACCAAAAAACATTTAGCTGTACAACGTTTTGTTCATCCCGACGAGTTTAAAGAATACCGTGAAATTGGTTACAGCATTGGTTTGGATTATGTCGAGAGCGGTCCGTTGGTACGTTCAAGTTATCATAGTGAAAAGCATGTGGTTCCCGGTTATGGCCGAGCCAAATGGGAAGAAGAGAAAGCAAATTTTATTGCATAGATTTTTATGAAAAAAATATTCCTTGGAGCAGTGTTGTTGGTAACATCTGCTCCTTTTTGTTTAGCGCAAGTGCAATGGCAGAATGTTGATTCACTGTACGGATCGTTACCATCAACTGTGCATGTGTTTCGAACAACGGATGCAATTGATGGCAAAGCCAATATTGCGTACTATGTAATTGCTGATTTGAAAGACAGGAAACTGAACTTCACAACTGATACAACGTACAACCGCCGCTTTACACCACAACAGTTTTATGAACGGAATCAACAACCATTGCTGGTAGTGAATGGAACTTTTTTTGATTTTGCTACGAACAGGAATTTGAATGCGGTTATAAAAAATGGAAAACTTGTATCGTACAATGTACATACAACTGCATTGAAAGGAAAAGATACATTGATGTATATGCATACGTTTCGTTCAGGCATTGGCATCAGTAAAAAAAGAAAAGCAGATGTGGCTTGGTTGTATACTGATTCATCAAAACGTTTTGCAAAAGCATTTCAACAGGTGCCGGGTTTTTATAAAGATTCATCCTCAACGGTATTTAGGAAAGAATTGCTGCATCAATCAGTAAAATGGAAAATGCAAACAGCTATTGCAGGCGGTCCGGCATTGATTCAAAACGGAAAAGTTGCAGTGAGTAACAATCAAGAACGCATGTTTATTGGAAAAGCTATCGACGATAAACATCCACGTACAGCCATGGGTTATACTACAGATGGTAAACTCATTATTCTGGTTGTGCAAGGTCGTATGCCGGGTGTTGCAGAGGGAGCATCGTTAACGCAATTGGCAAAACTGTTGCTTGATCTTGGTTGTGTAGAAGCATTGAATCTTGATGGCGGCGGCAGCAGCACCATGTTGGTGAATGGGAAAGAAACGATCAAGCCAAGTGATAAAGAAGGACAACGTCCGGTGCCAGGCGTATTTATGATTCAAGCGAAAAATAAATAATTTTATATCCCGATCGGGATGTAGCGCAGTCCGGTAGCGTGCTTCGTTCGGGACGAAGAGGTCGCTGGTTCGAATCCAGTCATCCCGACTTGTTAAACTCTTTTGACAAGGAGCTTTTATATTTCTCTCAAATTCTCTCTGTGGGAAAATAATCCATCAAATCAGTAAAACCTTCCATTGAACACCCCGACAGGCTGTTATACCTTGAACTTCGGATTAAACGGGTGATTTTGCCATTTTTGAAACCAACCTGTTGGTATAAAAACTGATTGCAGCCAGCTATGTTTATACAGAAGTATTTCGAGGAATTTAAACTCAATGATGTTCGCCAAACAAAAGGCAGAACCATTACCGAAACGGATATTGTGATCCATGCCGGTCAGTCAGGTGATTTTTTCCCCCATCATATGGATGAAGAGTGGTGTAAAGGCCAGCCGTTTAAAAAACGCATTGCACATGGCACACTCATCTTCACCGTGGCCATTGGCCTCACCGCTGATTTTGTAAACGAAGTAAGCATGACCTATGGTTATGAACGCCTGCGTTTTATTAAACCAGTGTTTATTAACGACACGATCAAAGTAACAGTAACCATAAAAGAGTTGAAAGATCATAAGAAACCTGAATACGGGTTAGTAACAGAATTGGTGGAATGTTTCAATCAGCAAAACGAATTAGTGATGCTGTGCGAACATATTCTCATGGTTAAAAAAGCAAACAGTTAAGCATGCAAAAGATTGTATTGAATGGTATAACGTGGGGGCATAGCCGTGGAATAACTCCTTTGCTTGCAGTTTCACAACGTTATTCTGAATTACATCCTAATGTGGAAATACGTTGGAAGAAACGTACACTCCAGGAGTTTGCTGATTTCCCTATTGAAGAATTGACAAAAGAATATGATCTGCTCATTATCGATCATCCGTGGGTGGGTTGTGCAGATGCAACCAATTGTGTGTTGCCTTTGAATGAATATTTATCTGCTGATTATTTAAGGGATCAGCAAACTAACTCTGTTGGGCTATCGCATATCAGCTATAACTATAATAATAAGCAATGGGCTTTAGCGATTGATGCAGCAACACCTTCAGCCAGCTATCGTAAAGATTTACTTACCAACGTACCGCAAACATGGAACGATGTATTGGATTTGGCAAAAGAAGGAAAAGTTGCCGTGCCTGCAATACCTATTGATCTGTTGATGAACTTTTATACATTCTGCATTGCAAATGGCACAGAGCCTTTTCAAAATGAAGAAGAAGTAATTGACGAAGCAACAGGCATCAAGGCAATTGAAACAATGAAGCAGTTGTATAGCGTGGTGGATAAAAAAATGTTCAGCCGTAATCCTATTGCAGTGGCAGAGTTAATGAGTACAACAAACGATTACCTCTATTGTCCGTTTGCATATGGTTATTCCAACTATGCTCGCAAAGGCTATGCACAACATTTGTTACACTATGCCGATGTTGTTTCATTCAATGGAAAGAAATTAAGAACAACTATTGGAGGAACAGGAATTTCTGTTTCTGCTTTCAGTAAACATAAAGAAGTGGCAGTTGATTTTGCAGCGATGGTTACATCGGGTGAATGTCAGCAAACAATGTATGTGCAACATGGTGGCCAACCCGGTCATCGCAATGCATGGACAGACCCAACAGCTAATCATCTAACCAATTACTTTTTTACGCAGGTATTACCTGTCATGGACAATGGTTATATGCGTCCACGTTACAATGGTTACCTGCATTTCCAGGATCATGCAGGCGATCCGCTGCAGGATTGCCTGGAGTATGATGGTGATCCGGTAAAAGCATTACAGGAAATGAATAAACTATATCAGCAAAGTATTTCAAAACAAACTGTAGTTACAGCATGAGTGGATTGCCATTAAATGGAGTTGTGGTGCTGGAGTTCAGCCAATATTTATCCGGACCGTCGGCGGCATTGCGTTTGGCCGATCTTGGTGCACGAGTTATAAAAATTGAGCGACCAAAAACAGGTGATGCTGGAAGAAAATTAGCCATCAAAGATTTGTGGGTTGATGATAACTCGCTGTTGTTTCATACCATTAATCGTAATAAAGAAAGTTTTACTGCTGATCTGAAAAATCCTGAAGACATTTCTATTATCAAAAAACTCATTGCAAAGAGCGATGTGTTGATCCATAATTTCCGTCCCGATGTAATGGGAAAGAACGGACTTGATTACAACACAGTTCAACAGATCAATCCACGATTGATCTATGCAGAAATTTCAGGTTACGGAAAGAAAGGTCCGTGGAAAAACAAACCCGGACAAGATCTGCTATTACAATCAATAACAGGCTTAGCATATACCACAGGCAACGGAACAAACGGTCCTGTACCATTTGGTATTTCGATTGCTGATATTCTTGCAGGCTCTCAATTGGTACAAGGAATATTAGGTGGATTGATCCGTCGTTCAAAAACCGGAAAGGGTGCGTTGATCGAAGTGAGTTTGATGGAAACATTACTCGATTTTCAATTTGAATTACTCACTACCTATTTTGCCAATAAAGAACAACCGCAACGAAGCAAGGTTGCAAACGGTCAGCCATTGTTAAGTGCGCCGTATGGAATTTATCAAACAAAAGACAGCTATATCGCATTAGCGATGATCGATATTCATGTGTTGGCCGATACAATTCATTGCGGTGCATTGAAATATTTTTCGAAAGAAGATGCGTTCGCATTGCGTGATGAAATAAAAACAGTGTTGGTTGAGCATCTGCAAACAGAAACAACTGCTTACTGGTTGGCTGCATTGCAGGAAGCCGGACTGTGGGCCATGGAAGTATTGAATTGGGATGAGATGACAGACCATCCTGCATACAATGCATTGCAAATGGAACAAACTATTCATGCAGGAGGTAAAACAATTGTTACAACAAGGTGCCCGATACGCTTCAACGGACAATTGTTAACTGCTGATAAAGCAGCGCCTCAACTAGGTGAGCAGAACGAGAAGATAAGGAAAGAGTTAGAAGTTATAAGTTAAGTGTTATGTGTTACGGGTGATGTTATGAACTGATATTCACCATTGACCATTCACAATTCACAATTAAACAATGAAACTTTTAGAAGACATATTAGTGATCGATTTCAGCCAGTTCTTGTCGGGGCCTTCTGCGGCTTTGCGATTGGCAGATATGGGTGCACAGGTGATCAAGATCGAACGACCGGGCAGCGGCGATATTTGTCGTGAGTTGTACGTAAGCGATGTGATGATCGAAGGTGAGTCAACCATTTTTCATGCCATCAACCGCAACAAACAAAGCTATGCGGCTGATTTAAAGAACCCCAACGATCTCGAAAAAGTAAAACAACTGATTGCAAAAGCCGATGTGGTGATGCATAATTTTCGCCCCGGTGTGATGGAACGTATTGGTTTGGATTATGAATCTGTAAAACTGATCAAGCCTGATGTGGTGTATGCAGAGATCAGTGGTTATGGTGTAGAAGGTCCGTGGAAAGATCTGCCGGGACAGGATCTGTTACTGCAATCTGTTTCAGGCTTAACCTGGCTCAGCAATAATATTGATGAAAGTCCCACGCCAATGGGTGTTGCCGTGGTGGATATCATGGCAGGCACGCATATTGCGCAAGGAATATTAGCAGCATTATACCAAAAAGCTGTAAATGGTGAAGGTGCATTGGTGCAGGTGAGTATGCTGGAAAGTATCCTGGATTTTCAGTTCGAAGTGTTAACCTGTTATTACAACGATGGACGACAATTACCGGTGCGTGGAGCAGTAAATAGTGCCCATGCATACATAGCAGCGCCGTATGGTATTTATAAAACAAATGATGATTACATTGCATTAGCAATGACCAATATTCCAACGCTGGCAAAGCTGCTGGAATGTGAGCCGTTGAAAGATTTCATCAACAGCAACGATTGGTTTGCAAAACGTGATGAAATTAAATTGATACTGGCAGGTCATTTAACAACAAGACCATCAGCAGAGTGGCTCAGTATTTTGGAGAAGGCAGATATTTGGTGTGCGGCGGTAATGGATTACGATGGGTTGGTGAAGCAGGAAGGTTACCGTTCACTCGAAATGGAAGTAACGGTGAAAACAAGTAACGGACTATCGGTAACCACTACACGCTGTCCGATAAAAGTGGATGGTGAAATACTGGCAGCGGGCAAAGGTGCACCATTGTTGGGTGAGCACAATAAGGAAATTGACTATCGATTCGGCATAACAGAACAATTGCAGACCGTTATTAAATGATCATTTGAAAAGAATGAGGCTTGCTGATACACATGTACATATTTGGGATTTTAACCGTGCAGAATATGTATGGTTAGAAGGCAACACATCTATACTCAATCGTACGTATAGTATTGAAGAGCTGGAACATGATCGAAATACCAGCGGAATTACAAAAGGTATTCTTGTACAGGCTGCCAATAATTTTGAAGATACAGATTGGATGTTGCATGTGGCGGTGAATACAGATTGGATCGCCGGTATTGTTGGATGGTTACCGTTGATCAATCCCGATGCTACATTAAAAGCACTGCAAAAGAAATACGGAAAAGAAAATTATTTCAAAGGAGTTCGTCATTTGATACATGATGAACGTGATCCGAAGTGGTTGTTGCAACCTGAAGTGATCAATAGTCTGCAGATATTAGCCGATCACAATATTCCTTACGATGTGGTAGGTATTTTCCCTGAGCATATTGAAACTGCATTACAGGTGGCAGCAAAAGTTCCGGAGTTAAGAATGGTGTTCGATCATTTGAATCAGCCACCTATTGCAACAAAAGAAAAATTTGGAAGATGGGGTGAGTTGATGAAAGAAGCAGCAAAGCATAAAAATTTTTATGCAAAAATTTCAGGACTTGGATTAACTGCACAAAAAGGCGATCAATGGACAGACGATGATATTAAACCTTATGTTGGCTTTGCAATAGAGCAGTTTGGAACCGACCGATGTTTCATGGGTGGCGATTGGCCCGTTTCATTATTGGCCGATTCTTACAGCAACACCTGGAAAAACTACAAGCAAGTAATTCACGATTTGGTTGATGATAATGCAGCAGATAAAATATTTTATTCCAATGCTGCAAACTTTTATTCCTTTTAACCCATCTGCATAAGAATATGGAAGTAATTAACGGAGTTTTGTTTCATGCTGTCGGCGCTTCAAGCGCTTCGCTCTGTTATACACCGCAACGAAAAGTAAAAGGATGGAGCTGGCAAACTTATTGGCTGGCACAGGCAGCAGTGTGTTGGTTATTGTTGCCATTACTCGTTGCGTATATCACCATTCCTGAAATCGTTAGCGTAATAAAAGAAGCACCTGCATCTGCCATGCAACGTTCATTCGTTTTGGGTATTGCTTATGGTGTTGGTGGAACTGCATTTGGTATTGCCATTCGCTATGTTGGTTTTTCATTGACCTATGCAATCTCTGTTGGTATCAGTTGTGTGTTGGGTACGTTGTTGCCACCAATGGTTGCAGGAACGTTAGGAACTATTCTTTCCGGAACAGGTGCAGGTTATCTCATCAGCGGTGTTACCATGGGAGCAATTGGTATTGCAGTTTGTGGTTTGGCAGGCAGAAGTAAAGAAAAAGACATTGAAAAGCAGTTGAAGACAGAATCTGCTTTCTCATTGGCGAAAGGATTGCCACTTTGTTTATTGGCAGGTGTGTTATCAGCATTATATGGCTTCTCTCTGAATCAAGGACAGCCAATTGCTGACGTGGCTGCTAAATATGGCGCAGGAAATTTCCAGGGAAATGTGATTTATATTTTTTCTAATTCAGGTGCATTCATCAGTACCTTGTTATACTGCTTGTATCTGCACCGAAAAGAAAAAACATTTGGCGAGTATAAAACAACAGGCGAGAATGGATTGGGAATGAATTATCTCATGTCGATCTTAACAGGTATGTTATGGTACGGACAATTTTTCTTTTATGGTCTTGGTCATGTGCGTATGGGCAAATATGAGTTCAGTAGTTGGGCCATTCACATGATCTTGCTGGTGTTGTTAAGTGCAGTAACAGGTTTAATGTTGAAAGAATGGAAAAACAGCAGTGGCAAAACTATTCGCTTATTGGCCGTTGCTATTATTATTTTGATCACTGCTGTTTTACTACTAACGCAAGGAAACAAACTGGGAGAGGAGCCTCCCCAAACCCCTCCAAAGGAGGGGCTTACGAACCTGAAAGTTCAGACTGACAAATTGAAATGAACGATGAGAAATTGTATTTACTCAAAATATTCAAGTAGCGAGGGCTGTGCTATGATTTCCTCACCGAAGGGGAGGTTAGGAGGGGCCGTATGACGAATCATCAAAGAGATATCGCTTCTGCACAATTACCAATTTATATTATTGGCGCCGGCGGGATTGTAAATACTGCACACCTGCCTGCTTATATGCTGGGTGGTTTTCATGTGCAGGGCATTTGTGATATTGATCCGGATAAAGCAAAAACAACTGCTGAACGTTTTGGTATTAAAAAAGTATTTGAAAGTCCGGAAGCGCTGTTGAAGCAATTGCCGGCAAATGCGATCATTGATATTGCCGTACCCGGTCCTGCATTGATTCCTTTGTTAGAACAAATACCTGATGGCTCTGCTGTATTATTGCAAAAGCCGATGGGCGAAGATCTGGATGCAGCAAAAAAGATATTATCGATTTGCAAAGAGAAGAAGTTGAATGCTGCTGTTAATTTTCAATTGCGTTATGCACCCTATATTCTTGAAGTGAAGCAAATGATCAGTGATGGATTGCTTGGTGAGATCAACGATATTGAAGTAAACGTCAACGTGTACACGCCCTGGCATTTGTGGGATTTCTTAATGACTTCACCAAGAGTGGAGATTCTTTATCACAGCATTCATTACATCGATCTCGTTCGTCATATACTGGGTAATCCAAAATCGGTGTATGCAAAATCAACCAAGCATCCGAGTATGCCTGCGCTTGCATCGGTACGCAGCAATATCATTATGGATTATGGTGACATGACAAGAGCAAACATTCTCACCAATCATTGCCATAATTACGGAACACCAAAACAACAATCCTATATAAAGTTTGAAGGAACAAAAGGTGCAGTGCTCATCAACTTTGGTGCACTCATCAATTATCCTCGTGGAGAAGCCGACAATTTTGAATATGTGTTTTTGGAGGAAGGCATAGAGCCGCAATGGCAGGAAAAGAAAATTGAAGGCAGCTGGTTTCCGCATGCTTTCATAGGCAGCATGGAACAACTGATGCTGGCCGCTGCAGGAAAAATTGAGAAACCTGACAATGCTGTGGAAGATTGCATTCATACCATGGCTTGCACAGAAGCTGCTTATATCAGTTGTGAGAAAGGCGGCATCAAGCCAAATGAATTGTTTTAATTTTTTAAGAACGAATCGTAATGAAGAAACAATCAGTGATCATACTTGTCTGTTTATTTTTTGCTCAATCTTTAGCAGCACAACAAATAGCTTTTCCCGGTGCAGAAGGTTTCGGTAAATATGCAACAGGTGGAAGAGGTGGTAAAGTAATTGCCGTAACCAATTTGAACGATAGTGGCGAAGGAAGTTTCCGCTGGGCATTGGAACAATTTCCCGGCGAACCGTTGACAGTCATCTTTCATGTATCAGGAATTATTGAACTGCAATCAAAAATTCAGATCAAACGTTCTAATCTCACTATTGCCGGACAAACCGCTCCCGGCGATGGGATCTGTTTAAAAAATCAATCACTCATTTTAAATGGTGCTTCTTCCAAAGGCAATCATGGTAATATCATTATTCGTTATATCCGCTCACGACCCGGTGGTACGTTAAAAACAGGCTTGTATGGTTTTGATATGGAGAACTGTCATGATGTAATTATCGATCATTGCAGTTTCAGTTGGGCCAATGAAGAATGCGCAGCGATGTACGATACAAAAAATGTTACCGTGCAATGGTGTATTGTAAGTGAAGGCTTATATGAAGCAGGTCATCAGAAAGGACATCGTTCATACGGTGGTGTCTGGGGTGGACAATACGCAAGCTATCATCATAATTTATTGGCGCATCTTAACAGTCGTACAGTACGCTTCAATGGTGCACGTGCACATGATACCATTGCATTGGTCGACTACCGCAATAATATTATTTATAACTGGGGTAATGCCAATGCTGCTTACGGTGGCGAAGTAAATATTGCAGATGGAGTTTCACAGGTGAACATCGTTAACAATTATTACAAACCCGGTCCTGCAACTGCAGCTGAATTAAAATTTGTAAATGCATCTTATCAAAAAGAAAACAGCAAAGGAACAGGGCAGTGGTTTGTTGAGGGTAACATCATGGAAGGCGATAAAGCATTGACCAAAAAGAATAAGAACGGTGTTGATCTGCAAGCACAGGGTTATCCTTCAGGAGCAATTGCTGATAAAGCGTTTCCTGTAAGCATTGCATTACCTGTTGAAACTGCTAAAGAATCATACGAGAAGGTGTTGAAATATGCTGGCGCTATTTTTCCAAAGCGTGATGCAACAGATGAACGTGTGGTAAACGAAACAAGAACAGCTACAGCAAGCGGCAAAGGTTCATTTGGTAAGCCCGGTATTATTGATAGTCCGTTGGCAGTTGGTGGTTGGGCCGAATATAAATCGGTACCTGCACCTGTTGATACAGACAATGATGGAATGCCTGATGCATGGGAAACAAAAAAAGGATTGAACCCGAACGATGCAAGCGATGGTAATAAAAAAGATGCAAGCGGGTTTACTATGCTGGAAATTTATTTAAACGAATTAGTGGAAGTGAAATAACATGAAGAAGATTTTCTTTGTCATATCATTAGTGGTTTGTTCAGTGCTTTCTGCGCAGGTGAAGATCGAGAATAACCAACCTTCTTCAAGAACAAAATTTGGAGAACAGCGGTTAAACGCAACCATTACGCAGTTAAAATTGAATGCCGCAAAACACAGCATTGTTCTCAGCAAACAGGCAAGTGGAAAGAAAGAAGGATTTACCATTGAAACAAAGAACAATCGAACAACCATCACCGGTAATGATGAGTCCGGAATTTTGTACGGCTGTTTAGCGTTTGCCGATCAGTTAAAAGAAACAAAGAAATTCCCTGCTACTTTTTCATTAACTGATGCACCTGAAATGGTTTTGCGTGGTGCATGTATTGGTGTGCAGAAACCGTATTACCTGCCTGGCAGAAATGTGTATGAGTATCCTTACACGCCGGAAACCTTTCCCTGGTTCTACGACAAAAAGTTATGGATACAGTATCTCGATTCGATGGTAGCGAATCGTATGAATTCCTTGTATCTATGGAACGGTCATCCGTTTGCATCTTTGGTGAAGCTGAAAGATTATCCATACGCTGTGGAAGTAGATGATGCAACGTTTAAAAAGAATGAAGATATCTATCGATTCTTAACTACTGAGGCTGATAAACGTGGCATCTGGGTGATACAAATGTTTTACAATATCATCGTCTCTAAACCATTTGCAGAACATCACAAGATCAAAACGCAGGAACGTGAACGACCCATCATTCCGTTGATCGCTGATTATACACGCAAGTCCATTGCAGCATTTGTTGAAAAATATCCCAATGTTGGTTTAATGGTTTGTCTGGGTGAAGCAATGGAAGGCGTAGGTAAGGATGATATTGAATGGTTCACGCAAACGATTATTCCGGGTGTGAAAGATGGTTTGAAAGCATTGAACAAAACGGAAGAACCGCCAATCGTTTTGCGTGCACATGATACAGATGCTCCCGGAGTAATGCGTGCTTCACTGCCACTCTATAAAAATTTATATACCGAAGCAAAGTTCAATGGTGAAGCGTTGACCTATGCACGGCCAAGAGGAAGCTGGGCTGAGTTACATCAAACATTAAGCAAACTCGGTAGTGTGCAGATTGAGAACGTTCATATTCTTGCGAACCTTGAGCCGTTTCGTTATGGCTCTCCCGATTTTATACAGCAGAGTGTAATTGGTATGCACGAAGTAATGGGTGGTAACGGTTTGCATTTGTATCCGCAGGCTTCTTATTGGGACTGGCCTTACAGTGCAGACAGTGTAAAAGGCAAACGTTTATTACAAATTGAACGTGACTGGATCTGGTACAGTGCATGGAGTCGCTATGCATGGAAAGCAAAACGCAACCGTGAAGAAGAGATCGTTTACTGGAGCAAACAAATGGCTGCAAAATTTGGTTGCAGTGAAGCAGATGGAAGAAGAATATTAACAGCATATGAAGAAAGCGGAGAGATCGCTCCGAAATTATTACGTCGTTTTGGTATTACTGATGGTAACCGTCAAACATTAACATTGGGAATGCTGATGACACAACTCATCAATCCGTTTCGTTATGGTTTGTTTACACTGTTGTATGACGCAGAAGCGCCGGAAGGAGAAATGATTCTTGATTATGCCGATAAGCAACAAAAAGGAATCAAGCATATTGGCGAAACACCGCCGCAGGTTGCATCAGAAGTGGTGGCACATGGAAATAAAGCGGTGGTTGCCATAATGGAAGTGTCAAGAAGAGTGACGAAGAACAAAGAAGAATTCAACCGTATCGTAAATGATATGTATTGCTATAAAGCAATGGCTGATCATTTCAGCAGTAAAGTGCAGGCCGCAGCGCAATTGCTTAAATACAAATACAGTGGCAATATAGCTGATCTTGAACTGGCAGTACCCATGTTGGAGAAAAGTGTAAGCGATTACAAAGAGCTGGCAGCATTTACAGCAGATACTTATCTCTATGCCAACAGTATGCAAACCCAGCAACGCAAAATTCCTATGCGTGGTGTAAATGCAACTTATAAACATTGGGTAGAGATGGTACCAGTGTTTGAAGCAGAATTAAAAACCTTTAAGTATAAAATCGATTCGCTGAAAAATACATCTTCATCAACAGTAAAAGAGCGCAAACCGCTTCAACAACTTGATGTAAAACTTAATCATGTTCCTATTGTACTGAATGAAGGTGCAATACTCTTTAGCGATACAAGCATCCGCATCAAACAATTGGCATCAGAGTTAAAAGGATTAAAAGCGGTGCAGCTTTCTTTTCAGCAACAATTGCGTCAAGCAACCGAGATCAATTTCTACACGGATAAGCCGGTGAAAATATTGGTGGGCTATTTCAAAACACAACGTGCAGCTTTCGCCACAGATACAGTGTTTGCAAAAGCACCTGAATTGGAAACCAACGCCAGTGCTGATGATTATGGCCAGGCAGAAATAAAAATTTCTAATGCTATTGCAATCGAAGGAATGCCACCTGTGAACATTCACAGTTATACATTTAAAGCAGGATCACATACGCTCAAACTGCCGAAAGGAGTTTGTTTAGTGGTGGGTTTTGTTGATGGCGCACAAATAATTCCTGTGTATGATGCAATGCTGATGAGTGATGCGAAGAATAAAAATATTGATTGGCTATTCGAATAGCAGAACGTACCCCGTCAGCGGTTGCAAACCCTGGCGGCGGTTATAAAATAAAAAGATGAAAAAACTGATTCTCTTTGCTTTTGTTACAGCCGTTTGCTTTACTGCAACGGCTCAGCGCTTTTACGATGTAACCAAATACGGTGCAAAGAATGACAGCAGTAAACTTGCAACGAAACCTATTGCCGATGCCATTGCTGCTGCATCAAAAGCAGGAGGTGGTACAATTTATTTTCCTGCTGGAAAATATTTAACCGGCCCCATTCATTTGAAAAGCAATATCACCATCCTCATTGATGCAGGTGCAGAGCTGCACTTTTCTGATAATTTTGATGATTACCTGCCAATGGTGCAAAGCCGTTACGAAGGTGTGGATGTGATGAGTTTTTCGCCGTTGTTCTATGCGTACAAAGCAGAGAATATTGCTATTACAGGAAGAGGAACGATCAATGGTCATGGACAGAAGTGGTGGAATTATGCATTGACGTTTTATAAAAATCAAACTGAACGGAATAAATACCAGCTGTTGTTCGACAGTTTAAATAAAAATATCCCGTTACCCGATGATCCGACACAAATGAAACGTGGGTTTCTTCGTCCCCCATTTATTCAACCATTGTATTGCAAGAATGTGTTGATTGAAGGAATTACCATTACCAACTCTCCTTTCTGGACAGTAACGCCTGAGTTCTGCGAAAACGTCACCATCAAAGCTGTAACCATCAATAATCCTCCATCCCCGAATACAGATGGCATCAACCCATCGAGTTGCAGGTATGTACATATTTCAGATTGTCATATCAGCGTGGGCGATGATTGTATTACTATTAAATCGGGAAAGGATCTTCCCGGAAGAACAAAAGCAACGCCTGCAGAAAATTATACCATCACGAACTGCACTATGTTAAGTGGACATGGTGGTGTAGTAATCGGCAGTGAAATGAGTGGTGATGTAAAGAAGATCACCATCAGCAATTGTGTGTTTGATGGAACTGATCGTGGTATCCGTATTAAAACAGCAAGAGGAAGAGGTGGAGTAGTAGAAGATATTCGTGTTGATAATATTATCATGAAGAATATCAAAGCACAGGCGATTGTGCTGGATATGGAGTATTCAAAAGTGCCGCCTGAACCGGTGAGCGAACGGACTCCACAATTCCGTAATATCCGTTTTAGCAATATCACTGCTTATACTAAGCAAGCCATGTATATTAACGGTCTGGATGAAATGCCTGTGAGTGAGATCAGTTTGAATGATTGTGTGTTTGAAGCGGAAACAGGCATCACCATCCGCAATGGAAAAGATATTGAACTACATAATGTTCGGGTGAATACAAAAACAGGCGCTTCTTTATCAGTTGAGAAAACAGAGCGATTAACGGTGAATGGATTTGTTTCTGCAAAGCCTTTGACAACTGCTTCGCTTATTCGATTAACCAATGTTGAGAACGTTTTGCTGATGAATAACTGGCCTTTCAACGGAACAAAAACATTTGCAGAGATAAAAGGGGCAAACACAAAAAACATTCTGTTTAAAAATAATACACTTGGTGAAGCAGCAGTAGTGGTGGCAGATGATGTGAAGAAGGAAGAAGTGATTAGGTGAGTAGTGAATGGTGAGTAGTGAGTGCGTTCCGTCAGATGGGTTGAAAAATGCTGAATAGAATTGTTGTTGCACAAGAGAGTGACACAACAGAAGCTTAATAGAATTCAAATGATGACATACAAAAAAATATTTTTCGTTTTTGCATTGCTCTTTACGTGTAATGCATTTGTTTGTGCACAGGATCTGAAACTCTGGTATCCCAGACCTGCAGTTAAATGGACGGAAGCTTTGCCAGTTGGCAATGGCCGCATTGGCGCCATGTTGTTTGGCGGTATTGAAAATGATCGTATCCAGTTTAATGAAGAAACATTGTGGACAGGTGAGCCAAGAGCTTATAGCAGACCCAGTGCATATCAATATTTAGACAGCATTCGCCAACTGTTGTTTGCTGGAAAACAGAAAGAGGCAGAAGCGTTAGCTGAGAAAGAGTTTATGGGTTTGAAAAGTTATGATGGTGAACGTAGCGGTTGGATTTCGAAAGCAACGACTGATAAAAAATATGCTGCAGCAGATTTTGATGACAGCAAATGGCAAACAATGACAGTGCCGAGTTGGGATGGTTGGGAAACAGTGGGCCATGAAGGACTGGATGGTGCAGTGTGGTTGCGAAAAAGTTTTGTGTTGCCGGATGATTGGAAAGAAGAAGATATGGTTTTTGATTTCAATCGTATTCGTGATTGGGATTATACTTATGTGAATGGGCAGTTAGTGGGTAGCCAGCAAAACACTGAGGGAAGAAAGTATACTGTTGCAAAAAATATTCTGCATAGAGGAAAAAATACCATCGCTATTTTAGTTCTCAACTTTTTTGACAAAGGTGGCATTTATGGTTATAAGGATACGGTAAAGCATATTGGTGTTTATCCTATAAATAATGAAGAAGCAAAAATTTCATTGAATGGTCAATGGAAATATTTTGTACAGAATGATAATCCACCACCAGTAGGTGTGTACCAGGCATCGTACCAACCTTTTGGTGATCTCAATTTAAAATTCAGCAATACAAGTAGTGCAACCAATTACAGAAGAGAACTGGATATTGCCAATGCAATTGCTACCACGTCGTATAGAGCAAACGGCATAAATTATACGAGAGAGTATTTTGTAAGTCAGCCAAACCAGGCAATTGTTATTCATCTCACCTCATCTCAAAAAGCAAGCATTAGTTTTACAGCTGAGTTAAGCAGTCCGCATAAAAACTATACAGTTACAAAGGTCAAGAATGATCTTGTGTTATCGGTGAAAGTAAGAACAGGTGCATTGCGTGGCGAAAGTTATTTGCGTGTTGTAGCAAAAGCAGGAACGGTTAACATTGAGAATGGGCAACTGACCGTTGCAAATGCCGATGAAGCAACCATCTATCTTACTGCAGGAACAAACTATAAAAACTATAAAGACATTACTGCTGATCCGAAACTGCCATGCTTAAATGCACTGGCATCTGTTGCCGGGAAAACTTATCAGCAAATTAAAGCAGCACACATTGCGGAGTATAAAAAATGGTTCAATGCATTTTCAATTGTAATAGGAGATAGCAATAAATCAGCGCTCTCTACCATTGACAGGTTGAATAATTTCGTAAATGGTGATGATCCGTCGTTTGCTGCATTATACACACAATACGGAAGGTATTTATTGATCTCTTCTTCACGACCCGGTACAAAACCACCAAACCTACAAGGTATCTGGAATGATCTGACGAATCCACCTTGGGGAAGTAAGTACACGACAAACATCAACGCACAAATGAATTACTGGCCGGCAGAGTTGCTGAACTTATCGCCCATGCATGAGCCGTTGTTTGATATGATCAGTGAATTGGCTGTAACAGGAAAGCAAACAGCAAAGGATCATTACAACGCACCGGGTTGGGTATTGCATCATAACACCGATCTGTGGAGAGGTACTGCGCCTATCAATGCAGCCAATCATGGCATCTGGGTTACAGGTGGTGCATGGTTGTGCCAGCATTTGTGGGAACGTTATTTGTTTACACAGGATAAAAACTTTTTGAAGAACAAAGCATATCCCATTATGAAAGATGCCGCTTTATTCTTCAACAGCTTTCTTATAAAAGATCCAAAGACTGGTTATCTCATCAGTACACCATCAAACTCGCCGGAGCAAGGTGGATTGGTGGCGGGCCCAACAATGGATCATCAGATCATCCGTGAATTATTGCAACATGTAATTAAAGCAAGTGAAATTCTGAATGTAGATGCGGCATTGCGTACAACATTAAAAGAAAAATACAAACAGATCGCACCGAACATGATCGGTAAGCATGGACAGTTGCAGGAATGGATGCAGGATGTTGATGATCCTAAGAATAAGCATCGTCATATCTCGCATTTGTGGGGCATGTATCCCGGTAGTGAAATTAACTATGATGAATCACCGGCGATGATGAATGCTGCAAAGCAATCACTCATCTTCCGTGGTGATGAAGCAACGGGATGGAGCTTGGGTTGGAAAATCAACTGCTGGGCTCGTTTCAAAGATGGTGAACATGCATTCACCATGGTGAAGATGTTGCTGAGTCCGGTGAAAGGTGGTGCAGGTAGTTATCCGAATTTGTTTGATGCACATCCGCCGTTCCAGATCGATGGAAATTTTGGTGGTGCTGCAGGTATTGGTGAAATGCTGGTGCAAAGTCATACCAAGTATGTTGACATTCTACCTGCCTTGCCAACTGCGTTTGCTGATGGTGAAGTAAAAGGTATTTGTGTGAGAGGTGGTTTTGTAATGGATATGAAATGGAATGCAGGAAAGTTGGTGAAACTCGCAGTTAAATCAAAAACAGGAAATGATCTGCTTCTTCGCTATAACGGAAAGATCATTAACATAAAAACAAAAGCAAATACAGTTTATAATTTTGATGGAGCCCTTAAACAATTATAAAAGTCTTTTTTCTTCACGCAAAGATGCAAAGAAGCAATGTGTAATACATAAGATCTTTTGCGTGAAATTCTTTGTGCTTCTCTGTGTCTTTGTATCTCTGTGGTTCAACTCTTCCGCACAACGCCAGGATATTTCATTAAACGAAAACTGGTTCAGCATTACAACAAGTAACGATCAGCAATTACCTGTCAATACTTATCAAACTGTAATCAACAGCAACTGGAAGAAAGTAAACATTCCTCATAACTGGGATCAGTATGAAGGTTACAGGAGATTATTGCATGGAAACCGTCATGGTGACTCATGGTATCGGAAAACATTTACAACAAAACAAACAACAGCTGGTAAACGTTTCTTTTTGTTTTTTGAAGGAGTGGGATCATATGCAATCGTTTATCTCAACAATAAAAAAGTTGGTGAGCATATTGGTGGACGAACAACTTTTACATTGGATGTAACGGATGTGATCAAAACAGATGGAACAATAAATCAATTAGCAGTAAGAGCTTATCATCCATCCAATATTCAAAACCTGCCCTGGGTTTGTGGTGGATGCAGTGATGAACGTGGTTTCTCCGAAGGTTCACAACCAATGGGTATTTTTCGTCCGGTTCATTTGATTGCAACAAATGATGTTCGTATTGAGCCATTCGGTATTCATGCATGGGCAGATTTAAAAAAAGAAGAAGCAACTCTATCCATCAATACAACGTTTAAAAATTATTCAAACCGCAACAGATCAGTTACAGTTGTTCATCAGTTGATGGATGCAAAAGGAAAGATCGTAAAAGAAGTTTCGTTGGTTCAACAGATGAAGGGAAAAGATTCACTGACGGTTTTGCAAAGGGATATCAGAATAACGAAACCCAACTTGTGGTCGGTTGAAGACCCTTATTTATATAAGATCGTTTCAATCGTTAAAGAGAACAATCTTGTTGTTGATAAAACAGAAACAGAATTTGGTTTCCGCACTATCAACTGGAAGAACCCAACCAACCAGTTTTTCTTAAATGGCAAACCTGTTTTCATCAACGGCATTGCAGAGTATGAACATTTGCTGGGACAAAGTCATGCATTCAGTCATGAGCAAATTCTTTCACGATTCAAATGGCTGCAGTCAGCAGGCTTCAATGCATTTCGTGATGGGCATCAACCACACAATTTATTGTACGGGCAATTATGTGATCAAAAAGGAATTTTATGGTGGACACAATTATCAGCACATGTATGGTACGATTCACCTGAGTTCAGAAAGAATTTCAAACAACTGTTGAAAGAGTGGGTGATTGAACGGCGTAACAGTCCTTCCATTATTTTATGGGGTTTGCAGAATGAAAGTAAACTGCCGGAAGATTTTGCAAAAGAATGTACAGAGTTGATCCGTTCTTTAGATCCCACTGCATCAACGCAACGTTTGGTTACAACCTGTAATGGCGGAACTGGAACTGATTGGGATGTGCCGCAAAACTGGACTGGCACTTATGGCGGTGATCCTGCAACATATGATGATGATGTAAAAAAACAAGTATTGATTGGTGAATATGGTGCATGGCGTACGATTGATCTGCATACCGAAGGTGGTTTTGTACAAAACGGAATTTTAAGTGAAGACCGCATGGTGCAACTAATGGAACAGAAAGTTCGATTAGCAGAATCGGTGAAAGACAGCAGTGCAGGACAATTCTTTTGGTTGTTAACATCGCATGATAACCCTGGTCGTGTGCAAGGTGGTGAAGGTTTGCGTGAACTCGATCGTATTGGTCCGGTGAATTATAAAGGATTGCTTACACCTTGGGAAGAACCAACGGATGCCTATTACATGTTCCGGAGTAATTATGCGCCGAAAGAAAGCCAACCGATGGTTTACATTGTTTCGCATACATGGCCGAACAGGTGGATGAAGCCCGGCATCAGAGACAGCATTTACGTGTACAGCAATTGTGATGAAGTGGAATTGTTCAATGATATAAACGGTTCATCGCTTGGTAAACAAAAGAAGAACGGTATTGGTACACACTTTCAGTGGAATAATGTCAATATTCAATACAATGTGTTGTATGCTGTGGGTTATGTAAATGGAGGAACTGTAGCAAGAGATACCATTGTGTTGAATCACTTGCCTAAATCACCCAACTTTAAACAGTTGTATGCGAACACAAAACCGTTGACTAAGCCAACAGCAGGTTATCAGTATATTTATCGTGTCAATTGTGGAGGAGGAGAATATAAAGATGAGAATGGAAACACATGGTTGGCGGATAAAGGTTTTGCCACGTCATGGACAAAGGATTTTCCGGAAGTGCCAATCAACTTTGCAAGTCAACGTAGGACATTCAGTCCAATAAAAGGAACAAAAGATTGGAAACTCTTCCAGGATTTCCGTTATGGAAAAGATAAGCTGAGTTATGAATTTGCATTACCTGATGGTGAATATTTAGTTGAATTCTATTTCGTTGAACCGTGGCTGGGAATCGGTGGAGGCATCAACGCTACCGGTATGCGGTTGTTTGATGTGGCCATCAATGATAAAACAGTTTTGAAAGATCTTGATATTTCGAAAGAGGTTGGAGTAAATGCAGCCTTAAAGAAAACAGTGAAAGCGAAAATAAGCAGTGGCAAGATGGTTGTTTCATTCCCTGAAAGTAAATCTGGACAAGCGACCATTTCGGCAATTGCCATTGCTTCCATTAATAAAGGCATTTCAACGAAATCAATTTCATCATTTATCAGTGGTCTTTCGTGTGAAAACTGTAAAGAGCAAAGCTGGCTTGATATCGGCGATAAACAATTTGCAAACGGAACAATTCAGTTCAATTCGCTTCCTTCTAATTTATATGGCGCTGATTGGATTCAACTGAGTAATAGTTCACAGAAGCAAACAGTAAGCTTTGTGCCAACCATTGACCTTGATGTTTTTCTTTCAGTAAAGAAGTCGTTAACACAGCCTCCCGCCGGAGAGTTAACCAAGACAGAACTGATCACCAATGAAGATGGTGGTACTGTTTACAACGTTTATCGCAAGCGTTATGCAAAAGATGAAAAAGTAAACTTGACAATCGATCAGAATGTTGTGCTTGCTTTTCTGCCTGTAAATAAAATGCAACCTGCATACGATCTGAAACCCATCACTCCATATCGTAGCAATGTTGCTATTATTGGCGAAGGTGTGGTAAAAGATTCGATGAATGGAAGATGGTGTACCCTCATTAAATCAAATGCTGAAACATCTATTCAATGGCCGGTGCAAACAGGTGTGGGTGATATTTATTCCATCACTGTAAAATATTATTACCCCAAAGAACAAATAGTAAAAGCGAAATTGCAATTGTTTGATGCAGGTGGCAACAGGATGATGGAGGAAGCTGTTCAGTTTACATTTACACGGGTAGGTAAATGGAACCAGTTCACCGTCAATACAGGTTCGCAGATTAATGCAGGAAATTATGTGGTGAAACTGGTAACAGAAAACGGAACTGAACTGGCCATTTCAGGTATCGAAATACAATAGATGAACGATGAAGAAAACGATTCTCATTAATGCTTGCTTTTTGCTTTGTACAATTTTTGTGCACGCTCAACAATTAACTGTTGCCAATCTTCGTTGCGAAAGCCGCAGCAATCCTTTAGGTGTTGATGCCCTGCAGCCCAAACTCAGCTGGCAATTACAATCCACTCAACAAAATATATTTCAAACTGCATATCACATTCTTGTTGCCGATGATGAAGCGTTATTGAAAAAGAATGTCGGTAATGTGTGGGACTCTAAGCAGATCAAATCTTCAGCTTCAATACAAGTTGCTTATTCCGGGAAATCATTGCTATCCACTAAAAAATATTTCTGGAAAGTGCAGGTGTGGGATAACAAAGGAAATGTGTCAGCATGGAGCAGTATTGAACATTGGCAAATGGGTTTACTACAAACAAAAGACTGGAGCAATGCGAAATGGATCGGGTATGAGGAGATCAATGATACTGCTATTATTGCTCCGCATGTGCACCAGAGTGGAAAAAAAGCATGGGGCCCGAGAAAAGACATCCTACCTGTGCTACGTAAAGAATTTGCTGTTGCAAAAAAAATCAAACAGGCGACAGTGTTTATCTGCGGTCTTGGTCATTTTGAATTAAGTATCAACGGCAAAAAGATCGGCGATCATTTTCTTGCACCTGGCTGGACGAATTACAGCAAACATGCACAATATGTAACTTTTGATGTAACAAAGAATATACAAGAGGGGAAGAATGCTATTGGCGTAATGCTTGGCAATGGATTTTATTATATTCCCTCTGAACGTTACCGTAAGATGACCGGCGCTTATGGTTATCCAAAACTCATTACAAAAACGTTGATCGAATTTACTGATGGATCGACACAGCAGATTATTAGTGATGAAAGCTGGAAGACAGATCAATCACCCATCATCTATTCAAGCATATTCGGTGGCGAAGATTATGATGCCAATCTTTTTCAACAAGGATGGAATCAACCAGGCTTTAATGATGCGAAATGGAAACAGGTGATCATTACCAAAGGCCCTGCATTACTTGAATCGCAAATGAATGAACCGGTGAAAGTGATGCAACAGTTAACGACACAAACCAAACGTGAATTAAAGCCAGGCGTTACGTTATATGATCTTGGACAAAATTTTTCTGGTGTTCCTGCCATTACAGTAAAAGGAAGCAAAGGCGATACGGTGAAATTAATTTGTGGTGAATTGATCAATGCAGACGGAACGGCTAATCAAACAGCAACAGGTAGTCCATCTTTCTTTACCTATATTTTAAAAGGTGATGCCGAAGAAAGCTGGCATCCGTTGTTTACATACACCGGCTTCCGATATGTGGAAGTGCATTGCAAACCGAAAGAAAATAATCAATCACTTCCACAAGTGGTAAAACTTGAAGGATTGCATATCCGTAATGCAGCGAATACGGTTGGCTCATTCAGTTGTTCAAACGATCTGTTTAACCGCACACATACATTGATCGACTGGGCCATTAAAAGTAATATGGTAAGCGTGTTCACCGATTGTCCGCACAGAGAAAAACTTGGATGGCTCGAAGAAACACATTTAGTCGGCACTTCTGTTCATTACAATTATGATGTGGCAGCGTTGAATAAGAAAGTGATCAACGACATGAAGAATGCGCAGTATGCCAACGGAAAAATTCCGGAGATCGCTCCCGAGTTTACTGTGTTTACACCACCGTTTGATGAATCGCCGGAGTGGGGAAGTGCAGCGATCATTTATTCCTGGTATAATTATCAATGGTATGGCGATAAAGAAACATTGTTGCAGTCGTATGATATGATGAAGGCTTATGTGCTGTACCTGAAAAGCAAAGCGAATAATAATATTTTGTCGCATGGCTTGGGCGATTGGTTTGATATTGGCCCAAAGAAATCAGGCTTTGCACAAATGACGAAGATGGGTGTAACAGCTACCGCTACGTTTTACTATGATCTCAACATCATGATCAAAATAGCCACGATGTTAAAGAAGAATGAAGATGTTAAATTCTATCAGCAACTGGCAGCAGATGTAAAAACAGCTTTCAATAAAACATTTTTTGATCCAATCAAACTGCAATACGATTCTTCAAGTCAAACTGCCAATGCAATGGCCTTGTATATGGGTTTGGTGGAAGAGAAAAACAGGCAGGCGGTTGTTGATGCGTTGATCCGTGAAATAAAAAGCAGGAACAATGCATTAACAGCAGGCGATATCGGTTACCGTTATGTGTTGAAAGCTTTGGAACAAGCCGGAAGAAGTGATGTGATCTTTGATATGAATTATCGTGATGATGTGCCGGGTTATGGCTATCAGCTCAAGCATGGTGCAACTGCACTCACGGAAAGCTGGCAGGCCTATGAATCGGTATCGAATAATCATTTTATGCTGGGGCATTTGATGGAATGGTTCTATGCAGGTCTTGCCGGTATCAAACAAACAGAAAATTCAGTAGCCTATAAAGAAGTTATGATCAAGCCTGAAGTGGTGGGTGACGTAACAAATGCAAAAGCAACGTTTGAATCGCCTTATGGTTTAATTAAAAGTGAATGGGTAAAAACAACTTCATCATTTAACTTGCAGCTGCAAATACCTGCAAACAGTACAGCAGTTGTGTACGTTCCTGCAAAGCCGGGGCAAACTGTATTGCTGAATGGGAAAAAGGTAACGGCTGTTTATGAAAAAGGAAGAGCCGTCGTGAAAATTGGTTCAGGTAATTATCAATTTAGTGTAGCAACTAACTAATAAAAGATTTTATGAAAGCATTAGTGTGTCAGCAACCGGGTTCATTTGAATATGTAGAAAAAGAAAGACCCGAAATTCAACCCGGTCGTGCAATATTAAAAGTAAAACGCATCGGTATCTGCGGAACCGATCTTCATGCATTTGAAGGAACGCAACCTTACTTTGCTTATCCACGCATACTCGGTCATGAGTTGGGTTGCGAAATTGTACAGGTTGATGCCGATGCAGAATTTGAAGTAGGAGAGCGTGTAACACTCATCCCATATTTTCATTGCGGCGAATGTATTGCCTGTCGCAATGGTTTACCTAACTGTTGTGCAGCCATCAATGTATTTGGCGTGCATGTAGATGGTGGTATGATGGAATTTATTTCTGTTCCCACTTCTGCATTGCTGCATGGCGGCGATATGAGTTTTGATGAACTCGCATTGGTGGAGCCTTTAGCTATCGGTGCACACGGCATCCGCAGGGCAGGCGTTCGTACAGGTGAATTTGTATTGGTAATTGGTGCTGGCCCCATTGGTTTGGGCATTATGGAGTTTGGTCGCATTGCAGGCGGACAGGTAATTGCCATGGATGTAAATGATACACGTTTGAATTTCTGTAAGGATAAACTAAAAGTGCAGCATACCATCAATCCATTAAACGAAGATGTGCTGCAACGTTTAAAAGAAATTACCAATGGCGATATGCCAACAGTGGTAATTGATGCAACCGGCAATCAAAAAGCCATCAACAGTGCATTCTTGTATATGGCGCATGGCGCAAGATATGTGTTGGTTGGTTTACAGAAAGGAGAGTTGATCGTAAGTCATCCTGAGTTTCACAAACGTGAAGCAACACTCATGAGCAGCCGCAATGCCACACAAGAAGATTTTGATCATGTAATGATGTGCATGCGCAACAAACTCGTTGATCCTGCAACCTACATTACCCATCGTGTACAATTTGATGAAGTGAAAGATCATTTCAAAAGCTGGCTCGATCCAAAGAATGGCGTCATCAAAGCAATGGTGGAAATTTGAACTACGAAGACGCAAAGGCAGGAAGAAGCACAAAGAAATTTTCCGTCTTCCGACAAAAAATAAAATGAAGTTGAATCGAAATACTTTACTCGTTGTTACTTTCCTGTTGTTGAATTTATTTTCAACCGCACAGGTTCGTTCGTTAGTTGATTTCAACAACGGCTGGAAATTCTTGTTGGGTAACGATAGTCTTGCAAGGAATACAAACTATAACGATGAAAAATGGAGAAGTTTAAACCTGCCACACGACTGGAGTATTGAAAGCAATTTCTCATCTGTATTTCCTGCAACCAACCAGGGTGGTGCATTGCCGGGCGGGATTGGCTGGTATCGTAAAACATTCACTCTTCCTCTTGCTTCAAAAAGCAAAACAACACGTATTGAATTTGATGGCGTTTATAAGAACAGTGAAGTATGGATCAACGGACATTATTTAGGTAAGCGTCCTTACGGTTATATTAATTTCTCTTATGATCTCACAGCACATTTAATTTATAGTAAACCCAATGTGATTGCGGTGAAAGTTGATAACAGTCTGCAACCCGATTCAAGATGGTACAGCGGTAGCGGCATTTACAGGAATGTGAAATTGGTTACAACAAATAATGTAGCAATTGCAGAAGCAGGCGTCTTCATCACAACACCCGTCATCAGCAAAAACAAAGCAACAGTTTCTGTTCAATACAAGGTTTCAAATACAGGCAATCAAAAAGAAATTGTAAAACTGTACACCGATGTGTATGATGCAGCAGGGAAGAAGATCGCTACATCAAAACATATGTTATTGCGTACAATACCTGTTGGTGGTTATTCGTATGCTGATCAATTGCAAATCAACACACCAATACTCTGGTCAACAACAAAACCATATTTGTACAAAGCCGTTACACGAATTGAACGCAACGGCCAGCTAATTGATGAGATTAATACAACTTTCGGCATTCGTTCATTCCGCTTCGATGCTGCAAATGGTTTCTTTCTCAACAATCAACCGTTAAAAATTCAAGGCGTTTGTATGCATCACGATTTGGGTGCATTAGGTGCAGCCTATAATCATGCAGCAGCAAAACGCCAGTTGAACATATTAAAGGAGATGGGCGTGAATGCTATCCGCTTCTCACACAATCCACCTGCAACTGCCATACTTGATCTCTGCGATGAAATGGGTTTCTTGGTTCAGGTGGAAGCATTCGATATGTGGAAGAAAAGGAAAAACAGATTTGACTATAATCTTTACTTCGATGAATGGCATGCACGTGATATACAGGCAATGGTGTTGCGTGATCGTAACCATCCTTCTGTTTTTATGTGGAGCATCGGTAACGAAATAAGAGAACAGTTCGACAGCACCGGTACAACCATTGCCAAACGTTTGGTTGAATTGGTAAAAGCAATTGATACAACAAGACCTGTTACCTGTGCACTTACCGAAAACTTTCCTGAGAAGAACTTTATTTGGAAGTCAGGAGCATTGGATGTACTCGGCTTCAATTATAAGTTGTACGATTATGCAGACTTGCCGAAACGTTTTCCCGGTCAATCATTTGTTGCAACAGAAACAGCATCTGCATTATCATCAAGAGGCTCTTACGATATGCCCAGTGATAGCAATCGTCTCTGGCCTCCCGATGGTAAAACGCCTACAGTAAAAGGCAATGCAGATATGAGTGTATCCGCCTATGATCATGTGTATGCATACTGGGGTTCGTCGCATGAAGCTGCATTACTTGCTGTGAACAAATACAAATTCATGTCGGGCATGTTTGTGTGGAGTGGGTTTGATTTTATTGGTGAACCTGTTCCGTATGCATGGCCTGCACGTAGTTCATACTATGGTATAATTGATCTGGCCGGTTTTCCAAAAGATGTTTACTATCTCTATCAAAGTGAATGGACAACAAAACCTGTTTTGCATTTATTCCCGCATTGGAACTGGAACAAAGGCGACACGGTTGATGTGTGGTCTTATTACAATAATGCGGATGAAGTGGAATTATTTATCAATGGGAAATCGGTAGGCAGCAAATCGAAAACAACAGATGTCTTACATGTTATGTGGCGAGTGCCTTACCAACCTGGAGCAATAAAAGTTGTATCGAAAAAGAACGGAAGGGTAGTATTGACGAAAGAAATAAGAACGGCAGATGCACCCGCAAAAATTCAACTGATTGCAGACAGAACTAAAATTAAAGCCAATGGAACAGATATCTCTTTCATTACAGCGAGGCTTTTAGATAAAGATGGAAACCCTGTTCCCGATTCCGATCAACTTCTTGAATTTTCTGTTACCGGCACGGGGTTTCTTGCAGGAACAGATAACGGTTTTCCGGCCGATAGTCTTTCGCTTAAAAGTCCGCAACGTAAAACATGGAAGGGGCTTGCAATAGCCATTATCCAATCCACCAAAAAACAGGGAAATATTACAGTAATAGCAAAAGCTGCCGGATTTAAAGAAGCCAGCCTTACGCTGCAAACCGGGAATTAACAGGCGAAAAAAAATTCCGGGAACGTTTCCGTAGTTATTTGGTGAATAGTAAAATGTTCCATCAATATAGCAAAACCTTACATTTTTATGGCTGGTGGTGAATGTACCTTTAGTTCGTGAATGAATTGATTGGGTCTCCTCCAACATCACTCATAAAAACGATTAAATGCTGTAGAATGAAACGATATTTGCTTGTATATAATAGTGCTATTTCAAAGCTGCCCGTTAAGAGCTTCTTTCAAACATTCACTTCATTTTCTGCAAGTAAAATTCTACTTTCCCTTATCAGCATCGCATCAGTTTCGTTTACATGCGCACAGGAAAATAAACAGGCCGACCTTGCTTACATCAAGGTAATAACAGAGCGTTCAGCAAAGATCGTTAACACACTTTCCATTAAAGATTCTGTGCAGTATAAAAATGTTTTAGCAGTACTTGTAAATCAGTATAACAGTATTAATAATATACACGAAGAAACTAAACTCGCTTTAGCAGCAATCAAACAGCAATCGATCACCGCTCAGGAATCTGCTCTTCAGGTACAAAAGCAGGAAGAAAAAAAGATGGCGCAACTTCAGCAATTGCATACATCCTTTCTTGCCGGGTTACAACAGTTTATTTCTGAAGAGCAGATTGAGCTGGTGAAAAATGCTATGACTTACAATGTGCTGCATGTTACTTACACTGCCTACCTCGATATGATCCCCACCCTTAAAGAAGACCAAAAAAAGAAAATCTATGATTGGCTGACAGAGGCAAGAGAATTGGCTATGGACGGCGAATCGTCTGATAAAAAACACGCCATCTTTGGAAAATACAAAGGCCGCATCAATAATTATTTATCTGCCGCCGGTTACGATCTAACGAAAGAAAGAGAAGAATGGCAGAAACGAATCAAAGCAAAACAAGAGTCTTCTAAATAAACAATAACTACTGTTCATCATCATTCATCCCAAAAGCAAAATGCCATATAACATGAAGTATTTGCGACAACCAAAACTGCTGTTACTGACTGTATTTTCATTATTTGCAGTAACATTATTTGCACAGGAAGTTACTGTAAGCGGTACGGTAACAAATAAAGAAAACGGCGACCCACTTGAGGGTGTATCTGTGCGTGTAAAAAACACAAACACGGGTACTACCACAAATAGTCTAGGCCAGTTTACAATTAAGGCACCTTCGTCAGAATCCATACTCTCCTTTTCATATGTAGGGTTTACTGTGTATGAGCGTAAAGCAGGTGCTTCAGGCACGCTTGCGATTACAATGGAAAAGAGCACCAGTGAGCAAATGGAAGAAGTTGTTGTAATTGGCTACGGTACAAAAAAGAAAGTGAATGTACTGGGGTCGGTTGGCAATATTAAACCTTCTCAGATAGAAGATTTGCCGGTGGCAAATCTTGGTGCTGCATTGATCAACCGGTTGCCAGGTGTGGGAGTCAATTTTGCCTCGGGTAAACCAGGTTCTCCTACATCGATCAATATCAGGGGTGCAAGTATATTTCCGGGTGCTTCTTTAGTGGGTGCCACTGCCGATCCTTTGTATGTAATTGACGGAATCATAGCAACGAAAGACTATTTTGATAACCTCGATGCGAGTTTGGTTGAAGATATCAGTTTCCTGAAAGATGCGGCTGCTGCCATTTATGGTGCAGCGGGTGCAAAGGGCGTGGTGTTGGTTACAACCAAAAAAGGCAAACCGGGCAAACCACGCATTTCTTACTCGGGTTACTTTGGATCTTCTACTGAAGCAGTAAAGCCAGAGATCATGAGTGCATACGAACATGCAAAAATGCTCAACAACGGATATGAACTTACCGGCGCTGCTACGAATCAACGTTTTTCACAGGCCGACCTTGATTTTCTAAAAACAAATCCATATCAAAGTTGGTATGATGAAATGTGGAAGCCAACAACGTTAATGCGTCATACCCTTAACGTAAGTGGCGGTACTGAACGAATTACATTTTTTGCTGGTGGTAACTATTTCAGAGAAACCGGTAACTACGGAGATATCAGTATCCAGAAGTATGGTTTCAGAATGGGTACAACTGCCAAGATCATTGACGGACTTACAGCCAACGTAATTTTTGCTTCCGACTTTAGTGCCGACAACCGTAACACGTTAAAAGGTGCAAATAATGAAACAGATGATCTTTCTATACGTGCTATTTATTTAACACCAAAGTGGGTGCCGTTAACCATCAATGGAAACTATGTTGGCTGGAGCGGTATTAACCCTCCCGGCAACTGGAATCCACTTGCACTGTTTAATTCAGGAAACTATAAAAGAGGAAACTCACAAGGCTTAAGTGTAAACGCTTCTTTGGAATATAAACCTACATTCCTGAAAGGCTTAACTGCACGACTTCAATTCGGCAGGCTCAACCGTAACGCAACAGGAAGAGAATATTTCCCTCCTTATTTTGTAGGCAACTTTATCCGCGGAGGTCAAAATGGTTTGTTGTTTACAGAGAATTTAAATGCCGGCACACCTTTTCAGCGTGTTGCTAACTCCGATCAGTTGGCCGAAGGTTCCGACATTAACGGAAGCTATCAGTTAATATCAACCATCGGTTATGGTACAAAGATCGACAATCATGATTTCGATATCATGGTGGGTTTTGATCAAAGCGAAGCGAACGCACAAAATATTTTCTTTTATAAAAACACACAGTTAGTTGGTGGTGTTGATCAGTTCTGGGCATTTAGTAACGATGGACAAACCATTCGTAACCCCAGTTACACACAATCGGCCAAGCGCTCGTTTCTGGGTCGTTTCAACTATTCATTCCTTGACCGTTATTTGCTGGAAGTAATTGCACGTTATGATGCATCGTCCAACTTTCCGCCTGAAACACGCTGGGGTTTATTCCCTTCAGTAGGTTTGGGTTGGAAGATCAGCGATGAAAAGTTTTTTAGAGACCGTCTTGGTTTCATCGACTTTATGAAGATCCGTGCAAACTACGGGTTGGTGGGTGAAGATCGTGTAAACAACCGCTTATGGGAATCACGGTTTACCCAAACTACAGGAATGTTATTTGGAACAACAGTTACAAGCGGGTTGGATCCTAACGTGTCGCCCAATCCAAATATTACATGGGAAAAAGCCCGCACATTCAATATTGGTTTCGATATGAACCTGTTGAGCGGAAAACTCAATTTCACCTACGATTTCTTTCACCGCTATAATTATGATGCATTTGATCGTTTAGAGAACGGTGTATTACCACCTACAGCTGGTATCAACACTGCTGTTGTGAATTATGGCAGAAGCATCAGTTGGGGTAATGAATTTTCGATCGGCTACCGGGCCAATTTCAAAAACGATTGGGGCTTTACTGCCGATGTGAACTTTGGATTTTCCAACAGTCAGATATTACAGGCGTATTATAATTCTTCACGTTTAGGTACTTACGGTTCAGACCAATTGGAAATTTCATTGGGTCGTGATCCACGTAAGTATAATGGAAGTAACATCGGATATATCGCAAAAGGTATTTTACGTACACAGGCAGAAGTAGATGCCATCCTTGCAAAAAATCCAAACTATCTGATCGGTGGAGCAAAGCCACAGGTAGGGTTTATGGACTTTGAAGATATTAACGGAGATGGCAGGATAGATGATAATGATGAAACGATCATGTTCAACCGCACAACACCGTTAGTAGGTTTTGGTATGACGTTCGGGGTTACTTATAAAACCTTCAAATTGCAGATGAATATGAACCTTCGTGTAGGTGGTAAAGTGTTCTATGATGGTGAAGCAAGAAAAGTACCAACAACTACTCAAAATGCTGCTTCATTCTGGAACGATCATTGGACACCGGAGAACACCAATGCAAAATATCCACGTGCTGATGCGCCATTGGCAAGAGAGAATTCTACGTTCTGGGCAGTTAACGGAACACAAAGCCGGATCAACAATATGGTGCTTTCATATGCATTGCCAAAACATATTTCAGAGAAACTGCGTATACCGGATTTCAGAGCATTCCTCACCGGTACCAACCTCTGGAACATTGTTAACCCGTTAAAGTATAAAGACCCTTATACATCCAACTTTGCAAGTTACCCAACGTTGCGTACAATTTCACTTGGTGTTAACGTGTCATTATAAAGTATTGCTAAAACAAGAATATTATGTCAATAAAAAATAAGTTTACCAGGTTTGCTTTAATGCTTTGCATTGGCTCGGTTGTTTTATCAGCCTGTAGAAAAGACTTTTTTGATCTGGAAGATCCAAACGGTATCGATTCTAAAATATGGGATGATGAAGGTGCTGTAAATCTGTTCCTGAATAAAGGATATGATCTGATGATGCCTGTATGGCCTGCTCCCGGAAATATCCACAATACATCCGATGAATTGAATAATGCCAATACCGCTTTTCTGTACGGTACATTGGTGGAGAACTCTGTAACAGATATTGGTACAGGCACATCCATTAATACAAACAGGTATTTTGATATACGCCGTTGCAATACTGCCATTGAAGGGATCAATGCAGGCAGTTTACCTGAAGCAACAAAACGTACGTTGAAAGGACAGTTCTTTTTCCTGCGGGCGCTTGTGTATTTCCGTTTGGTAAATCTTTATGGAGGCGTTCCCCTCATCTTAAAATCACAGGATCTAAATGGAGATGATTTAAATGTACCACGTGCTAAGACAAGTGAATGTATTGCAGCTATTGTGAATGATCTTGATTCAGCGGGTGCTTATTTACCGATTTCCTGGAACAGCACAAATATTGGACGTATCACAAAAGCAACAGCGCTTGCATACAAAGGCAAAGTATTAATGTATTGGGCAAGTCCGCAATTTAATCCAACAAATATTACAGATCGTTGGGAGAAAGCATATGAAGCAAATAAGGCTGCGTATGATACAGCGGTTGCAAACGGTTACATGTTATTTGCCAACTATGCAAACATTTTTGTTACAGAAAATAATGCAGAAGTAATGTTGGTTCGTAAGCATGATGCGGTTTCCATCAGCCCCGGCCGTGGTACAAATACAGAATATATTACCCGTCCGTTTTCTGAATCAAATGGAGGCGGCGGATCCAATCAGCCTACCTGGAATTTAGTACAGAAGTACACAACAAAAGATGGGTTGCCGATAACGCATCCTTCGGCCGATCACAATACAACATTATTTTGGCAGAACAGAGACCCACGGTTTGATATGTCAATCGCATACAATGGTGCTATCTGGCCTTTAAGTAATAAAGTAGGTCGTAAGCAGTGGAATTATACCGGTGTGCTTGATGAATCAGCTTCATCGATCGTTACCGGATTCTATTCTAAAAAGATCACCAACCCTACATTGGCTGCAACACAGGCACTGTATAACAGTAATACAGGCGGTGGCAGCGGCATGGATTGGGTTGAGTTCCGTTTTGCTGAGTTGGTCATGAATCTTGCTGAGTGTGCAAATGAAACAGGCCGTATTGCAGAATCAAAAGATATGGTGCGCAAAATACGTCAGCGTGCAGGTATCGTTCAGGGGTCATTTGATTATGGATTAGATGTTGCAACCGATGCGGCAAGTATGCGTTCACTCATTTTAGATGAGCGGATGATTGAATTTGCAATGGAAGGAAAGCGTTATTGGGATTTAAGAAGAACACGAAATTATGGCTTGATCAGCTCCAGATTTGCATTACGCTGGGCACCAAAGTCTCCTTATTTCGCTGGAACGGGTACTGTAGCTGGTCGTATTTATCTTGATAAACCGGATGCGTTTGGTGTTCGGCCAAGAGACACTGCCAACTTGAATAATCCATCTGTTTACACTTCTATTTTTACAGTTACCACAGCAACACTTGAAGGTTCAAATGTGATTAGTATTCCGGATCGTTATTATTTCTATGCGTTGCCGAATATCTTTAATCAGTCGAGCTATGTAATGGCACAAACCATTGGATGGGCTGGTGGCACATTTGATCCATTGCAATAAATCAATTCTAACAAATTAAACAACATCACATGAAATTCAGTTTTCTGAAAAATATAACTGCACTGGGTATGCTGTTGGTATTGATTGCTGCCTGCGAAAAAAAGCGTGAGCCGATCGATGCGTATAAAGTTACCGTGCAATATAAAACAGGTAACCCGTTTGCTGTTACACAGGATGTTGAGGTAAATCCGAAGGATAGTATTTTCTTCGATTTCACCATTACCTCAACAGAACCAATGACGTATGTAGAAATACAGCGAAACGGAGTACGCATTGACACCTTCAATGTAACAGGAAGTAAGAATACATTTTCCGGATCAAAAGGCTATCGGATTGATAGTACTGCCGGTACTTATAGTTATCGTGTATTAGCAAGAAACAGTCAGGCGGTGTTTCTGGGCGATGGAGATAAAGTATTAAAAATAACAGTGAAGCCTGATTTTCATTTCTGGTCGTACAGAATATTGTCTGTTCCCGATTCAGTTGCTAAAACTAATAAAAGCTACTATTCAAGTATTGATGGTAAAACCTATAGCTACAGCGATGGTGCAGCTAATTCAGCGACTATTGATTTTGGTTATTATTGGGATACTACAGGGCGTGGGACCACAGCAACAGGTGACGACTTAAAGCATACGATCTATGCATTAAGTGCAGCACAACCTCAATTGCCATTTTATGATCTGGCTTCCTGGACCAAAAATGCAACCATCTTCAAGAAAATGCCGACTTCAGTAAACTTTGTATCACAGTTAACTTCTGCCGGAGCTATTCAACGATTGATCGCTGGTAATATGACTTCGGGTACGGCATCAAAAGTAACAACAGTATCTACTACAGGAGGCAGCAACGTTATTGGTTTTAGAACGGTTACTGGTAAATATGGTGCTATACTGATCCGTTTTGTAAATGGTGATTCGCCAAATAAAGAAACATCAATTGAAGTAGATGTAAAAGTGCAGAAATAAGTTTCAGAATAACACAAAATTTGAAAAGAGAAAGTGTTATCACTTTCTCTTTTCATTAGAGCAGTTTTCGGTGTGAGAAATCGTCATAATAAGTTATAATCAAGAAGTATGAATTTCCTTTCTAAAAGAGTTTTCGCAGCAGTGGTTTGTTTCGTAGCAGCAGGAACGGTGTTTGCACAGTATCCTGATATTCCAAAAGATGTTCAACAGGCATCCGATTCATTGATGCGTGCAGCAAATAAACATTCCGATTCGGCGTGGGCTATAGCATGGCCCATCATTCAAAAAGAAGCAAGAGAAGGCAAACCTTATATTCCATGGGCTTCACGTGTGGATGAATTGCCGCAATCAGACATCCTTGCATTTCCAGGTGCAGAAGGTGGTGGCCGTTACAGCTTCGGCGGACGTGGCGGTAAAGTATATGTTGTTACAAATTTGAATGATGATGGTCCCGGTAGTTTACGTTGGGCTTGTGAGCAAGGCGGCGCAAGAATTATTGTGTTCAATGTGGCTGGTATTATCCGTTTAAAAACCCCGTTGATGATCCGTGCACCGTATATTACCATTGCCGGACAAACAGCCCCGGGCGATGGAGTATGTATTGCTGGCGAAAGTGTGTGGATCAATACGCATGATGTGATCATCCGTTACATGCGTTTCCGCCGCGGTGAAACATGGGTTGGAAGAAGAGATGATGCTATTGGTGGAAACCCGGTTGGTAATATCATCATCGATCATGTAAGTGCAACATGGGGATTGGATGAGAACATGAGCATGTATCGCCACATGTATAACGACAGCACAGGAAAAATTGAGGATAAATTCGGTACTGTAAATATTACAATTCAGAATTCAATTTTTGGTGAAGCACTCGATACATGGAATCATGCATTCGGTAGTACGCTTGGTGGTGAGAATTGTACCTTCATGCGTAATCTTTGGGCAAGCAATGCCGGACGTAACCCATCGGTTGGTTGGAATGGAATATTCAACTTTGCAAACAATGTTGTTTTTAATTGGGTACACAGAAGCATTGATGGTGGCGATTACAGAGCTCAGTTCAACATCATCAATAATTATTTTAAGCCCGGTCCTGCAACACCGAAAACAGCCATTGCTTATCGCATACTGAAACCGGAAAGCGGACGAAGCAAGCTGAAAGAAAAATATTACGGACGTGCTTATGTAAATGGAAATATTGTGGAAGGTTATCCTGTAGTAACCAAAGATAACTGGAAAGGTGGCGTACAGGTAGAAGGGGAAAATGATAAGGTGGAAATTGATACTAGTATGAAATGGCCGAAGCCATTACCAATGGCACCAATTACAATTTTGTCAGCGGAGCAAGCAAAAACATATGTATTGGCTAACGCAGGGGCAACATTGCCAAGGCGTGATGCAGTGGATGCACGGATTGTAAAGCAGGTTGCAACTGGTAAAGTTGAAGTAGATCCGAACGTGAAACCACCGGCAACGCAATTCAAGCATCGTCGCATGCCGATCGATTCATACAAGATCGGCATCATCACAGATCCAGCACAGGTGGGGGGCTATCCTGAATACAAAGGCACACCTTATATCGACAGCGATAACGACGGTATACCTGATGCATACGAAGTAAAGATTGGATTGAATTCAAAAGATGCAACAGATGCCGCCAGAATTGCAAAGAACGGTTATAGCAATATTGAAAATTATCTCAATAGCGTCGTAGATGTAAAGAATGTAAAACCAATACCAGCGGTGAAAAAATAATCAACACCGGTTATAAAGTTCTGTTTTGTATCTTTTAGTAAGCAATGACTCAACAGTAACTTTAGAGTGTATTTAAAATCAACCGGCAAACAGTGAATAAAAAAGTCGCATACAAAATTCTATTTCTATTCTGCTTATTTATACAACAGGCTTTACTTGCGCAAAAGCAGGTAAAGCCTGTTCCTCCTTTATATAGTGAGAAAGGAAAATTGATCTACACGGCAGATGCGCAGGGGAATCGCATTCCTGATTTTTCTTATTGTGGTTACAAAGCATCTGAACAATCAATACCCGATGTTGATGTGAAAGTTGTGGTACCTGTGAAAGCAGGTGATGCAACACTTCGCATTCAATCGGCTTTGGATTATGTGGCTTCACTGCCTGCAGACGCAAAAGGTTTTCGTGGAACAGTGTTATTACAAAAAGGAACTTATGAAGTGTTGGGACAGTTACGTATTGCTGCATCAGGTGTGGTATTGCGTGGAAGCGGCATCAATGCAACAACCATTGTTGGTGCAGGAACAGGGCGGTTAGCATTGATCAAGATCGTTGGAAAGAATACGATTTCAAAAGAACTCACCGGCTTAAAAATTACCGATCCGTTTGTGCCGGTAAACGCTATGAGTTTTCATGTTGATCAGATAAATTTTAAAGATCACTCAAATAAAATTATTATCCGTCGTCCTTCAACAGCCAACTGGATCAACTTGTTAGGTACTGATCATTTTGGTGGAGGTATTACTGCATTGGGTTGGAAACCCGGTGACAGAGACTTGTATTTTGATCGCACTATTACAAAGATCGAAGGCAATACAGTTTACATTGATGCACCACTTACAACTGCGTTCGATACAACTTATGGTGGAGCAACAATGTATTTCTATAACAATGATGGCCGTATTAATAATTGCGGCATTGAAAATATCAAGTTGATTTCCACTTTCGATAAAACAAATCCAAAAGATGAAGATCATCGCTGGAATGCTATCAATATTGAAAATGCAGAAGACTGCTGGGTACGTCAAATAACCTTTCAGCATTTTGCCGGAAGTGCAGTGAGTGTATTGGAAACTTCCAAGCGTGTTACTGTTGAAGACTGTATTTCGCTGGCACCAGTTTCTGAAATCGGCGGTCAACGTCGTTATACGTTTTTAACAACCGGTCAGCAAACTTTGTTTCAACGTTGTTATGCTGAAAATGGTTACCATGATTTTGCTGTTGGTTTTTGCGCACCAGGTCCCAATGCATTTGTACAATGCGAATCAATGTTGTCTTATAGTTTCAGCGGAACAATTGACAGCTGGGCAAGCGGCGTTTTGTTTGATGTGGTGAATGTAGATGGCAACGCATTGCGTTTTGGTAATCGTTGGCAGGATGCAAATGGCGCAGGGTGGAGCGCTGCCAATAGTTTATTCTGGAACTGTAGTGCAGCACGCATCGATTGTTACAAACCACCAACTGCACAAAACTGGGCATTCGGCAGCTGGAGCCAGTTTGCAGGCGATGGCTACTGGAACGAATCGAATAATACCATCAGTCCAAGAAGTTTGTACTATGCACAGTTGCATGAACGACTGAATAAAAATATTGATCAGCAAGGGCAGATCATGGATGTGCCAACAGAAGCAAGCAGCAGTCCATCGGTTGAAGTAGCACAGGCACTTACAAAAGAAGCAGCAAAGCCGAGATTACAATTGAAAGAATTCATTGCACAGGCATCAGGTCGCAATAAAATCCCTGTTGATGCAGGAAGCAGTAAAACAATTGATCAGATCGGAATTAAGAAACCAATTGTTCCAACACTTGCGCCTTCATTACAAATCAAGAACGGTGTATTAGTTAGAGGAGATGAACTCATCACAGGTAAACGTTCAAATGTGCAATGGTGGAATGGAGGTGTACAGGGTCGAGATATTCAACAGTCCAAATGGCATATCACCCGTTTTGTTCCCGGTCGTTCTGGAAAAGGTTTAACGGATGATTTGAACGAAGTAGTGAGTGAAATGAAAATTTCAAAGACTATTGCGATTGAACACAACTATGGTTTGTGGTACGATAGAAGAAGAGACGATCATCAACGTGTCCGCAGAATGGATGGCGAAGTATGGCCGCCGTTTTATGAATTGCCTTATGCAAGAAGTGGAAAAGAAACAGCATGGGATGGATTGAGTAAATATGATTTAACGAAGTTCAATTTGTTTTACTGGAGTCGATTAAAACAGTTTGCTGATCTCGCTGATCAGAATGGATTGTTACTGGTACATCAGAATTATTTTCAGCACAACATTATTGAAGCAGGCGCACACTATGCCGATTTCCCATGGCGCACTGCAAACAATATCAACAACACGGGATTTGTTGAACCGGTAAATTATGCTGGTGACAAACGTATTTTTTATGCGGAGCAGTTTTATGATATCTCCAATCCAGTGCGCAGAGAATTGCATAAAAAGTATATCCGTCAATGCCTGAATAATTTCAAGGATAATAACGGAGTTATACAATTGATTGGTGAAGAATTTACAGGCCCAACACATTTTGTAAAGTTCTGGCTCGATGTAATTCGTGAATGGGAGAAAGAAACAGGCAAGCATCCGATCGTTGGATTGAGTGTAACAAAAGATATACAGGATTCTATTTTAAATATACCTGCTTATGCTTCCGTTGTTGATTTGATTGATATCCGTTACTGGCATTACCAGACCGACGGTACAGCTTATGCACCAAAAGGCGGTGAGAACTTGGCCCCACGTCAGCATGCACGTTTACTGAAACCAAAGAAAACAAGCTTTGAGCAAGTGTATCGTGCAGTGAAAGAATACCGCACAAAATATCCAACAAAAGCAGTGATCTATAGTGGTGATAATTATCCTGAATTCGGTATGGCGGCATTCATGGCAGGCGGAAGTTTGCCTGTAATGTCTGAAAACATTGACGCAGCAATTTTAAAAGCTGCTGTTGGAATGAAACCTGTTGCATCAGCCAATGCGAGTGAGTATGTATTAAGCGACGGGAAGAACAGTATTATTTATAACACAGTTACAAGAAAACTCGAAAGACGATAATAGATGAAGAATAGATTAACGATAGTGTTTGTATTGCTTTCATTGTTTGCAAATGCGCAGGTACAACAGTTGAAAGTATCTGCCAACAAACGGTTTTTTCAAACAGCAGATGGAAAACCATTTTTCTGGATAGGTGATACCGGTTGGTTGTTATTTGTAAAGTGCAGCCGTGAAGATGCGATTAAATATCTCGAAACAAGAAAGCAGCAAGGCTTTAATGTAGTGCAGGTAATGGTGTTGCATGACATGAACAATACAAAGAATGTTTATGGTGATTATGCGTTGATCAATGAAGATGCAGCGAAGCCGAATGTTACTCCCGGAAATAATTTTGCCGATACTACTGCTTACGATTATTGGGATCATGTGGATTTTATTGTGAACGAAGCTGCGAAACGTGGTATTTATATGGCGATGGTTCCTGTTTGGGGCAGCAATGTAAAAGGAGGAAAAGTAAATGCACAGCAGGGTGAAGCGTATGCAAAGTTTTTAGCAAATCGTTATAAAAACAAAACAAACATTATCTGGCTTAATGGTGGTGATGTTAAGGGAACAGAAGGAATGGATGTGTGGAAAGTGATTGGTCCCACATTAAAGAAATACGATCCGAAACATTTAGTGACGTATCATCCACGTGGCAGAACATCTTCAAGCGATTGGTTTCATAACGAATCATGGCTTGATTTTAATATGTTCCAAAGCGGGCACAAAGATTATGCGCAGGATACCAGCAGCAACGAAACAAATCATTACGGCGAAGACAACTGGAAGTTCATTGCTGTTGATTACAACTTAAAACCGGTGAAGCCAACATTGGATGGAGAACCTTCATACGAGAATATTCCACATGGTTTGCACGACAGTTTACAGCCCCGCTGGACGGATGCAGATATTCGCCGCTATGCATACTGGAGTGTGTTTGCAGGTGGTGCAGGTTTTACCTATGGTGAAAATGCAACTATGCAGTTTAATAAAATGGGCGATTGGACAGCCAACTATGGTGTCACCATGAACTGGAAGCAGGCGTTGTTATCTCCGGGTGCAACACAAATGGTTCATTTGAAAAAACTTATGTTGAGTAAATCGTATTTCGATCGTGTGCCTGCGCAGGAATTAGTGGTTGACTGTGGCGAACGTTACAATCGTGTTGCTGCAACAAGGGGGACAAACTATGCAATGTTTTATGTGTACAACGGAAGCTCATTTACGATTGATGCAACGAAGCTGAAGTTTGCTGCATCAAAAGCAAACTGGTTCAATCCGGCTAACGGTAAACAACAACCGGTTGTGGGATATAAAAAAGGTACAACCACTTTTGATCCTCCCGGTGAACAGAAAGACGGAAACGATTGGGTATTAATTCTTGAGGCCTCCCCAAACCACTCCAAAGGAGGGACTTTAAAACCCTAAGCCATAAACAAGTCGATAGATAATAAGATGATGATGTGGAAGAACTTTAAGTTGGTGTTTGCAAGAGTGTGCCGCTCTTTTCCCTCCGGGGAAAGAGTAGGAGTATGGGGCTTTGTTTTATTGTTATTCCTTTCTTCCTGTTCAAGAAAAGCATACCTGTTCACATCCTTTCATGAACCTGCCGACGCAGGTTTGCGGATGTTGTACAGTTATGATGGAAAAAACTGGACGGATCTTGATACAGTTCTTTTACAACCGAAAGTGGGTAATCAGAAAGTGATGCGTGACCCAAGCATGGTGCAAGGGCCCGATGGTACTTTTCATTTGGTATGGACAAGCAGTTGGCGTGGTGATCTTGGTTTTGGATATGCTTCATCAAGAGATTTATTCAACTGGAGTGAACAGCAATTTATTCCGGTAATGAAGAATGAACCAACAACCGTGAATGTGTGGGCGCCTGAATTGTTTTACGATGACGAAGCAAAGCAATACATCATTATCTGGGCAAGTTGTATCCCAGGCAGGTTTGAGAGAGGGATTGAAGAAGACAGTAACAATCATCGCATGTATGTTACTACAACGCCTGATTTTAAAACATTCAGTGATACAAAATTATTTATCGATCCGAAATTCAGCGTTATTGATGCGGTAATTGTAAAACGGAAGAAAGATGATTATGTGTTGGTATTGAAAGATAATACAAGACCTGAACGGAATATTAAAGTGGCATTTGGCACATCGCCACTTGGTCCTTGGACGAATATTTCAAAACCCTTCTCGGATAATTTCACCGAAGGTCCTTCGGTGGTGAAGCTGAAAGATGAATGGCTGATCTATTTTGATTCGTATCGGAAGAAAATATATGAAGCGGTTGCAACAAAAGACTTTGTAAAGTTTGAAAATGTGACAACAAAAGTAAAAGTGCCGGAGGGGCATAAACATGGAACGATTGTTCCGGTGAAGAAAAAAGTGATTAAGAGATTATTGAAAACCTGACAGCGGTTGAATATTTATAAAAATGAAAAGAATTACTTCAATATTATTATTGATCTGTGCGAATGTAACGGCGCAAGATACAGTTCGCTACACTGGTACAACCTTATCAAACGTTGATTATCATCACGGACAATTATCACCTGCAGTTGGTGTGCATAATATTCAAACCATGCGTGCCAATCGTTCAGACACAGGTGCTGCATCATGGACATACAACCATGCGCCTATGCTGGCATATTGGAACAACACTTTCTATTTGGAATATTTAAGCGATCCTGTTGGTGAACATATTCCACCAGGACAAACACTATTGCAAAGTTCAAAAGATGGCTACAACTGGACTTATCCTGTTGTTATTTTCCCACCATATAAAATACCGGATGGTTTTGTAAAAGAAGGCAAGACAGATACAGCAAAGAATAGCTATGCAGTTATGCATCAGCGATTTGGTTTTTATACATCAAAATCAAAACGATTATTTGCATTGGCGTTTTATGGAATTGCATTGGGACAAAAAGATGATCCAAATGATGGGAATGGTATTGGTCGTGTAATCAGGGAAATAAAAGCTGATGGTTCATTCGGCCCCATTCACTTTTTGAGATATAATCATTCCTTCAGTGAAAAGAATACATCGTATCCATTTTATAAATCATCAAAAGACAAAGGTTTTGTTGCAGTTTGTGATGAAATTCTAAATACTCCATTGTTGATGATGCAAACCGTAGAAGAAGGCGATCGCAACGATCCGTTGATTCCTTTGCAAAAAGATTTTAAAGCATTCAACTATTATCATTTACCAAATGGCAATATAGTGGGACTTTGGAAGTCTGCATTAACAAGCATTTCAAAAGACGAAGGGAAGACCTGGCAATACAACCCAACAAGGGCGCCGGGTTTTGTCAATTCCAATGCGAAGATATGGGGACAGAAAACCAGCGATGGGAAATATGCAACAGTGTACAACCCTTCTGAATTTCGCTGGCCTTTGGCCGTTAGTGTAAGTGATGATGGATTGAAGTATAAAAATCTTCTGTTGGTGAATGGTGAGATCACTTCCATGCGCTATGGGGGTGCTTATAAAAGTTATGGGCCGCAGTATGTACGTGGCATACAGGAAATGGATGGCAAACCTGCTGATAATAACATGTGGGTGACCTACAGCATGAACAAAGAAGATATGTGGGTGAGTCGTGTTCCTGTTCCTGTAAAAAATAAAGTATCATCACATGTGAATGATGTATTCAACAATATGTCTGCAGGAAAAGAACTGAATGAATGGAATATTTATAGTCCGCTTTGGTGCAGGGTGAATGTGGAGACTATCAATAATCAAAAAGTTGTTGCCTTGCACGATAGCGATCCGTTTGACTATGCAAAAGCAGAACGTATTTTTCCTGAATCAAAAAATCTAACAGTTGAGTTTACTGTAAGTGCACAACAAACAAACACCGGTAATCTTGAAATTGAATTGCTCGATAAAAAAGGAACAGCTACACTTCGTTTAATGCTCGATTCTACCGGAAGTATTTTAACCAAACAAGGTTATCGAAACAAGAGTCTGGGTAAATACAATGCAGGCGAACAGCTCAATATCAAAATCGAACTGAATACGACAACCCGTTTCTATACAGTAACGATTAACAACGGTAAACCTAATCTGAATCTTTTTTTCCAGCCGGTTGAGTCTGTTGATCGGTTATCGTTCCGTACAGGAGCTGTGCGTCGCTTCCCCAATGCAGATACACCAACCGACCAGGATTATGATTTGCCGGGAGCTGATGCAAAAGCGAAGGAAGCAGTTTATTTTATTCATAGCGTAAAAACAAAATAGTCTGAACCGGGATTTACAGGATTTAAGGATGAAGAAGATGAAATGCATGTCGCCAAATAACTTAAATACAAGCAGAAACATTGATGTGAAAAGAAAATTCTTTGTATTTCTCTGTGTCTCTGTGTCTCTGTGGTTCAATTCATCCGCACAACTGAAGCCACTTGTCCTCAAACAGGATCAGTTCAAACACTACGTTGATTATTTCAACAAAATGGAGGAACCGAATATTGAGCAGGCCATCCCCAATGCAAAAAGCTGGGAATGGATGAAGAAGAATATTCCTTTGTTTGAATGTCCGCAACAGAATTTTGAAGAGATCTTTTATTACCGTTGGTGGACCTTACGTAAGCACATCAAGAAAACAGAAAAAGGATTTGTGTTTACGGAGTTCCTGATCCAACGCAGTTATGCTGATAAATACAATCTCATCTCCAGTGGACTTGGTCATCATATTTACGAAAGTCGCTGGCTGCACGATAAAACCTACATGGATAACAACCTGCATGTGTGGTACCGTGGCAACGAGGGTAAGCCCTTAAAGAAACTACGTTTTTATAGCGGATGGAATGAAGATGCGATTTACAATCGATATCTCGTAAACGGCGATATGAAGTTTATACTTGATCTGTTGCCTGATCTGCAAATCAATTATGCAGCTTGGGAAACCGAACGGAAAAGAGCAGATGGTTTATTCTGGCAGTATGATGTGCGTGATGCAATGGAAGAAACTATCAGCGGCGGCAGAACAGAAAAAAATTCACGGCCTTCCATCAACGGCTATATGTTTGGCAATGCCAAAGCCATTGCAGCAATGGCAGCGATGAAAGGCGATGCAGACGTTACAGCTTTGTATAACCGTAAAGCCGATTCGGTAAAGCAACTTACCCAAACCAAACTTTGGAACAGCAAACATGCTTTCTTTGAAGTGTTAAAAGAGAAAGGCGATACAGCAGCGAATGTAAAAGAAGAGATTGGTTTTATTCCCTGGTATTTCAATATGCCCGATAATACGTACAACGTTGCATGGAGAAGTTTGATGGACACAAGAACATTCTGTGCACCATTCGGTATTACAACTGCCGATCGCAGTCATCCGGAGTTCCGTACACATGGTTGTTGTAAATGTGAGTGGGATGGTGCGGTATGGCCATTCGCAACAGCACAAACATTAACAGGCATGGCGAACCTGCTGAATAATTACAAACAGGATTATGTAGCCGATAGTAATTACTTCAGTTTGTTGAATACTTATGTTGAATCGCAATACTATCGTGGCCGCCCATACATTGGTGAATATCTTGATGAGAAAACCGGTTACTGGTTGAAGGGTGATGAAGAACGCAGCCGTTATTATAATCATTCAACGTTTAATGATCTCATCATTAGCGGACTTGTTGGTCTGCGCCCAAGAGCTGATAATACTATTGAAGTAAATCCTTTGCTGCCCGTTAATAAATGGAATTGGTTCTGTCTTGACAATGTGTTGTACCACGGCAAGATCGTTACGATTATTTGGGATAAAGACGGATTGAAATACAAAAAAGGAAAAGGATTAACTGTGTGGGTGAATGGAAAGAAAGTGGCTTCATCGCTGAAGCTGGAAAAAATTACAGGAAAACTATGATTGGTTTATTTGCCACAAAGACAGAAAGACAGAAAGCAGCACAAAGTAAATTCTTTGCGCATCTCTGTGCTCTTTGTATCTCCGTGGTTCTCTTCTTCCCTTTGTTTTCTTCTGCTCAAACAACAGAAAAAGTCTACCTCTCCGGAACAGGGAGCGATCAAACCGTGCAATGGGATTTCTTTTGCACCGGTGGAATGAATGCCAACAAGTGGACAAAGATTGCTGTGCCCAGTTGCTGGGAATTGCAGGGCTTTGGCAAATACGATTATGGTTTCGCAAAAGACAGTGTACGTGGAAAGGAAAAAGGTTTGTACAAACATCGGTTCAATGTGCCTGCCAACTGGAAAGGTAAAGTCATCAACATTGTATTTGAAGGAGTGATGACCGATGCAGAGGTAAAAGTAAATGGTAAGTCTGTCGGTGAGGTGCATCAAGGTGCTTTCTATGCATTCAAATATGATATCAGTAAATTGCTCAATTACGGAAAAGAAAATCTGCTTGAGGTAACAGTTGCCAAACATTCATCCAATCAATCGGTGAATGAAGCAGAACGAAAAGCAGACTTCTGGATATTTGGCGGCATCTTTCGGCCGGTATGGTTGGAAGTAATGCCGATTTTCCATATCAGTCAAGTTTTAATTGATGCAAAAGCTGATGGGAGATTTTATGCTAATCTAAAGACTAAAACATATGGAAGAGCAAATTCTTTTACAGTTGAATTGCTTGACAAGAACGCTAAAACTATAGTAAAACAAAATTTGGCTATAGGTGATTATACTGACATATATGGTGTTGAAATTTTTTGTAAGGATATCTTGCAATGGAGTCCTGAATTTCCAAATTTATATACGGCAGTATTTACTCTCTATCAAGATGAAAAACCACTTCATACAGTCTCTCAAAAATTCGGTTTCCGCACAGTAGAAGTAAAACAACGAGATGGTATTTATGTCAATGGTGTGAAAGTAAAAATGAAAGGTGTGAACCGTCATGCTTTTCGTCCAGAAACTGGAAGAACCACTAGCAAGCAGATCAGTATTGAAGATGTATTGCTTATGAAAGAAATGAACATGAATGCAGTGCGGATGAGTCATTATCCGCCAGATGATCATTTCTTAGATGTGTGTGATTCCCTTGGTTTGTTTGTAATGGATGAACTCGCAGGATGGCATGGCAATTATGATGAACCGACAGGGAAAAAGTTGCTAAAAGAGATGATCGATCATGACGTCAATCATCCTTCCATCATCTTCTGGGCAAATGGAAATGAAGGCGGTCACAATCTTGCACTCGATAAATACTTTACGGAGTTTGATTTTCAACATCGTCCTGTAGTGCATCCCTGGCAATTGTTTGGCGGCTTTGATACGCAGCATTACCGTGAATATAACTACGGCATTGGTAATTATGAGAACGGGAAAGAGATCGTGATGCCAACAGAATTTTTACACGGACAGTTTGATGGTGGTCATGGCGCAGGCATTGAAGACTATTGGGAAAAGATGTGGCACAACCCGTTAAGTGCGGGTGGTTTTCTTTGGGACTTTGCAGACAATGCAGTTGTACGAAAAGACAAGAACGATTCTTTGGATACTGATAAGCATCGTGCAGCAGATGGTATTGTTGGTCCGCATCACGAAAAAGAAGCAAGCTTTTATACCATTAAAGAAGTGTGGAGCCCGGTGTTTTTTGAACGCAGAGAAATTGCTGAAAGTTTTGATGGAAAGCTCAACATTGAGAATCGTTATCACTTCACCAATACAAACGAATGCAGTGTCAGCTGGAAGCTGAAACGCTTTGATATCACCACTTCAAAAGAAACAGAAGGCAAAGCAACAGCACCCGATATTCCACCCGGCGCAAAAGGCTTTGTACAAATTCCCTTGCCAACCGATTGGAAAAATTATGATGTGCTGTATGTAACAGTCAAAGACCGTTACCAAAAAGAATTGTTAACCTGGAGTTTCCCGATCAGCAGCCCTGCAACAACAGGAGCAAGAATGATCGTAAAAGAAGGCAACAATATCATCAATACTTCAGACGCAGATTCGTTGCTGACTGTTTCGGTAAAAGATGTAACGGTTGTGCTGAATAAAAATAATGGCTTGCTTGTTTCGGTGAAGAATGCAAAAGGAGCCTTGCCATTTAACAATGGCCCGGTATTGCAGGAAGGCGTGAATAATTTCAAATCATTTAAACAATATAAAGATGGAAACAATCTTGTGTTGGAATCAACTTTCAATCAGAAGGAAAGTTACAACACACTCAAGTGGACGATCTATCCGTCAGGGTGGGTGCAGATGCAGGTGAGTTATTTTCCTGCTGCCTATTTCACCAATTTCGCTGGTATCAATTTTTCATTCCCTGAAAAAGAAATTCAGTCAGTCACTTATATGGGCGATGGTCCATATCGTGTCTGGAAGAACCGTCTGAAAGGAAATCAATTTGGTGTGTGGAGTAAAACCTATAATAATACCGAAACTGGAGAATCGCCTTGGATCTATCCGGAGTTCAAAGGTTATCATTCCAATTTCTATGGTGGTTATTTCTTCAACAAAACAAATCGCTTTACAGTTGTAACCGAAAACGAAGGACTGTTCCTGCGACTGTTTACACCTGCATGGAAAACCGATCAGTGGCATAATTATGAACCATTGTTTCCAACTGGTGACATTTCGTTTATGAATGGCATCAGCAGCATCGGCAGTAAAACACAACGCAACGAAACAACAGGCCCGATGGGCAGCAAGAATATTTTTTACGATTACGAAAAAGATCCGTCGAGGGCTTTGCATATCAATTTATACTTTAACTTCTCTGCACAGTGAAAATGAAACGCATATTAACGATACTTGTTCTGATTATTTCTATTCAGCAATTAACTGCACAGGTAACAGTGAGTAATCTCCGTTGCGAAATGCTGCTGAATCCGCAAGGCATTGATGTAAAGCAACCAAGATTAAGCTGGCAGTTGCAAAGCAACCAACGCAATGTTGTGCAAACGAGCTATCAGATATTGGTAAGCAGTTCTGCACAAAACCTGCAACTGAATAAAGGCGATGTATGGAATTCCGGTAGCATCAACAGCAATCAATCACTGCATGTGCAATACAATGGAGCAGCGTTGCAGGCAGAAAAAAAATATTTCTGGAAAGTAATTGTACAAACCAATAAAGGACAGGCGCAGTCAACACAAACGGCGTTCTTCTCAACAGGGTTAGCTAAAGAACAATGGACTGCCAAATGGATCGGCTATGATAAAGGTTCTGCATGGGATAGTATTACACAATGGAGCAGATTAAGCGCAAGATATCTGCGTAAAGAATTTACAAGCAAGCCTGCAGTAAAACGTGCAACTGTTTATATCTCCGGCTTAGGTATGTATGAATTATATATCAATGGTAAAAAGATTGGCGACCAGGTGCTGGCACCAAACCCTACTGATTATCGCAAGACTTATTTCTACAACACATATGATGTAACGTCACAGATCAAAGCAGGAAATAATGCAATTGCTACTGTATTAGGCAATGGTCGTTTTTTCACTATGCGTCAGAATTATAAAACACAAAAGCATAACACCTTCGGTTTTCCCAAATTGTTATTGCAACTGGAAATTGAATATGCAGATGGAACAAAGAAAACGGTGGTGAGTGATGAAAGCTGGAAATTAAATGTGGATGGCCCGATCCGCACCAACAACGAATACGACGGTGAAGAATATGATGCAACAAAAGAATTCAATGGCTGGGCGAATGCAGGCTTTAACGACAGTAAATGGATGCAGCCTGAATTAGTAGAAGCGCCAGCAGGAAAGATGGTAGCGCAAATGAGTGAGCCAATGAAAGTAATGAAAACCATCAAGCCTGTTTCTATTAAAAAAACTGCCAGCGGAAAATATATCCTTGATATGGGACAGAATTTCGCAGGATGGATCAAACTGCAAAACATCAACGGTAAAAAAGGAGAGAAGGTCACACTACGTTTTGCTGAGAGTTTACAATCAAATGGAGAAGTGTTTGTCGCCAACCTAAGAGATGCAAAGGTGACGAATATTTATACGTTGAAAGGAATAGCCAATGAAAGCTGGCAACCTTCTTTTGTGTACAATGGTTTCCGCTATGTGGAAGTATCAACATTTCCCGGTATACCAACCATTAACCAGTTTGAAGGAAACTTAGTGTATGATGCAATTGAAACAACTGGATCATTTCAAACGGCGAACGCAACACTCAACCGCATTTATCAAAATGCATGGTGGGGCATTGCATCGAATTATAAAGGCATGCCGGTTGATTGTCCGCAACGCAACGAACGTCAACCTTGGTTAGGCGATCGTACAGTTGGTTCGCAGGGCGAAAGTTATGTGTTCAATAATGCAACACTGTATGCAAAGTGGATGCAGGATATTGAAGACAGTCAAACAGAAGAAGGAAGCATTCCCGATGTAGCACCTGCATTCTGGAATTATTACAGCGATGATGTGACATGGCCTGCTGCATATTTCTTTGTCACTAATAATTTGTACAACCAGTTTGGTGATGTTACGCCGATTCAAAAGCATTATCCATCGATGAAGAAATGGATGATGTACATGAAAGCGAAATACATGAAAGATTATATTGTTACCCGTGATAAATATGGTGATTGGTGTGTGCCACCTGAAAGCCTGAATCTCATTCATGCAAAAGATACCAATCGTTTAACGGATGGCAAGTTGATTGCAACGGCTTACTATTACAAGTTGCTTTCATACATGCAGCGTTTTGCCAATATCACTAACAACAAAGAAGACGCAACGTATTATGGTTTGTTAAGCGATAGCATCCGCAATGCATTTCAACAAACATTCTACAATCCGAAATTGAAACAATACAGCAACAATACGGTTACTGCTAATTTGTTGCCGTTGTATTTTGGTATTTGTCCAGATTCGCTACGCACAGCAGTGTTTGAAAAGATCAGGATCAAAACGCATGTAGAAAATCATGGACATATCAGTACCGGTTTAATTGGTTCACAGTGGATCATGCGTGGTTTAACGGAGTATGGTTATCCTGATCTTGCTTACATCATGGCATCAAATAAAACCTATCCCAGCTGGGGTTATATGGCAGAGAATGGTGCAACCACTATCTGGGAATTGTGGAATGGTAACACAGCCGATCCCAATATGAACAGCCAGAATCATGTAATGTTGTTGGGAGATCTGCTAACCTGGTTCTATGAAAATCTTGCAGGCATCAGAACAAACAAAACAGATGTGGCATTCAAGAAGATCATCATGAAACCAACCAATCCTGCAGGTTTGGATTTTGTAAAAGCATCGTACAATAGTTTTCATGGATTGATCAAAAGCGAATGGAATAACTCAGTAGACAAATTTGAATGGAAGATCAGTATACCGGCCAATACATCAGCAACGGTTTATATTCCAGCAAACAGTATGGAAGAAATTACTGAAAGTGGATTGTCGATTACAAACAGCAAAGACATTAAATTCATTAAAGAAGATGAAGGATCAATTATACTTGAAGTAGCATCCGGCAACTACACATTTATCCGCAATAAGAAATTCAGAAAAGGAATAGTAAAAGATGAATTCATTTTCGATCGTGCAAGTTTTCCTGAAAGTCATGCTGCAACAATTGCAGAAACACCGGAAGGTTTAATTGCTTCCTGGTTTGGCGGTACAAAAGAAGGCTACAAAGATGTGTGCATCTGGACAAGTCATTTCAAGAACGGCCAATGGACAGCACCTGCAAAAGTTGCTGACGGTGTAATGAATGATACATTGCGCTATCCTACTTACAATCCTGTTTTGTTTTATGCACCAAATGGTGAACTGTTGTTATTTTATAAAATAGGACCTAATGTAGCAGGCTGGACGGGCTGGATGAAACGCAGCAAAGACAATGGTCACACATGGAGCGAAAGGGAAGCCTTGCCTGAAGGTTTTCTTGGCCCCATCAAAAACAAACCTGAATTGATCAACGGTGTGTTGTTTTGCCCGAGCAGTACAGAAAAAACGGGTTGGAAAGCACATATTGAATTCACAAAAGATTTTGGAAAAACATGGACGAAGACCGAAGCCATCAATGATCCTAAAATATTACAAGCTATTCAGCCAAGTATTTTAAAGTATGCTGATGGCCGTTTACAGATTCTTTGTCGCAGCAGAAACACAACATTGAATGAAAGTTGGAGCAGCGATGGTGGTAAAACATGGAGTGAAATGAAGGCATCAGCATTGCCAAATAATAATTCAGGTACAGATGCCGTAACATTGAAAGATGGAAGACAGTTGTTGGTGTACAATCATAATTTGCCAAATGCATCATGGGTAAATGGAAAAGGTCCACGTACGCCATTGAACGTTGCCATCAGCAAAGATGGTAAAGTGTGGAGTGCCGCATTGATATTGGAAGATTCACCCATCAGTCAATATTCGTATCCATCGGTGATACAAACAAAAGATGGAATGGTGCATATTGTTTATACATGGAGAAGAGAAAAGATCAAACATGTAGTGGTTGATCCGAGTAAACTGGAGTTAAAAGAAATTGTAAATAAGCAATGGCCGGGAGCGAAAGAGACTGTAGGAAAAACAACGGATGATTAAAGAATGAGTGATGAGTAATGAATGATGAGTAGGATTGCAGTAAGTTGAAGAGTGCGACGCAACCGCAGATGATAGTAGCAATGCTGATGGCTACATAAAAATATTATTCCAGACGATGCACAATTTGCCATTTATTGATCTTGCGGTGATTGCCGTATACATGCTTGCCATGATCGGCATCGGCATGTATTTTTCACGCAAGAATAAAAACAGCGATCAGTTTACCAAAGCATCCGGAAAAATTCCTGGCTGGGCGATCGGTCTTTCCATCTACGCCACATTTTTAAGCAGCAATACTTTTTTAGGCGTACCAGGCAAAGCATTCGGCAGTAACTGGAATGCATTTGTGTTCAGTATTTCTATGCCATTGGCAGCATGGCTCGCATCAAAATATTTTGTACCGTTCTATCGCAACACCGGAGAAATATCAGCGTACACACATCTGGAAAAACGTTTCGGCCCATGGGCAAGAACCTATACCGTGATTTGTTTTTTGCTCACGCAGTTTGCAAGAATGGGCTCTATCTTTTTTGGTATTGCATTAAGTCTGCAGGCACTCACAGGTTTCAGCATGCAATCGATCATGATCGTGATGGGCATCTGTATTATTATTTACACAGTGCTTGGTGGTATTGAAGCGGTGATCTGGACAGAAGTAGCACAAGGCATCATTAAAACATTGGGTGCGTTGTTGATCTTGTTTTTGGTGGTGAAAGAAATTCCCGGTGGTTTCTCAACGATCATTGATGTAGCAACAACTGATCATAAAACAAGTCTTGGCAGCTTCTCACCCAACTTTACTGAATCAACTTTTTGGGTAGTGTTGTTTTATGGCTTCTTCATCAACCTGAATAATTTCGGGATGGATCAGAATTATATTCAACGTTATCACACTGCCCAAACATCAATGCAGGCGAGTAAATCAGTTTGGCTTTGTGTATGGATCTATGTACCTGCTTCGTTTTTATTTTTTGTGATCGGCACAGCCTTGTATGCATTTTATCAAACACAACCGGGATTGATCGATCCGGTGAAATTGCAGGTAGCGGCTGAACGTTTAGGTGTAGCTGCAACATCAGCAGAAGTAAAACAACTCGCTGCATCTTTAACCGCCGCTGATTATGGTGACAAGGTATTGCCGTTTTTTATGGTGAATAATATTCCAACAGGTTTGGTTGGTTTAATTGTGTCTGCTTTATTATCAGCCGCTATGAGTACCATTAGCAGTAATATGAATGCATCAGCAACTGTATTCACCGTTGATATTTATCAGAAATATATTAAGCCTGATATTACGGATAAACGAAAGTTGTACTTACTACATGTGTCAACAATCGCTTTCGGTGTGGTTGGTTTGTGTACAGGTTTGGCAATGATCGGCGCAAAAAGTCTCCTCGATATCTGGTGGGAGCTGAGCGGCATTTTCGCAGGCGGTATGCTGGGTTTGTTTTTGTTGGGACTTATCAGCCGTCAGGCAAAAAACGCTGCAGCAATAACGGCCGTTATCATTGGTATTATTGTTATCTTATGGATGACGTTCTCCGGCAGATTGGAAGGAGAGTATGCATTTCTCCGCAATCCGTTACATAAAAACATGATCATTGTGGTGGGAACGCTGAGCATTTTCCTTACAGGTTTGCTCATAGCCAAACTCCGACCCTCGAAACAGTAAAATTGTACAGCAGAATAGTTAAATGCAGCATTTTATAAAGGTTTGAATGATTGCACATTTATGCACTCAAAAAATGGTTGTTATGCCTGATAAAAAGTTTGTCCCGGTTATGATCACTCCATACGATCTCAAAGCAGAGGTTGACCTGGATGTGGTAACTACATTGATCGAATTTTATTTAGCTGCCGGTGTAAAAGGTTTCTTCGCCAACTGTCTCAGCAGCGAAATGTTCAGCATCACAGAAAATGAACGATTGAACCTGACTGCACATATTGTAAAACAGGTGAGAGGGCGTGTGCCTGTTGTTGCAACAGGTTCGTTTGGGCTCACCATTGCAGACAAAGCACTTTTCATTCGTAAAATTTATGATACGGGTATTGATGCTGCGATCATGATCACGGGGCACTTTGCAAAAGAAGAAGATAGTGATGATGTGTTGTTACGCAATTTTGAGCAACTGTTCCAGGCTACAGGTAATATTCCTTTGGGTATGTACGAATGTCCGGCACCATACAAACGTATCATCAGTCCAGATGTGTTCCGCCAATTACTTTCAGCAAATCGATTGACTTATCATAAGGATACTTCGATCACACATGAAAATGTGCAAGCGAAACTTGCGATATTGAAAGAGACGAATAACAGTATGGAGTTTTATGATGCACATACGCCCAATGCATCATTCAGTCTGCAACAGGGAGCGAAAGGCATGTCATCCATTTCTGGTAATTTTTATCCAGAAGTAATGGTGTGGATGGTGAACAATGCAACCAATCCCGATAAACAGGAAGAAGTGAAATGGTTACAGGAAGAGTTGACAAAAGTCGATCCGCTCATTCATATTGCATATCCCATGAGTGCAAAATATTTTTTACAAAAGCGGGGCTTGCCTGTAAGAACTATCAGTCGTGCCGTTGCAGCCAAGTTAACACCAGAACAACGCAATACGCTTGATGATATACATAGCCGCTTTGAACATTGGTGCGAACGGTTACAGATTCAGAAAGTGGATGTGCAATCATTTGCCGGTTCAGGTTTTAATGAAGAAAGTGTGTTTTAAAATAATAAATTGCAAGAAAGTGAATATGGGACAAGCTTCAGTTTTTTATAGCAACATCGTTGCGTCGCACTCTTGTACTGAAATACATGACTCATCCTTTTTTTCAATTCCAAGGAACACAACGATTTTCCACAAAGCGCACAAGCCCTTTTCTAATTTGCACTTTTGCGTGAAACCCTTTCTTCTTCTCTGTGCCTTCGTGTCTCTGTGGTTTAACTCCTTCGCACAACTCAACACCGATAATCAATACAGCAAACCTTTAAAGGAAGTATTGAACGATGTACAAAAGAAATACGGCGTTACCATCAAGTTTGTTGACAGTATGGTAAAGAACAAAATGGTTACCTATGCCGAATGGAAATATCGTCCCGATGTAGAAGTAACGCTTGATAATATTCTGAAGCCGCTTGAACTAAAAGTAAAAAAGGAAAAAGACAAGCAATACAAGTTAAGTGCTTATGAATATTACCGCTGGCCGGTCGAAGAGGGATGGGCAGAAATGGATCGTATTGCCGCACAATACAAAACAGTGGAAGAGTGGGAGAAACGAAAAGCAGAATTAAAACCCTGTTTAAAAGAAGCGTTGCAGTTAGATCATTTACCGGCAGCACCAAACAGTAAGCCAATCGTTACAGCTAAACGCATCTTCGATGGTTACACAGTAGAAAATATCGCTATCGAAATTTTACCCGGTGTATGGATCAACGGATCATTATACAAACCATTAAAGTATAAAGGCAAAATCCCTGTTATCTTAAATCCCGATGGTCATTGGGAAAAACAACGTTATCGTGCCGATTGTCAATACCGTTGTGCAGCAATGGCAAAGATGGGGGCAATGGCATTCAGTTACGATCTGTTTGCATGGGGCGAATCATTATTGCAATTCAATATTGAAGATCATCGCAGAAGTTTAGCAATGACCATACAGGCATTAGGCGCTATCCGTATTCTTGATTATTTACTGGCACAGAAGAATGCAGATACAAATCGTGTAGCCATTACCGGTGGCTCAGGTGGTGGCAGTCACACTGTGTTAATGACAGCATTGGATGATCGGATCAAAGTTTCTGCACCTGTTGTTTCATTGTCGTCTTATTTCTATGGCGGTTGTCCCTGCGAAAGCGGAATGAATATTCATGCTTGCGGTGGACGTACAAACAATGTAGAGATTTCGGCAATGGCAGCGCCTCGTCCCCAGTTGGTTGTAAGTGATGGTGGCGACTGGACAGATAAAATGCCTGAACATGATTTTCCTTATTTGCAAACCATGTACAGTTGGTACAACAAAAAAGAAAATGTAACCAATGTTCACTTGCCGCAAGACAAGCATGATTTCGGTATTACCAAACGTACACCTGTATATGAGTTCATGGCAAAACAGCTGGGTTTAAATATCAAAGCCATCCAGGATGCAAAAGGCAACATTGATGAATCAAAAATCACCATCGAGCCGGAGAATAGTTTGTTTGTGTTTGGTGACAATGGAGAAAAACTTCCTGCATATGCTGTAAAAGGGTTTGAAAATTTAGAACGTGTATTTGCAAATGAAGTAGAAATGGCAAGAACCAATCAGCGTTATAAAATCGGTTTGATCGATTTGATGTTACTCAAGCGCCAGAAACTTGGAGCCATTACTTTAACTGCGCAACTGAAAGCAGATGGAGTAGAAGTGGATATGGGAGGATTGGGCAATCGTCCAACATTCGATAATCAATTATTGATCGATAGCGTCCGCAATCAATTCATCCAAACAGCTAAAGAAAATAAAGTTGAGATATTCTGTCTGGCAATGACGGGTTACTATGCACAATCATTTTGCGGCCGTGCAGAATATATCCGCAGCATTGAAGACTGTATCAAAACCATGAAGCTGATGAATGTAAAACATGCATTCCTGCCATTGGGTGTGCAGTGTGATATCAAAAAGAATCCAGCCATTCGTGATTCAGTGATTGCACGATTAAAAGTTGCAGGTAAGCTGGCTGAAGAAGCAGGTGTTATCATCGGTATTGAAACTTCACTCACTGCAAAAGAAGAAGTGGAGTTGCTGAAACAGATCGGTTCACCAGCAATTAAAATTTATTTCAACTTTTCCAATCCTTTAAAAGAAGGCAGAGACCTCATCAGCGAAATAAAAATTCTCGGTAAAGACCGTATCAGCATGATCCATGCTACTAATAAAGACAGTGTTTGGTTAGAGAACGATCCGCAAATAGATATGTACAAAGTGAAAAAGACATTGGATGAAATTGGTTGGAGTGGTTGGTTGGTGATTGAACGTAGCAGGGATGCAAAGAAACCCTCCGATACCAAGTTTAATTACGGAGCGAATACGGCTTATTTGAAGAAGGTTTTCCAAGGTGAGTAATACATTTAGCAGGGCGCTACCGGGCTGAATTGTTTTCTTCACGCCTTACCAACTTCCCGGCGAGCCCCAAAACAGGAAAATCGTCCATCATTATAGCAAATACACACATTTTTAAGGGGCGCAAACAAGGGTACATTTATCAGCGTAAAGGCCTGCTTTTGAGGCAGGTTAGAAAGCGCCAACTGTATTTGGAATGAAACGATTGCACTCCTGCCTGTTTATCTGTTTTTTACTGGTTGCCCAATTTGTGGCAGCTGCAGACATTTATGTTTCCCCCACTGGTTCCGATCGTAATGATGGTTCAAAAGAAAAACCTTTTGCCACACTCAACATGGCGTTACGTAAAGCAAGGGAATTGCGCAGGTTGAATGATGCGACGATTAAAGACGGTATTCATATTATTTTACGGGGTGGTAATTATCAGGTTCTGGAAACCATTGTTATAAAACCGGAAGATAGCGGTACACGTGAAAGTTCCACCTATATTGAAGCAGCCCCAAACGAAAATCCTATTTTAAGCGGCGGTGTACAAATCCGCAATTGGAAGAAAGTAACAACTGCTGTCAATGGGTTGCAAAAAAATAGTCAGTCAAAAATTTGGGTCGCCGATGTGCCGCAGGTCAATGGCAGCGATTTTAACTTTCGCCAATTGTGGGTGAATGATGTGAAAGCAGTGCGGGCTAAATCTTCCAATGGCGATGCGATGCTCCGCATTTTGAACTGGAACAAAGCAGAAGCGGCATGTGTGATACCAACACTTCCATTTATCAACTTAGAAAAAACAAACGGCCTTGAATTATTTATTCATCAATGGTGGGAGATTGCCAACCTGCGGGTGAAGAAAGTACAGGTGATGGGCGACAGTACGAAACTGTTTTTTCATCAACCCGAAAGTAAAATACAAAACGAACATCCATGGCCTGCGCCCTGGCTGAGTAAAGAAACCGGCAACTCGGCTTTTTATTTAACGAATGCCATTCAGTTTTTAGATGAACCCGGTGAATGGTATTTAGATAAAGCCAATAAGAAAATTTATTACTGGCCACGCAACAATGAAAATTTAGCAACTGCAAAAGCAGTAGCGCCATTTACAGAAACATTGATCAGTGTTGAAGGAACAATTGATAACCTTGTTAAGAATTTGGTCATCGAAGGAATTTCTTTTCAGCATACCGGTTGGTTGCGTCCGTCGCTGCAAGGACATGTGCCGCATCAGGTAGGTTTGTATATGACGGAAGCATACAAATTAAGACCTGTAGGTACAAAAGAGAAACCGGGATTAGATAACCAGGCATGGGTGGGCAGACAAGCAGCTGCAGTGGAATTGAGTTATGCTATTCGTACAAGAATCAAGAACTGTTCTTTCCTTCACTTAGCTGCAACTGGTATTGATTTGAAAAAAGGAGTGCAGGATAATATGACGAAGAATAATTTGTTCAGTGATATTGGTGGCACGGCTATACTCGCTGGTAATTATGGTGATGAAGGTAGAGAAATTCATTTGCCCTTTGATCCGAAAGATAACCGAGAGAAATGCGATGTGATTTTTGTTGAAAATAATTTTATTACAAATGCCACGAATGAAGACTGGGGTGCTGTAGGTATTGGCTGTGGTTTTGTGAGCAGAACAAGTATCCGTCATAATGAAATTGAAAACGTATCGTACAGCGGTATCAGTTTAGGTTGGGGATGGTCACCCGATCAGAATATGATGAAGGATAACAGGATCGTTGCTAACAAGATTCATCATTACGGCAAATGGAATTATGATTGCGCCGGTATTTATACATTGAGTGCACAACAGAATTCCATTATTGAAGATAATTACATCGACAGTATTTATAAATCGCCCATTGCTCATTTGCCATCACACTGGTTTTATATTTATACAGATGAAGGTTCATCGCATTTCAATGTAAAAAATAACTGGACGCCTTCTCAGAAGTATTTACAGAATGCCAATGGTCCGGGCAATGTGTGGAGCAATAATGGTCCACAAGTGCACGATAGTGTAAAGCAAAATGCAGGGCTGGGGAAGAGCTTTCAATATTTGACCGCTAACAAAACTGCAAAGACAGGTATCATCAACGAAGAACATAACGAAGTAGTTGAACTGGTGGTGAAAGATGGCATGCAGTTGAATTTACCCAAACTGAAAGAATTGCTGGCGAAGAATAACATGGACAGCAATGCCATTTATCATTGGCAGAATCATTATGTCATCTTTGATAAAGTGCAGGACATTGGCGTGATGCAGGGCCGCATTGCAAATAATTTTCCAGAAGCAGAAGTAAGAGTTTATCACGACATGTTTTACGAATACAGCAAGAAAAAACATTGTACGGATAAAACAGTTTCGAAGGAGTGGGAGAATATCATCCTCACTGCAAATCTTGTTGCTGATGAAAAGATGCAGAAAGAATATCTAAACTATCATGCCATACAGTTTGAAAAATGGCCGGAGATCTCAAAAGGTTTTTGCAATGCCGATTTTCAACAATTATTGCTGTTCAGAAATGGACGAAAGTTGATGTTGATCATCAGTATACCCAAAGGAGAGAGTTTGGATAAGTTGAATCCAAGAACAACAGTCAACAATCCACGGGTAGATGATTGGAATAAGATCATGAAAAAATATCAGGAAGGAATTAAAGGAACAAAGCCGGGTGAGACTTGGGTGTTCTTGAAGCAAATGAATAATGAATAATGAGTGATGAATGATGAATGATGAGTAACCCTGACGGCGGTTGCAAACCTCGGCAGCGGTTTAGTTGAAATATATAAATCGAACGAATTATGTTGACTATCGGAATTTTAGGAGTTGGTGAAGGCCGCAGTACCATGAGTGCAGCTTTGCAAAGCAAAAAGCTGCATCTCAAAATCATTTGCGATCGCAATGAAGAGTTATGCAAACAACGTTGCAAGGAATTTGATTTTAATAGTTATACAACCAACTACGAAGATCTGCTCAACGATGAAGAGATCGACATCATTGCAATTTATACTCCCGATCATCTGCATGCCGATCATATCAAACAGGCATTGCTACATGGAAAGCATGTAGTGTGCACAAAACCATTTATCGATGATTTGAGCAGGGCAAAAGAATTACTGGAGTTGCAACTGCAAACAGGTAAAAAAGTTTTCGTTGGACAAAGCTCACGTTTCTTTGAACCATACAAACGTCAACGCAAAGATTTTGAAGCAGGAGAGATCGGTGAACTCATCACAATCGAAAGTCATTACAACGCCGATCATCGTTGGTTTTTGGAAAAGAAATGGGCATTGGAAGATTCATTCAAATGGTTGTATGGTGGATTAAGTCATCCTGTAGATTTTATCCGTTGGTATTTGCCCAACATTGAAGAAGTGATGGGCTATGGTATGATCAGCAGCAATGGAAAAACTGCAGGTTTGAAAAACGAAGATACAATGCACTTCATCTTCAAAGCAACCGATGGTCGTATTGCAAGAGTGAGCGGAAGTTACACAGGCCCAACACAACCAACTAAACGGGATAGTGGCATGAGCTGTGTGCTGCGTGGTACATTAGGAGCATCACAGGCCGATTATCATGAGCTGCGTTATTCCATCACCGACAAAACAGGTGAAGAAAAAATTATTCATTGGGGTGACAGCACATTGAAATACTATTTCCGTTTCGAAGGTCAGAGTCATCATGCAGGAGAGTACCAGAATTACCTGGAATACTTTGTTGATTCAATTGAACAAAATTTCACCGCTTATCCCAACATGCAGGAAGGAATTGGAACCGTGGCGTTGCTGCAGGCAATGGATAAGAGTTTGAAAACCGGTGCGCCAGTAAAGATCAAAGACATTTGTCAGAACTATGATTTATTGGATTTGTGGGATTAACAGGAATTAAATCCTATAAATCAAAACAATCCCATGAATCCCGGTTCAGATAATTGGTGAATAAATAACAAGACGAGGAAGTGAGTGACACAACGAAGATGCAACAAGCACAAGAGCAGGTAACAAAAAATCAATGAATAAAATTTACGATAAGCTTACGCAAATTGATTTTGCCATTGTCGCAATTTATCTTATTGCGTTGCTGGCTATTGGTTATATCGCCAGTTTCCGCAACAAGAAAAAAGATGAAACGCTGTTCATGGCTGGCAATTCGCTCAACTGGTACAACATTGGGTTCAACATGTGGGGAACAAATGTTGGCCCTTCATCATTACTTGCATTTGCAAGCATTGGTTTTTCGGCAGGTATCGTGGGTGGAAATTTTGAATGGTATGCGTTTGTTTTTTTAACGCTGCTGGCAATGGTGTTTGCTCCACGTTACATTGCAAGTAAGGTAAGTACCATGCCCGAGTTTATGGGCAAACGTTATGGAAAAAGTACACAGGATATTTTAGCAGGCTATGCATTGATAAAAATTCTCATCAGCTGGCTGAGCCTTGGTTTATTCAGCGGCGGAATTTTAGTTCGGCAAATATTAGGTATACCCATGTGGCAATCAACAATAGTGCTCGTTGCATTCTCCGGTTTGTTTACCTACATGGGTGGTTTAAAAGCTATTGCAAAAGTGAATGTGTTTCAAATGATCTTATTGATCATCGTTTCTCTGGCACTAACGTTTATCGGTTTGCAAAAGCTTGGTGGAATTTCTGCCTTAATTGCCAAAACACCTAGTCATTTCTGGAATTTAATTCATCCAGCAACCGATCCCGGTTATCCGTGGCACGCATTGTTGCTGGGTTATCCGGTATCAGCCGTTGCATTTTTCTGTACCGATCAGAGTATGGTGCAAAGTGTATTGGGTGCAAAGAATTTAAAACAGGGACAGCTCGGTGTAAACTTTATCGGCTGGTTAAAAGTATTGGCATTACCCATGTTTATTCTACCGGGCATTTTGTGCTTTGCATTGTTCCCCGATTTAACTGATGATAAGTTAGCCTACATGACGATGGTAACAAATCTCTTTCCTTCAGGATTGAATGGGTTGGTGATTTGTGTGTTGATCGCTGTATTGGTGGCAACCATTGGTTCCTCCTTGAATGCATTGAGCACGGTGTTTACAAAAGATATTTATGTCAACAATATCAATCCAAAGGCAACTGTGAAACAACAGATCAATGTTGGTCGCTACACTGTTATTGCAGGTTGTGTGCTTGCTGTGTTAATGGCTATTGCGTTGGATAATGTAAAAGGTAAAACGCTGTTCGATATTTTTCAATCGATACTTGGTTACCTCGCACCGCCATTAGCAGTTACTTTTTTATTGAGTGTATTCTGGAAACGCACAACCAAGCTGGCCGTGAATTTAATTTTATCAGTCGGTTCTGCATTCAGCTTGTTTGTTGGTATGCTCAACTTGTGGATATTACCTCCCGATGCTGCAACAGGCGAAAACACATGGTGGCCTCATTATTTCCTCATCTCGTTCTATATATTCCTTGTTTTGTTTGTCGCAGCTATCGTCATTTCATTGGTAGATAAAAACAAAGTAACGGCCGCCATCGAAACAGCGCCTTTACCAAAAACAGATAAGCAGGTAAAGATTCTGTTTGTTTTATTAGGACTTGTTATACTATCTCTTTACATTATTTTCAATGGTCATTAAATATGAAGAAGAATATTTTGCTCACCAGCTCTATTGCTACTATGATACTTCGGTTGTGTCACTCACTTGTACGTTCTGTTCGTTATGCAGCGAATAGTACAACTAAGACTCAAAGTCATAAAGTTTCACGAAGTAAAGCCTTTGTGTTTCTCTGTGTCCTCTGTGCCTCTGTGGTTCAAAGCAACGCTCAAACCTGGATCTGGTATCCCGGCGATTTTGAAATAAATCTTTCAAACAAAGTACAGAACCGTCGTACCGAACGTGGCACGTTCTTTCCCGTGTTCTGGAAAATGGATAACCATTATGTGCTTATGGATTTTCATAAAGTGTTTGATGTGCCTGCACCTGAAACAGTTGATATTTATGTAGAAGGCGAATACAATGTAAAGCTCGATGGCAAAGCATTTGAAGGAAGTCCGAAACGCATTACTGTTCCGGCAGGTAAACATAAGATCAATATCAAAGTTTTTAACCAGGCCAACGTGCCTGCCATTTATGTAAAAGGAAAAACAATTGTATCGGATGCATCATGGTTGGTAACATTCGAAGACAAAGAGTGGATCGATGAAACAGGAAAAACATCCGATATCTCTGCTACCAAGTGGCTCAATGCCGGAAGCTGGAATTTTAATTCGCCTACACAATTGCCTTCACAGTTTACATTGCCGATCAAAAAACAATCAGCAGTATCAACCGTAAAAGGAAAGAACTCCATGCTGGTTGATTTTGGAAAAGAAACTCTCGGCTTTATTAAACTGCATGGGGTAAAAGGCAAGGGTAAGTTGTCGGTTTACTATGGCGAATCAAAAGAAGAAGCCTTATCAACCGAACATTGCGAAGCGTTGGACAGGGTAGATGTAAGCAATGCAGTAAAGAAAGACCAAACCATGAAGCTGTCGAAAGCCTATCGTTTTGTAAATGTGCAATACGATGCGGGTGTAATACTCGATTCGGTTTCGATGCTCTACGAGTATGCCGACGTAAAACAACGTGGCAGCTTTACTTGTAACGATGCAGAGATTAATCGTATTTACGATGTAGCGAAATATACATTTGAACTGAACACAAGAGAGTTTTTTATTGATGGTATTAAACGTGACCGTTGGGTATGGAGTGGTGATGCTTACCAGAGCTATCTGATGAATTATTATCTCTATTTCGATAAGGAAACAGTGACAAGAACAATTTATGCCTTGCGTGGTAAAGATCCGGTGACTGGTCATATCAATACCATTATGGATTATACCTTTTACTGGTTCCTCGGCATTTATGATTATTATCTCTACACAGGTGATAAGAGTTTTATTTCGCAGAACTATGATCGTATGAAAACACTGATGGATTATGTGCTGGCCCGTCGTAACAAAGATGGGTTAATGGAATGGATGCCCGGCGACTGGATCTTTATTGACTGGGCTGCTGGTCTCAGTAAAAAAGGCGAAGTAAGTTTTGAACAGTTGCTATTGGCACGAAGTCTTGAAACAATGGCTCTTTGTGCCAACATTGCCAATGATAAAGATGCAGCAGCACAATACAATACATTGGCTGCAGATATGAGTACTAAATTATTCAGCATTTACTGGAACGATACAAAGCAAGCGTTGGTGCATAGTCGTGTTGATGGTAAGCAAACAGAGAATTTAACCCGTTACGCCAACATGTTCTCCATCTTCTTCGATTATTTTAATCAGCAGCAAAAGCAACAGGTAAAAACTTCGGTGCTGTTGAATGATAATATTCAGAAGATCACTACACCTTATATGCGTTTCTATGAACTGGAAGCATTGTGTGCTTTGGGAGAACAGAATTATGTGTTGAAAGAAATGAAAGACTATTGGGGCGGTATGTTGAAGCTGGGTGCAACGAGTTTCTGGGAAGAATATAATCCAGCCAAACAAGGGACAGAACATTATGCGATGTATGGCAGGGAGTTTGGCAAAAGTTTATGTCATGCGTGGGGCGCAAGTCCGTTGTATTTGCTTGGCAAGTATTATCTCGGTGTAAAACCAACTGCACCGGGTTATGTGGCGTACCTTGTTGAACCAAACCTCGGCGGACTTGAATGGATGCAGGGCAAAGTGCCAACACCAAACGGAGACATTGAATTGTATGTAAGTAAAGAGCAGGTGAAGATCAAAGCTGCAACTGGTGAAGGAACCATCCGTCTCAAAAGCAAAACACAACCTTCCGGCAACAATGTGACAGCAGTTGCAAAAGGAAATGATGTATACGAGATCACAGTGAAAACCGGAACAGAATATACAATCAACTATAAAGCGCTGTAAGATGAAAAGGCTAAGTGCAATTTTGTTACTGACTGTTTTATTCCTGAATCAAACTTCAGCACAAACAAGTTTGGTCAATACGCAAGGCAGCAGTTATGCAAAGCTTACCGGTGTAGGAATGAGTGATGTACAGTGGACGAAAGGTTTTTGGGCCGAACGTTTTGCTGTTTGTCGAGATGCGATGTTGCCGCAGCTTTGGCAAACTTATACCAGCAAAGACATCTGTTATTCGTTTCAGAATTTCAGAGTGGCTGCAGGTTTGGATACCGGACGTTTTCGTGGTCCTTCGTTTCATGATGGTGATTTTTATAAAACACTGGAAGCTGTTGCAGCTATGTATGCATCAACCAAAGATCCGCAGCTGGAGAAATGGATGGATGAAGCGATTGATGTGATCGGTAAAGCACAAAAGCAGGATGGTTATATCTATACCAAGAATATTATTGAGCAAAAGAAATCAGGCAAAGAAAAAATGTTCGATGATCAGTTGAGTTTTGAAGCGTACAACTTCGGTCATTTGATGACAGCGGCCTGTGTGCATTACCGTGCAACAGGTAAAGCAACTTTGCTCAACATTGCAAAAAAAGCTGCTGACTTTCTTATTGGGTTTTATAGTTCAGCTTCACCTGAATTAGCAAGGAATGCGATTTGTCCTTCGCATTACATGGGCTTAACAGAATTGTATCGCACAACAAACGATAAAAAGTATTTAGATCTTGTTATTCATCTCATCAACATCCGTGGTACGGTTGAAGGGACTGATGATAACAGCGACCGTGCACCATTCCGTGAAATGAATAAAGTGGTTGGTCATGCTGTACGTGCAAATTATTTATTTGCAGGTGTTGCCGATGTGTATGCAGAAACAGGCGATGCAACCTTAATGAACACGTTGAACAAAATGTGGAGTAACGTCATCAACACAAAAATGTACGTAACCGGTGGTTGCGGTGCGTTGTATGATGGTGTGAGTGTTGATGGTACTGCTTACAAACCGGATACTGTTCAAAAAGTACATCAGAGTTATGGACGGGATTATCAATTGCCAAACTTCAGTGCACACAATGAAACCTGCGCCAACATTGGCAATGTGTTATGGAACTGGCGCATGTTTTTATTAACCGGCGAAAGCAAGTATGCAGATATTGTTGAACTCACTTTATACAACAGCGTATTGAGCGGTGTAAGCATGGATGGATCTAAATATTTTTATACCAACCCATTGGCATCAACAACAGACTATCCTTATCATCTTCGCTGGGAAGGCGGCCGTATTCCTTATATCAGCAAATCGAATTGCTGTCCACCGAATGTGGTACGCACAATTGCAGAAGTAAACAGTTATATGTACAGCATTGGTGAAAAAGGTTTGTACATTAATATGTATGGCGGCAATACGCTTGCAACAGAATTGCATGATGGTACAAAAATCAAACTGGAACAGACGACTAATTATCCATGGAGTGGAAATGTTTCACTCCATGTAAAAGAGTTATCAAAAAATGGAACGAAAGTTTTCATTCGTATTCCGGGTTGGTGCAAACGCTATGATCTAAAACAAAATGGAAAAGTTGTTACAGCTAAAAAAGAAAATGGATTTGTTGAGTTAACAGTAAAAGCAAATGACAAACTGGAGCTCAATATGGATATGCCTGCAACACTCATCGAAAGCAATCCATTGGTAGAAGAAACAAGAAACCAGGTAACGGTGAAGCGTGGGCCAGTTGTTTATTGCCTCGAATCAAGTGATCTGCCGCAACAAAAAGTATTTGATGTGGTGATTCCTTCAAACATTAAACTGCAACCTGTTGCGATGAAAATTGATAATGGAAATGTAATGGCATTAACCGGAGAAGCAAGACTGCTTGATCAGAATCAATGGAATAATACTTTGTATAAAGAAGTAAATACAAAACTCAAACCTGTCAACATAAAACTCATTCCTTACTATGCCTGGGCAAACAGGGGGAAGGCGGACATGACGGTTTGGTTGCCTTTAATGCGATAACATGGAACGGATAACAGCAACATATTTTATTGAAACGCCGTATGCACCGGAGAAGGCTGCAGCGGTGTTGGCAGGTGAACAATCATCAGGAACATTTGTAGCGGTGCCCGGTGAAACAGAAGAACTCAAACAACGTTTTGCAGCAAGAGTGGAATCGGTTGAGGTATTGGAAACAGTAAATGAACCAGCCATTCCCGGTGCAACAAGTAAGGATGGCAAGTATCACCGTGCTATTGTGAAAGTATCGTGGAGTATTGAAAATTTTGGAACCAATCTGCCGGTGATGGTTTCAACATTGCAGGGAAATTTATACGAGATCACCCAGTTCACAGGTTTGAAGTTGATGGATATTGAGCTGCCTGCGTCATTCGGAGAAAAGTTCAAAGGTCCTGCATTTGGTATTGAAGGTTGCAGAACATTAACAGGAGTGCAGGATCGACCGTTGATCGGTACGATCATCAAGCCATCGATTGGATTGTCAGTTGAACAAACTGCATCGATGGTGAAAACATTAGCGGAAGCAGGAATTGATTTTGTAAAAGATGATGAACTGCTTTCGTCATCTGCCAATTCAAATTTTAATGATCGTGTTGATGCAGTGATGAATGTCATTAATGCACATGCAGATAAAACAGGTAAGAAAGTAATGTATGCATTCAACCTGAGTGGTGAAGTAGATGAAATGCTGAAACGTTATGAGAAGATCGTTAACAGTGGCGGTACCTGTGCTATGATCAGCATTAACAGTGTTGGGTTGGCAGGTGCAAAAAAAATTATGGATCAACGTCAGCTGGCAATTCATGCTCACCGTAATGGTTGGGGAATGATGACAAGACATCCGTTGCTGGGGATTGATTATAAAGCCTATCAAAAAATATGGCGATTGGCAGGTGCAGATCAAATGCATGTGAACGGGATACAAAATAAATTCTGGGAGAGTGACGATAGTGTGGTGGCTTCAATTGAAGCATGCTTAACAAAAATGTTCGATCATAAAACTGTCGTGCCGGTTGTATCATCAGGACAGTGGGGTGGACAGGCATTTGAAACATACAGAAGAACAAAAACAGTTGATCTGTTATACATGGCCGGTGGTGGTATTATGGCGCACCCGATGGGAGCAGCGGCAGGCGTAGTGGCTTTGCAGCAGGCATGGAAAGCGGCTGTTGATGGATCAACATTGGAAGATGCAGCGAAACAGTATAAAGAGTTTGCAGCAGCTGTTGAAAAATTTGGAAAGAAATAAATTGAATCAAAAACAAAACATATTACTCGCTTTTTACGGTGATGATTTCACCGGTAGTACCGATGCATTGGAATTTATTACACGTGCAGGTGCAAAAGCTATGCTGTTCATTGAACAGCCAACAGCAGAACAGTTGCAACAGTTTCCGCAATTGGATGTAATTGGCGTGGCGGGCAAAACAAGATCATTATCACCTGTGCAAATGAAAGAGATATTGATCCCGGCATTTGAACAGTTGAAAGCGAGTGGCGCAAAGCAGGTGCATTATAAAGTTTGCTCAACGTTTGATTCATCACCTGCAGTTGGAAGCATTGGTAAAGCGATCGATTGTGGTGCTGAAGTGTTTCAGAATAAATTAATACCGGTGTTGGGTGGAGCTCCATCGCTCGGAAGATATTGTGTGTTTGGTAATTTGTTTGCTCGTATGGGTATTGGTAGTAATGGAAAAATTTATCGGTTGGATCGTCATCCATCGATGAGTAAACATCCTGTAACACCAGCTGATGAAAGTGATCTGCGTTTGCATATCGGTAAACAAACGAATAGGAAAATCGGATTGATTGATATTGCACAAATTGAACAACCAATAAAACAATGGGCTGAATCAATAACAGATGAAGAAGTGGTGCTGGTTGATGTAATGAACGAATTCCAATTAATAAAGATCGGAGAGTGGATGGAAACACTTGAAGAAAATGAAACATTGTTCAGCGTTGGTGGTTCAAGTGTGGAAGCGGCATTAGGTAATTACTGGAATGAAAATAAAATATTGAATCCAGTTACTGCATGGAAGCATCCGGGTAAAGCGGAGTCGCTGTTGGTGATATCAGGAAGTTGCTCACCTGTTACTGCTGCACAAATTGAATGGGCGAAGGCAAATGGTTTTGCTGAAGTGGTGCTGGATGCAATGAGAATTGCAAATGAGGATACGATTGATGCTTCAATAGGGGATCATGTAGCGATGTTATTACAGGAACAGAAGAAAGTAATTGTTCATACTGGAGCAAAAGAGCTGGAGAATCTTTCATCGAAGAAACTGGGGACTGCATTGGGCAGGATTGCAAAGCAAGCGGTGATGCACACAAATGTGAAACGTGTGGTAGTAGCCGGTGGAGATACAAGCAGTTATGCAGCAAGAGCAATGGAGATTGATGCGGTTGAAATGATTGCCCCTTTGGTGAGTGGCGCACCATTATGCAAAGCTTATTCGAAGAATGAAAAGATCAACGGACTGGAGGTGAATTTCAAAGGCGGACAAGTGGGTGCAGAGAATTACTTCGAAGTGTTATTGAATGGTGAGTTATGAATGGTCAATTGTGAATGGTGAATAGAATTGCTGAACGATGAAGAGTGCGACGCAACAGAAGAAAGATAGTAGCACTGATGTTCGAAACATAAAAATTAAATCATACAACAAACGATATGTCACAAAAAACTTTAGGATTGGTTCACACATCGGCAACGTTAGTGCCTGTGTTTGCAGACTTGTGTAAAAAATATTTACCGAATGTAAAAGTATTCAACATTGTTGACGATAGTTTGATCAAGAATACCATTGCACGTAATGAACTAACTCCAGATACTTCGAAACGGGTAGTGAACTATGCAGCATCGGCACAGGAAGCAGGCGCTGATTTTATTTTGTTTACCTGTTCATCAATAGGGCCTGCAGTTGAAACAGCAGCAACATTAACAGGTGTGCCCGTGTTGCGGGTAGATCAACCAATGGCCGACAAAGCTGTTGCAACAGGAAAGAAGATCGGCGTAGTAGCAACACTATCAACGACATTAAATCCCACAAGCGATTTGGTGAGAAGAAGAGCGGCTGTTGCAGGAAAAGAAATTGAATTGAAAGCTGTTTTATGTGAAGGCGCATTTGAAGCATTGATGAGCGGCGATGCAGCAACACACGATAAAAAAGTAGGAGATGCTTTAAAACAATTAGCCAATGAAGTAGATGTGATCGTATTGGCGCAGGCAAGCATGGCAAGAGTAGTGGATACATTAACCGAAGCAGAAAAGAAAGTGCCGATATTGGCGAGTCCGCCAATTGCAATGGAATACTTAGCAACAATTATAAAATAACAGGATTGCTTGTAATGAAAAATTCAGGTAAACTTTTTTTACTGTTAAGTGGCATTGCTGCAGTTGTGTTGCTCGTTGGCATTGCAATGCAGAATGCAGCTTTGTATAAACCTTTTGCAATTGGAACAGCAGTTTGTTTAGCAATCGGCTTGGGTTCAGTGCCCTCGTTAAAAGGTTATCAGTATACCGCATGGATCATTGCGGCTGTTGTTGCAGGTATGGTTTTTCCGGAAGCATTTAAAAACTGGGGAGGCGTAAACCTTCGGGATAAAACATTGATCCTTGTCATTATTCAACTCGTGATGTTCGGCATGGGAACGCATATGAGTTTAAAAGACTTCAGTGGATTGGCATCAACAGGTAAAGGTGTATTGGTTGGATTGTTTTGTCATTTCTCCATTATGCCTTTGATGGGCTTGCTGCTCACGAAAGTTTTTCAATTTGAACCGGAGATCGCTGCCGGAATTATTTTGATCGGCAGTTGTAGCAGCGGGTTGGCAAGTAATGTAATGGTATACCTGGCAAAAGCAAACCTTGTCTTGAGTGTTATTGTAACAGCAATGGCAACATTAGTAGCGCCGTTGCTAACACCATTACTGATGAAAACGTTAGCAGGTACATTGATCGAAATAAAATTTTTAGACATGATGATGGAGATCATCAAGATCGTATTGGTGCCGATCGGCGCAGCGTTGTTGCATGATTTTCTGAAACGGGCTTCGTCAACGCAGAAAAAGAAAGTAAACATCATTACTATTTTTTCTGCTCTATGGATTGCTGTGATTATTTTCTTCTTACAAAAGAATATCAGTGATGCGGGGTTGTTACAAAGTATAACTCTCTCAGGATTTTTCGCAGGTGCTGTTATTGCCGGTGTGTTGTATCATTGGCTATGGGTAAAGTTTCCAAAGCTTGATAGCATTATGCCATTAATCTCGATGTTTGGTATTATTTATTTTACAACGGTAACAACTGCAGCAGGAAGAGAAAATTTGATGAAAGTGGGTGTGTTGTTATTTATTGCATCGGTTATTCATAATGCAGCCGGTTACTTTTTTGGTTACTGGCTGAGTCGTTTGTTTGGGATGGACAAAAATTCAAGTCGCACCATTGCCTTTGAAGTAGGTTTGCAAAACGGTGGAATGGCAAGTGGTATTGCAGGCAGCATGGGTAAGTTGGGAACAGTTGGCTTGGCAGCGGCGGTGTTTAGTCCGTGGATGAATATCAGCGGAAGTTTATTAGCTAACTATTGGAGAAGAAGACCCGTTGAACCACAATGACAGGAAGACACAAAGGAGCACAAAGATTAAATCAACATACATGAAACAGATACTTGTTTTACTGATGCTTGTTGTTGCATTCAATTCGAATGCACAGATTGAGTACGCCAAGCAAATGGCTGCTACGATCATGAAGCAATACAAAGATTCAATGGTGGTGAAAAAATATGCCAGTCATTTGGAACAGGATAAATTACCTACGGGTGATCGTCCTGCGAACTGGAATTATGAAATAGGCGTTGTGCTGATGGGCTTTGAACGTTTGTGGAAGATGACGAATGATCAAACCTATATCGATTATACCAAACACATCGTTGATCATTTTATTACTGCAGATGGAAAGATCCGTACGTATGTAATGGATGAATACAACAGTGATAATATTCCTCCGGGCAGACAACTATTGCGATTACATGAATTATATAAAGAAGAGAAATACAAAATTGCTGCACAAACATTGCGTGACCAGATCAGTATTCAGCCACGTAACAAAGTGGGTGGCTTCTGGCATAAGTTGAAATACCCTTCACAAATGTGGTTGGATGGTTTATATATGATCGAACCTTTTTATGCAGAGTATGCGGTTGTGAATAAACAACAACAGGATTTCAACGATGTCATCAACCAGTTTGTGTGGATGGAAAAATACAGTCGTGATGCAAAGACAGGATTGTTATATCATGGTTGGGATGAAAGCAAACTGCAAGGCTGGGCAAATAAACAAACAGGTGTATCGCCTGAGTTCTGGAGCCGCAGCATGGGTTGGTATATGATGGCTTTGGCGGATGTGCTCGATTTTATTCCTGCTACTCATCCAAGACGAAAAGAATTGATCTCTATTTTGAATCGTCTTTCAACTGCTATTGTAAAATTCCAGGATGCAAAGAGTGGTGTGTGGTGGCAGGTAACTGATAAAGCGAATAAAGAAAAGAATTATCTCGAATCATCGGGTACGGCCATGTTTGTATTTGCATTGGCAAAAGGCATTCGTATGAATTATCTGCCTGCAACATTCAATGCGCCTTTACAAAAAGCATACAAGGGCATGATCAAAGAATTTGTAACAACAGATGCAAATGGTCAGTATCATTTTATACAGGCTGTGGCAGGTGCAGGTTTAGGTGGCATACCTTATCGTGATGGTACGTATGAATATTATGTGAACGAACCGAGAAGAGATGATGATCTGAAAGCGATCGGGCCGTTTATCCAGGCATGTATTGAAATGGATCTGTTGAAAAAGAAAAAGTAAAATGAAAGAAGAAAAGAAGAATAGAACCACAAAGTCGCAAAGGCACAAAGTAACACGAAGAAATTTCTTTGTGCTTCTTAGCGTACTTAGTGCCTTCGTGGTTCAACCTGTATTTGCACAGTTAGTTGATAAAACACCGGCTGCTGTTCCTGTTGCGCCAACAATTTTTAATAGAGAACCGTACGAAGATCCTTATGTGAGCGGAATTAATCGGGATCAATCAAGAGTAACTGCTTATTCGTTTGCGACTGTTGCAGATGCATTAACGAATGACAGAACAAAAAGCGGTCGTTATATTTCGTTGAACGGTGATTGGGATTTTTCCTTTGCATTAAAACCAGCTGATGCACCTAAAGATTTCTATAAAAGTAAAGTGAGTGGATGGAAGAAGATCAATGTTCCATCGAGTTGGGAAATGCAGGGTTATGATAAACCTATTTACAAAAGTGCAGTATATCCTTTCCGTCCTGTGAACCCGCCGCATGTGCCACAGGATTATAACGGCGTTGGTTGTTATCAAAAAACATTTACTGTTCCTGCCAACTGGAAGAATATGAACATCACGCTGCATTTCGGTGGTGTAAGTTCAGCTTATAAATTATGGATCAACGGAAAGTTTGCCGGTTATGCAGAAGATAGTTTTCTGCCAAGTGAATTCAACATCACGCCATACTTACAGGATGGAGAAAATGTAATTTCTGTCTGGGTGATCCGTTGGAGTGATGGTAGCTTTTTAGAAGACCAGGATCAGTGGCGCATGAGTGGTATACATCGTGAAGTGTATTTACATGCAGAACCTTCGTTGCGTATTGCAGATTTCTTTTATCAGACAAAACTTGATAAAGATTATAAAGATGCGTTGTTGAGTATTCGCCCACGTATTGAAAACTTAACCGGTAAGGATATGCCGGGTTATGTGTTGAAGGCCCAGGTGTACGATGCAAACAATCAACCTGTATTGCAACAGCCGCTTTCGAAAAAGACAGATGAGATCATCAATGAAATTCATCCACGGTTAGATCGTGTAAAGTTTGGACTGATGGAAACAAGCATCAGCAATCCAAAAAAATGGAGCCCCGAAGAACCGAACTTATATAAACTTGTGTTGACATTAGAAGACAGCACGGGTAAAGTACTCGAAGTAAAAACCTGCAAACTTGGCTTTCGTTCTATCGAATTCCGCAAGAGCGATAGCAAGTTACTCATCAATGGAAAACTAACTTATTTGTATGGAGTTAATCGTCCCGATCATCATCCGACAAGAGGAAAGGCTTTGACAAGAGAAGATATTCTGCAAGACATCAAAACAATCAAACAATTCAATTTTAATTGTGTTCGTCTCAGTCATTATCCAAGCGATCCGTATTTGTTAGACTTATGTGATGAGTTCGGCCTCATGGTCATTGATGAAGCGAATTTAGAAACACATGGACTGGGTGGAAAGCTGAGTCATGATGCGGCATGGGCAGGTGCTTATGTTGAGCGTATCAGTCGCATGGCCCTGCGTGATAAAAATCATCCAAGCATTATCATGTGGAGTTTGGGTAACGAAGCAGGCAGCGGGCCTAATCATGCAGCGATGGCGGCATGGATCAAAGATTTTGATATGACGAGACCTTTGCATTACGAACCTGCCATGGGCAGCCCGAAAGAAGAAGGTTATATCGATCCGAGCGACAGCAGGTATTTAAAAAGCAATGATCATTCGCACCGCATTCAGAATCCGTTGGATCAATATTATGTAGATGTGATCAGCAGAATGTATCCATCTGATTATACAGCACCATTGCTTGTGAATCAAAACAATGGCGATCATCGACCCGTTTTCTTTTGCGAGTATGCACATGCCATGGGCAACAGTGCAGGTAATCTCAAAGAATTCTGGGATCAGTGGCGAAGCATACCAAGAGTGATTGGTGGTGCCATCTGGGAGTTTAAAGATCAAGGCTTAGAGAAAACAGATTCTGCCGGTGTGAAATTCTATGCATATGGTGGTGATTATGGTGAACGCTATTTTGACAACTTCACTATCAAAGGAATTGTAAATGCCGATGGAAAACCAAAGGGAGTGATGTACGAATGCAAACGTCTTTTTCAACCCATACAGGTTGAATGGGCTGATTCTTCAAAAGGCATTATCCGCATCATAAACAGAAGTGAAGTAAAGAATGTGAATGCATACACGGCTTTTATTGTTGTGAAAGAAGATGGAAAAATTATTTCCAATCAACAGATCGGAGGGATTGATGTTTCTCCTGCAACAACAGTTGAATTTCCAGTTTCGAAATGGTTGCCGAAAACAAAAGCAACATCTGAGTATCATGTAGAGTTGAAGTTTGTATTGCAGAAAGCAGAAGCATGGGCACCGGCGGGTTTTGAGATTGCAAGTAATCAACTAGTATTAAAGCCTGCTAAGCAGGTAAAGCAATTATTAACTTCGGATACACTCGAAGTTTTACGAACTCATTATGAAATAGTTGTTAGAGGGAAGGACTTTAAAATGCGATTTCAACAAATGCACCATCCCGGCGGCATTAGTTCTTTTACATATCAAGGACAAGATTATGTTGCCAATTCTCTTGTGCCCAAATTTTCAAGACCGCTTACCGACAATGACAGCCGAGGATGGAAGCCACACCGAAAGATGAGGCAATGGTATGAGTACGAACTTAAGCATATGGGCACTTTTGTTAAAGATGTTACCAAAAATCAAGTGCAAATCGAAAGCTCATTTTACTTGATTAATGATAGCGTTCATGTAACGATTAAGTATACAATATTGTCAAATGCGGTCCTAAAAGTTGATTACTTTCTTACAGTAAAACCCGGCCTTCCAAATATTCCCAAAATCGGTATGCAGATGGGCATCAACAGACGCTACGAACAAATCGAATGGTTCGGTCGTGGGCCATTTGAAAATTACATTGATAAAAATTATGGCGCTGATGTGGGTATTTATAATTTACCGATCAATGATTTTATGGAAAACTATGTGGTGCCGCAGGAAAATGGCAATCGTACCGATGTACGTTGGATGTACCTGCACAATCAAAAATCAAAAGATGGATTATTGGTTGTTGCCGATAGTTTACTCAGCATGAGTGCTTGGCCTTATACCGAAGAAAATATTCAGAATGCCAAGCATACCAATAAGCTGAAAGATGCAGGCTTCATCACTCTCAATATCGATCTCATTCAAATGGGCGTTGGTGGTAACGATAGCTGGAGCGAAGTAGCTGCACCATTGGAACACTACCAGATCAAACCTAAAGCTTATTATCAATACAGTTTTTATTTAGTACCGTTCAATGCAAAAAAGAAATCAGCAGGTGAAAGAGCAAAAGAAATTAAGTTTTAAAATACAGGGCCACAAAGGCACGAAGGCACAAAGGAAGACTAAGTTTTTCTTTGTGCTTCTTTGCGCTCTTTACGTCTTTGTGGCAAATGCGCAAGTGCCGCAGGAAATAATGCAGAAAGTATACGAGGAAATAAAAACTCCTTACAAATACGGCTTGGTTGTTACGCCTGAAAATGATACAAAGAAAATTGATTGTCCGTCTGTATTTCGAAAGGGCAATTCCTGGTACATGACCTATATTCAGTTTGATGGTCGTGGTTATGAAACATGGATCGCAAAAAGTAAAGACTTGCTGGAATGGAAAACACTCGGCAAGATCATGAGTTTTTCTGACACTGCTGATTGGGATAATAATCAGAAAGCAGGATATATTGCTTTGCAGAATACGAAGTGGGGAAGTAATTATCAACTGGAAAAATATCAGAACAAATACTGGATGAGTTATATCGGCGGAAAGGATCGTGGTTATGAATCAGGTCCGTTAGCTATAGGTATTGCCAACACAACAAATGATCCAACCAAACCACATGAATGGAGCAGAATGCAACAACCAGTTTTGGGTTCAACTGATAAAGATGTTCGTTGGTGGGAAAACCGCAAGTTGTATAAAAGCACCATCATCCGTGATAAGGACAAAACACTCGGCAGCGAATTCATCATGTACTACAATGCCAATGGCGACAGTAGCGGCAATAAACCAAAGTGGCGCTGGTTCGAACGAATAGGTATGGCCGTAAGTGATGATATGGTTACATGGAAACGTTACCATGCCGATCCCGTAATGGAACATGGTGTTGGTATTACCGGAGATGCAGTGATTCAGAAAGTAAATGATGTGTGGGTGATGTTTTATTTTGGTGCGTTCTGGGAATCAAGAAAGAACGAAACCTTCAATCGTTTTGCCTGCAGCTATGATTTGGTGAACTGGACCGACTGGAAAGGGGATGATCTCATCAAATCATCCGAACCTTACGATGCCAAATATGCACATAAAAGTTTTGTGGTGAAATGGAAGGGTGTCGTTTATCATTTCTATTGCGCCGTTGATAATAAAGATCATCGCGGAATTGCGGTGGCAACTTCAGTTGACAAAGGAAAGAGTAAATTGCAGTTCTAAACGGCGGTTGTTTACCATATGCGAAAAATATCCCTTCACACATATTGTCTATTGATTGCGTTGATTTTTTCGATGCAGCTTTCTGCACAAACAATTGAGCAACGCTTTCTCAATCCTCCTCAATCTGCAAAACCCTGGGTATTCTGGTACTGGATGCATGCTGCAGTTTCTAAAGAAGGCATTACTGCTGATCTGCAAGCCATGAAAGAAGTAGGTATTGGTGGTGCATATTTAATGCCCATCAAGGATACGGTACACAAAATTCCTTTTCAACCAACAGTTCGTCAATTATCTCCTGAATGGTGGGCCATGGTGAAGTTTGCCATGCAGGAAGCAAAGCGTTTGAATTTACAATTAGGCATGCACGTGAGTGATGGGTTTGCATTAGCTGGTGGTCCATGGATCACGCCGGAACTAAGTATGCAGAAGCTGGTGTGGACGAAAACCTATATTGCTGATGGTTCAATTGAAAAGATCAACTTATCACAACCGGAAGGCAAAGAGGATTATTATAAAGATATTGCTGTGTATGCTTACCCTGCTGTAAGCAGTGCTGCGTTTTCCGAAGTTGTATTGGTGCCATCTGTTACTACCAGTAACGGCATCAGGGCATCTTTCCTTTCGTTCCAGGGAAGTAATAATCAAAGTTATAAAAGCGACAGTACCTGCTGGATCCAATACAAATATCCAAAACCATTTACCTGTCGTTCTATTCGAATAAAGACTGGTGGTAATTCTTACCAGGCACATCGTTTATCCGTTCTCGTGAGTGATGATGGTATTGAGTTCAGAAAGCACACACAATTACAAGCGCCACGTCATGGCTGGCAGGATGCGGATGAAGATGTTACACATGCTATTCCTGAGATCACCGCACAATATTTTCGTTTTGTGTATGAGAAAGAAGGAAGCGAAACTGGCTCAGAAGATCTTGATGCAGCTAAATGGAAGCCGTCATTAAAAGTGATCGGAATTTATTTAAGTGATGAACCAATGATCAATCAATACGAATCAAAAAATGGTTCGGTGTGGCGCATCAGTGAAACAACAACAAAAGAACAAGTGACGGATGCAATGGCGATACCAATGAAGAATATCGTCAATTTAACCGGTAAGATGGATGCAGATGGAAACCTTAACTGGAAAGCTCCAGCAGGAAACTGGGTGATTGTTCGTATTGGTCATACATCAACCGGACATACAAACTATACCGGTGGTGCTGGCTTGGGTTTAGAAGTTGATAAGTTTAATGCATCGGCCGTAAAGTTGCAATTCGATAATTGGTTTGGAAAAGCATTTGCGCAAGATGCAGCTTTAGCAAAGCAAGTGTTGAAAGTATTTCACGTTGATAGTTGGGAATGTGGCAGTCAGAATTGGGGAGCAAATTTTGCAAATGAGTTTAAGAAAAGAAGAGGTTACGATCTGATGCCTTACTTGTTGGTGATGGCTGGCGTACCGGTTGAAAATGCAGTAAAGTCAGAAAAAGTATTGCACGATGTTCGTACGACCATTGCTGAATTGGTGAACGATGTGTTTTATACTACATTAAAAAAGGAGGCACATGCATTGGGTTGTGTTGTAAGTGCAGAAGCCATTGCGCCAACCATGGTGAGTGATGGGTTGCTGCATTATAAACATACTGATCTGCCGATGGGTGAGTTTTGGCTGAACAGTCCAACACATGATAAACCAAATGATATGCGTGATGCCATCAGTGGTGCACATATCTATGGTAAGAAAATTATTCAATCTGAATCATTTACATCTGTGCGTATGAACTGGGGCGAACATCCCGGCAATTTAAAAGCACTTGGCGATCGCAACTTTGCATTAGGTATTAATAAAATGGTGATGCATGTGTTTACACATAATCCGTGGCTCGATAAAAAACCGGGGATGACCTTGGATGGTGTGGGTTTGTATTTTCAGCGTGATCAAACATGGTTCAAGCAAAGCAAAGCATGGATCGATTATTTAACAAGATGTCAATCACTCTTGCAATTGGGCGATCCTGTTGTAGATGTTGCTGTGTTTACAGGAGAAGAGATACCACGTCGTTCGATTTTGCCTGATCGTTTGGTGAACACATTGCCCGGTATTTTTGGAAAAGAACGAGTTGAAGCAGAGAAGAAGCGATTAGAAAATAAAAATCAGCCATTGCGACAAATACCGGATGGCGTAACACACTCAGCAAATATGGCTGATCCGGAAGACTGGATTGACCCATTGAATGGATATACTTATGATTCATTTAATCCGGATGCATTGATGTTAATGCAGGTGAAGAATGGAAGAGTAGTATTGCCCGGCGGAGCAAGCTATGGCGTGTTGGTGATACCGGGTAAGATGTTGATGAATCCAAACCCAACGATGAGTGCTACCCTTCAGAAGAAATTACAGCAACTTGCGAATGCAGGAGCGAAGATGGTGGTGGATCAACAATGGATAAAGTTCTTTGCTAAGAATAAGAATGTGGTGGCAGCACCATATATGGAAAGTTCATTTGAGAAGTTGGGTGTGAAGAAAGATGTGGAGATTGAGGGAAATGATCAACATGCAATTGCATGGACGCATCGTACAACAAAAGATGCGGAGATCTATTTCCTATCCAATCAAAGTAACATTACTCAAAATTTTAAAATCAAATTCAGAGTCGGGCAATATGATCATGTGGAGTATTGGAATCCTGTAACAGGTGAAATGTTGAATTGGGATTTTTTGGGCAACGACAACAAATTTGGAATAGGGATGGCTCCGGGCGATGCTTATTTTCTTGTATTCAGAAAAACAAAAGAAACAAAGGCAAAACAACTTTCGGATGGAATTACAGAGGAGTCGGAAGTGGCTTTTAATTCTACAGACTGGAAAATTCAATTTGATCCAAAAACAGGTGGACCGTCTGTGCCAGTTGAAGCAACAGAACTGAAAAGCTGGACAATGTCTGTTGATTCAACCATTAAGTACTATTCCGGCACTGCTGTTTATTCAAGGGCATTTGAGTGGAAAGATGGTGTTATAAACCGACCTGTTTATTTGGAGATTGATTCACTGTACAACATTGCCACAGTAAAACTAAACGGTATCGAGTGTGGTACAGTGTGGACCTTTCCTTATTCACTTGATGTCACCAAAGCTTTGAAACAAGGAACAAATAAAATCGAAATAGCTGTCACCAATACCTGGCACAATCGTTTGATAGGCGATGAGCTGTTACCACAGGAGAAAAGAGTTACATGGACAACGGCACCTTTCCGTTTCAAAGGAAAATCATTATTACCAGCGGGAATTGTTGGAGCAGTTAAAATAGTTGTGAGATAGAAATCAAATGAAGCCATTTATACTTTTCCTTTTTATTGCATGTTCTGTTACTCTTAGTGCGCAACAGAGCTATGATGTCATCTGGAATAGCCAAAGCATCAACGCATCTGAATCAATGCCATGCGGCGCTGGAGATATTGGTATGAATGTATGGGTGGAGAAAGGTGAGTTGTTGATCTATGTTGCACGCAGCGGAAATTTTGATGAGAACAATGCTTTGATGAAGACGGGTAGGATACGAGTGAAACTGTTTCCCAATCCATTTGCAGGAACCAACTTTCAACAACAACTGCATTTACAGGAGGGACATGTATCGGTTGAAGGCGAACACAACGGAGTCAAAGCAACAATACGAATATGGGCTGATGTGTTTCGTCCTGTTGCGCATATTGAGATCAACAGTAACAAAAAAATAAATGTAGAAGCTGCTTACGAAAGCTGGCGCTATCGTGATCGAATCATCACAACAAGAGAAAACTGGGGCAACTCCTGGAAATGGGGAGCACCCAAGAACAACGTGTATAAAAAAGATGTGATCGACTTTAACAGCAATGAAGTATTGTTCTATCATCATAACAGCAGCGAAACAATTTTTGATGCAGTGGTGAAGCAACAAGGAATGGAGTCGGTGAAAGATCAACTGTACAATCCCTTAAATCAATTGGCATTCGGTGGTTCGTTCAGCGGAAAGAATTTTGTCGCAGTTGGAACAGATACAGGTTCGTATGCGAATACTGATTTCAAAGCATGGAAATTAAAAAGCAAATCAGCATCGAAACAACATGCATTGCAACTCTCCTTACACAATGCACAGGTTTCAGATATTGCTACCTGGAAACAATCACTTGATTCTTTGCAGCAAAAGGCTAAGATTGATAAAACTTCTTTTCAGAAAACACAGCAATGGTGGAAGGAGTTCTGGAGCAGGAGTTTTATTGCTGTTGATCCAACACAAAAAGATAAACGTTCATGGGAAGTAGGTCGTAACTATCAACTCTTCCGTTACATGCTTGCATGTAATGCAAAAGGAGCATGGCCTACAAAGTTCAACGGTGGATTGTTAACAGTTGATCCAATTTATACCGATACAATCAATAAAGGACTTACACCTGATTACCGCAACTGGGGTGGTGGATTGGTTGCAGCACAAAATCAACGGTTGGTTTATTTTCCAATGATCAAGAATGGAGATTGGGATCTGTTGCAGCCGCAACTCAATTTTTATTTGCGCTTGCAAAAGAATGCTGAGTCAAGAACAAAAGTCTATTGGAATCATGCAGGGGCATGCTTTACCGAGCAGATGGAAAATTTTGGTCTGCCGAATTATGCAGAGTATGGAACCAAACGTCCTGATTATTTTGATAAAGGTGTTGAATACAATGCATGGCTCGAGTACGAATGGGATACCGTGTTTGAATTTTGTTTGATGATGTTGCAGGAAGCCGAATACACAAGTAGAGACATCAGCGATAAAGTTCCATTCATTATCAGTTGTCTGCAGTTCTTTGATGAGCATTATCAATATCTCGCCAGACAAAGAGGAGCAAAGGCATTGGATGGAAATGGGCATTTAGTATTGTTTCCCGGCAGTGCTGCGGAAACATTTAAGATGACGAATAATTCGGTTACAACTGTTGCCGCAATGCAAACCATCATCAAAAAAATACTTGCAACAAAAACTTCAAATCTTACAGCAGAACAAAAACAATATGTTGAGTCATTATTGAAACGTGTTCCTTCATTAAGCTATCAGCAATTCAATGGTCATACAACCATTGCTCCAGCAAAAACATGGGAACGCATCAACAATACCGAATCGCCACAATTGTATCCTGTGTTTCCGTGGGGGATCTTTGGCATTGGTAAACCCGGTTTTGATACTGCATTAAATACATGGCACTACGATACATCAGTGATCAAATTCCGCAGTCATGTTGGATGGAAGCAGGATAATATCTGGGCAGCACGGTTAGGCCTAACCGAAGAAGCATGGCGCTTAACTTCATTGAAACTGCAAAGCAGTGAACGTCGTTTTCCTGCTTTCTGGGGACCGGGTTACGATTGGGTGCCCGATCATAACTGGGGCGGCAGTGGAATGATCGGCTTGCAGGAAATGTTATTGCAAACAGATGGGCAACGCATTCTTTTATTTCCTGCGTGGCCCAAAGAAAAAGATGTACACTTTAAATTACATGCGCCATCTAATACTACTGTTGAAGCAGAGTTGAAAGATGGTAAGCTTGTGAAGTTGATTGTGCTGCCGGAAGAGCGGAAGAAGGATGTGGAGTTGATGATGAAATAATCTCACCAATCATCACTTCTAAAACTACTCACAGGAAATCCTTCCACACTAAACAAATCACCAATTACAAAATCCTTAAAAGCATAGCGAACAGCAACCGGCTCTTTCACATCAGGTGCTGAAAGAATAATGGTGCCTCCGCTGATCAATGCTTTTGCCGGACGAAAAATTTTATTGGCACCGGCAACTTCAAATAACAGTAATGATTTGCCATACGACGTTAAACCATTGGGTGCACCGCTGAATTTGATTGTAACTGTATTGCCGCTTACTGTCATCGATTCATAAGCCGGACTTTCATATCCAAAGCCTTTTAATCCGTAGGTTTTTGCTAGTGCCATGTAGGCTAAGCGTTTGCTGCCGTTTGCTTTATCGGCCGGATGAATATTAAATTCTTCACCAATATCCATCAACACCACCATGCCACTGTTTGGAATTTTTGCTAATGCTTTACGTTGTGCATCACGTAAATAAGCAGAGTTGTTGTTGACTGCATTCACAGCAGCATAATTGTTATAGTTGTACGGAGCGATCTGAAAAAAGTAAAAAGGAAAATCGCCTTGTGCGCTTTGCTCACGGATCTGTTTTACAAAAGCAGGAAACAATGTTTCGTATTGCTTTGGACGATCGTTATTACTTTCGCCCTGATACCAGAGACAACCCTTAATAGTATAACCAAGAAATCCTTTCAACATACCATTATATAAAACAGTTGGCGTTCGGTTGTTCAATCGAGCTGTATCAGTAGGTGATGGCACTTTTAATTCTGGAAATTGTTTTAACGTTTCTGCATCCATAAATGCTTCCACCGGTGATCCGCCATAGCTGATGTTTACCAAACCAATTGGCACTTTTAATTTTTCGTGAAGCATCTTTCCAAAATAATAAGCAGTTGCGCTGAAGTTGTTTACAATTTCTGGCTCTGCCAATTTCCATGGAGAAGCTTTTGTTGTATCCTGTGGCGTACGTTGTACCGAACGTGGCACAGTGTACAAACGTATCTGGTCATTTGCTGAATTAAAAACAGCATCGTTCGCTCCAAGTATTGGTTGGTCACGGAAACCCTTCATTGGCATTTCCATATTTGATTGTCCGCTGCAAAGCCACACTTCACCAATCAATACATTCTTTAATGTAACAGGGGTGCCATCACTTATAACAATGCTGTAAGGCCCTCCTGCAGCAGGGGTCTTCACTTTTAATTTCCATTTGCCGCTTGCATCTGCCTTGGCACTATACTTTGCTTTGTTCCATGAAGTAGTTACCTGCACATTACTTCCCGCAGTAGCCCAACCCCAGATAGCTGCATCGCTTTGTTGCTGCAACACCATGTTGTCGCTAAAGAAATAAGGTAATTTAATAGCGGCTGAAACAGGAAATGAAGCAAGGCCTGCAATTAAAAACAGGCAGAAACGCTTTGTTAGGCTAAGTTGAAACATAGTGGTTGTTTAAGGAGTTTCGAATGTACTTGTTTCTTTTATTTATCTGGAGAAATGGGAGAGATTTATGAGAGCAGGAAACAGTATTTCACAGATGAAGTTCTTTTTTAGTAATTTCCACTTTCGATCATCAGATGCTTGCAGTTATGAGCGAAAATAAAGAAGGTTCACATAAGAATATTTGGTATGGCCTGGGCCGTCAGCGGATTGAAATTCCAAAAACAATTTTAAAGGCGAGGATATTGTCGAATCCATTGCTGAAGCATTTGCATGTATGTTCCATCGGGTATTACCCAAAAGCAAAAGATCATTTTACGTATCGAAAAAAAGGGCTCCCCGAAAATTTCCTGTTTTATTGCGTAGATGGAAATGGCTGGTTTCAGGTCGGTAAACAGAAGTACGAGGTAGGACCCAATGAGTTTTTCATTTTGCCGCAGAATGTTGAGCATTCGTACGGCAGTAATCCAAACCATCCGTGGACCATTTATTGGATTCACTTTGGCGGCGATTCATTACCCCAGTTGAATGAAGTGCAGGAAGTGCAAAAGAATTTCAAACCGGTATATGTAAAAAATAATGGTGAGATCATTCCCATCTTCTCAAAAATTTACAAAACACTGGAGTTGGGTTACAGTATCGATAACCTGTTGTTTGCAAACATGTGCTTTTCGCATTTTCTAACCTTGTTCATTTACAATTCCCGGCATTATACTGCTACTTCAACCGATAAGCTGGATTGTGTGGATAGCGCCATCCTGTTTATGCAGGAACGTATCAACGACAATATTTCGCTGAATGATTTGAGCAAACAGTACAATTATTCAGTGTCCCGTTTCTCCAATCTCTTCAAACAAAAAACAGGCTATGCCCCCATCGATTATTTTTTGCAAATGAAAATGCAGAAAGCCTGTCAGCAATTGGATTTCAGCGATCGCTCCATAAAAGATATTGCTTTTAGTATGGGTTTCGACGATCCCTATTATTTCTCCAAGCGATTCAAAACCATTATTGGAATGTCGCCTAAAAAATACCGTACAAGAAGGGTAGATGAGGCCAAACTAAATATGATGTAAGCAACCTGGGCATAACTTACTGATCAAAAAAATCTTTGCGTTCCAAATTCTGCTACATATTGACGACGAAATGCTATTTCTCCTGGTATTTTGGCATTATTGCGTTCATGTTGTCAAATCGAGCAAACGTTAGGAATTTGGCTTCCCGGCAGAAACGCTAAATTGAATAGTCTGGCGCATATTAAACCGCTTGATTGCATTTGTTGAGATGAAATTAGGGGTTAATAAATCAGAAACATCTTCTAATTTCCAGCAAAAACTAATCTATTCCTCAGCTATCAAAAGGTTGAATTACCTAAGTTTTCAATTTAAGCAACTATCTAATTCAATTCTCCGTAAAATTTGTAATCTAAGAGGCTTTTTACATCAACCATTAAAAAGTTCGAACTGGCGGCAGTCATCCCGACTTCGCAAAATCAAAAAAATATTAATTACTCATCGTTGAGTTACGCTCGATCAATGTTGATGGTAATACCAGCTTGGTATCAGCAGCGATGGCATGTTTCTTTTTTTCAATTAACGTAAAAAGAATTTCTGCTGCACTTTTACCAATGTCGAAAGCTGGTTGTGTAATAGTAGTGAGCGATGGATTTAAGATCGGCGCCGTTTCCAATGTTGAAAAAGCAATTACTTTCAAATCATGTGGAATATTGATACTGCTTGAAAGACTTACCAAATAGATCTGCATGGCAAGCCGCTCAACCGAGGCAACAATACCATCGATCTCAATATGTGTTTCCATTAATTCTTTCACCTGGTCAAAGATCATTTCCGGCGTTCCGGTACAATCGATCACATATTGATAATTCTCTGTTGGTAAACCGGCATCAGTAAGTGCAGCTGCAAAACCTGCTGCCCTTTTACTGCAAATGGATAATGAAAGTGACGTGGAAAGAAAAACAGGATGCTTACAACCTTTTTCTAATAAGAGTTTTGCGGATTGATAGCCGCCTTCGTAATCGTTAGTAACTACTTTGGGTGCCTGTAAGCTTTCGAAGTCTCTGTCAAAAAAAACAAAAGGGATGTTTTCGTCCTTTAGTTTTTGGATATGATCGGCATCGGTTGTCTCGCTGGATACAGAGATCAGCACACCATCTACCCGTCCGCTGCAACAATGGTTCACCACATCTTTTTCAATGGAAAAACTTTCATGTGACAGATAAATGAGTACATGATAATTTTTTTGAGCGGCCACTGCCTGGATGCCGTTGATAGCTAAAGAGAAAAAGTTATCTGCTACTTCCGGTAAAATAACGGCGATGGTTTTGCTTTTTTGTTTGCGCAGGCTGCTGGCGTAAGGGTTAGGCACATAGTTCAATTCGTTTGCCAGTGCCATTACTTTTTTCTTTGTTTCTGCACTTATCTCGTGGCTGTCCTTCATGGCTTTTGACACCGTTGCAATGGAAAGACCAAGCTGTTGGGCTAATGTTTTTATTGTAAGCTTACTCATACAGGAAAGCCAAAGTGAATGTTTGGTTATGGTACTAATGCAATGTAAAGATATATCGGTTAGCGAAATCGGTTTCGTAAATAAAGTGAATGAAACTAACGGTATTATCCAAATAAAAATTGTCATTTTAACTTTTACAATCACCAACGACTTGCATGCATATGAAACAAGGAAGCAACTTCTGCTTTTTCCTGTATTCTGTATCAACTCTGTATGAGTTGGTGAACAGATATCTCACTTACACTTTGCTTTTAACCGCATATACAGTCATCATTTTTAAATAAGCTTTATGAGTAAAAACAACTTTGAGGCAGTGCCATTGAATAACCTTGACGAATGGGAAGATGATCTTCTCCGTCGTTATCCCGATCCGGAAGCCATTGCAACTGCAAAAGCAACCGATGAATACCGCAATTATGAAGAGCCTGCCAGAGATACGGTGAAAGAGTTTTACCGGCTCAACCATACCTATCAAACCTATGCGTTTGTACAGGAGAAGCGGAAAGAGTTTCTGCAGTTCAATAAAAAGGAAATGACGGTGTGGGATGCGTTTGATTTCCTCAATCAATTGGTGGATGATTCTGATCCTGATACCGATCTTGATCAGTTGCAACATCTGCTCCAAACTTCAGAAGCGATCCGTCGTGATGGTCATCCTGACTGGATGGTGTTGGTGGGGTTGATGCACGATATGGGTAAAGTGCTATGCCTCTTCGGCGAACCGCAATGGGCTGTTGTGGGCGATACGTTTCCTGTTGGTTGTGCCTATTCCGACAAAGTTGTATACCCGGAATACTTTGCAGCCAATCCTGATTTTAAAGATGCTGTTTACCAAACAAAATATGGTGTGTACAAACCCAACTGCGGTTTGCGTAATGTAGATATGAGTTGGGGGCACGATGAATATGTGTACCAGATGCTGAAGGGTCATATTCCGGAAGAAGGATTGTACATGCTCCGTTATCATTCGTTTTATGCGTGGCATCGGGAAGGTGCATACGATCATTTACTGGACGATCACGATCGTAACATGCTGAAATGGGTGCAACTCTTTAACCCTTACGATCTCTATTCAAAAAGTCCTGAACCGCCGGATTGGAAAAAGCTGCGACCGTACTATGAAGAACTGGTTGCAAAATATCTGCCGGCTACACTTAAATTTTAAACAACCAACTGACAGATATGAACAAGATCCAATATCCTTCAAACCGTTTCTTACTATAACTCCTAAAACAAACTGCTATGATGCAAATTTTTAAACAACGATTGCTTTACCGTTATGCATTGCCAGGCATAATGGTTCTTTTTCTTGCACTTGTTACATCAGGTGTAAGTGCACAGCAAACACAGGTTAGCGGAACTGTGAAAGATGAGAAAGGTGAACCTGTACCATCTGCAACAGTATCTGTAAAAGGCAAAACTGTTTCAGTAACAACTGCAACAAATGGTTCATTTACCATTTCAGCAAAAGCAAATGATGTGCTGGTGATCAGTGCCGTTTCTTTTGCAGAACTGGAAGTAAAAGTTACATCTGCTTCAACGTACGACATTGTGCTATCATCTTCATCAGTTGCATTAACAGATGTAGTGGTAGTAGGGTATGGCCGTAGTTCTAAACGAACCATCTCCAGTGCCATCACTTCTATAAAACCGGAAGATCTCAACCGTGGTGCTATTGGCGATGTGGGTCAGTTGTTACAAGGTAAAGTGCCGGGTTTGAATATTACAGCAAGTGGCGATCCAAATCGACCTGCTGCTGTAATCCTTCGTGGGGCATCAACTGTAAACAGTCCGCAAGGTCCGTTTTATGTAATTGACAATATACCGGGTGCAGATATCAATGCAGTTGCTCCGGATGATATTGCTTCCATGGACATTTTAAAAGATGCATCGGCAACAGCCATTTATGGTAACAGAGCTTCGAACGGTGTGATCATGGTTACCACCAAGAAAGGTAAAAAGGGCAAACTGACAGCTGCGTATAATGGCTATGTGGGATTTGAAAGTGTAAGCAGCAGCCTGGAATTGATGGATGCTTCTCAATTAAGGGCCTATGCGCAAAAAAATAGTTTTACACCCAATACAAATGATGATAAAGGTGCCAATACCAATTGGATGAAGGCAATACAAAAAGGTTCAGCGTTATCGCACAACCACAACCTTTCTTTTAGTGGTGGAACAGATAAAAGTATATACAGTGCCAGCCTCAACTATCTCAAAAAAGATGGTATCATTTTACAAAGTAGTTTGGAGCGTGTAATTGGCCGAATCAGTGCAGAGCACCATGCGTTAAACGATCATTTGACGTTGGGTTTAAATCTGATGAGCAGTAACAGTGTAGCATCCAACGTTCCGTTACAGAACATGGTGTTTCAACAAGCTGTAAAATTCAACCCTATGTCGCCGGTGTATAATGCGGACGGTAGTTTTTTTGAAAACTTCAATAATCCGGGATATTTCAATCCGGTATCAATTATCAAGAATGCCCAGGACGATACCAAGTACGGTTCATTACAGGGAAACTTTACAGCAGAGGCGAAACTGCCGTTTAATTTAACGGCGAATCTAAACCTCGCTTACCAGCGTGGCACCTGGCTGCATGGTGAATATTACAATAGTTATTATTCACAAAACTACAGTACAGGAAATTTTTATACCAATGGTGATCCCGGTGGTGGACGCAGCCTGCGTAATTTCTATTCCAACGGTCTTGCTTACAGAGGCTATTATCAAAGCAGTTCAAAAACAATGGAAACTTTTTTGACTTGGGGTAAAAAATTCGGTGCACATAACATCAAGGCTGTTTTAGGATATAGCTGGCAAAAGAATACCAACAACGAAGGATTGCAAACAAGTCAAACCAATTTTGTAAACGATTATACAGGGTATAATAATTTGGGTCTTGGCAACTACCAAACCGTAAACGGATTTGCCGTTGATTATGGTGGAGCTGTTTATGAAGAAACAAATTTCATCTCCGACTTCTTCCGTTTGAATTATGATTTCAACGAAAAGATACTGGTACAGGCTTCTGTTCGGAGAGATGGGAGCTCAGTATTTGGTAAAAATAAAGAGTGGGGTTATTTCCCCGCAGCAAGTGTGGCATGGCGCATTTCAGAAGAAGATTTTCTGAAAAACGTTTCCTTCATCAATGATTTGAAGTTACGTGTGAGTTATGGTGAAACAGGAAATGCATTTGGATTGGGTGCATACAATGCACAGCGTTTGTATAACAAATCAGGAACTTATTATAACAATGGTGTATTTGCTGCATCATTCAGATCTACGCAGGGCTCTAACCCCGATTTACAATGGGAAGTTACAGCAACCAAAAACCTTGGGTTAGATTATGGTTTCTTGGGTGGGAAAATTGCAGGTTCAATCGATCTGTATGAAAAAACTACTACCAACATGGTGTTCCCTTATGCAGTAGCTCAATCAATTGATCCAAGTGGTTTCTTATGGTTGAATGTTGGTAAGATCAGAAACCGTGGTGTTGAGTTCAGTGTAAATATCAATGCAGTAAGCCAAAAGAATTTTAGCTGGAGTACAGGTTTTAACCTTGCCAGCAACAAAAATGTGATCCTTGATCTAAAAGGACCTGAACAATATGGTGTGAATGCTGATTCTACTTATTACACACAAATCGATGGACCTGGTACTACCGGCAGCCGCCTTCAGATTTTAGCAGTAGGTGGTCCGTTGGGACAGTTTTATTCATTCCAGTACACAGGTAAAGATGCAAACGGCAACTCATTGTTCTTGAAAAAAGATAAAACAGAGACAGCCAACCCTTCCAACATTTCGGATTATCATCCTTTAGGTAGTCCGCAGCCTACATTAATGTTTGGTTGGAATAACACACTCCGGTACAAAAATTTTGATCTCAATTTCTTTGTAAGAGGTGTGCTTGGGAACAAAATTTTCAATGCAACACGTGCCGATCTTTCGTACGTGGTTACTGCAGGACAAACCAATATCAGTCCTTATGCAACTGATGATAAAAGAACCGATGCACGGAACAACCTCTTTTCATCACGCTATGTAGAAGATGGTTCTTACCTGCGTTTCGACAATGCTACGTTAGGTTACAAGTTTAATATCAAAAGCGATTACATCAGCATGTTGCGTTTTTATGCTACTGTAAACAACCTGTTTGTAATTACAAAATACAAAGGCATTGATCCTGAAATTAACCAAGGTGGTGCATCATTAGGAGTTGACTATAATAGTTTCTATCCTAAAACACGCACTGTTCTTTTGGGTGTATCAGTTGGTTTTTAATGATTAAAAAAACATTTTATGAATAAGATTTTGAAACAATTTATAATAGTGATAGCAGCCGGCTTATTTATGAGCTCCTGCCATAAAATTGAGGTAACTCCCAATTCACTTTATACAGAAGATGTATTCCCAAAAACCGATGCCGAATTTCAGTCGGTAATGGGTACTATTTATACCAGTTTGCGTGGACATTATTCACTTGCCTATTGGTTTGCACAGGAAATCAGTTCCGATGAGGCCATTCTTCCTGTTTATGGTGGTAACTGGCTCGATGGACAAGGATATATTCAACTGCACCGTCACGATTGGAACAAGGACCATGGCTGGATAACAACCGTGTGGAATGATGCCAATTCAATTGTGGGGCTTTGCAACCAAACCATGTTCATTTTCAAAAATGCACCTGAGGGTGATTCGAAAAACACCGCATTGGCAGAATTAAGAACACTGAGAGCTTATGCTTACTGGGAGTTGCTGGATATGTTTGGTAATGTTCCATTAGATACAATTTATCCAAGCCCCGGTGTGCAGGCAAAAGCTACAAGGGCCGAAGTCTTCAACTTTGTAGAATCTGAATTAAAAGCTGCTCTTCCATTCTTAAAAACTGCTACTGGAAGCAGTACTTACGGTAAAGTAACAAGGTGGATGGCGCAGGCCATGCTGGCAAAACTTTATTTGAATGCGCAGGTGTATGCTGGTACTGCAAAATACAATGAAGCGATAGCTGCCTGTGATGCAATTATCAGCTCTGGAAATTTTGCGGTGGAAGGCAGAGGTACTTATTTGAATCAGTTTTCTCCTACAAACGGTCCTTCATTCAAAGAGTTTATTTTCGCTATTCCCTACGATCCTTCTACAAGTAATGGTTATTTATTTCATGGTCGTTACGATCTCAACCGCAACCTTGGCATCAAGTATCGTTATTCAGGCAGTACGCCGGGTAGCTATTCATTCAATCAAATCACTTTAAACCAAACATCAGGAAATGGCTTGATCAATGCACGACCCAGCGGGCCACGTGCTACATTATCCAGCTTTTACAACAGTTACTTTACAGCCGATGCCAATGATATCAGAAATAATCAATGGCTGGTGGGTAATCAATTTTGGTCCGATGGTAGTCCGATCATGGTTCGAACAACCAAAAAAGGATATGACCAGTTTTATACAGGATCTGATGGAGGTGATGCGTATACCTATCAGCTTTACATTGATTCGGTTATTTCTGCACGATTGAATCCTACTTCTATCGATTGTGGTAATGATGAAATTGCATGGAATATGGGTATCCGCAATATCAAATTTTTGCCTGATGCCAATTCATCAAGCCGCAACCAAAGTAATGATGCTCCTATATTCCGGTACTCTGATATTTTGTTGATGAAAGCAGAAGCAATTTTGAGAGGAGGAACTGCCACGAATGGACAAACAGCTCTTTCGCTTGTAAATATGGTACGCAGCAACCGAACTACTTCTGCAGCCTGGGCTGCGGTAACACTTGATGATCTGTATGCTGAACGGGCTCGTGAGTTTACATGGGAGTGCTGGCGCAGAAATGATATGATCCGCTTTGGTAAGTATGAAACCGCTTATGGTTTCAAAACAAATACAGATACATATCGCCGGATATTTCCAATTCCAACTGCGGCAATGAACACAAATCCAAAACTGGTTCAGAATCCGGGTTACTGATTTTTTTAGCAGGGTTTCATAATCAATAGTTAATCACCCCGGGGTTGTCAAGCCCCGGGATTTTTCTATCACTTATATTTATAACATGCAATCACTACTCCAAAAGTCAATTCTATTTTTTGCTTTTGTTTTGTGCCATCACTTTCTGCAGGCACAGGTATTGGTAAAAGATTCAGCTGCTTTACCAAAGGCAGATGCAAAGTTGATCAAGAAAGAGAAGGCCCTGCATTTTATTGCCATGGGCGATTGGGGACGGAATGGTGCCGATCATCAACGTGAAGTAGCAAAGCAAATGGGTATTACTGCCAATGAAATTGGTTCGCAGTTTACCATTGCAACAGGTGATAATTTTTATCCAAGCGGTGTTATCAGTGAATGGGATCCGCTATGGAAGTATTCCTTTGAAGATATTTATACCGATTTTCGTTTGCAATGGGATTGGTATCCTGTGTTGGGAAATCATGATTACAAAAGCAATCCCGATGCACAAGTAAAATATTCAACCATCAGCAGAAGATGGAAAATGCCTGCACGTTATTATGCAAAAACATTTTCGATCAATGGCGATACAACACAACAGGTTTTGTTGGTATTCATTGATACCAACCCATTGATCCCTGAGTTTTATAAAAATGCAGAATATGGTCCGCATGTAAAGGGGCAGGACACAACGAGGCAAAAACGCTGGATGGAAAAGCTCCTCAGCAATAAATCGCCCAACATTAAATGGAAAATTGTAGTAGGGCATCATCCCATGTATAGCGGTGGCAGCAGAACAGAAGCTTACGACACTAAAGCCATTCGCAATACATTGAAGCCGATGTTCGATAAGTATAAAGTAGATGTTTATCTTGCCGGGCATGAACATAGTTTGCAGCATATGTTATCTGCAGGTAACATGCATCATATCATTTCCGGTGCAGCATCCGAAAAAACACCTGCACGTTTAATTGAAAACAGTTTACTGTCTGCTTCTGAGTATGGCTTCTTTGTATTTTCAGTTACCGGAAATGAATTGTTATTGCAAACAGTAAATGATACAGGGAGAATTATTTACAGCTACATCATAAAAAAATAGTTTCTGTTTGAACCAGGCCGCAACACATAACCAACCAACTAAAACAAACAACAGGCTCTTATCGCTTGATGCTTTGCGTGGCTTTGATATGTTCTGGATCGTAAGTGGCGAAGGAATTATTCATGGTTTCGCCAATGCAGTAAAACAAACACATGGACTGCAACAGGATGCTGTAAGCTGGCAGATGCAGGTGACAGATGACCTTGGGTTCTTTGAAAAACTGGCGGTGCATGCGAGTAATCAACTTCATCATACAGTTTGGAACGGCTTTACATTTTATGATCTTATTTTTCCGCTGTTCATTTTTATTGCAGGCATCAGTATGCCGTTCTCTTATAGTAAACAGTTAAGTGCAGGTGTTGATGCAAAAAAGAAAATTTACCGTTCACTCATCAAACGAACAATATTGTTATTGTTGCTTGGTATGATCGTAAATGGCTTGTTGCAATGGAAAGGATTTGAAGAAACACGTTTTGCAAGCGTGTTGGGACGTATTGCACTGAGTTGTTTTTTTGCTGCATTGATTTATCTCAACAGTTCGTTCAGGTGGCGCATTGCATGGGTTGTGTTCATCTTACTTGGCTATTGGTTGGTGATGATGGTTGTTCCTGTTCCCGGCTTTGGTGCAGGCGTACTAACTCCTGAAGGAAATTTTGCAGCATATATTGATCAGCTGTTATTGCCAGGTAAGATGCATCGGCCAACTTATGATCCGGAAGGATTGCTATCAACCATTCCTGCAATTGCAACAGCGTTGCTGGGCATTTTTACCGGAGAATATTTACGTTCAAAAAAAGAAACTGCACAAGCGAAAACAATGTACATATTGGTTTGCGGAGTAATACTTGTACTTGTTGGTTGGCTTTGGAGTTTTGTATTTCCCATTAACAAAAACATGTGGACGAGTTCTTTTGTGCTTTATACCGGTGGATGGAGTTTGCTGCTGCTTGCTCTGTTTTATTTTGTAATTGATGTGTTGGGTTTCAAAAAATGGAGCATGCCTTTTGTATGGCTGGGTTGCAATTCAATTCTGATTTATATGGCTGCACATGGCGTGGTAAATTTCATGTCAACTTCTGAATTTTTATTTGGCGGTACTGTTCAGCTGGTGGATGCCAAATGGCAGGAAGCTTTTTTATGGATCGGTGTTGCTTTTATACAGTTTGCAGGATTATATCTCCTGTATAAACGAAAATGGTTTTTAAAACTATAACAATCTTTCAAAGCGAAAGCGTTAACGAAATTGCTCATGCATACATTACAACTTGCCGATTACATTGTGTTCTTTGTCTACTTCATTGCTATATCGGCATACGGTTATTATATTTTTCATAAGAAGAAATCAAAAACTGCCAGCTCAAAAGATTTCTTTTTGGCTGAAGGTTCATTAACATGGTGGGCTATCGGTGCTTCACTCATCGCCTCCAATATTTCTGCAGAACATTTTATTGGCATGAGTGGTTCAGGGTTTGCATTAGGTCTTGCTATTTCAACTTACGAGTGGATGTCGGCTGCAACCTTGATCATCGTTGCAGTATTCATCATCCCACTTTATCTCAAGAACAAGATTTACACCATGCCACAGTTTTTGGCAAAACGGTATAACGATCAGGTGAGTACCATCATGGCAGTGTTCTGGTTGTTCGTATATGTATTTGTAAATCTTACTTCTATTATTTATTTAGGAGCATTAGCGATCTCTTCCATTTCACCTATCAGTTTTGAATGGAGCATTGTTGGGTTGAGTGTATTCTCCATCATTGTTACATTGGGTGGAATGAAAGTGATCGGTTATACTGATGTGATACAGGTGTTGGTATTATTGATCGGTGGATTAGTGACAACCTACCTTGCATTATCCTTACTCGCAGATAAGTTTGGTTTTGATGGAAATATTCTTGAAGCGTTAGGTGTATTACGCAAAGAAGCGCCGGAACATTTTCATATGATCTTCGATAAGTCGAGTCCGCACTACAAAGAGTTACCGGGGATGTCGGTATTGATCGGTGGGATGCTCATTAATAATTTAGCTTATTGGGGTTGCAATCAATACATCGTTCAACGTGCATTGGGCGCCGATCTTAAAACTGCACGTAACGGAATTTTGTTTGCAGCATTTTTAAAACTGTTGATCCCAGTTATTGCAGTATTGCCAGGTATTACCATGTATGTGCTGCATCAGAACGGAATGTTTCAACAGGAGATGGCAGATGCAGCAGGGAATATCAAACCCGATCATGCCTATCCAACCTTAATGAACTTATTACCTGCGGGTTTAAAAGGCGTGGCCTTTGCTGCATTAACAGCAGCAATTGTTGCATCGCTTGCAGGAAAAGCAAACAGTATTTCAACTATTTTTTCACTTGATATTTATAAAAAGTATTTCAACAAAGAAGCATCTGAACGAAAGCTGGTACTTACAGGTCGTTGGGCAGTGATCATTTCGATGGTTGTTGCAGCCATTGTTACACCTGCATTAAAATCACTCGACCAGGCTTATCAATTCATACAGGAGTATGTAGGATTCTTTTCACCAGGCGTATTAGCAATTTTCTTATTGGGTATGTTCTGGAAACGTACAACCGCTGCTGCTGCATTAGCAGGTGCGGTGTTAACAATTCCTGTGTCAACGGTATTAAAGTTTTTACCGATGTGGACAAACGGATGGTTCCCTGATTACCCTTTTCTTGATCGTATGACGATCACTTTCTTTGTGATCGTTGCAATGATGGTGAGCATGAGTTTGCTGAAACCAAATAAGCCGGGTGATACACAAAGCATTGAAGTTGACAAATCAATGTTTAAAGTTTCGACACCCTTTATCATTGGTTCTATAATTATTTGCGGCATACTTGCAGCATTGTATACAGTGTTCTGGTAAGCGAGACATAGTAGTTTAAAATTTTCAGATATGAAAAAGATGAACAGAACTGAGTTTTTGAAAATAGGAACAATGGCAGCCTTGAGTCCGTTGTTTGTAAAAGCAACAGCAAATGATCTTACTGTATTCATTGATGCAGAGCTGATGAATCGTTTGCTTGCAGCAAATGATAAAACAGCCTCGCAATTGATTGAATCGGTTAAGCCGGGCAACTTGCGCTTCAGCCGTATGATCGCTTATGATATTGCAGTGCTTACAGCTGCTTATTGTGCAAAGGGTTCGGCTTACTATCACAAAACAGAAGTGATAAGTAAGATCGATATACTGACGAAGTTTTTAGCATCTGCACAATCAGAAGATGGAACGGTGAATGTGGGTAATCTTGAATCGCCGCCCGATACGGCCTTTTTGATTGAGATACTTGGTCCTGCTGCTTCTATTATGCGGAAAGATAACAGCAGTGAATTGCAGGATGTGCAGCAACAACTAAAACAAATTTTATTAAAAGCAGGTGAAGGACTTGCAACAGGTGGTATTCATACACCCAATCACCGATGGGTTATTTCTGCAGCACTGGCACAGATCAATCATTTATATCCCAATAAAAAATACAGTAACCGCATTAACGATTGGCTGGGCGAAGGCGTGTACATTGATGCTGATGGTCATTATCCCGAACGCAGCGGTATTTATTCGGGTGTGGAGAATGCAGCTTTTATTACTATTGCACGATTAGCGAATAAGTCTTCGCTGTATGTACCTGTCAGAAAAAATCTTTCGATGTATCAGTACTACATTGAACCGAATGGAGATTTGGTGCGCAACGATTCAAGACGACAGGATCAGTATGAGTATGCAGCCAGAACAAGTACGCTTTTTTATCTGCAGTATCGCTTTATGGCTGTTCATGAAAAGAATAAACTCTTTGCTGCCATCTGCAAAAAGATCGAAGCAACAAAGGATTTTGAAAAAGATATTCTTACACGTTCGTTGTTTTATTTCCTGGAAGATGAAACATTGCAGCAGCAATTACCAACAGCTGATGTATTGACTGAGCGTTACGAAAAACTATTTCCAACTTCACATTTGTTGCGCATCAAAGAAAAAAATACAACAGTTACATTATTTGGTGGCACAGATCAGCCGTTGCTTATTGCATCGGGCCGTTCAAACTCTCCTGATTTTTTCTCGTACAGAAAAGGCGATGCCATTTTAAAGTATATGCGTTTGTCTTCCAGCTTTTTCAGCATGGGTTATTTTTACAGCGATGGTTTGCGTAAAGAAGGCAACAGTTATGTGTTGAGGAAGAAACTTGAGGTTCCTTACTATCAGCCACTGCCAAAAGAAAAGCGGAAGGCAAATGGTGATTATAAATTGTCGCCGAGTATTGATGATCGCTTCTGGAATAAAATGGATTTCAGCAACCGACCTGTGAGTAATGTAAAAACATTAGAAACAAGTATCCGCTTAACCGAAACAAAAGGAACAGTTGAGCTGGAGTTTGAATTAAAAGGAATGAAAGGCGTACCGGTTACCATTGAATTATGTTTTAAAGAAGGCGGGCAGTTAACCGGTGTTACTGCAGCCGATGCAAACAGCAATAGTTTTCTGGAGCAGGGTACAGGTGAATATCACTCCGGCAATGATGTGATTACATTTGGCCCCGGTGCGGTAACACATAAACAGGTAATGAATCTGGAAGGCGAACGTTACAGTACACACTTCGGCACATTGCGTACCAAAGGTGAGCATGTGTACGTTACAGGTATTACACCGTTTAAACATAAGCTGACGTTTAGTTAAGTAATCATTTTCAGAGTAAAGAAATGTATAGAGATCAGGTATATACTAAGGCATTACGTTGCAGTGTCATTGTTGCGTTATTACTTATACAACAGGTTGTAAGTGCACAAAATTTAATGCAGTATGTGCAACCGTTGGCAGGCACTGCATCGGCAACAACTATCAGTGCCATTAAACACAGCGAAGCAGGCGGAACAGAAACAAATGCCAACACCATTCCGGCAGTAACACTTCCCTTTGCCATGACGCAATGGACAGCACAAACAAGACAAACAGAAAACAAATGTGTACCTCCATATTTCTATAAAGATTCATTGCTTACCGGTTTTCGTGGTTCGCATTGGTTGAGTGGTTCCTGCACGCAGGATTATGGCAGCTTTACAGTGATGCCTGTTGTCGGCACTTTAAAAACAGTTGCAAAAGAATATGCTGTTCCATTTTCGCATAAAGATGAAACTACTTCGCCTGCTTATTACAAAGTGAAAGCGGGTACGGTTACAACAGAGATCACTTCTACTCTTCGATGTGGCTTGTTGCAGTTTACCATGCAGCAGGATGATAGTTTGTATGTACTGGTTACACCCAACAGCGATTATGCAAAAGGCTTTGTAAAAGTGGATGCAGCAAAAGGAGAGATATGGGGTTATAATCCTGCGCACCGTATTTACCAGGGTTGGGGCGAACCAACAGGTTTCAGTGGTTGGTTTTATATAAAGATTGAAAAACGTTTTACAAAGCGTGGCACATTTGCAGGTGCAACTGTTTTTGCAACCGATAGTGTGCTGCAGAAAAAAGATGCAGGTGCCTTTGCAGGATTTAAGTTGAAGAAAGGCGAGCAGTTGTTGTTGCGTATCGGTACATCGTTCAGCAGTCTTGCAGCAGCAAAGAAAAATTTAACAGCAGAAGTTGGTACAAAAAGTTTTGATGCTATACGAGCAGCATCAAAACAGCAATGGGAAAAAGCATTGGCACAGGTACAGGTGCAAACCAATACTGAAAAAGATAAGCGTGTGTTTTATACAGCCATGTATCACTCCATGCAGCATCCTCGTTTGTTTAGTGATGCAGATGGCACATATCCTGCATTTGCGGGTAATGCACAGTTGAAGAAAATGAATGGCAACTACTACGATGATTTTTCGATGTGGGATATTTACCGTGCACAACTTCCTTTATTTGAAATCCTGAATCCAAACATGACGAATGATTTTGTTCGTTCATTGATATTAAAAGGAGAACAGGGTGGTTGGTTGCCCATCTTCCCTTGTTGGAATAGTTATACTGCAGCCATGATCGGCGATCATGTAACTGCATTTATTGCATCAGCTTATAACAAAGGCATTCGTAATTACAATGTTGCATCAGCTTATGAACTCATGCGTAAGAATGCATTTGAAACACCAAACAGTTTTGCTGAATACAAGAACGGAATGGGAAGAAGAGCCTTGACTTCTTATCTCAATTATGGTTTTATACCGATGGAAGACAGTGTGCAGGAAGCCTTTCATAAAAAGGAGCAGGTGAGCCGTACACTGGAATATGCATTTGATGATTATGCATTAAGCGTTGTGGCAAAGGGATTGAACAAAGCAGAAGATCATCAACAACTGCAACAACGGTCACTCAATTATAAAAATGTATTTGATCCATCGGTTGGTATGATGCGTGGAAGATATAGCAATGGCAATTGGTTTGCTTCTTTCAATGCAGATAAACGGGAATCCTATATCACCGAAGGAACGCCCAGACAATATACTTTTTATGTTCCGCAGGATGTTCCCGGTTTGGCAAGGCTGATGGGCGGCACAAAGCAGTTTGAAAATGCATTGGATAGTTTGTTCATCAAAAACGAATACTGGCATGGCAATGAACCCGGTCACCAGATCCCTTTCTTGTACAACTATACTTCGTCGCCCTATAAAACACAACGTGAAGTAAGAAAGATTTTAACGGAAGAGTACAGCGATGGACCCGGTGGTTTAAGCGGTAACGATGATGCAGGACAAATGAGTGCATGGTACGTATTTGCAGCGATGGGTTTTTATCCCGTTGATCCTGTTTCGAACAACTACCTGCTGACTTCATCTTTGTTCGATAAAGTAACGATCAGGTTACAAGGCAATAAATTTTTCGAGCTTAGTACACACAAAACATCCACAACTGCTTTATACATTCAACAGGTAAAATGGAACGGCAAACAGTACAATAGAAATTTCATTACTTACTCAATAATCATGCAAGGCGGTAAACTGGAGTTGTGGTTAACTGATCAGGCAACTGTCTGGGGTTCATCTGCTGCAAGTCGTCCAACAGGTTTGTCCAACTAAACAAAGCCAAGCCTGTTTAGCGGCAAAATACATTGATTCTTCTTACTTTCAGGCACAACATTTGTCCAAATACCTTGTTAAAAGGAAATAAAAGGACAAACGGCCAATAAGGCTTCACCTTTTCTCGTTATTTTTACGGTATTCGTTTATGTCAAATTTTATCCAATATATGTTTAGTAAAAAGAGCCTATTGATCATACTTGTACTCCTGTTGGGAGGAAGTATCTTCTACGCCGTACAATCGTCCGCTACCCGTAATGAGCCAACCAACCGGTTTGAACGTATCCTGAAACTGATCGGAGAATTCCTGGAAGAAGGCCATTACAACCCTAAGAAAATTGATGATCAATTTTCAAAAGAGGTATTCAATAAATTTCTGAAAAGCCTGGATAGCGATAAAAGCTATTTCCTGCAATCGGATATTGATGAGTTTAAAAAATACGAGACAAAGGTTGACGATGAAATACACGGAGCCCGCCTGGAATCGTTTTACAGCGTAAATGCGGTATACAAAAAACGTATGGAAGAAGTAGGGTTGATCTACAAAGAGATCTTACAAAAGCCATTTGATTTTACGGTAGAAGAGAAATATGTGGATGATGAAGAAAAACAAACGTACGCCAAAACAGAAGCACAGCGAAAGGAAGGATGGCGCCTGAAATTAAAATACTACACACTTGACCGTTATGTTGACCTCGTTGAGCAACAGGAAAAAAATAAAGGCAAGGAAGGATATGTGGCAAAAACCAATGCTCAGCTTGAAAAAGAAGCAAGAGAGCGTGTGCTAAAATTATTTGATCGCATGTTCGATCGTTTCCGGAACAGGTTTAAAGACGAAGACCGTTTCAATTACATGGTGAATGCCATTACTGAATCAATGGATCCACATACCAGCTATTTACCACCATTGGATAAGATCGCTTTTGATGAACAAATGAGCGGTGGTGATTTCTTTGGAATTGGAGCTTCTCTTTTAGAAGAAGATGGGAATATCAAGATCACATCGATCGTTGCAGGTGGTGCAGCCGCTAAATCAGGCGAAATTCAGGTGGGTGATATTGTGTTGAAAGTAGGGCAAGGAAATGCCGAGCCACAAGATCTTACAGGTTATGAAGTACCGGATGCTGTACGCATCATCCGTGGAAAAAAAGATACAGAAGTTCGTTTAACGATCAAGAAGCCAAGCGGTGCTATTAAAGTGGTGGCGATGATCCGTGAAAAAATTGACCTTGAAGAGAACCGTGCAAAAAGCATTGTGATCAAAGGCCCTGATCAACATAAGATCGGTTATATCTACCTGCCTGCATTCTATGCCGATTTTCAGGATGCCAATGGCAACCGTTGTGCACAGGATGTAGCAAAGGAAATTATTAAGTTGAAAGCTGAAGGTGTAAATGGTCTCATCATTGATCTGCGTACAAACGGCGGAGGTTCGTTGATGGAAACTGTTGAAATGGTGGGATTGTTTATTGAAGATGGACCTGTAGTGCAAGTGAAGAGCAGGGATGAAGCACCAACTATTCTGCGTGACAGAAACAAGAATGTATTGTGGGATGGTCCGTTAACTGTAATGGTGAACGAATTCAGTGCTTCTGCATCAGAAATTTTTGCAGGTGCCATTCAGGATTATAAACGTGGACTGGTGATCGGCAGTACATCTACTTACGGTAAAGGAACCGTGCAGCGGAATATTGAACTGGATCGTGCCAGCTGGACAAGCAATAATCCTTCTGATTTAGGCAATATCAAATTAACCTTACAAAAGTTTTATCGTGTAACAGGCGCAAGTACACAGTTGAGAGGTGTGGTGCCGGATATTGTATTGCCTGATCAATATGAATACCTCAAGCTGCGTGAAAAAGATGATCCCTATGCATTGCCTTGGGATGAAATTACCAGCACGCAATACAAAGTATGGAAATCTGATTTTGACTTCAACTATATCGTTAAACAAAGTAAACAACGTATCAGCGAAAATCAATCGTTCAATATGATTGTTGAAAAAAGCAACTGGTTATCGAAGTACAACGATCAGCAGTATTCATTGAAGCTCGATAAATTCCGTCAGGAAAAGAAAACGTTGGGTAATGCGATCCAGACAATTGATTCGTTAACGAAATTGAAGACACCGTTGGAATTATCGAATCTCGAAGTTGATCTGGCTGCCATCAAAGGGAATACAAACAAGGAAGAACGAAACAAAGCTTTTGTAAACCGTTTGAAAAATGACCTGCACCTTGGCGAAACAGTGAATGTGATGAATGATATGATTCAGCAATACTTTATTGCACAGAACAAGCAGGCTGCTAAGGCAAACAATTAAAATCAAGAATCGAAATAAGTAAAGCCCCCTTTCTGAAAGGGGGCTTTTTTAATGCAGATCATTATCTTTCTCGTTCTGAAACGTTAGTTTTTATCGTTCTTTCAATGTAAACGATACGACAGCATTGCGGGATTTGCTGCTGGTTAAATTTATTGTGTATCGCTCACTTCCATCAATTATAACGATCAGTGCCGTGTTGGGTGGAATGCTGCCAAGGTTGTCTGCATACATGATCAATTCGTTTTTACTCCTTGACGGATCAATCTTAAGATGGAAGCTGAGAGGCTTACCGGTTAACAGCTGGCGTGCTACTATTATCTCATCGTTGTAGATCAATGTAACACTATCGCCGTCTATCATTCCATTATCGTATAAAAAAATACTGATAGAATCATTGATTACAATAATATTCCGCATCAACTCATTTTCTCTTTTCTCCAGTTTAATAGCAGGGATCTTGCGAGGCACGGTTGTAATAACTTCTTTTTGCGCCGGTACTTTTGTAATGAGTATTGGTACGGTTACGTTGATTTGTTTTTTAATTGTGTCTTTACATCCGGTATTATTTTCTGTAACTAACCGTACGGTATAACTGCCGGATTTATTGTAAAGAAAGGTTGGGTCAGATTCAGTTTTTGTACTGTTATTGATTCCGAAATTCCATTCGTACGATTTGCTTTTATTTTTTGCTTTGAATTGAATGTTGCCTGGTTCCCCGGATTCAGAAAAAGAAAAATCAGCATTTGATTTAGAGATGTTGACTTCTTTTGTGGAAGAATCTTTACATCCGGAATTGCTGATCGTAACAACCTTTACTTTGTATTTACCATCTCTTTTATAGTTGTGAATAAGCGAAGCTTTGCTTGCTGTAGTACCATCTCCCAAATACCATTTTACTTCTTTCAGGTTTTTATTTGCAACCGAAGAAAGATCAAATGATACAGTGGTACAGTTTTTTATTGTAACCCCGAATTTTGCAGATGCGATGTCCTTTTCGTCGCAAACTGTTTTTGTTTTTTCAGGAGTAGAATTGCATAAGTAAGAAATTTCATCTTTTGTTAAAACTCTGTTGTACAGCCTTACTTCATCCAGCAGTCCATTAAACCAATACGGATATTGGCTATTGTCCATTTTCCCGAAAAACAAATCGTAGCTATTGGAGAAGTCGGCATTTCTCACCACACCTTTTGCCTGTAATTTACAATTGACATACAGGAGTGCATTGGTTCCATCGTACGTGTAGGTGAGCAAGTACCATTTACCGGGAACGATGTAATCGTTCGTAACAGGTGAAGCAAATGCTGCATAAAATGATTGACGTAATTTATCCGTGCTTTCTGTATAACAATTGCTGCCGTTGCTTGACTTGTTGTCATCAAAGGTTAGCATATAGCTGCCCTTCAAATAATCAGCACTCCCTTTCATGATGATCCGGTTGCCGTGACATTTCCCTTCATAAAATCCTCTTACAAGTACCCAGGTAGAAATCGAAAAGCTTTTTCGGAAACGCAAACTTGTATTGTCCGGTATTTGAATAAAGTTGCTTCTGCCATTAAATGCGCAAGCTGCATTTTTGTTACCGAACCTGTCTGAAGTAAATGTAACATTGGCTGAGGATGGATTGTTCTTATAGCCACTTTCATCGTTTGGATTACCGTTAAAAGGATAATATGCAACAAGGCCTTCTTTTAGATTGACTTGTGCTACGGTTTTATTTGAGAGGCTAAGGGCAAGTAGAAAAACAGTAACCTTTGAAAGCAGAGTCATAGGTTCACGATCTTAGAGTATAAACTTAATTGTTTGGCTGATATGCATACTGAGAATCATCCGAAGGCTTATGTTACAACTTATAGTTTTTGAATGATATCAATTGTACGTTGCACCATTGCTTCGGTAATGTCGAGATGTAATACAAATCGTATTTGCTGCTTGCCCATTGTAAAACAGAGGATGCCTTTTCCTTTCAGCTGCTCCACCAACAGATCTGCATCGATCCCATCTTTTACACGAAATATAATGATGTTGGTTTCAACAGGTAATACCATTTCTACTTTCGGGTTTGATAGCAATACAGCTTCAATGAGTTTTGCATGTGCATGGTCCACGGCTAACCGGTCAATATGATGCTCCAATGCATAGATTCCGGCAGCAGCAATAAAGCCGGCCTGGCGCATACCACCACCAAATACTTTGCGCAGACGTCTTGCTTTTTTTATTTTTTGATTTGTTCCCAACAGCACACTACCCACAGGAGTGCCGAGTCCTTTGCTCAAACAAATAGAAATCGAGTCGAACATATGACCATAATCAACAGCCCGTTGTTTTTTTTCAACCAATGCATTGAACAGGCGTGCACCATCCAGATGCAAAGTCAATCCATGATCAATACAAACCCGTTTGATCGATTTGATATCTTCCATCTCATAGCAACAGCCACCGCCCCGGTTACTGGTATTTTCCAAAACAACCAGGCTGGAGAGGGGTTTGTGTACGTCCTCTGTATTATTGATCCCCTCACGTACATGTTCGGCAGTTATGCGGCCACGGTTGCCGTGTAATAAACGAACCGATGCGCCGGAGTTAAAGGCAATGCCACCACCTTCGTATTGATACACATGCGAAAGTTCATCACAGATCACCTCATCGCCCGGTTGAGTATTCATTTTTATAGCGATCTGGTTGGTCATGGTGCCCGACGGACAAAACAGCCCTGCTTCCATTCCAAACATCGAGGCAGCCATTTTTTCTAAGTTATTCACACTCTCATCTTCCCCAAACACATCATCGCCCACTTTGGCGCTGAGCATGGCATCTTTCATGTCGGGGGTAGGGCGTGTAACAGTATCGCTTCTGAGATCAATCCATTCCATATCAGTCGTTTATTAAAACTTCAAATGTACCGTTTGTGTAAAATTATGCCTGAAAATTAAACCTTCTGAAACGATAAATTGTTAAGTATCAGTACAATATTTTCGCTACAAACGTTTCAATGATGCCCAGATTGGCTTCAATTATTCACATAGGCTATGAAAAACGGCGATTGATGAGTACCTTTGCTGACGGTCACAGAGGATTCTTAACCAGTCTTTCACACTTTCAGGTAAAATTTCCCTGTCTTAGTAACGATTCAAACAATTAAGAGGAATTTAATATGCGGCAGCTCAAAATTGCAACTCAAATTACCAACCGTGATTCACAAGCGGTTGAGAAGTATCTCCAGGAAATTTCAAAGATCCCCATGATCACGCCGGAAGAGGAAACAACACTGGCACAACGGATCAAAATGGGCGATCAACGTGCGTTGGACAAATTGGTGCAATCCAACCTTCGTTTCGTGGTTTCAGTAGCAAAACAATATCAACACCAGGGTTTATCGTTGAGTGACTTGATCAATGAGGGCAACCTCGGATTGATCAAAGCAGCACAACGTTTCGATGAAACCAAAGGTTTTAAGTTCATTTCGTACGCTGTTTGGTGGATCCGTCAATCAATTCTGCAGGCATTGGCTGAGCAGGGTCGTTTGGTTCGTTTACCACAAAACAAGATAGGTACCTACAACAAAGCAAACAAAGCCTACATGGCGTTCGAACAGGAACATGAGCGTGAGCCTTCAACTGAAGAGCTGGCTGATATTCTTGAAATGAGCGAAACAGAGATCAACAATATCTTTCAAAGCAATACACGTCATACTTCATTGGATGCACCAGTGCACGAAGCAGAAGATGTGGCGATGGGCGATTTGCTCGAAGGAAGCGATGACACAGATGAAGATGTAATGAAAGATTCATTACGTAATGAGATCCGTCGTGTGTTGAAATCACTCAGTCCACGTGAAGCGGAAATTGTAAATGCTTATTTTGGACTCGATGGCGAAAATGGTGTTACCATTGAGCAGATCGGACAGAAATATGATCTTACCAAAGAACGTATCCGTCAGATCAAAGAAAGAGCCATCAAGCGTTTGCAGAAAGCACGTTACAGCAATGCACTGAAAAGTTATCTCGGTAACTAATTATAATGGGTATTAAGTATCAACCCCGACCTTCGTGTCGGGGTTTTTTTCTATGCCCTGAGCGAAGTCGAAATGCAACAATTAGCATATTCTTCATGTTTATCTCACAACATCTCATCGTAAATTTGACCTATGCAACGATTTGTATTACTGGGCATATTCTTTTTGGCACTGCTCGGTTGTGAAAAGAAAGTGGAATTTGATCTGAACGAGGCAGCAGAATTGTTAACCGTAGATGCGAGTATTGAAAATGATCAGGATCCGGTGGTGATCTTAACCCGCAGCCTCAACTATTTTTCAAAAATTTCGGCTGAAGTACTGGGGAACACCATTATTAAAGATGCGGAAGTATTTGTTTCTGATGGAACAAAAACGCATCAGCTCCGCCGGTACGATGTGGTGGTGCCAGGTACAACCATTCCATTCAGTTTTTACAGCAGCGATCCGGCAAATCCATCTACCATCATCAAAGGAGAGTTAGGTAAAAACTATCAACTTCGGATCGTATGGCAGGGGAAAGAATTTACCTCCAGCACAACCATTCCGCAACTCCGCAAAGTGATCGACTCGTTGTGGTGGGTGAAAGCACCCAATACACCCGATACAAGTACCCGTGCGGTTGTACGGGCAAGAGTAGTTGATCCTGCCGGTTTTGGAGATTATGCCCGTTATTTTACCAAAGTAAACAGTGGTATTTTTTTACCGGGTTTCAGTTCTGTATTTGATGATGCCTTTGTGAATGGCGTTACCTACACGGTAGATGTTGACAGGGGTGTTGATCGAAATGTGGAACTGGATTTCGATGATTATGGTTTTTTCAGAAAAGGCGATACCGTTACGCTCAAGTTCAGCAATATCAACAAAGCCACTTTTGATTTCTGGCGAACAGTTGAATACAGTTACCAGAGCATCGGCAATCCTTTTTCAACTCCCACAAAAATTCTCGGCAATATCAGCAACGGCGCACTGGGTTATTTTGGAGGCTACGCCAACCAGTTTACTACGGTTACTATTCCCCGTTAATTATCCACAAGCCAAGCAGATGTAATCAAGGTTACATATAGAATGGTGAGATAAGACTAAATTTGTCGACTTAAAAATTTTGAAAAGACGAATATGGAAGCAGCAGAAAAAGTACATTGTTTGATCATTGGGTCCGGTCCCGCAGGTTATACCGCTGCTATTTATGCAGCGAGAGCAAATATGAAACCCGTTTTATACCAGGGAATTCAGCCGGGCGGACAGTTGACCATTACCACAGAAGTAGAGAATTATCCCGGTTATGCAGACGGTATTCAAGGACCGGAAATGATGGTTGATTTTGAAAAGCAGGCAGCACGTATGGGAGCCGATATCCGTTTTGGATTGGCAACAAAAGTTGATTTCAGTTCTACACCACATAAAGTTTGGATCGATGATGAAAAACTGATCGAAGCAGACAGTGTGATCATTTGTACCGGTGCCAGTGCAAAATGGCTTGGTCTTGAGAGCGAACAACGTCTGAATGGCTATGGTGTAAGTGCCTGTGCCGTTTGCGATGGATTCTTTTTCCGTGGTAAAGAAGTGGCGATCGTAGGTGCAGGAGATACGGCAGCAGAAGAAGCATTGTACCTCAGCAAACTTTGTTCAACGGTTCATATGCTTATCCGTAAGGATGCTATGCGTGCCAGCAAAGTAATGCAGGATCGTGTAATGAATACGCCCAACATTAAAATTTACTGGAATACAGATACGGTTGAAATACTTGGTGAGAACAAAGTAGATGGCATGAAAGTGCGGAACAATAAAACAAACGAAGAGTATGTGATTCCGGTGCAGGGATTTTTCGTGGCGATTGGTCACGAACCAAACTCGGCTATCTTCAAAGAATTTATTGATATGGATGAAGCAGGCTATATCAAAACCATTCCGGGTACATCGAAGACCAATGTGGAAGGAGTTTTTGCAGGTGGTGATGTGCAGGATAAAATTTACCGTCAGGCAGTTACAGCCGCAGGCAGTGGTTGTATGGCAGCATTGGATGCAGAGCGTTATTTGTCGGCAAAAGGTGTTGTGTAATCACAGGGCTTGCAAGGTTGCCAACCTTTGGGTGAAAGGTTTACGAATTGTAATAACTGTTGCAAGGTTGGCAACCTTCCTGTGATAGGTTGGCAACCTTAAAAAGATAGTCCCGCTGTATTAGCGGGACTTTTTTATTTTCGGCGTATGATAGCTGTTCATTTAAAAGAATTGAAATTCCATGCACATCATGGTCTGTATCCCGGAGAAGATAAAGTTGGAGGGCCGTTTGAAGTAAACCTGTCTGTTTGGTATCAGCCAACCGGACGCATTGCCTCTATTGATCAAACAATTAACTATGTGCTGTTGTTTGAAATAGTAAAGCAACGGATGATGCAGAAAAGCAGTCTAATAGAAACGGTTGCGGAAGATATTTGTGATACGATTAAGACCCGTTTCCCCGTTATTACAGAAATAAAGATCGATATTGATAAATGTTCGCCACCCATTGAAAACTTTACGGGTAAAACCGGCATAACCATGCACAAAACATTTTAACCCGATCACATGAAGAAATACTTATTTATTGCTTTTTTCGCTTTGGTTTATTCGGGTACTTCTTTTGCACAATCCGTAGAAGAGTTGGTGAAGCAGGCTGAACTGCTGGAAAGCCAATTGAAAGAAGAAGAAGCTTACCAGAAATACAAGGAGGTCATTAAGCAACAACCCCAGCATTTACGTGCACTGGTGCACTGCAGCGAATTGGCCAGTCGTATCGGAAGAAGACAATCCACCAAAGAAAAGCAAATGGATTTTTACAAGGCTGCAAAGATCTATGCAGAGCGTGCCTTACGTGTAAATCCAAAAGATAGTGATGCCAATGTAGTGATGTCGTTAGCATATGCCCGTATGTCGTTATTGAAAAGCGGAAAAGAAAAAGTGGAATATGTACGTGAGATCAAGACCTATGCCGACCGTGCTGTGATTCATAATCCGGCCAACTTCAAAGCGCTTTTTGTAATAGCCCGCTGGCATTATGAAGTAAGTAATTTGAATGCAGTGGAGAAAGCAGCCGTGAAAGTTTTCTTTGGAGGCCTGCAAAAAAACTCACTTGATTCAGCCATCCATTATTATGAAAAAGTAAAACTGCTCAGTCCTGATTTTGTATTGAATTACCTGGAGCTTGCAAAGGCCTATCATCGAAATAATAAACGCACAAAGGCCATTGAAACGCTGAACTATATGTTGCGTTTACCTAACACGGCTGCAGACGATCCTACTATTAAAGCAGAAGGAAGACAATTACTCGCCATCTGGAAATCGTAAGCTTCAGAAGCTGTTTGAAGTAATTGTTTGATATACCTTATGGTATTTTTCAGGCTGCAACGGCGTTGAATTTTTCGTCTTAGGCGTTTAGACTATGGCTGCAAAATTCGCCTTGTTTCGCTCTGCAAAATTTCCATAATCTATTCGAAACAACTACCTCAAACAGCTTCTCAATATTTATAGATAGTTTTGCAGTTCAATCAAACCATTTGAGCGCAACCGTTTTTTTAGTTACTCCTCCGTTTACACAGTTGAATACGCCGTACCCAGCAACGGCTTATCTGAAAGGATTCCTGAATACAAAGGGTATTACTTCATTTCAAAGTGATTTGGGGATTGAAGTGATCCTGCAGTTGTTTTCCAAAACAGGATTAACTGAATTGTTTTCCCGTATTACAAACGATGCGTCGCATTCAGATAATGCAAAACGAATACTTGCATTGCAGAACGAATACATCAACAGCATTGATGACGTTGTACTTTTTCTGCAAGGAAAAAACCCAACCATCGCACATCTCATTGCATCACGCAATTTTCTACCCGAGGCAGATCGATTCAATGAGCTGAGCGATTTTCATTGGGCTTTTGGTAGTATGGGCTTGCAGGACAAAGCCAAACATATTGCTACACTTTACCTGGAAGATATTGCCGATTTAATCAAAGAATGCATTGATGAACATTTTGGTTTCAGTCGCTATGCAGAACGGTTGGGCCGCAGTGCCAACAGCTTTGACGAGTTGTATGAAGAACTGCAGAAGCCATTCACCTTGGTCGATGAATTATTGATCGATCGTTTACAACTGCATATCGAACAAGTGCAGCCGAAATTCGTTGCCGTATCGGTGCCTTTTCCCGGCAATTTGTATGCAGCCTTCAGAAGTGCACAATGGATCAAAGCAAATCATCCCCATATCAACGTAACAATGGGCGGCGGTTTTCCCAATACAGAATTGCGTTCATTAAAAGATGTACGTGTATTTGAGTTTTTTGATTTTATTACACTCGATGATGGGGAGGCGCCAATCGAACAATTACTCAAATACATCAACAGTGAAATTGAAGTGTCGCAACTCAAACGGACTTTTCTATTGCAGAATGGAGAAGTTACGTACATCAACAACAGTTCCTGTAAAGATTATAAACAAACCGATGTTGGCACGCCCGACTATTCGGATCTGTTACTGCACGATTATATCTCTGTGATTGAAGTGGTGAATCCCATGCATAGCCTGTGGAGCGACGGACGCTGGAACAAACTAACGATGGCGCATGGTTGCTATTGGGGCAAATGTACCTTCTGCGATATTTCACTCGACTACATTAAACTATACGAACCCATTGCTGCAAAGTTGTTGGTGGATCGTATGGAAACCATCATTGCACAAACAGGTAATAACGGTTTTCATTTTGTAGATGAAGCTGCACCACCTGCGTTGATGCGTGCATTGGCACTGGAGATCATCAAGCGGAAATTAACAGTAAGCTGGTGGACGAATGTTCGGTTTGAAAAAAGTTTCACCCGTGATCTGTGTTTGTTGCTTCGTGCAAGCGGATGCATTGCTGTAAGCGGTGGATTGGAAGTTGCAAGTGATCGTTTACTCGAACTCATTCAAAAAGGTGTAACGGTTGCGCAGGTAGCCATGGTGAACAAACATTTTACAGAAGCGGGCATTATGGTGCATGCGTACTTAATGTATGGCTTTCCTACACAAACGGCACAGGAAACCATTGATTCATTGGAGATGGTGCGGCAGTTGTTTAAAACAGGTGTGTTGCAATCAGCTTTCTGGCATCAGTTTGCAATGACGGCGCACAGTCCCGTTGGAATGAACCCCGAAAAATTCAAGGTGAAGCGTGCAAAAGAAGTGGCCATCTTATTTGCTGATAATGATGTGGAGCATATCGATGAAACAGGTGCTGATCATGAAACGTTCAGCTTTGGATTAAAGAAATCGTTGTTCAACTATATGCAAGGCTTGTGTCTGGATGATCCGTTGCACAAATGGTTTGAAACCAAAGTGCCGAAAACAACCATTGCGCCCGATTATATTCTGAATATCATACGGGATGAAGAATTGCCGTTGTTTAAACCGTCTGCTAAAATTGTATTTCTTGGTCATGTGTTGAAAGCAGAATTGATCACCAAATCAAAAAAAGGAAGCAGTTGGGAAGTATTGCAGATCAGCTTTGCCACAAAGAAAGAAACCATCACCATTAATACCGATAAAGAAAAAGGGGAGTGGTTCCTGCAACTCTTACCAAGGCTTCGAGTTGAAAACGAAAAACTGATGACGCTGCAGGAAATCAAAGACGAATATGAGCAGCAGGGCCATGAAGATTTTGAATTGTTCTGGGACAACAAACCGCTCAGCACCTTGTATAAAATTGGATTGTTGCGGTTATAAACCGCCGGTTGGTGAAGCGTAACGCAGTTTGTTCGTTGAATGCTTTACCTTCATTCAAATGGATGAATTGATCGTTCCTACACTGTTTGATTATGCGTTATCTGATCTCACTCATCCGGATCGATCGGTTACAATTGCAGAAGCCGAGACACTGTTTTCCTTTTTTCATACCTGTCCTTTATTCAAATGGCACGACGTACACAACAACTGTGAAGCAAGAGCCGATGCAGTTTGTTTGTTGCTGGATGCCTGGGGCATCCCGAATTACAAAGGCTGGGTGTTCAGTGGTGCTTTTCTCCGCAATCATATTGGTGGATTAAAACAATACTGGAATTACCACGTGGCGGCTTTATTGCAGGTTAAGGACGGGCACGAGTTGCGTTACTATGTGATCGATCCTGCTACAGCGCCCAACCTGCAACCCATCTACAGTTGGGCTGAAAGTATTACCGAGTACCCGCACAGCTATCATCTCATCAAGGAAGCCGATCAATATATTTTTCCCGGTGGTATTATTCTAAAAGATAACTGGCACCTGCGTGATAAGCAAAACCGCAAATGGGTGATCCAGGGTTTGTCGGGCATTAATGGTGTTTCTTCTACCGGTAAAGCACAGTTATGTTTTAATAAAAACCGCATCAAAGCAACCGCAGTAAAGTTTGCAGCTTTGCAAAAAAATAATCCGTTGAAGTAAACAATCGGGCTATTTCCTTGAGTACCCGTTATAAATTATGCCTGTTTAAAACAGTGCCATCCTTTACAGTTTTGAGATATGTAGCAATGGCCTTTCCATCTGCTGCAACTTCGCAAACACGGTACGAAGGGAAGGGGTTACCCCAGTTGCCTCCAAAATGCCCTGACCAGAGAAATGGTTTTTTCTTGTAAAGCATGATGCCATCCACATCATGATCGTGACCGTGAAACGTTGCTTTTACATTGGGGTAAGCAGCAATTGTGTCAAGTAATTCAGCACAGGACACACCATGCTGCGTCCAGCTGTTTTGAGAAATATGCACAAAGAGAAATACCTGTGGTAAATTCCGAAACTCTTCCAGTTTTGATTTAGCGTACCCAACATTTGCACAGAGATAGTTGCCTGCTTCGTTTGAACAGTTGAGCAGAATGATGCCGTGTTTTTCTTTTGAAATGAAGGCGAAATCTTCCGGCTGCTTCCATAGCCGGAGCCAGGTTTCCGGAGACACCCTGTCGTGGTTACCCCTTGCCACATAGTAAGGCACGTTCAATGTATCATACACTTTTTTTACATCCGGCATCAGCTCGGGCTTATCATGTATGAGGTCGCCATTGAACACCACAAAGTCAACATGTTCTTCTTTGCCGATCGCTTCGATGAGGTTGCGATGCGACGTTTCAAAATCAGTATTCGGCTGCCCCCAATGTCCATCGGATGCGGTAATAAACTTAAGCCCCGGAGTTGCTGATTGTTTTGTTTCTCCAAAGCTGAGATAGGGCGCTGCCATGAGCGATGAACTCAATAAACTGATCTTCTGTAAAAAGAGTCTTCGTTGCATGAAATGAAATTATGCATTCAGCATGAAAAAAATAACTGGTAACAATTTATTCTTATTCTGCAGTTGTGGGTGCTTCTGTTGCAGGTGCGGACTTCTTTAGCAGGAAACTTATTACTGCATACATTACCCATATGGCAGAAAAATAAATCAACCCCTGCAGATTGGCCGCTACATCTTCCGGATCAAACCGGCCGTGAATGCGGCTGCGGAAAAATTTGTTGGAATATTCCTGCGCCCGTTCAATGGCATAGCCGAACAAATACAGAAAACCAAAGATGAGTGAATGAATGAGCAAATTGCGTTTGGCAAAAAGGATGTTTAAGAAAGCCGCTGCCACAAAATAAAAGGCTGCATGCATTTCTTTATCCATTCCCCGGAACATCGACGGAAGCTTCCACATAAAGCCAACAACGGCAATGCCAAAACAGAAAACAGCAATCAAGAGTTTTTGTGTGATGCTAAGGTTTACTTTCATATGGGGGCCTACCAGGTGTGGGTATGTTGCATTTTAGTCGATGAAGTCTGAGCATTCTAAATATGGTATGAATGCGTTGTGAATTTTATAGCGATTAGAGTTTAACTTGTTCGCAAGTATTAGATTTTTATCATCAGAATCAAAGTCGAATTCAAATTCAAAATGAAATGGTCTTATTTCTCTACCAATAAAAGACAGGCCACATAAATGTGTAATAAAATCGTCAACATAATTATTTTCAGTAGTAATATCGGAGAGTTTCATTAACTCTTCGATTTTTTCCTTTGTTAATATCGAAGACTCCCCCATTATATTATACAGAAATTTCTGAATTTGACTCACTGTGACACCATTTTCAACTAGTATGGACTTAAATATCCAGTTTGAATAGTCCTTATGAGCTGCTAATAAATCTGTCTCTTGTATCATATTATGACCTCTTCGGACAGCGATATCTTTTGCACTGTTTATGAAATAAATTAAATCTCGAGGCCGTGGGATTATACATGAAAGTATATATTCTTTTGTCGGAATTCCATCAACTATCTTGCCTACATATGTATCCCAAAAATTTTCTTTGATTTTATTCGTTGAAAGTAACTCAACTCTCTTTTCAACTATGCGAAGTAATATTTCAGGATCATTCCATCTTAAGTTATAATACTCGATTTTATCCGGTTCTCTTGCATACCTCAGTATGAATTTAAAAATATCGCTTCTAAGAAAAACAATCAAATTGAGGTCAAAGTCATTCGGTTTACTTGGGCTCCCTTTTAGTTCTTTTGAAACTCTACCAATCACCCCCAATAAACCTAAAATGAATTTGCTAGTGATCTCAATATTATTTTCCTTTTTCCAGTTTTTATCAAGGTTGTCGATGAGGATTACTAGTTTTTTTCTTGTATTCATATAAGAAACAACTAGATCCTTTAGGTCTTTGATAATGCTCTCATGTAGAATTTCTGATATTTTATTTCTGAATTCAGTCTGCTCTTCAATTTTTTCCAACATTTCCAAATTTGTTAATTCTTGTTCAAGTCTAGTGGAAATGTCAGAAAGAATAATACTTGTATTTTGATTTACAAAGTCGATTATTTTCCGATCTGTTTCTGTTAATGCATATATCGGCTTCTTCTTTATAGTTTCATATATTCTTTTAGCTATTTCTGTGTAAATCAAAAATTTCCAAATGGATTGAATTATGTAGCCTTTTTCAAAATCACTTTTTAATTTTTTAATCAACTCGATAAGGCCATCAATTTCAAAATTTACTGGTTTTATAGGAATTACTTCATTCCTTACATCTCTTGACAATTCTGCTTCCAAATAGTAGAGTGTAGCAGTTTTTCCGCACCCTTTCCTCCCAACAACTATGTTGTATTCACTTCGTATTAAGTTTTCTTCATGTGCTGTTTCAATATAGTATTCATAAATATTACTTGCCTCATGTTCAGCAATATATTCACCGAATTTTATTTTCTGTAACTCAGAAACTGGTTTATGGCTTTCCTCGTGTGGATGTTTCTTGACGATTAATTGTGCAATATTCGTCCTAATATCATTTAAAAACGGAACAATAGCTACTTTACACAATTCTAAATTTGTAAATTTCTTTAAGTACTCTTGATAGTCCATGGAAGTAGGGAAGGGCTTTTCTGCTACCATTTGAACTTTTAAGCCTAATCCAATAGCTAAACCAGCAACGAAAGAGCATTTTGCATTATGTAATTCATACCCACTTCGATATGTAGAGGAGAACTCAACTAAGACGGCCGGTACATTTTGCACTTGGTTAAAATACCACGAAACGGGTTGAACTTTGACTTCTGTTGCGTCATCAATAACTGTTGGAAGTTTGAAGTCCGTAATTGTATTGCTTATATATTGATTATAGTTTGTATCATACTGACTTTTCAAATAAAGTAATGCATTTTCATTTATCAAACCTTCGCTCATATTATCGAAGGCATTTAATACTTTGGTTTCATCAAGATATACTTTTTTATTTAGAAATGCATTTACGATATCAGTTGAATTAGTGTAGGGAGAATATCCTATTGTTGTCAGAAAGTTTAGTTCTTTAAAACGGTTGTGTGAATCTATTATTGAAGTATCCTGAATTAGCCAGATGGGTTTTCCTTTTCCAATTGCAAAGCCAATTTCAAAAAGTACATTTTCATTTAAGCCCGTCAAGTCTGCGCACAGAAAATCTGAATTTTCTATTTCCTTCAATATTTCGGAGATGATAAATTTTCCGGCAATGCTCATTGTTTTCCAACTCTTTAGAAATACGAGGTGTCCACTTTTGTGTATTTCTTTTATTGCTTCTTCAATAAATTCTCCGCAATGTGTTGGATTTGAACTATACGCAAAAAAGCCATTTTTTATCATTGCCATAAAAAAAATTATTAGAGTGTCCTTCTTATTTTAGGTTCTTTTAAAAAGTTGCTGATAAGGAATAAATATACATAACCCTAACTAAGCCTGAAACTTAGAACTATCTATTTTTTTCGTGGCTAATGTCTCACAAACCAGTTGTTATTGAAAAACCACCTGTCAACTTGTGCGACCCGCCTTCGTTAAAACTACTGTCGGGCAGGCGCAACGAAGCTGCCATGAAACAATATCGCCGGTTACAAAATTGTTATTCTCCTTTATATCACTTTCCCCTTCCACTTTCCACTTCTGATATAAAAGAAGGCCATCAGTAAAATACTGTTCCAGTAAATGAGTTCCGACGCCCATGCCCACATCAAGTTGAGTTGGTATACTTCCAGCACTACATAAATATAAATGAGGTAGAGCACAATGGTAACGGCTTCGATGAGGAGATTCATTTTGGTATTGCCCGTGCCGGTTACTGCATTGAGCCATACAACTGACACCGACATAAACAACATGCCCGTTGTAACGATCCGCAACACCGGCACGGCCGCATCAACAAACTCTTTGGATAATCGAAACACCGATAATAATTCAACCGCAAACACATTGAACAGCAGAAACATCAACACGGCTGACACAAAACTGAGCGACATGATGCGGTAGATCAGTTTCATCACATCGTTGTTTCGCCCCTGTCCGATAATGTTGCTCACCATCGTATTCGTGGTGGCGGCAAAGGCCCAGATGAACACACCGGCCAGTGAAAAAATATTCCGCATTACATTCGATATGGCCAATGCACGCTCTCCATGATGTTCAATTAAAATATAAAACACAAACCAACTCATGATGCTGATCGAAAACTGTCCGATGAGTGGAGCTGAAATATTGAGAATGAGATTGCTCAGTTGTTTGTTATACCGCAGGTAGCGGAACAGGTGAAACTGAATGTGCATCCGTTTAATAAAAATTACCAGGAACACGACGAGCATACCGGTTACTTCTGCAATGATGGATGCATACGCAGCACCGTTGAAACCTAATTCCGGTAAACCAAAATGGCCGTAGATCAATCCGTAATCGAAAAAAATATTCGCCAATGCTTCAAACAAAGTGCCGATCATCAGGTACTTGCTGTTGTTGGTACCTACCAAAAATGCATTCCCCATTTGAAAGAGATAGAGAAAAGGGAGGCCCCATACACGGATCTTTAAAAATTCGATGGCCGATGTTTCAACGCTTTGCGTTCGCAGAAAGGAATGAAAGATGAATGGTGCAAACAAATAGGTGAGTGCAATACCAATAGCTGCAAAAATGAATGCAATGCGGATGCCTTGTGAAAACAGTTTGCCGATCTCTTCCAACCGGTTTTCACCGGCACGTCGTGCAATGAGCGATTGCAAGGCATTGTTCAAGCCATTACCGATTACGGCTACTACCAGAAAGTACACACCTGTAATACCGGCAGTACCTAACGCACTTTCGCCCAAGCCACTCAGAAAATAATTATTGGCTGTGAAATTGAGAAAGGGCACCAATAATGACAAGCTGATAGGTATCGAAATCGTTAGAATTTGTCGGTTGGTGATTTCCAGTCGCAGATCATTCTTCGGTAAGGCCGTTTCCAAGCAATTGTAGTTTGGGCGAAAATAAGAAGAAGAACGATAGATTCACAGATGACGCTGATTTGGGCAGATGAATGCGGATTTATTTGTAAGCCAGATCTGTAATATCAGCCTAAATCTGTGTTATCAGCGACTCTATCTCTCAAATTCTGGCATGATTCTTCATCCTTCCCCGTATTATTGGTATTATTGCAGCACTTGAAACTTACAAAAATTGTTACATCCTTCTATACAGATCGTATCAAACGAAATTGAATCACTCGACACTGCCAACGCTTATTTGCTGGTGCAGGCGGGTACAAATTTTATTGGGTTTGCTTCTTTTACTCCGGCAGATAAACAGGTGCATGGCTGGGTCGTTTATCCATTGGAGCCATCTGCAAGCAATCTGCAACTGGATGAAAAGCTGAGTGCTGTTGCAGCTGCCAATACCTGGGTGCACTCCAATTATCAGAAAGTGTTGTTGGTGCAATACGCACCCAATAATGTGTTGTTGCCTGCTGTGTTGAATAAAGATGAGGGTAAAGAAAATCTGTTGGCAATGGCGCATGGTCCGCAGCAACATCAATTGTATGTGAAAGATGTGGTGGTACAGCAAAGCCTGGTGAATCATTATGTGGTTGATGGAACTTTGGGTGCATTGCTCAACAAGCGTTTTCCAAAAGGAGAGTGGTGGCATGTGCAATCGTTACTGCTAACACAAAATGCAGCAGGAGGAACATGTGTTACAGCTACTATCCGTTTCCAGGAAGTGCAAATTACTGTTGAGAAAAATGGCCAGTGGTTATTGTTACAGTCGTACCACTATCATACACCCGAAGATGTGTTGTATTATATTTTGAATGCAATGCAACAGTTGGAATTGTCGCAGGTAGAAACCACAGTTTGGCTGCAGGGAATGATCGATCAACGTTCTGCCTTGTATGATGTGTTGTACAATTACATCCTGAATCTGCAATTGAAAGAAGAACTTACGTATCAATTTCCTGCTACAACCGATGAACAACCGGTTCATTTATCTGCTTCACTCGATCAAGTTTTGGCATGCGTATCATAAGTGGAAAATTTGGAGGCAGAACGTTTCAGCCACCGGCGAAAATGCCGTACACCCGCCCAACAACTGATTTGGCGAAAGGTGGTTTGTTCAACGTAATTGAAAACAATCTCGACATTGAAAGTTTAAAAACACTGGATCTGTTTGGCGGCACGGGAAGTATCAGTTACGAACTGGCGAGCCGTGGTGCAACTGATCAAACCATTGTGGAGAAGGATAATAATATGGCAGCGTTCATCCAGCAAACAGGCGAAAAGCTGGGTGTGAAAATGAATATTGTGAAAATGGATGTATTCAAATACATCGACCACTGTACAGAAAAGTTTGATTTTATTTTTGCCGGTCCGCCGTATGCATTGGGCACCATTGATGAACTGCCGAAATTGATTTTTGAAAAAGAATTATTAAATGAAGGTGGCTGGTTTGTATTGGAACACACGCCCCGTAACAGCTATGCCAAATTTCCGTTTTACCGTGCCGAACGTAACTATGGCACCACCATCTTTTCTATCTTCGTAAACAAACCAAAAGACGAATGACGAAAAAGGAGGCACGAAAGATCTACAAAGAAAAGCGTTTAAGCCTCACCGTTGGAGAGCGAAACCGTTTTGATGATCTTATCCTCATCCATTTTCAGCAACTGCCGTTACCCGATCTGTTTTATGTGCATACCTATCTTGCCATGAAAGCACAGGTGGAAATAGAAACTGATCATTTGCTGCATTTTCTGGAATTCAGAAATCCCGAGTTGAACATTGTGATTCCACGCATGAATCCTACAACCAATGAACTGGAGCATGTGGAATATAATGAAATGGTGGTTGTTGTTCCTAACGAGTGGGGAATTCCCGAGCCGGTGAATGGAACGCTGATCAGCGAAACGGAAATTGATCTGGTGTTTGTGCCTTTACTTGCTTTTGATGAGGCGGGTTATCGTGTAGGATACGGGAAAGGATATTACGATAAATTTTTGGCCAAATGCCGGCCCGATGTGCTAAAGATCGGCTTGAGCTACTTTGATGCCATCGCTTCCATCAGCGATCGTGAACAATTTGATATACCTTTAAACTATTGCATTACGCCACAGCGCATTTATGAATTTGGCTAATCTCACATTTCAATCCATCCGCTTTTTGTTATTGCCGTTTGCTTTGTTGTACGGTGCGGTTATTTGGGTGCGTAACCGATTGTTTGATCGAAACGTTTTGAAATCAGATACCGTGAACATGCCCATTATTTGTGTGGGTAATTTGAGTGTGGGCGGAACGGGCAAATCGCCGATGGTGGAATATCTGCTTCGTTTGTTGAAAGATCAATTTGTAACCGCCACCTTGAGTCGTGGATATAAACGAAAAACCAAAGGCTATGCGTTGGCGAATGAAAGCAGTACGGCGTTGGAAATTGGTGATGAGCCGATGCAGTTTCATGTAAAATTTCCGGAAGTAACGGTTGCAGTAGGTGAAGAACGGCTGGAAGCAATTCCGCAGTTGCTGCACGATCGTCCGAAAACAGAAGTGATTATTCTGGATGATGGATTTCAGCACCGCTCCATCAAAGCAGGATTGAATATTTTACTAACGGACTACAATAACCTCTTTACCCGTGATTTCTTTTTGCCCACCGGCGATCTGCGTGATGAGCGCAGCAGTTACAAACGTGCAGAGATCATTATCGTTACAAAATGCCCGGCCACATTGCAGGAAGAAGAGCGGCAGGAAATTATCGCTGAAATAAAACCATTGCCGCATCAGCAGGTTTTCTTCGCAACCATTGCGTACGGTACACCTTATCATGTATTGCATCCGCAACAGGAATATCTGTTGCATAAAAACCTGGAGATATTATTAGTCACCGGCATTGCCAATATCGAACCATTAAAAAAGCATATTGTTGAACATTCGTACAGTTATGAAAATCTGAGCTTCAGCGATCATCATATTTTTACGATTGATGATCTGAAAGAAATACGTAAGCGATTCAGTAAATTGGATCACGAACAGAAAGTTATTATCACCACAGAGAAAGATGCGGTACGGTTGGTGAAGTTCAGAGAAGAGCTGGAGCAACTTCCACTCTTTGTATTACCTATCCGGCATCGGATTTTATTTAACCAAGAAGCAAAATTGAATACCATCATTATTGATTTTATTCAACGCTTTCCAAAAAAGGAAACACATGAAATGCCCATAAGCAAGACAAACTAACAGAGGATGATTATGGATATTCTATGTGGCAAAAAACATCAGCTGCCATTGGCAGCGAATAAAAAATGAATCACATGAAAAAAAAGAAAATTAATAAAGACACGAATCGCAAAGGAGAACCGAAAGGCGATTTTCGAAATAAAGCCGGTGGAGGAAAACGTAAATCCGCATCGGGCACACATCGTGGGCAGATCGAGATCACACGCAGCGGTATGGGTTATGTAACCGTTACCGATATGGAAAAAGATATCATTGTTCGTCCGCAACATTTCAACACAGCGTTACACGGCGATAAAGTAGAAGTGGAAGTAACAAAGAGTGGCGGCGGTGGACGATTGGAAGGAATGATTACTAAAATTGTTTCCCGGAAACAAACAGAATTCATCGGCCACATCAGTGTGCAAAAGAATCATACATTTTTTATTCCGGAAACAGACCGGCCCATGCCTGATCTCTATATTCCGGCTGATAAAATAAACGGTGCAGAAAATGGCGACAAAGCTGTGGTGCGTTTAACGGCATGGGAAAAATCAAAACGTGTTCCTGAAGGTGAAGTGGTAGAAGTAGTAAAACAGGAAGCGATGAACGATCTGGCGATGAAGCAGATCTTATTACAAGCCGGTTTCTCATTGAGTTTCCAGGATGAAGTAATGGAACAGGCGGAACGTTTTCCGGATGGTGTTACTGAAAGCGAAGCAAAAAAGCGGAGAGATTTTCGTGATGTATTAACCTTCACCATCGATCCCGTTGATGCAAAAGATTTTGATGATGCATTGTCGATCAAAAAAAATGCAAACGGTTTGTATGAAATAGGAGTACACATTGCCGATGTGAGTTATTATGTAGAACCGGCTACTGCATTGGATGATGAAGCATACAGCCGGGCGACATCGGTTTATTTACCTGATCGTGTATTGCCGATGTTGCCGGAACGGATTTCGAATGAATTATGTTCGCTTCGTCCGAGAGAAGATAAGTACACGTTTTCTGCAGTATTTGAAATGACTGATAAAGCAGAGATCAAATCTGTTTGGCTGGGACGTACCGTGATCCATTCTGATCATCGATTCAGTTATGAAGAAGTGCAGGAAACGATTGAAAAAGGTGAGGGCTTGTATCTTGATGAGATACAACTGCTGAATAACCTTGCACAAAAAATGCGAAAGGATCGCTTTAAAAAAGGTGCCATCAATTTTTCATCGCAGGAAGTGCGATTTGTATTGGATGAGAACCGAAAGCCAATTGGCATCACCATCAAAGAAAGTAAAGAAGCCCATCAGTTGATCGAAGAGTTTATGTTGCTGGCGAATAAACATGTGGCCGAATATATTGGGAAAGTAACGGTGAAAGAAAAACCGGTTCCTTTTCCGTACCGTGTGCATGATACGCCTGATGAAGCAAAGCTTGCTCCGTTCATGGTGTTCGCTAAAAAATACGGGCATGTGTTCGATGTATCTACACCGGCAAAAATTGCTTCATCCTTTAACCAAATGTTGAAAGATGCACATGGCAAACCGGAGCAGCATGTATTGGAAGCATTGGGTATCCGCACTATGGCGAAAGCAGTTTATACTGCTGAAAATATTGGTCACTATGGTTTGGGTTTTGAACACTACTGTCATTTTACTTCGCCGATCCGTCGTTATCCCGATGTGTTGGTACATCGTGTATTGCAGCAGTGTTTAGACAAAGCTCCACAGATCGACAAAAAAATGGAAGCCAAGTGCAAGCATTGCAGTGAGCGTGAACGTTCGGCCATGGAAAGTGAACGTGCAGCTAATAAATACAAACAGGTGGAATACATGAGTCAGTTCCTCGGTGAGGAGTTTGACGGAGTAGTGAGTGGTGTTGCATCGTTTGGTTTTTGGGTAGAGACCATTGCGCATAAATGCGAAGGCTTGGTGAGTTTATTTTCATTGAGTGATTTTGATGATTTCCGTCACAACGAAGAAGATTATTGTCTGGTTGGCAAACGTAGTGGACGAACGTTCAGGATGGGCGATAAAGTAACGATCAAAGTGGTGGCGGCTAATTTAGAAAAGCGTCAGTTGGATTATGAACTGGTGCTGGGGCATATTGATTCTACGGAGAAGAAAGTGTTAGGGAAAACAACATTTCAACCACCGAAGAAGAAACGGAAAAAATAATGTCGGATGTAGGATTCAGGATGTAGAATTTTTTCGATGCCGTCATCCTAGTCTTACTTAACTATCTTGCAGCCGGGTTCATACCTCTTACTTCTTACATCATACTTGAACTTAACTATGCAGTCGTTTGAACAATTATTAAAGCAATTTGAAGAATATTTCAACAAGCGTCATTTTCCGGCGGAGCCGGCTTCGTTGTATGATGCGTCGCAACATATCTTAAGCATTGGCGGCAAGCGTGTACGTCCGGTGTGTGTGTTAATGGGAAATGAATTGTTTGATGTCATCAAGCCCGATGCATGGCAGGTGGCAACCGCCATTGAACTGTTTCATAATTTTTCATTGATCCATGACGATATCATGGACGAAGCGCCACTGCGTCGTGGGAAACAAACGGTGCATGCCATTCATGGTGTAAACACCGCTATCCTTGCCGGTGATGTAACGTTAACGATGGCCTATGATTACCTGAACAAAGTACAGGGTGATGTAAAACCGATTCTGTCGCTATTTAATAAAACCGCATTGGAAGTGTCAGAAGGCCAACAGATGGATATGGATTTCGAAAAACGTGCAACTGTTCATCTTGATGAATATGTGCGTATGATCGAATTGAAAACATCGGTGTTGCTGGCAGCCAGTTTAAAACTCGGTGCCATGATTGGTGGTGCAAGTGTTGGTAATACGGATCATATTTATGAATTTGGCCGCAACCTCGGCATTGCCTTTCAGATACAGGACGATTATCTCGATTGCTTTGGCGACCCTGCAAAATTTGGAAAACAGGTGGGAGGCGATATCAAAGCAAATAAAAAGACCTTCCTGATGATCCATGCACTTGAATCAGCCAATGCAACACAGCAACAACGACTGGTGGAGTTGATGCAAACAAATCCTGCAGATAAAGTAGAACAGGTCATTTCGATTTTTAAATCAGCCGGCGTTGATGCATGGGCCATGGAACTGAAAAATCAGTACATAGAAAAAGCCATGCAGCATTTGGAAGATATTGCTGTGCTCAGTAAACGAAAAGAACCGCTGCAACAGTTAGCGCAGTTTTTGGTACAACGGGAATACTAATCTTTTTTACATTCCAATGTGAGTGAGTTTTGCTGGGCTGCAACAATGCCCAGCTCGTAGCGGTATTTTCCGGGCTTTAGTTTTTCTTCACCTACATAATCAAAGGGCTGCAGCTTTACTACCTGGTTGTTGAAATGCACTTCGATATAAGAATAGTTATAGAGGAAAGTGAATGATTTATATTCCGAAAGGCTGAGAGGTGGAATATTGTAGTAAACCTGTTTGCCGCCGGGTGCGTTTACTATTACAGAATCAAAATGAATATTATTGATGTTGTAAACACGAAGTTGCGTATCTGCGTCCAGTTGTTTGGTACAGGCAGAAAAAAGTATGAGAACAATGAATATGAAAATGATCGGTCGCATACAAAGTTGACCAAGCTACAAATCGAAACGTTGCATGTATTTGTTTTTTCCCTATTTTGAACTCCGCAAAAACCAATCATATATGGCCAATCAGTTGTTCCGTAAAAAAAAGATCAATGCTGTGCTTTCAACCGAACCCGATGAAGTGCATGGAGGTACCGGGTTACACCGGATATTAAATGTAAGAGATCTTACTTTTTTAGGAATAGCGGCCGTAATAGGAGCCGGAATTTTTTCTACCATTGGCTCAGCAGCGTTTCATGGTGGGCCCGGTGTTTCCTTATTGTTTGTGATCACCGCTGTTACTTGTGGTTTCTCTGCCTTGTGTTATGCAGAGTTTGCCAGTCGTGTACCAGTAAGCGGTAGTGCTTACACGTATGCGTATGTGAGCTTTGGCGAATTGGTAGCGTGGATCATTGGATGGGCGTTGATCTTAGAATATGCAATTGGAAATATTGTGGTAGCCATTAGCTGGAGCAGTTATTTTAATAATCTGTTGCAGGGCTTAAATATTCATTTGCCATTTTGGTTAACAACCAATCTTACTACAGCAAAAGAAGCATTGGCTGCGGTGAATGAACAGTTGGCAACTGGTGTTGCAGCAACGGCAGAAATGCAAACCATCATCAACGGATTTAACAGTGCCCCCGATTTATTTGGAACAAAATTATTTTTGAATTTGCCTGCCTTCTTTATTGTGGCATTGATCACTTGCCTGGCCTATGTTGGTATGAAGGAAAGTAAGAAGAGCGCCAATGCAATGGTGATCTTCAAAATTGCGGTGATCATTTTTGTAGTTATTGTAGGATTCTTTTATGTAGATACCGATAACTGGAATCCATTTATGCCAAATGGATTTACAGGTGTATTGCAGGGCGTGAGTGCCGTATTCTATGCATATATCGGGTTTGATGCTATTAGCACCACAGCAGAAGAATGTAAAGATCCGCAGCGTGATTTGCCAAGAGGGATGATGTACGCATTGCTGATTTGTACCGTGCTGTATATTCTCATTGCATTGGTACTAACAGGTATGGTCAATTACAGTGAATTGAAAGTAGATGATCCGTTGGCTTATGTGTTTGATAAGTTGGGATTGAAATGGATCGGTTATGTGATCAGCATCAGTGCAGTTGTTGCCACCACCAGTGTGTTGTTGGTGTTTCAATTAGGTCAACCCCGCATCTGGATGACGATGAGCCGTGATGGTTTATTGCCAAAACGTTTTTCAAATGTTCACAAGAAATACAAAACACCTGCATTTGCTACGGTTGTAACTGGTTTTCTCGTTGGTATACCTGCCATGTTTTTACCATCGTCTATTATGACGGATCTAACGAGCATCGGTACTTTGTTCGCATTTGTGTTGGTATGTTTGGGCGTATTATTATTGCCGAAACTGCGTGCAGAAGGTTCGGGTAAATTCAAACTGCCGTATATCAATGCACAGTTTATTCTTCCGTTAATTGTAGCCGGATTTATTTTCCTGTTTCGTGATCGTGTAGCAGCATCTGTTACAAACCTGTTTCATGAAAATCACCAGGAAGTATTGTTTCTTATCTTCATTATAATCGCTGTTGTATTATCTATACTGACATTTATCCGCAAGTATTCACTCATTCCGGTATTGGGTGCATTAAGTTGTTTGTATCTGATGATTGAAATTCCGGTTGCCAGTTGGCTTTGGTTTTTTGTGTGGATGGGAGTTGGATTGGTGATCTATTTTTTCTATGGATATCGTAAGAGCAAACTGGGTGCAGAGCAATAGTTGTTAATGAATTTTCTGATGATAAAGCATATCGGTTATGGCAACAAGAAAAATGAAGGCAAATAAGCGGATCGCATTGGTGGCACACGATCATAAAAAAGATGATCTCATCGATTGGGCTTATTACAATCGAAGTGCATTAGCCAATCATGAATTGTTTGCAACAGGAACAACCGGGAAATTATTAGAAGCAAAACTTGATCAAAAAGTAACAAAGTACCTCAGCGGTCCGTTGGGTGGCGATCAGCAGATCGGTGCATTGATCGCTGAAGGAAAAATTGATATCCTCATTTTCTTTTGGGATCCAATGGAGGCCCAGCCACATGATCCAGATGTAAAGGCATTGTTGCGGTTGGCTGTAACCTGGAATATTCCTACAGCCTGCGACCGGGCTACTGCCGATTTTATATTTACATCGCCACTCATCATCAGCGACTATCAAATTCAGTTGGAAGATTACAGCCAGTATTTAAAACGTAAACTCAAGTAACGATCGGCTAGGTTCTCATTGGTCGGGACGTTTACAGCGATCTGATCGATGTATCTTCACTTTATTCCTATTGCCTTCCTGTGTACAATTTCACTTGCAAAAGCGGGAAAAGCGTTGTAACTTTTACACACTTCTTTCACTCTAAAATTTGCCATTATGAATTTTGTACAACGCATGGAGCAATGGGGCGACACCCATCATCCAAAATGGATCGATTTTATCCGTATTGTTTTAGGGATCATCCTTACCTTAAAAGGAGTGCAGTTCATCAACAACATGCAACCATTGTCTGATCTTATCAGTAACAGTGGATTTTTGGGTTCAATCTCTGCAGGCATCCTGGCACATTATGTTGTGTTTGCTCATTTACTCGGCGGTATGTTGGTGGCATTTGGTTTACTTACCCGTTTCGCCTGTTTAGTGCAGATACCCGTTTTATTGGGAGCGATCATTTTTGTAAATATATCCGGCGGTATTTTTCAGCCACATTCAGAATTATGGTTTTCTGTCCTTATTCTTATTCTGCTCGTGTTTTTTGTGGTTGAGGGTAGTGGTAAGTTGAGTATTGATGAATGGATGCGGAAAAATCCTGATGAGAAGCCTCACAAACATAAGTGGGGCTGATTGGTTCCAGTGTGGTGTGAAACCCCGGCAATGAATTCTCTCAACGATTGTTTGCGCAGGATTTGTTGTCCGGGGTTACTTTTGCACTTTAGTCAGAGAACGCAACAAACAACAAAATGAAATTTCAGCCCGGCGATAAAGTGTTATTGGTTCATTCCAACGAAGAAGGCGAGGTAGTAGATATTATCAACAAGCAAATGGTAACAGTGGATGTGGGGGGCGTACAGTTTCCGGTATATACCGATCAGCTTGAGTTCCCTTATTTCAAACGTTTCACCGAAAAAAAAACGCAGCCTCCGCCACAAAAAAAATATATCGACAATGTAAAAAAAGAAAAAGGAGCTTCTCTCAAACAGTATAAAGTGGGCGAAGGTATCTGGATCTCTTTTTTGCCGGTATTTGATAAAGATATTTTTGATGATGATGTGGTGGAGTACTTCCGCATTTACTTGGTGAATAATACCGACACTTCTTTTCTGTTTGATTACCATTTGCGTTTTACAGGCGATAGTGAGTTCAATTTGAAAAATGAAATTCTTCCGTACAATGATTTTTATATTCACGATGTAGAATTTGAAAAGCTGAATGATGCTCCACGGTTCGATTTTGAATTCAGCCTGGCTCAGCCGGATAAAAAGAAAGCTCCTCACTTTGAAGCATCGCTAAAATTAAAAGCCAAACAACTATTCCTGCGTATTGAAGAGATGTTGAAAAAGCAAGAAGCCAGTTTTGCTTATTTGTTGATGGAAACCTATCCGGATAAAGTAGAAACAGAAAAGCTGGATAGAGATAAATTAACCGCTGCCGGCTATAAAGTATATGATGCAGGCAAAGCCCGTCAACATTTGCCGCCGGCAAGAACAGTAGTTGATCTGCATATTGAAAAGATCAGCAACAACTGGAAACACCTCAGCAATTTTGAAATACTCACCGCTCAATTAAATGAATTTGAAAAGTATTACGAATTAGCTGTATTGCATATGCAGCCAACACTCATTGTCATTCATGGAGTGGGCGAAGGAAAACTGAGAGATGAGATACACGATACACTTCGGTTAAAACAAGAAGTAAAATCATTTGTGAATCAATATCACCCTTCATATGGATATGGAGCTACGGAGATCTATTTTCAATACTGATATTTCGTACTAAAATGACAAGTAAGGGATAATCCTAAAAAAAGCCGCAACAGCATCAATCCAATTTTTTTCAAGTATCATTGCAACTCAAATATTCAGCATGTATCCGAATCTGTATTATTTTTTTAAAGATGTATTTGGAGTGGAGTGGGAGTGGGCCAGGTTTCTCAATTCGTTTGGATTCTTTGTGGCATTGTCGTTTATTATCTCAGCAATTGTATTAACGAAGGGCTTGCAGCGCAAGGAAAAGCAAGGCTTTTTATTTCCAAAAGAAGAGAAGCGTGTGTTTGGCAAACCCGCCACAGCAACTGAATTATTATTGAACGCATTGTTGGGGTTCCTGATGGGTTACAAGATCATAGGTGCATTTATGAATGCAGGTGATGGTGTTGATCCGCAGACATATATCTTTTCTGCAGAGGGAAGTTGGGGTGCTGGTATTGTGCTGGCATTGTTTTTTGCCGGTTTAAAATGGTACGAAAAAAATAAGGAAAAAGCTGCTAAGCCGGAAGTTCGAATGGTACGGGTGTGGCCACACGAAAGGGTAGGTGATATTACTGTAATGGCAGCCATATTTGGTTTTGCAGGTGCAAAACTTTTTCACAACTTCGAAAACTGGGATGATTTTGTTGCAGATCCAATAGGCTCTCTGGTTTCGTTCAGTGGACTTACTTTTTATGGAGGTTTGATCTGTGCTGCCATTGCCATTATCATTTACGCAAAGCGGAAAGGCATCTCTATCCGCCATTTAGCTGATACAATGGGTCCTACGTTAATGTTGGCCTATGCACTTGGACGGATCGGTTGCCAGGTAGCCGGCGATGGTGATTGGGGTGTTCCAAACGCAGCTTATGTTACAGATTCAACAGCTGCGGTTCGTTTAGCGAATCCGGGCGAGTTTCAAAAAGCAGTGGAAAACAATGCAGCTTATATCAGGCAGGAGTTTAGGGCTGATCTGAAGTTTGAAGAAGTTCCTTATGCCACATTCAAAGCCCCCTCTTTTCTGCCTACGTGGATGGTAGCTTATACTTATCCGCAAAACGTAAACAGTATGGGTGTGCGGTTACCGGGTTGCGAGGGTACGGAGCACTGTAATTATTTGCCCTTGCCTGTTTTTCCTACACCTTTCTATGAAATTGTAGCCTGTTTATTGCTGTTTGGTATTTTACTTTTGGCCCGTCCAAAGATCAAATTAGCTGGCGGACTGTTTTGTCTCTACCTTGTATTGAATGGATTTGAACGCTTTTTCATTGAAAAAATTCGGGTGAATACAAAGTATGAAGGCTTGCCATTTCAGCCAACACAGGCCGAATTGATCTCGTTAGGTTTGATCGTTTTAGGCATTATACTCTATTTTGTAGCCAAAAAGAAGGCACAAGCCTCTAAATAATACTCGAAACTTAAGTTTTGTACAGGCTTTCCAACGGAAAGCCTGTTTTTTTTCCAGCTATCTCCCCAAATGCCCGTTCGTCCCTAAAAAGATGATTTTCTGTAACATGTTTGTGCGTTGTCCGTCACATGTATGTCACTGTTTTGCCGGTTGTCAATATTATTTGCCATCCACCACAAAACAATGTACTATGCAAAACATAGAACCTACTTTTGACATGTAATAGAAAAGAACAGGTACTGTGAACTGTTAAACCTTATCATCAAACTTATCATCATCATGAAAAAGATTTCAGCCATTCTAGCTGCGGCCTTGCTAACCTTCACCTTTTCCGGCTTCGCTCAAACCATTACACGTGTAAAGGGCGAAGTAAAGGACGAGAATCAAAAGCCTGTTTCGGGCATTACGGTTTCCTTATTAAAAATTAAAGACAGCTCTTTGGTGAAAGCTGCTATAACCGACAACTCGGGTAGCTATGTTTTCGAAGGCATTAAAGAAGGAGGATACCTGTTAGGTATTACAGCTGTCGGTTTTCAAAAGTCCTTCAGTCAGTCAATTGAAGTAAAAGAAGGAGCCGAAGTAGCTATGCCTTCTTTCAGTTTGTTACCACAGGCAAAGGGATTAAAAGAAGTAGTGGTTACTGCGAAGAAACCAATGTTTGAACAAAAGCCCGACAAAATGGTGGTGAACGTAGAAGCCAGTCCAACAAATGCAGGTGCCAATGCGTTGGAGATCCTCGAAAAATCACCGGGCGTATCGGTTGATCGTGATGGTAACATCAGCCTGAAAGGAAAAGCAGGTGTGCAGGTGTTCATCGACGGGAAGCCAGCTTACTTATCCGGTGCCGATCTTGCAAATTACCTCCGCAACATGCAGGGTACACAATTGGAACAGATCGAGATCATGACCAATCCTCCTGCAAAATATGATGCAGCGGGTAACAGCGGTATCATCAACATCCGTACAAAGAAAACCAAGCAAATGGGGTATAGTGTATTGGCAACTGCCGGTTTTTCGCAAGGAATCTACACCTCAAACAATCAGAACCTCACATTCAATTATCGTAAGAATAAAGTAAACCTGTTTGGTACGTTAAGCCGTAACGAGCGTAACTCTTTCCAAGTGCTTTCGATCCAACGTAAATTTATTGAAGAGAGTAGTAAAGAAATAAAATCATTGTTCGACCAGGTATCGCACATGCGTCAGTTGAATCAATCCAACAATGCAAAAGTTGGTGCCGATTTTTATCTCTCAAAGAAAACGACCATTGGTGCAACGGTCAACGGTTTTTATAATCCCGGTACATTTACCAACAACAGTGATATTGACATTGCCGATCCTAACGGAACTATTATCAGTAAGGCAAATGGTTTTTCAAGGAGTAAAAGCTACTGGAGACATTTTGGATCGAACGTTAATTTCCGTCATCTGTTTGACAGTACCGGAAAAGAATTAACAGCTGATGTTGATTTCCTGAATTACAATGTATCAAGTTCACAAAACTTAAAGAATAAATACTTCACAGCATCCGGCGATCCAACAGGAATACCTGATAATTTATTAGGTAATCTTCCACAGTTGATCCGCATTTATAGTGGTAAAGCCGATTATGTTCAGCCGTTGAAGAAAGGTGCAAAGTTTGAAGCAGGGATCAAAACAAGTTTTGTGGAAACAGATAATAATGCAGTGTATGATACGTTGCGGAATGGCAATATGATCCTTGATTCTGCCCGCAGCAATCACTTTATTTATACTGAGAATATTAACGCCGCTTATGTAAACTACAGCAAGCAGTTTAATAAAAAATTCAGCGGTCAGTTTGGTCTGCGTTTGGAAAATACAACAGCAAGAGGTAATTCAAAAGGGTTGGCTTACAGTACAACAAGTCAAAAATTTGAAGCATTCGATTCAACCTTTAACTTGAATTACACACAACTGTTTCCTACTGTTTATTTGCAATACACAGCCAGCGAAAAAAACAGCTTTGTAGTGAATTACGGTCGTCGTTTACGTCGTCCGGATTATGAAAATCTCAATCCGTTTGTAGAGTTTCTTGATCGTTACACATTTGAACAAGGAAATCCGAATCTGCGTCCGCAATTCAGCCACAACATTGAATTGTCGCACACGTTCAAAGGGTTCTTAACTACAACATTGAACTATACAAAAACAAATAATATCATTCAACAAGTAATTGAACAGAATGAAGCAACGAATGAGTCGTTCGTGAAGCAGGCGAATATTGCCAACCAGCGTCAGTTCGGTGTTGCAGTAAGTGCATTCAAGCAGATCAAAAACTTCAGCGGAAATATTTATGCCAATGTATTCAATAATGAAATGAGCGGTGTTGTAAATAATACAAAGGTTACAATGGGTGCAACAACGGCTATGTTCAATGGTTCTGTTTCTTACAAATTCAAAAAAGGATTAACTACGGAGATCAGTGGTTTTTACAGAACAGCAGGAGTGGAAGGTGTGTTTCGTATTGGTGCATTTGGAGCGATGAACCTCGGTGCAAGCTTACCGGTCCTGAAAACAAAAGGCACTATCCGATTGAATGTAAGAGATGTATTGTGGAGCCAGCGCATTAAAGGCGAAAGCAAGTTTGGTAACATTGATGCACAGTTTCAGAACTACCGTGATTCACGTGTGGCAAGTATCACCTTTACGTATCGTTTGGCAAAGGGAAAGTTGAATGGCAACACCCGTCGTAAAGCAAGTGGCGCGGCCGATGAACAAAACCGTGTAAAATCAGGAGAATAAGTTTTTAAAATCTCTATATATTTTCTCATGTTGATTGACGACCCCGGTTTCTACCGGGGTTTCCTTTTTTTAATTCACTGTTTAATTTTGCAACAATTATTTTTGTATCGAAACACTTCGTATTTTGTACTTCTCATTTCAAATTATTTGTTATGCCATCGTTTGATATTGTAAGTAAAGTTGATGCTCAGGCATTGGACAATGCAGTAAATGTTACCACAAAAGAAATCACCAATCGTTTCGATTTCAAAGCAAGTCATGTAAAAATTGATTTGAATAAAAAAGATTTCAAGATCAATATTGAAGTTGAAGATGAAATGAAAATGGGACAGTTGATGGATGTACTCATCAGTCGTGCACACAAGCAAGGTATTTCGCCGGAAGCATTTGATCAAAGCAAAGAATCGTTCCAAAGCGGTAAACTGGTAAAAAAAGAAGTATTGGTGCGGAACGGTTTGAAACAGGAAGATGCAAAAAAGATCGTGAAGCTTATAAAAGACTCTGGGTTGAAGGTACAGGCCTCCATTAACGACGATATAGTGCGTGTTACGGGTAAAAAAATTGATGATCTGCAGGAAGTGATCCAGGCGTCAAAGTCCTGGGACATGGGCATACCTTTACAATTCGAGAATATGCGTTCATAAAATGTTTATAACCGCCTGTTTCGGCGGTTTTTTTGTGCATGAAAAGGTGCGAAACCGGTGCATATCAAATGGCCTCTAAATTTGGAATCGGCCAACGGCGATAGTACTTTTAATTCACAAACCGTAGACAATTTTAGAAATAAAAAAGAAAGCGGTGGATCAGTTGAAGTCCCTTAAAAGATGGATGCTGTGTCCGAAAGCACTTGATTAGTAAGTATAAAAGCGCAAGCGATTATAAAGAAAGATCAGGTGCTTTTTTTATGTACAATTAAAAAGGAAGAATGGAAGGAAGGTTCAGGCAGCAGCTTCCTGTTTATCTGAAAAAGAGTTCTTTAAAATCTGTTGTTTTGATTGTTTGGCTCTCGAAAGCCATTGTACTGATACAAAGACAAAAATGATCGTTCCAATAACAAGAAGGTGTGTCAACATAATGTTCGTTTTAAGCTTATTAGTTCCGGATATAGAACATGTTGATTTTTCAAAGGAGTGGCAAAGAAACAAAAAAAACGGCTGATTTCATACTCGAATTGGCCAACAACGGAAAAAAAGCGGCTTTCCTCTCTTACTTTTCCAGTAATTCACAAGAATTCTACCAAAAAACCGGGTTTAGATTAAGAAATTGTTTTCTTTAATTTGTATTCTGCTTCAAGTATACCCATCGCTCAAAGCTTTTTTGAATTGCTATGAGATAAGAAAATAGTAGCAGAAATTTAAAATTTCATTTGGCTTGATTCGGCAGAATCTTTACTTTTGCGCTTTCGTTTTAAAAAATATGCACGGCTGATCCGTGCTGAAAACTCCCAGGAATTATGAAAAAAGAGCTTCATCCGGCAAATTATCGTTTTGTAGTGTTTAAAGACATGAGTAATGGCTATTCATTCTTAACCCGTTCTACAGCTCCCTCAAAAGAAGTTGTAAAGTGGGAAGATGGTAACGAATACCCTCTCATCAAACTGGAGATTTCCAGTATGAGCCATCCGTTCTTTACCGGTCAGAACATCTTGGTTGATACCGCAGGTCGTATCGACAAATTCAAGAAAAAATACGCTAAGAAAGCATAAGCTGAATAGTTTCTTTAAGAGCCACTCAGTAACTACATTATCCCTCGGTTTTCCGGGGGATTTTTTTGTGCCCCATCCCCTGAAGGTGGGAGTAACTACACCTACTAATAATTGGGCAAATCATGCAGAAAAAAACCACCCGACCGGGTGGTTAATTATTTATTTTAAACCTGCAAACACCCCTTCAGGAGGCGTGGTTTTTTACACGTTAAACCGGAAGTGCATCACATCGCCATCCTTCACCAAGTATTCTTTTCCTTCGATCCGTAATTTACCGGCTTCTCTGCAGGCAGCTTCTGTTTTATAAGTAATATAGTCGTCGTAACCAATTACCTCTGCTTTAATAAAACCTTTCTCAAAATCGGTATGGATCACCGCAGCACACTGTGGTGCTTTCCAGCCTTTATGGAAAGTCCATGCACGAACTTCCTGTACACCAGCCGTGAAATAGGTTTGCAGGTTCAATAAATGATAAGTAGTGCGGATCAAACGGTTCAGCGCCGGTTCAGTCATCTTGTATTCTTCCATGAACAATTGTTTGTCATCCGGATCTTCCATTTCGCTGATCTGTGCCTCAATAGTATTGTTCATTACAATTACTTCTGCACCTTCATTTTTCACCGAAGCGATCAATGTATCAGAATATTTATTACCTGTATGCATGCTGGCTTCATCCACATTCGCCACATACAATACTTTTTTCTGTGTAAGGAAGAATGAATCCTGTATGAGATCCAATTCAGCGGCACTCAAATCTAACCCACGAATACTTTTACCTTGTTCCAAATGTGCTTTACATTTTACCAATACTTCCAGTTCAGACTTTGCTTTTGCATCGCCTACACGTGCCTGCTTTTCAATACGCTGAATTTTCTTTTCTACTGTATCCAGATCTTTCAATTGTAACTCGGTATCAATAATTTCTTTATCGCTCACCGGATTAATAGCACCTTCTTCACGCAACACATTCTCATCTTCAAAACAACGGATCACGTGAATAATGGCATCCACTTCACGGATGTTTGCCAAAAATTTATTACCCAAACCTTCGCCTTTGCTTGCACCTTTCACCAAGCCGGCAATATCAACGATCTCAATTTGTGTGGGAACAGTACGATCGGGCACTACCAGTTCTGCCAGTTTATCGATCCGAAAATCCGGCACATCCACTAAACCAACATTGGGTTCAATGGTACAAAAACGATAATTACTCGCCTGTGCTTTGGCGCTGTTACTTACGGCGTTGAATAAGGTTGATTTTCCAACGTTTGGCAAACCCACAATACCTGCTTTTAAACCCATGATTCGATTTACGATTTTAGAAGTTAGATTTCAGATCTTGTTGTCAGCTGATCAACACGTTTGATCGTTCCTTGCGTCGCACACTTCAACTACAACAATTCTAATCTGCTTTTTTTCGAGGCGCAAAGATAAGCCTTCGCAGCTTAGCAGCGAAAGGGTTGTGAAAAGATGGTTTTGGCTGTTTCGTAAAAATCTGCAATCTTCAATCCGTAATCTAAAATTGAACTATGGCCCTAAGCAGAATCTGGACCGCCTTTATTTTACTTGCATTGCTGGCTGCATCGGCAAAATTTTTATTCGAGCCGGGGCAGGAGCAGATTTTCAGTTCATTGGTAACAGGAAAAAATACCGATACAATTGCAGCTCGTACCGTTGATGCAGCTTTGGTTCCCGTTTCCATAAAGGAGCAGTTAAAGCAACAAAAGATGGCTGTATGGGGGAAAGAAAAAGTGGTTGTCACAGCCGATAGTTCATCGTACCGTGCATTCAAAATGCAGGCAGCGAACGGGGTGTTTGATACCACAAAGGATGCAGTGAATCTTTGTATTGGACTCATCGGAATCATGGCACTTTTCATGGGCTTTATGAGCATTGCTGAAAAAGCTGGTGGCATTCGTTTTCTGTCACGCATCATCGGGCCTTTTTTCTCACGCATTTTTCCGGAAGTTCCCAAAAACCATCCTTCCATGGGGCACATGGTGATGAATTTTTCAGCGAATCTGTTAGGACTTGATAATGCAGCTACACCATTTGGTATCAAAGCCATGGAGAGTTTGCAGGAATTGAATCTTGATAAAGAAAAAGCTTCTAATTCGCAGTTGATGTTTCTTTGTTTGCATGCATCGGGGTTAACCTTAGTACCCACTGTTATTATTGCAGACAGAGTTGCGTTGAAATCAGCACATCCAACTGATATTTTTATTCCCTGCATGATCGCAACGTTTATGGCTACCATTGCTGCACTGGCTATTGTTGCATGGAAACAAAAGATCCGCATTTTTCAATCGGTTATTTTGTTGTGGGTGTTAGGCATTTCTACTGTTATTGCAGCATTGATTCTCTATATAAAAACACTGGATGTACAAGGAGTTCAATTTTTTTCAACGAACCTCAGCAATGGAATTATTCTATTGATCTTTCTGTTGATATTGCTGGGAGCGATCTATAAAAAGATTGCGATTTTTGATGCATTCGTTGATGGTGCCAAAGGTGGATTTGAAACTGCTATCCGCATCATTCCCTATCTCGTTGGATTGTTGGTTGCTATCAGTTTGCTGCGAAACAGTGGTGTATTTGAATTTGTAATGGATGGCATCAAGCAATTGTTTATCTGGGCGGGTGGCGATACACGCATTGTGGATGCATTACCTACTGCAATCTTAAAACCATTGAGCGGAAGTGGTGCAAGAGCCATGATGATCGATACACTCAATGCACATGGTCCTGATTCATTTGCTGGCAACCTTGCATCGGTGTTCAGAGGTTCGGCTGATACAACATTTTATATTATCGCCGTTTACTTTGGAGCAGTAGGCATCAAAAACACTCGCTATGCAGTTGGAACCATGTTGCTGGCCGATCTGGTAGGCATCATCACTTCTATCTTGCTGGCATATTTGTTTTTTGGCGCAGCGGTATAATAGGTGTCTGACGTATTCGACGTCCTGATATCTGTAAGAATGTTAAACCTTTATAAATTCCACCATCGGTAAAAAGTCGTTTTCATCAAACTCTATCTTCGCAAACATTAATCTATTTGCATGAGGAAATATATTTACATCGTTTTTGCCATATTCATCAGCTTCATTTCCATTGCACAAACGCCCCAAACACTCAACAGTGCCGAAATTCTCCTCGGGTTAAAAAAGCTGAAAGTTATTGGTAGTGTTTTATACATTGCAGCGCATCCTGATGATGAGAATACGAGATTGCTTGCGTACTTCAGCAAAGAGCGGATGTACCGTACCGGCTATTTAAGTATGACCCGTGGCGATGGCGGTCAGAATTTGATTGGCGATGAACAGGGAATTGAATTAGGGTTGATCCGAACACAGGAATTATTAGCTGCACGCAGAGTTGATGGTGCCGAGCAATTTTTTACCCGTGCCTATGATTTCGGATTTTCAAAATCAACGGATGAAGCATTAAAGACCTGGGATAAAGAAAAAATATTAAGTGATGTGGTATGGGTGATACGGAAATTTCAACCCGATGTGATCATTACCCGTTTTCCACCCGATAACAGAGCAGGCCATGGACATCATTCGGCTTCGGCTGTGCTTGCCCGTGAGGCGTTTGATGCGGCTGCTGATCCCAATCGCTTTCCTGAACATTTTTTCTATGCTGTGAAACCATGGCAAGTAAAACGTATTTTCTGGAACACCTTCAATTTTGGTGGAAATAACACTACATCCGACGATCAGTTAAAATTAGATGCCGGAGCATTCAATCCGTTGCTGGGAAAAAGCTATGGCGAAATTGCAAGTGAAAGTAGAAGTATGCACAAAAGCCAGGGCTTTGGTGTGCCAAGTCAGCGTGGACCTGCCACTGAATTTTTTACACTCACCGCGGGGGACCCTGTGCAGCGTGATGTAGCTGAAGGAATTGTAAACGACTGGAGCAGATTTGAGGGTGGTGCCGTGATCAATAAAATGATCGATGAAATAATTGCAACTTATTCATTTCAACAGCCCTCGGCTTCTGTAAAAGCATTGGTTGAATTATACAATGCCATTGAAAAAGTAAACGATGGCGATTGGAAAATAAAAAAGTTGAATGAAGTACAATCATTGATTGAAGCCTGCGCAGGTTTGTGGTTGGAAGCAAGTACCAACCAGGAGTTTATTGTTACAGGCGATACTCTGCGGGTGAACTTCAATATCATCAATCGTACGTCGATTCCTGTACGTTTGAATCGTGTGCAGCTCGATAGCAGTCATTACTTAACAGTGCCGGATAGTGCAAAATCAAAATGGTATGATGGTTATCTGGAAAGGGAGATGCGTGAACAAGCTTATTTTGTTGATTCAATATTCAACAAAGAGCTTGCGCCGAATCAAAACCTGAATTTCAACCGGCGTATTAATGTTCGTAAAGCAGCAACTGAGCCCTATTGGATCGTAAAGCCAATGAGTACTGGAAGCTTTACAGTTGAAGATCAACGCAAGATCGGCTTGGCCGAAAATGCAGCATCCTATACAGCCTTATTCAACGTAACAATCTACGGTACAACATTTAAAATTCAGAAGCCGGTTGTATATAAACACACCGACCCTGTGAAAGGCGAATTGTTTGAAAAGCTGGTTGTTTATCCACCCGCATTAATTAAAGCAAGTAACTCGTTGTTATTGTTTAAGGATACATCATCTAAACAAATCAGTTTTTCATTTATTCCACAGGCTAGTATTAAAACAAAAGGAGCTGTTTCCATTAACAGTGGCAATGGTTGGAAAGTACATCCTGATAACGGAAAATTTGATTTTGTTCAGGGGAATGATTACCAGATGAACGTCAAGGTCAAGCCTGAAAAATTTACAAATGGTTTAACCGGATTTATCCAGCCGAATTATACATCAGGTGTTTCATCTATTAATAAACAACGAGTACGTACCATTCGATACGATCATATTCCTGTGATCACTTATTTCCCGGATGCTGTTACAAAAGTGGTGACTGCTGATGTGAAAATTGTTGGAAAGAAGATCGGTTATATAAATGGGGCAGGTGATTTTCTTCCCTACAGTCTGCAACAGTTAGGTTACACTGTTGAGATGTTGACAGAAGACAAACTTACGTATGCGAACCTGAAACAATACGATGCCGTCGTAACAGGTATTCGTGCTTACAATGTGCATTCGTGGTTAAGCGCTGCATACGATGATCTGATGCGTTATGTAAAAGAAGGTGGTGTGTTGTTGGTGCAATATAACACCAGTAATCAGCTTGGTCAGTTGCGTGCACAAATAGCACCTTATCCATTAACCATTTCACGCAACCGTGTTAGTGAAGAAGATGCAACAGTCAAATTTCTTGTGCCGAATCATGTGGTGATGAATTATCCTAACAAGATCAATGAAGCTGATTTTAATGGATGGGTGCAGGAGCGGAGTGTGTATGAAGCAGATAATATTGATAAGGCCTTTACGGCACTTTTTGAAATGAGTGATGAAGGCGAACCAAAGCATAACGGAAGTTTGCTGGTGGCTGATTATGGCAAAGGACGATTTGTATATTCGGCCCTTGCATTTTTTCGTCAGTTGCCTGCAGGTGTACCGGGAGCTTACCGTTTAATTGCTAACTTGTTGGCGAAACCCGTGGTTCAGAAATGAGTGATGAGTTTTCTCCCTTGGTAGTTGAGTTTACAATGATGATCGTATTATGAGTAATAAAAGACAAGCAAGTATTGAACGAACGTTACTGATCGGGTTGGGTATTGGACTGTTGATCGGGTTTATCAGCAAGCGTGTTGCATACGGTTTGTTGCTGGGAATTGGAATTGCTGTATTCATGATGTGGTATTTACGTCCCCGTAATGAGGAGAAATAATAAATACTAAATGAACAACTTGCCAAATAACAATGAATCGAAATGGAATAGCTGGTACATTGCTGTAGCAGTGGTGTTAGTTGTACTCATTATTTTCTTCTATTTATTTACCCAACAGTTTGCATGAATTTTTTACTCACCGATTGGATCGTATTAATTGTAACACTGCTTGCGGTAATTGCATACGGCGTTTACAAAAGCCGTACGTCGAAAAATCTCGAAGGTTATTTTTTAGGTAACCGGCAAATGCCATGGTGGGTGATCCTGTTGAGTATTATGGGCACGCAGGCAAGTGCTGTTACATTTTTAACGGCACCGGGACAAGCTTACACCGACGGGATGCGTTTTGTGCAATACTACTTTGGTTTGCCTCTCGCAATGATTGTGGTGTGTATTGCGTTTGTTCCAGTTTTTCATCGATTAAAATTATTTACCGCATACGAGTTTCTTGAAAAGCGGTTTGATTTAAAAACAAGAACATTTACATCGTTCCTGTTTTTACTATCAAGAGGGTTAAGTACAGGCATCAGTATTTTTGCACCTTCGCTTGTGTTAAGCAGTATGCTGGGCTGGGATATTTATGCAACCAATCTTGTAACGGGTGGCTTGCTGATCGTGTACACGGTAACAGGTGGAGCCAAAGCAGTAGCATACACGCAGCAATTGCAGTTTGTGATTATTTATGCTGCGATGTTTATTGCAGGTTATTATGCTATTACTTCTTTACCGGAAGGAATCGGTTTTACAGATGCACTGCATATCGCCGGCAAAAGCGGCAAGATGAATGTGATCACTAACGGTGTCACAGAAAACGGATTCGATTGGAAAGACAAATACAATATCTGGAGCGGAGTAATTGGTGGTTTCTTTTTGGCGTTGAGTTATTTTGGAACCGATCAAAGTCAGGTGGGCCGTTATCTAACGGCGAAGGATACACGTGAAAGCCGATTGGGATTACTGATGAACGGATTGGTAAAAGTGCCGCTGCAATTCATGATCCTGTTGATCGGGTGTTTACTGTTTGCCTATTATTCATTTTTTAAAGCACCGGCTTTCTTTAATAAAACACAGGAAACTGTTGTGCTGAAAAGTGCATATGCTGAACCATACAATCAAGCCGCAGCCAAATATGCGCAACTGCAGGAAGATAAGAAGCAAATAGCCATAGCATTAACTGCTGCAAGGAATCAGAACAATGATGGGGCTGTTGCAGAAGGCAGAATCAAACTGCAGGAAGTTGAACAGCAAGGAAAACTGATCCGGGAGGAAATGAAAGGATTGATCAAGAAAGCCGATCCTGCTGCTGATACAAACGACACCAATTATATTTTTCTTCGTTTTGTGGGCGATGTGTTACCAACAGGTTTGGTAGGATTAATCATCGCTATTATTTTCCTTGCAGCCTGGGGAAGTATTGCTGCAGCATTGAATTCGCTGGCATCATGCACCATGTGCGACTTTCACCAGAAGTTTTCCAAAAAACCACTGACTGAAAAAGAAGAATACCGCTGGGGTAAGATCTATACGTTGTTCTGGGGTATATTCTGTATGGTGATCGCATTCTTCGCCTACAATCTTGGCAACAGTTTAATTGAAGCCGTTAATATTCTTGGCAGTTGGTTCTACGGTACAATACTTGGTATCTTCCTCGTAGCTTTTTGGTTAAAGCGGGTGGGAGGTAATGCTGTTTTTATTGCAGCCATCATTTCGGAGGTAATTGTAATCTCTGTTTATTACATGGATATCATCTCATTCCTTTGGCTGAATGTGATCGGTGCTGTAGCAGTGATTCTACTTTCATTACTCATTCAACCTTTTGCAGCACGGAAAGAAGCTTGATTCATTAAATGCCATTAATTTTGTTTCATGAAGAACAGGAATTTGATATTATATGCAGCGTTGTTATTAATGTCCGCTACAGGGATTCGTTGTGCCTCAAAATGCGGAACTACTGATTGCGGCAACCCAATACCCCCGGGTTTTTCGTTTCGGCTGGTAAATAATCAAGGAAGAGATTTGATAGGCAGTCCGGTTAAAGTTTATGATTCAGCGAATGTAAAAGTTCTGGGTAAGAGAACTGAAACAGGTGCAGTTGAATCTATCAGAAGGGTGTACCAGGTAGTGAGAGATACAACTTATATCGCAGGTTTTTCTGTGTCCAAAAATTATTCAGTTTATTATATTTCGATCAATAACAATATTACTGATTCGCTGACCTTTGGATTTACTAACAGGCAAACAGAGTGTTGCGATAACAGTTATTTTTCGCTTTCGAAAGTGAACACATCGGATATTAGCCCACCATTGGCGCTTCCGCTAAATGGACATCCCATCGTCAAATAAAACAACAGATCATAAAAAAACCTCACAAGATTCTTGTGAGGTTTTTTTCTTCGTTTGAACGAATGCTTATTTCAGATCTTTCTGTAATTTTTCATTCAACGCAACATAGTCATCATTCTTTGCAGCTTTTGCTAATTCCATTGACTTTGCTGATACTGCCATTGCTTCCGATTTTTTACCCAGCTTAGCGAGTGCTTTTGCTTTTTGGTAATACACCCAGAACGCCTGTGGATTTTGCTCAATTGCTTTGTCAAACCAAGCAACTGCCTGGTTAAGATCTTTCCCATTGTCAGCATAGTAAGCTGCTGCAGCAAAATAAGGACGGTTGTCCTTTGTCATGATGGTTTCAATTTGCTTCATTACTTTTCCATCAACATCTGTAGTGATCGGTAAAGAAACAAGCGTTTTATCCCAGGCGATCATCAATTCCAAACTGTTGTCTTTGATATTTTCGAACGACATGCCAAAGGTTTCAAAACTCCAAGGAAGCGCCATTGGTTTCGCCTTTACACGCACTATATCCATATCCTGTTTGTAAGCAGCAGGTGATGTAACATCAGTTTGTTTAGTGATGATGATGGTCCATTCGTTTGCAGATGGGATGGTTAATAAACCATACTTTCCGGCAGGGATTTTTGTGCCGCCAATGATCACTTCATCAGAAAATGTTAACGTAGTAGCACTGTTTGCACCGGTACGCCATACTTTATCGAAAGGAACCAAGTCGCCAAATACTTTGCGCCCTTTCATGTTCGGGCGGCTGTAAGAAAGTTCAATACCTCCCAACCCAAAATCCTGTTTTACAGTTTGCGTTGTAGATGGCTGGGGTGTTCTGAGTTGTTGTGCTTCTGTCATTACAATTGCGCCCATACAAATAGCAGCGAGAAGTAATTTTTTCATATAACTAAGTTTATTTAGGCAGCAAAGGTAGGGAACTGACTGAAAGCAGGGAGAAGATTTGATAAATTGCAGAAATCAGAATTGGACGGTAAAGCGGGCCCGCTCTTTTTTACCTGTTTTGGACTTCCATTTTGGACCTTCTTTAATAATCCTTACAGCCTCCTGGTTGCAGGTGCTGCAGGTTGAACGTTCTACTTTTATATTGGCAATACTGCCATCGGGATTTACATCAAAAGAAACTTCCACCTCTTTTTCCATTTGTGTTTCGCCAAATTTTCTTTTTTCATTGATGTCTTCCAGGCGAAGGTTGTTTACTACGTATTTGGAATAGTTGTTCCATCCGTCGGCGGGTTCGCTCTCCATTTCCGTGATTTCTTTTTTCATGGCGCTTTCCCTGTTCTTATTCCGCAGGTATAATTGATCACGTGTAGGGGCACCTGCTATCACCGCCTCATCTTTTAACGCAATGCGTTGTAATTGATTGTTACGAATTTCCAATGTTGTATTTGTATATCCAACTGATCTTGTTTCGATATTCAACACAGAATCTTCTGCAACTAATATGAAATTTCCTTTTGCATCTGCATAGGTACCAACGCCGCTTCTTACTTCAGTAATATTTGCAAAGGGTAATGGGTTATTGTTCTCATCCACAACAACACCAGTAAATTTATTGAGTGTGGCTGCTTTTGTTTTTGCTTTTGTTTCCATTCTTCCTTTTGCTATTGCCTCCTGCTTCTTTTCTTCTGCAATCACAGCAGGAGGTGGGGCACTTGCAACTTCAGCATTTTTCACTGGCTCCATGTCGGCCATTGCAACATCATTGCGGAGGGCGGCCGGTTCAGTTGGTTTTGGAGGCAGAGGTTGTTTTTGTTTAGTAGATGGAATACTGACAGGAAGTTCTGTTGCGGGTTTAATTTTCTGGACGGCAACAGAAGTTGAATCTACAAACATTTCTATTTTTCGTACAGTATCAGTTTGTTGCTTCTCAACAACAGCAATAGTTTCAACAGGCAATGGCTGATTTAAGAGAAAGTATAGTGCCGCCGCTGTTGATCCAATGATCACAACCGCCGCAGCCATACGCATCCACGGACGGAAGAAACCACCTATTACTTTACCGTTTTCTTTTTTAGGATTGAGTTTTGTTTTTAACTCAGCAAGATCGGCGTTAATATCCCGCTTACCAACAACAGCTTGGAATCCATCAACCGCATCAGCCAACATAGGATCATCCATCATGGCCTGTTCAAAGGCATGCATCTCCGCAGCATTCATTTGCCGGTTGAGGTAACGTTCAATATCGTGTGCATTATAGTTGATCTTCTTACTATTTATTTACTATTGACTAAATACTATCGGCTGTTTTTTTCTCCATACAAAGTTTCAGATTTCTTCGTCCATTCTGTATATAACTCCTCACTTTATTCCAATCAATGCCGGTTTGTTCCGTTATTTCGTTATAGCATTTCCCCTCCAGGTAAAACAAAGTAACGCAGGTTTTTTGTTCTGCCGGTAATTGTTCCATGCATTTTTCCATGCTGTTGAGCTGTTCTTCCTTCTCCTGTACAGCACTCAGATGCAGCATTTCTTCGCTTTGCATAAATGTTTCAGGAATTTCTACCGTACCATGACCTTTTTCTTTCCGTAACTGCATGAGGCAGTGGTTGCGACTGAGCGTATGCAGCCAGCTTTTGAAATTCGTTACTTCGTGTTGCTTCAGTTTATGAATCAGTTCTTCATAAATATTGATCACAGCATCTTTGGATGTTTCAGGGTCTTTCAGGTACTTCAGACAAACACCGTAGATCAAATCCATGTATCGTTGATAAAGGGTGCTCAATACATTCAAATCAGCAGTTGACCGGTACAATTGCACCAGCTCTGTATCGCTCATTGATGTGTTATCTTTTTCCCGGATAAATGCCAAGCCAACAGGTTGAAACGGGAAGTTAGGGAAAAATATTTTTTTGCACGCTTGTGTAATTCATAAAGTGGTTGCATCCAATTCTCAAATCTCAACTTATGCGTTACATATTCACCACAATCATTTTTTTGGCTGCATTGTTCAGCACCGCATTTAAAGAACCCGTAACAGTAACGGGAAAAGTAACTGATCAAAACGGCGCTGCGATGGCCGGCGTTTCCGTTGCCGAAAAAGGTAAACGAAATGGCACAACAACTGATGCCAATGGTCAATTCAGTTTGAAAGTTGCTTCATCAACAGCAACGTTAACGTTTCAGTTTGTTGGCTACGAAACACAGGAAGTAAAACTGAAAAACCAACAGACAGTAAGTGTTACATTAAAACCATCCACTGAAGATCTTAATGAAGTTGTGGTGATTGGGTATGGAACAGCAAAGCGAAAAGAGATGACAGGCTCGGTTGCTCAGATTCAAGGCAGGGCACCTGGCTTATATGTTCAGGATAATACCAACTACAATACAGAAGACTATGATGGTATTGTTGAAAACCGTTTTCGTAAAGCAACCGATGAACCACTCTCAACTTTTTCAATTGATGTTGATGGTGCAGCGTACAGTAATGTGCGTCGTATGATCAACTATGGACAGTTGCCGCCCGAAGGTGCGGTTCGTATTGAAGAGTTTGTGAATTATTTCAAATACAAATATCCGCAACCAACAGGGAACGATCCATTCAGCATCAACACAGAAATGAGTGTTTGTCCGTGGAATAAAGAACACAAACTGGTGATGATCGGTTTGCAGGGGAAAGAAATTGCTACAACCAATCTTCCACCGTCCAATCTTGTTTTTTTGATCGACGTAAGCGGCTCCATGCAGGATGCAAACAAACTTCCTTTAGTAAAGGCATCATTGAAATTATTGGTTGATCAAATGCGTGAGCAGGATCATGTTGCCATTGTTGTGTATGCGGGTGCTGCCGGTTTGGTATTACCATCAACAAGCGGTATGCAAAAAGAAAAGATCATGGATGCAATTGAAAAGCTGGAAGCCGGTGGTTCAACGGCAGGCGGTGCAGGAATTAAACTGGCATACAATGTTGCAAAAGAACAATTCAAGAAAGGCGGCAACAACCGTGTGATCCTGTGTACCGATGGAGACTTTAATGTAGGCATGAGCAGCGACGATGAAATGGAACGTTTGATAGAAGAAGAACGTAAGAGCGGTGTGTTCTTAACTGTACTTGGTTACGGTATGGGTAATTACAAAGACAACAAGATGCAGAAGCTGGCGAATAAAGGTAATGGTAATCATGCTTACATCGATGGAATGAATGAAGCGAAAAAAGTATTGGTGAATGAATTTGGTGGTACCATGTTCACCATTGCAAAAGATGTAAAACTACAGATCGAGTTTAATCCGGCATTGGTGCAGGCGTATCGACTGGTAGGTTATGAAAACCGTTTACTCAACAAAGAAGATTTTAATAATGATAAAAAAGATGCAGGTGAACTGGGCAGCGGACATACAGTAACTGCATTGTATGAAATTATTCCGGTGGGAGTGGAGAGCGATTTTATTGAAGACGTAGATGAACTGAAATATCAGAAACAATCGAAAGAAAAGAAGTCAACTATGAAGAATGAGATCATGACCATCAAGTTCCGATACAAAGAACCTGATGCTGATGAAAGTAAATTGATCGTTCATCCATTAGTTGATGCAAAGATCCCCTTTGAAAAAACATCTGAGAATTTTCGCTTTGCAACAGCAGTGGCGCAGTTTGGAATGTTGTTACGCAACTCAGAATTTAAAGGCAATGCAACCTATGCAAAAGTGATAAGCCAGGCCAATGCCGCTATTGGTAACGATAAAGAAGGTTACCGTACTGAATTTATCAAGCTTGTACAAAATGTACAATCCATTGCGAAAAAAGATAAGAAGCGTGACGAAAGCGTTGTGATCGATTAATGTTTTATCACAACACTTTCTGTGAGTCTGGCCGCTTTAAGCGGCCTGACTTTTTCTCTCCGCTTTGCCACATATATTTTCATTAACCAAAACAAAACTATTATGAGCGAAAAATTATACCTAAGCATTGCCGATCCATGTCATGAAGACTGGAATAAAATGACGGCTGTTGAACAGGGACGTTTCTGTTCTTCCTGCCAAAAGAACGTGGTTGATTTTACAACACAATCGGATGAAGAGATCATTTCTTTCTTTAACAATTACAACGGAACTGCCTGCGGCAGATTCACTGATGATCAATTGGGTCGGCCTATTCAACAAATAGAATTAAAACCGGCTTCTGGTTTATTGAAATATGCTGCGGGTTTGTTATTGCCTGCCTTTTTGTTTGTAACAAAAGCAAAGGCACAGTTTAAAGATCAGGTTCCGAAGAAAGTGCCGGAGAAAATTCAAAATCAAGTTTGTATGCCATCATCCTTAGTGGACGATGGGCTTGTAGTTATAGCAGGTGGTGTTACTGCTTCAAGACAACAACGGGTTTTTGTGGTAACCGGAGTTGTAATTGATGAAGTAACCAAAGAACCGATGGCAGGTGTTTCAATCATGATCAAAGGAACCAATCAAGGAGTAGTTACGGATGCAAAAGGAAGTTATTCCATTTATCTGCCATCAAAAAAGTCAGTGCTTCAGTACAGCAGCGTTGGTTATGAAATGAAAGAAATAAAAAGTAATGAGCTAAACAGAAAGACTGATACAGTTGTGAAAATGAGAGCAGCTGCTATGGGTATGTTAAGTGAAGTGGTGGTAGTAGGTTATGAGTCGAGAAGAATGGGTGGGATGACGGGTGCTATGTCAATCGTAACACGAAACAGATTCTCAATTATTGACAGCATACTGCCAGCTAAAATAAAAGTCTATCCCAACCCCGTTGCTGCATCAGGAACCATCAATATTTCATTTCCCAATGTAAAGACCGGACAATATCAAATTCGTATGCTCAATGCTGCGGGTCAGTTGTTTTACAGTTTTCAAAAACAGATCAGTGGCAAGGTAGAATCGGAACAAATTCATTTGAGCAATACCACTGCGCCCGGTATGTACATTGTACAGGTGCTCGACGGGGAAAAGAAACTCATACAATCCATCAAATTAACCATTCAATAAGATTTTATGAAACAATTTTACCTGCTTATCTTTTGTTTGCTGTTTGTTGTTTTTTCAAATGCACAGTCCGGAAATTTTCAAATGCCTGTATCGGTACCATCAAGTGTACCACAAATGTTACGGGGTGGGGTGCCTGGCCCATCAACAACAATCCGAATCAGGTGTGGTGCTAGTATTACTACAGGTAATGAACCTTTACTTGTTATCGATGGAATTCCGTGGGAAGCAGCAACAATAAAATCATTGAACCCGGATGATATAGAGGAAATACATGTATTGAAAAATCCTGAAGCTACTTCTCTTTTTAGTTGCCGTGCAATGCGGGGTGTAATTATCATTACCACAAAAAAAGCATTGTATCGAAAACTTGTTATTAAAGACGCTGCTAATTTAACCGGCATCGGTTCAGCAACTGTAAAAGCGGTATCTGAAAAAACAGGTAAACAATTTCAGTTTACTGCAGATGAGTTTGGCCGCATTGAAACAGATTCGCTCAGGTCGACGGACTATACAATCACAATTTCATCAACAGGTTATAAGACTAAAACTATCGGATTAAAAACCATTCTTCAAAACAAAGAAGAAATAAAACTGGAGCGTGAATTTATTGAATTGAAAGAGCTACTGATCGTGGCATATCCAACCATCAGTTGCAGAAGTATGGGTTCATCTTGTACGCTTTCCTCTTTATGTGGGCAAATTCGTTGCCTTGCTTATGGTGTTTCGATCGCTGAAGAAAAGCAAAATGTAGAACGATCATTCAATACGCAAGCAAAAGCACAGATCTATCCCAATCCGGTTGCAGTTTCCGGCATCATCCATATTTCATTCGCTGATGTAATACCCGGACAATACCAGGTTCGCTTGTTCAATACAGCAGGGCAATTATTTTACACTGTTCAACGACAGATCATGAAAGCAGAAACCGAGCAAATTCAATTGAGCAATGCCATAATCCCCGGTATGTATATTGTTCAGATCATAAACGAAAAGAATCAATTGGTACAGAGTTCAAAACTCATTGTACGATGAAGAAATCATTGCTGAATCAGTTTTAATACTTCTACAAAACCCGTATATGAAAGGCTGCAAGTGCGGCCTTTCTGCATAATATCCACATTCTTCCAGTTTGGTTTGATATTTGTTTGTTGTATTGCATCTCCTGAAAATCCTCTTTGTTATCCTTCGTAGCCAAACCGTACTGCGTGTAAAACGTACTTAAACAAGAATGAACATTATGGGTACAATCTTATGGATGCCTTGTGCTATTTACACATTGCATACGATGGAACTTATTTTAACCGTATTCGCAGCATTACTTTCCGGGTTTTTAATGAAACTGTTGACCGATCAATTCCGGAATGGGTCAAAAAAAACGGAATCGGATGAGTTGCAAACCGAACTGGAAACATTACAAAACCGTTTCAGTGCCGAAATGCTACGGAAAGAAGAAGCGGAGAAACTGTTACAGGACGAAGTAAAAGCAGCCGACATGCGGAATGTGGAGTTGCAGGTGCAATATGCAAAAGCTCTTCATTTTGTTGAACAATTGAAGGCAGGTACAGCGGCTGATATGCATGAGCTGGAAACAGATGATGGCAGGCAGATATTACATAATCTCCAGGATAAAATTGCAAAGCAGGAACGAAGTCTGCTTGAACTGGAACAGCAATTGCACCAAGCCAATAAATCGAAAGATGAGCTTTCTGTTTTGTACCGGCAGCTCGTTGATGCGGAAGTGGATGAACGGTCATTGATTGAAAAAATACAAAAGGAAAAAGAAGAATTAGCCTTGCAGTTAAAGCAACAGGCAAAGGAAAAAGAAGCATTACAAACGAACTATGAATCCAGTTTGCAGGCATCGGCCAATGAGTTAAAGCAGGCGCAGGAACAACTTTCATTTCTCAAACAAAAAGACGAACAGCAAACGCAGCTTGAAGATGAATTACAGCAGCTACGGGAACGTGTGGGCGAACTGCAACTTCAGCAACAGGAAACTGTTTCTGCTGATATGACTGTACAGAAGGCAGGAATTTCAACCATTCGCACAAAAGCGGGGGAAGTGGCCACTACCATTGAGCAGTTTCGTGATCATTTAACAACAATTCTTCGGGACAGTTATTCGTATGAGCAACTGCTTGCGAGCAATGAACGGCTGCAGTCTTCAATTCAAAAACTGCAGGACGAAAAGCGGATGGCAGAAGAGCAATTGCAATTGTTGCAACAGTTACAGGAAGAGAAAGCAAAATTGGAAGAACAATCCAAAAGCAGTTTAGCAGAATGGCAGGCAAAAGAACAAAGCTGGCTCAATCAGATACTGGCATTTGAATCAAGTATAGTAAAACTGAAGGAAGAAATTTCAGCGAAAGAAATAATACTGCAGGACTTGATAAGCGCAAAGCAGGACATGCAGGCAACCATTGATGAATTGTCGGGTAAACTTGATGAAAAAGAACGACAGTCGAGAGAAATGTTAAGTGTTGTAAAAGATATTGAAAGCAGGTTTGCTCATTTTTACATGAGTAATGGCGAGGCATCTGTGATCAATGAAAATGGTGAAATGCAGTATCGTTAAAATCAACTATCCTACATAAGATGAACTTCAATACCAATGAAATCAATGTTTCACTTCAACAGCAATTTGGAAGTGAAGCCACTCTTACAGCTTCTCTGTTTGCAGTCAACAGAGAAGCTATTTTTATTCACGCCGCCTATCAACAACAAATATTTAATTTCCTGTTTTATGAAAAACAGTGGCGTTTCGACAGGCTGCATGAAATGATGTTGTTGTTTCAACCCGGAATTGAACTGGCTGATTATTGTGTGCAGTACGAATTAAGCAGCAGGAAGTTTGAAAATAAGTTGCGGGTGATGCTGCCGTATCAATTTGAACATCCCTCACTTCATTCGCTCAGCTATTTATTTTCCAACGCAGCAGTATTGGAAAAAAAGATGACCGATATTCATCAGTTGCAGTTCAAACAAAAAACATCACGCATCAGTTTATTGAAAGAGCAGGTGAAAGCGGCATTGGTAATGTTTCCGTTCTGATTTATTTTTTACCAAATCCCGGATGGAATTTCTCCAGCGTTTTGCGCAGGTATTCTCTGTCTAAGTGTGTATAGATCTCTGTGGTGGTAATACTTTCGTGTCCCAACATTTCCTGTACAGCACGCAGATCGGCACCGCCTTCTACCAGGTGTGTTGCAAATGAATGACGGAAGGTATGTGGTGAAATATTTTTTTTGATCCCCGCCATGCCCGCCAGTCGTTTGATGATAAGAAAGATCATGACCCGTGATAATTCATTTCCGTATTTGTTGAGAAATAGAAAATCTTCCTTCCCCTTTTTTGGTTGTACATGTACACGAATGTTTTCCCGATAAATATCTATGTATTTAATAGCGCTACTGCCAATTGGTACCAATCGTTCTTTATCGCCTTTGCCAATTACTCGAATAAAACCAACATCAAGATGAAGGTTGGATAGTTTCAGGTTCACTAATTCACTTACACGTAAACCGCAACTGTACATAGTTTCAAGAATGGCTTTGTTACGGCCACCTTCGGGTTTACTCAGATCGATCTTGTTAATGATACTTTCAATTTCTGCATAGCTCAATGTATCGGGTAAAGCACGTTTCAGTTTGGGTGCTTCTAACAAAGCAGTAGGGTCCACTGTGGTTACCTGTTCCAGCAAACAGTATTTATAAAATTGCCGCAGCCCCGAAATGATACGTGCCTGGCTGCCCGCACTCATACCCAGTTCAGTGATCCATTTTAAAAAATGCTGCAGATCTTTCAGCTCAACATCCTGCGGTGTTTTGAGATCATTTTTTACTTGCAGGTATTGTGTCAGCATTTCCACATCATGCAAATAAGCTTCTACTGAATTTTCACTCAGCGAACGTTCCAGTTGCAAATACGCCTTAAATCCTTTTTTGTATGGATCCCACATAGTACACACAAGGTTGAAGTTTGGAAGATAAGAAGATTTTGAAGGAGGATTGGCCATTGTCCAATGCCAATTCACTATTGCTATTGCCAAATGCTTATTGTTCATATCCAATTGCTCATTATATTCGCTGCTTACTAATCAATCCCTGTATGCAGTCGTCGAAGCCCATGCACCTTCCTTTCTTTAAGCGTTTAATGAATACGAACCGTCGCCGTTTTCGTTATTTTCTTACCCGTTTGGAAACAGTGAAACCGAAAGGCGTTGATAAAATAGCAAAGGAAATGGATAAAGAAGTATGGGCCGAAACAGATTGTTTGGCTTGCGCCAACTGCTGCAAAACCATGACACCTACGTTTACCAAGCAGGACATCAAACGCATCTCTGCACACTTCGATCAAACACCCGAAGAGTTTACTGAAAAGTGGTTGTACAAAGAACGCAGCACGGGTGATATGATGAACAAGAAGCAACCTTGCCAGTTCCTCAACTTAAAAGATAACAAGTGCTCTATTTACGAAATACGTCCTGTTGACTGTGCTACATTTCCACATCACACCAAAAAGAATTTTACAGAGTGGGTGCATGTGTACAAACAAAATGTGGAATATTGCCCTGCCACTTATAAGTTGGTGGAGAAGATGATGGAGAAGATAGGGAAGGTTTAACTCTTGATTGATCCTGCACCTAATTTATAGTTTTTAGTTTGTAACCGGCAGTTGAATACGATTGAACTGCTGTTGCGTCGCACACTTGTACAGCAGTAATTTATTGAACTTTGCCAAAGATGCTGTCATTCTTTTCAGGATGGGAACACGGTAGATTGGACGGCTCTAAGCTCACAGCTAAACGCTCATCTCTTGCTTATCTCAAATACCATTACCTCATCGCCCTCGTGTTGCATGTTTTCTTTAAATACAAAACCGCATTTCAACAACACTTTCTGCGAGCCGATATTTTCTGCAACGGTTAACGCATGCACTTTTTCATTTGGAATAGTACGGAACACATAATCAAATGAAGCCATTACCAATTCAGTTGCTAATCCTTTACCATGAAAAGGTTTCAGCAATGCATAACCCAAATGAATATGATCGCTGTTGTTGATGGAGAGTAATGAAAATGAACCGGCGAAACGATTGTCATCTTTTGTAAACACGGCAAAGCGTCCAAGTCCGGGATGATCGGTATAAAATTTCAGATTTTCTTCAAGAAACGCATCGCTTTGTTCTCTTGTCTTTGGCTCTCGTATATACTGCATGATCTCAGCATCACCATTCAACGCAAAGAAAATAGCTTCATCCTCCTTTGTATAAGGTTGCACGTATAAGCGTTCTGATTCGAAAAGTATCATGACCAATTTCTGCTTATTTTAAACTGAAATCACAAACCAGCCTGTCAGCAGACAGCTCTATAATCTGCAATTAAGAAGTGGCGGGGGCGGCCCTCGCACTTCCAACTTCGTACTTTCAACTTTGTACTTTCTACTTCGTGCCTCGTACTTCTCTTCATCCTTCTTTATGTATCTCACTCGTAAAGTGAAATTCAATATCAGGATTATTTTGTCGCTCGGTATTTAAGAACCATTCACTTTGTGCCAGATAAACCAGGTGCCCGTCTTTATCGGCTGCAATATTATTGGTTTTAAAACGGGTGAACTCGTCCAGTTTCTTTTGATCTTTACTGGTGATCCAGCAGGCTTTGTAATAAGGCATGGCTCTGAACTCTGCACTGGCGCCATATTCCTGCAACAAACGATATTGAATTACTTCAAACTGCAGTTCGCCCACACAACCAATGATCTTTTTATTTCCACCAAACTGTGTGAACAACTGTGCAACACCTTCATCGGTCAATTGCAACAAACCTTTTTCCAGTTGCTTCGTCTTCATCGGATCTTTGTTCACCACTTCTTTAAACAACTCAGGTGAGAAAGAAGGAATGCCGGTGAAGTAAAAATTTTCACCTTCCGTCAACGTATCGCCGATTTTAAAATTACCTGTATCAAACAAACCCACCACATCGCCGGGATAAGCTTCTTCAATTACATCTTTCTGTCGGGCCATGAACGAATAAGGATTACTGAAACGTACATCCTTATCTAACCGGACGTGATGATAATATTTGTTACGTTCAAACCGTCCGCTGCATACACGAAGGAAGGCAATACGGTCCCTGTGCTTCGGATCAAGGTTGGCGTGAATTTTAAAAATAAAACCACTGAATTTATCTTCCTGCACATCTAAATGGCGGGTTGATGTTTCCCTGCTTTGTGGCAAAGGTGCAATGCGTATAAATGTGTCAAGCATTTCCCTTACACCAAAATTATTTACGGCACTGCCAAAGAATACGGGTGCCACTTTTCCTTTCAGGTATTCATTGATATTCAAATCACCATATACACCATCTACCAGTTCCACATCTTCACGCAACATGTTTGCATCAATATCACCAACTTTCTGATCAAGGATCGAATCGCTGAGATCGTTGATCTTTACAACATCCTCATCACTTGCTTTTGTGTTGGCAGTAAACAGTACCAGCGATTTTTTATCTAAGTCATATACCCCTTTAAAATCTTTACCGCTGTTGATGGGCCAGGTCATGGGGTGGAGATGCAGGCTGAGTTCTTTTTCCACTTCTTCTAATAAGTCAAAACGATTCTTTCCGTCACGATCCATTTTGTTAACAAACACGATCACCGGTGTATCACGCATGCGACACACTTCCATTAAGCGGCGTGTTTGATCTTCCACACCATTCACACTATCGATCACCAGTATTACACTGTCAACAGCCGTTAAGGTGCGGTACGTATCTTCTGCAAAATCTTTGTGACCCGGTGTATCGAGGAGGTTGATGAGCGTTCCGTTGTATTCAAACGTCATTACCGATGTAGCAACAGAGATACCACGTTGCCGTTCGATCTCCATAAAATCACTCGTTGCATGTTTCTTGATCTTATTGCTTTTTACAGCACCCGCCACCTGTATAGCGCCACCAAACAACAATAACTTTTCCGTTAATGTGGTTTTACCGGCATCGGGGTGAGAGATGATGGCAAATGTGCGGCGGCGATTAATTTCGTTTGTAAATTTCATTTCGAAGTTCATGGTTCATAGGTCATGGTTAATAGTATTTGTGGTTGGCTATGAACTATTAACTATAAACTATCGGCCTTTTTAAGCCCGCAAAGGTAAGCCTCCAGTGCCTTCCATTCGTAATAATTTTCCCTCCGGTTCAGCTTTTCAGTTTAAATTTGACGCATGCGTAAAACCTTTGAAATTTTCTGGAACAGCCTCTTATTTGCTGTGCAGGAATTGCGTAAAAATAAACTGCGTACGTTTTTAAGCTTGCTGGGTATCACCTTTGGTATTTTCTGTATCATCAGTGTTATGGCAACGGTGGGTAGTTTGGAAAGCAGCATTAAAAACGAATTCAAAACGTTCGGTAACAATACCATTTATGTACAAAAATGGCCGTGGGGCGGTGGCGGAGAATATCCCTGGTGGAAGTATGTGAACAGGCCTAACAGCAAATTCAAAGAAATGGCACCCGTAAAAGAACGGATGTCGCTGGCCAGCAATGTGGCCTATACCTATTTTAATGCATCAAGTATCGACTATAACGATGTATCGCTTGCAAGTGTAAGTTGGTATGGTATTACGGAAGAGTTCAGCGTAATACAACCCATTGAGATCGGCTGGGGACGTTATCTTTCGTCCAATGAATTTGCATACGGTACTGCGAGTGTGGTGATGGGGTACAATGTAGCAGAAAAGCTATTTGAGAAAGCAGAATATGCCTTGGGTAAAGCGGTTTCCATTAAAGGCCGTAAAGTAAATGTGATCGGAATTATTAAAAAGCAGGGACAAAACCTGCTCGGTGGATGGGACTTTGATAATGTAATTATGATCCCTTACCGTTTTGCAAGCCAGATCGGGAATGAAAACCGTAGCGATGGGTTCATGATCGTAAAGGGAAAAGAAAATGTACCGGTTGAAGATCTGAAGAATGAGTTGCGTGGCGTAATGCGTAGTGTACGGAAACTGAATCCAAAACAGGAAGATAATTTTGCACTGAATGATGTCAGCAGCGGTGCTACACAGATCAGTTCAATTTTTAGTGGAATGACGATCGGGGGAATAGCAATCACCATCCTGTCGTTTATTGTGGGCATTTTTGGTGTAGCCAATATTATGTTTGTAACTGTTCGGGAGCGTACCAGTATCATCGGATTGAAGAAAGCGATTGGTGCAAAACGCAGGACCATACTTGCTGAATTTTTAATGGAGAGTGCCTTTCTCTGTGTACTGGGTGGAATCATAGGATTGGCATTAGTATTCGGACTGACCTTTATACTAACCAGCGTATTTAAGTTTCAGGTATTTATTTCCATGGGACTATTTCTTGGTGCTGTAGGCGTTTGTATTTTCACCGGAATTCTTGCAGGTATTATTCCAGCTTTTATTGCAGCGAAAATGGATCCGGTGGTAGCAATACGGAGCAAATAAATGAGTGAAGAGTAATGAATGATGAATTAGGCAGGTTGCTGTATTTTTACATTCTTAATTTTTCATTTTTAATTTTTCATTTTCCTTTTGGTTACTATTCTTGCTATCGAATCTTCCTGCGATGAAACCTCCGCTTCCGTTTGTCGGGACGGTGTGATCCTTTCCAACATCATTGCTACACAAGCTGTGCATGAACAATATGGGGGTGTTGTGCCGGAATTGGCCAGCAGGGCACACATGCAGAATATTGTGCCGGTTGTTGATGAAGCCCTGAAGAAAGCAGGCGTTGAACAAAAAGAATTGAATGCTGTTGCGTTTACGCAAGCTCCCGGATTGATTGGTTCTCTACTGGTAGGAACACAATTTGCCAAATCACTTTCGTTAGCGTTGGATATTCCGTTGATCGCTGTGCATCATATGCAGGCGCATGTAATTGCTAATTTGATTGCAGAACAAAAACCTTCGTTTCCTTTTCTTTGTTTAACGGTAAGCGGCGGTCACACACAAATTGTTTTGTGCGAAACTGCAACTCAAATGAAAGTACTTGGCGAAACAATTGACGATGCTGCGGGTGAAGCGTTTGATAAAACAGCAAAGCTGCTCGGACTTCCATATCCTGGTGGTCCGCTCATTGATAAATATGCCCAACTTGGCAATCCCGATCGGTTTAAATTTCCTGAGCCGCAAATTCCTGATCTCAACTTTAGTTTCAGTGGATTGAAAACATCCATTCTATATTTCCTGCGTAATGCAGGTACAAGTCTTGTTTACAAAGAAGAATTTTTAAAAACGGAGGAAGAGCAAAAACAATTTATTGCTGATAACCTGAATGATATTTGTGCTTCGGTGCAACAACGTATTGTTTCGATACTACTCAACAAGCTGAAGAAAGCATCCAAGCAAACAGGCATCACACAAATTTGTCTGGCTGGTGGAGTAAGTGCCAACAGTGGTTTACGAAAAGCCTTTACAGAAATGGGAGCGAAGCATGGTTGGAAAACATATATCCCTTCGTTTGAATATTGTACAGACAATGCCGGTATGATTGCAATGACGGGTTATTATAAATACCTGGCAAATGACTTTACATCGTTGAGTGTAAACCCAAGTGCAAGAGCGGAATGGTAACATCATCAGCCTTTAGCCGATAGCCATTGGTTGTAAGCCAATACTCATCACTCATTCATAATGCCCAACAACTATTTTCAATTCAAACAATTTACCGTGCAGCAAGAGAAAGCTGCATTGAAAGTAAGTACTGACAGTTGCTTGTTTGGAGCGTGGGTAGCGGCAGAAGTAAGAAGTATGAAGTACGAGGTACGAAGTGCGGACAACTTACTAGCTACTCACCATTCACCACTCACTATACTTGATATTGGTGCCGGAACAGGATTACTGATGTTAATGCTTGCACAGAAATGCGATGCATTGATCGATGGAATTGAAATTGATGAACCATCTTATCAGCAAGCAAAAGAGAATATTGAAGCCTCCCAATGGAAGGAACGACTGCAATTGTTTCATGCTGATGTTAAGCAATTCAATTTTTCAAAAAAGTATGATCTTATTATTTCCAATCCGCCATTTTATGAAGGCGATTTAAAATCAAATGCTGCCAACCGAAATGTAGCGATGCATGATGAGGGATTGAAGCTGGATGAATTAATAACAGTTGTTGATGCTAATTTAACTGCAGACGGAAACTTTGCTGTATTGCTTCCTTATGTGCGTGCAGAGCGAATGATCGAATTGGCGAAAGGAGTCGATCTTCATCTTCAAACGCATGTGCAGGTAAAACAAACGGTAAGGCATGGGTTTTTCCGGTCGATATTAATGTTCAGCAGAGAGAAAACAGAGCCATCATTTCCAGAATTTTCGATCAAGGATGAAAACAATCAATACACAAATGAATTTGTGAGTTTATTGAAGGATTACTATTTGTATTTATGACGCACATCGTAAATCTAACATCGTATATTATTTCACAGCAGCGTACTCTTTCAAATAGTCATACTCTTCCGTTAACACGCCTTTCTTCAACATAGTTGCCCGTTCAAGAATTGCAGAACCACCTTTTGCCAGATCTTCCAGTACATACTTGATCAATTGCTCACCAAAATAACGGGATGCATCACGAGGTAATTCATTCGGCAAATTCGCAACCGCCATCACATCAACAGAAGTGGGCAAATAAGGCGCTGTTTTTTGCAATGTGGTCTTATCAACCCCATACACCGGATCTTGAATTGTTGAGTCGCCGATATTGATCGGGATAGAACCTCCGGTATCGTTAGTAACATCAGCAATGGTTTGAATTTTAAAGGAAGGATTACGGAATTCATCCAGTGTAAATAAGGAGGGAATGGTTTTATCCCAGTACACCCCATTCAATAAAATATCTGTCTGCTTTACGAAAGGAGAGAAGCTGCATTTGTATTCTTCCGGATGTTCATGAAAGTTGTCACGGTTGTAGGTACCATCGTCTTTGCGTTCATACAAGTCTCGACCTTTCAAATGCACATACACCGGGTATTCATATTGGCGATGTAAATAATCGAACGGTTCCACTTCGTTAACGCCGAGCAGGTTCATGATCTCCAATAAGCCATGCGCCACACGACCACTGCCGGTAATAGCGATCTTAATTTTTGGAAGCTTCAATCCAAAATAGGTATGGATCAGTTGGCGGTAATCCCGTACATCGCCCACACGTCCCAAATGGAATGCACCTGTGCGAGTACCGAAAGCCATCATGCCATTGTGTGCCCCAACAATGCCTGCAAAAAATCCGAAGCCAATAATGCGTTGACCGTCGTCGTGGGTTAAACATTCATAATCGATGAGGGTAATGTTTTTCTCAACCATCGCCCGCATCAGTTTTTGATTGTTTGCCTGCGCCTTTTTAGTATGCGAAAAGAAAAGGTAAGTTTTACCGGGAATCAATTGATCAACGGGCACTTCTTTGATGCCAAAGAGTACATCGCATTCGCTCAAGTCTTCTTTTACTTCGACACCGGCAGCTCGGTACTCTTTATCGCTGAAACAGCGGGAAGAACAGGTTTGAACGATCACCTTAACATTCTCAGCATTCTTATGAACCCACTTGCATTGTGAGGGAGTGAGGGCTACCCGGTTATCGGCTGGTATTTTTCCTTCTCTGATAAGTCCTATTGTAAGCATTCCAATCGTTTAAGGGATCGCAAGATAAGATTTCAGAAAAACCTAACCCGAACTCATAAAAAATTTCATACGAAAGCAAAGATTCTGTAATATTGCAGCCCCAAAGGAAAGCCTTTTGCCTCTACGTAAAATGCTTGGGCCGGAGGAAGAGTTCTTAAAAAAGTATTAGTCACATGCCCATGTGGCGGAATTGGTAGACGCAGCAGACTCAAAATCTGCCATTCGCAAGGATGTGAAGGTTCGATTCCTTTCGTGGGCACATTTTTTTTTACCCGTACTTCAAATGAAGGCGGGTTTTTTTATGTCCGTCAGTCGCCCCGGTCCAACGGCATTTAATGCGTCTTTTATGAATTGTTCTTTTGTTGTAAATTTTGTATTCCCTGTACGCATTAGAATTGCAGATACAAATGAAGTTTTATTTAACATCCGTTTGTCCTTCTATGCAATCGTTCCCATCATTCGTCCAATTTTATGAAAGTTATCGTTTGTTGAATTCGTAACTTTGTAAACCGATCGTTCGATCAACATTCGTTAAAATCCCTTGCTGAGCGAACAATTTCGCCTCCCGTTTATTATTCATTACATAATACAATCACCATGCGAAAAGGAATTGCAGAAGCCCGTAGTGCTACGATCGAATTCAATAAAAAAGCATTGGATCAATTGCAAAGCAAGGGTTACAAATTTGTTCAGGTAAAAGGATTAACAGTTGACAAACATTACGATTATGTAGAACCGCATTTTCTGGTGCTTGTCCCTATGAAAGAATTGCCTACTGATCCATTCAAGCGGGATATTTATGAGCCTATCAGCAGTGAATTGTTGTATCAGTGGGCGAGTGAGAAAAATGAGTATCCTGAAATTGTCATCGCAAATAATTTATACAATTAACCAATGGCAACGTTCTCGTTAAAGACCGTACAACAGATCCCTGTTGATATAGAAACGGCCTGGGAATTTTTTTCCAATCCGGCAAATCTGCAAAAGATCACACCAAATGATCTTGGTTTCAAAATTCTTTCGAAACATCACGGTGCAAAAATGTATCCGGGACAGATCATCGAATATAAAGTGAAGCCCGTGCTTGGAATTCCCATCTACTGGATGACGGAGATCACCCATGTAAAGGACAAGGAATTTTTTGTAGACGAACAACGCTTTGGTCCCTACCAGTTATGGCATCATCAACATCATTTTAAAGTGATTGAAGGTGGTGTGGAGATGACGGATATTGTGCATTACAGAAACCCACTGGGTTTTTTAGGGAACATTGCGAATGCCTTATTTGTGAAAGCGCAATTGAAGAAAATTTTTGAATACAGGATCAAAGTTGTAGAAGAAATGTTTGGTAAGTGGCCAACAACACAAACGAACAGTGTGGAATTTCATAAAGCAGCATAAACGAAAAACCGTTTCTATAAAACAAGAACGGCTGCCAATTGGCAGCCGTTCTTGTTTTATATTGCCTGATGGTTGAATGGTTGTACCACCATTTCACTTACCACTGCACTGGTTGGCTGCTGGCATAAAAACCAGATCGCTTTTGCTGCTTCTTCTGCCATTACCATTTTATCACGTTGTACACGCAAATCAATGGTATCCCAGAAAGGCGTATCAACACCACCAAGAAATAAATTGGTGATACGTATTTCTGTCCGCTTCACTTCTTCCCGAATGCTTTGCATCATACCGTTCAGCCCGTACTTCGATGCACTGTAAGCAGCCGCACCCAACATCGGCACTTTGCCCAATATGCCGGGAATATTAATGATCAAACCTTTCTTTGTTTCTTTCATGTTGGGTAAAAATGCTTTCACCAACAGGAAAGGTGCATACAAGTTGGTATTAATAGTTTGCATAAACTCATCTTCTGTTAATGTATCAGATGATTTGATAATACCAAGACCGGCAGCATTTACCAATATATCAATAGTAGGATATTGTGCAAAGAACTGTTCTTTCAACACTGTAACCTCAGCAGGCTTGCTGATGTCAAGTGCCAGTGTTTTGGATGAGGGAAGGTTTAACTCCTGCGCCAATGCCGCCAGTTTTTCGCTGTTACGACCTGCCAGGAATAAATTGGCGCCGCTGCCTGCTAATAATTTAGCCACTCTGCTGCCAATGCCACCTGTTGCACCAACGATCAATACATTTTTATTTTTTACTGATTCCATGAAATGAGTTTATGCTTTAACAAAAAAGAGATGCTTTGGTTGAGCGACTGCTATAAATAACGTTCACATTTTTTCCAATAGCTGAAAAATGAATTGAAGTAACCTGTAACCTGCGGAAACATCCAGTCACCGCTGTCTTTAGTTCCTGTATAATGTTCAAAGGCGGGATGTTCTTTGGAGATGATGACTGCATTGCCTGCTAATTGCATCAGTTCATTCAACTCACCCACAAAAAGCTGTATGCCTTCAATATTCTTCGACAGGTCGAGAATGAACTGCAGCACTTTTCCACTCACCGGATAATTGGTAAAATGCGATGGCTCCAGTAACAGTATTCGGTTGACATCTTCTTCTTTGCGCCAGTTAGGATCGAGGTTGTAGGAGTTATAGATCAATACAGGTTTTGATGGATCAATGTTGATTGCAGCTGCTGTTGGCAATTCTGTGTGTAATGATAAAGCAACTGTTTGTTGCAATGCATCCGGGATATCCATCTCCGGTAATTCTTCATAGCTCTTATCAAGAAATGTATTGCGTTGATTGCTGTTGCAATTCTTGTTGATGTTTTCCTGGTTGCAATAATATTTTTTTGAAGAGAAGGCTGCTGCCACCCATTGCCAGCTGCAGTTATTACTTGCCAGATCGCCATCGAGCAAATGATAATACATCCATTTCGATGGTTGCTGCCAATGAGCTTTACCGATATTACAAACAATGGATGCCGTGTACATGCGTGCATGATTGTGCATATAACCTGTGTCATACAGTTTGCTGATCTGCTCATCGATCGCTTCAATACCTGTTGCTGCATTTGCAACACACCCGATCATTTGTGTATGTTTTGCATCAAGCTGCTCTTGTTTCAACGCAGTGTTAATAGCTGCTGTTCCTTTTGCCTGCCACACACGCTGAAAATATTCACGCCAGGCGAGTTCCTGCAGAAATTTCTCTACCTGGTAAGGTTTGTAACCTTTTTGCAGTACTATTTCTTTTACCTGCTTTACACTGATCACACCACGTGAAATATAGGGCGACAGATAGGTAACATCACCATCAATAAAATTTCTCGTTTTCCCGTAACGGACGGGATCAACGTTTTCAATACGTTCAAGAATAGCAGCATACTCTGCAGGAAATGAATTCATCTTCTGTTTATTTAATTGTACGGCATTTGTATGCCCAATAGATTAAAATGGGATGTATCACAAGCAAACGAACCCATGCTACCCATGCAGGTACGCACAAGGAATCGCTTAAGCAACCACCTTTCTGGATAAAGTAAATATGTGCAGGCAAAAAAGCAATCAACAGAAACAGGATGGCATTGCAGCCAAGTTTTCTTGTTGATGGAATCAATACGGCAATGCCTGCTAAAACTTCACCTGCACCACTTACATAGTTGAGCAGTGAATGATTCGGAAAGTAATCGGGTATCAACGGCAAATAAAAATCAGGATTGATAAAATGATTGACGCCGCCGAGAATAAAAAAAATGCCTAAGAGCCAGACAGCGATCTTGGGTAAATGTTTTTTCATGCGTTCTGTTTCTCTTCTTTAATGAGTTGATTGATCATGCCATTGAAAATAAAATAGTGAAAAGGCACTACACTGTACCAATACAAACGGCCCCAGATTCCTTTCGGACGAAAGGTTGCAACCTGCCTTAACTGTAATTTATTTTTCAGCTTCATAATGCGGAATTCCAGCCAGGCTTCACCGGGTAATTTCATTTCAGCATACAACAGTAAACGTTTTTGTGTTTTATCTGCTACCAGTACACGCCAGAAATCCAATGCATCACCGGCTTCAATCCGGCTGGTATTTGTTCGTCCACGACGTAAACCAACACCGCCAAATAACTTATCAATAAAGCCACGTAGCAGCCAGAGATGATTGCCGTAATACCAACCCGTTCCGCCACCAATGCTCCAGATCTTTTTTAAAATGGCATCCACCTGCTCGGGTTTTATCTCCCGTTGTTTTACATCCCGGTAACAACCAAACTCCGGTACACGCATGTATTGCATTAACTGCAACGATGTTTTGCTGCTGCTGAATGCATCTTTCCAACTGCTCACCACCATGTTCTGTTCGATCTTTTCAAATGCAAGTGCCACCGCTTCTTTATACGTAAATGGTTTTATGTTTAATTCTTTTTCGAGATCATTTGGTCGGCAAATCACATCCACTTTCATACTGTTTACCAGGTTCACTGCAAGCGGATAAGAAGTGGACGTAAGAAAGTATAACCAATAGGAAGAAATGCGTGGTGTCATTACAGGTAAGGTATAGATGTAGCGTTTCAGTCCACGTACTTCAGCAAACTGTAAGATCATTTGTTTATAAGTAAGTATTTCATTTCCGCCAATATCAAAATCCTGATTGTAGGTTGATGTTTTCAACATCACACCCATTAAATACTGCAATACATTTCGCACAGCAATGGGCTGGCATTTGGTATTAAGCCATTGTGGAGTGATCATCACCGGTAGTTTCTCTGTAAGGTCACGAATGATCTCAAACGATGCACTGCCCGAACCCACAATAATACCTGCACGTAAAATAGTTAGCGGAATAGAGGTTGTTTTTAAAATACTTTCCACATGTAAACGGGAGGTGAGGTGTTGCGATAAATGCGCCGCATTAACAATGCCTCCGAGATAAATAATCTGTTGCGTATTCGTTTGTTTGATAAGTGCATTGAAGTTTTCTGCGCAGGTTTGTTCTTCTGCTTCAAATGTGCCTGCAGCTGATGTCAAGGAATGAATGAGATAAAAAGCCACATCCAATTCGACAGGTAATTGCACCGTACCCGGATTAAGAAAATCAATTTCAATAATATGAATTTTCGGGTGACGATACTCAGCATCAAAACGTTCTTTGTTTCGAACGCAGCAATAAATGATATGATCCTCCTGCAACAGCAATTGAATGAGTCGCTGACCGATATAACCATTGGCACCTGTAAGGAGGATGTTCATTGTTTATCGTTTGCTGATTTTGTTCATGCTGATGCTACGTTGACGATTACATTTAAAACGGTTGACATCATCACCTCGTAAAGCTATGTGTTTGGTGGATCGACCGGCCATACGTTTGCGCCACATACGAAAGCTAGATGGTTTGCTATTGGTACGCATAAAAGCAATCACATCTTTTTCCTTCAAGCCGAACTGCAGTTCAATAGCTTCAAAAGGAGTACGGTCTTCCCAGGCCATTTCAATAATGCGGTCTTTATCTTCTATTGTAAAATTCATTGGTCAAGTTGTTGTAAAAATTTTTCAGCGTTCTTCAAATGGGTTTGCTGTTTTTCAGCCGCCATCTTATCAAATGTGTTGATCAGCATACCAAGTCGTGGATTTTGTAAAAAGAAACTCCTGTGTACATGCATAAATCGCCAGAACAAACCATCCCAAACTTGTTGCCAATCACCTTTCTCATAATCACTCATCTTCATTAAGTAATTACTGCCGCTGACGTAGGGTTTGGTGGTCATGAGTCCGCCATCTGCAAACTGCGTCATGCCATATACATTAGGCACCATCACCCAATCATACGAATCAATAAATAGTTCCATGAACCAACGATATACTTCATCAGGATCAAATTCGCAGAGCAACATAAAATTACCCAGCACCATCAGGCGTTCAATGTGGTGACAATAACCCGTCTTCAATACTTTTTTTATTGTTTCATCAATCGGTAAAATTCCAGTTGTACCATTCCAGAAACTCTCCGGTATTTTCCGTTTGAACTGCCAGTAGTTGGTGGTGCGTTGTTTTGTGCCTTCACGTTCGTACACAATGCGGATGAACTCACGCCAGCCCATGACCTGTCGCACAAAACCTTCTAATGAGTTGAGTGGTATATTATGCTTCGCTGCCTCGTTCAGCACTTTGTCCAACACCTGTTGCGGTGTAAGCAAACCAATGTTAAGCATGGGAGTTAACACCGAGTGATGCAGGATGTCTTCTTTCGTTACAATCGCATCTTCATAAATGCCGAACTGTTGAAAACGTTGTTCAATAAATTCATCAAGCCATTGCTCCGCTTCATCAAAACTGCAAACAAAAAAGTGCGGAGCATCAACGGAACCATAGTTATCAGCAAAATGCTTTTCTACATAGTCGGTAGCTTCTTTGATGTAGCTGTTTTGTTTTGGAAACTTTACAACAGGCGGTGTTTGCTTCTTCGGATATTTTTCCCTGTTCTCTGCATCAAAGGTCCATTTTCCGCCGAGTGGTTTGCCATCTTTCTCTAATAATATCTTTCGCAGCTTGCGTTGATGTGTATAGAAGTCGGTTTGGAAATAAGTTTTCTTTTTGCTGAAGTAATCAGCTACCTCATCCATCGTATTCAAAAAGCCCGGTGTTGCATGAATGATGAGTTTGATCTTGTGCTGCAGGCAGGTTTCTTTGATGCGTTTCAATAACCAGTTATCAGCCACATCAGCAATATGAATTTCAGTGATCTGTTGTTTTGCCAACGAAGCAATCAGTTTGCGTACATCATTTTCTGCTTCGGTTGTTTCAATATAGTTTACCTCGTAAGTATTTTCTTTCAGCCATTGTGCATAAAACTGCATCGATGCACGGTGCAGCAGCAGCTTCTGCTTATGGAATTTGTATTGACGGAAAAATAACCATTCTTCGATCAAATAAACAGGACGGCTTCCATCAAGTGCCGGATGCGACTTGAACAATTGGTGAGGAAAAATCAACGTAACAGAACTCATAGAAAAACACAACAATTTTCAATGCAGAATGTTTAGCATTCAAAAAGAACAATGGCTTTCTTCAGTTTGGCAGATATTCAGAGTTGGGAACGTTTTTACAGAGGTAATTTCATCAACAGTCTCAGTGGTTTTAAAAGTGCCAGTTTAATTGCGACTGTTAACAATGAAGGAGTCAGTAATCTCGCTATTTTCAGCAATATTGTACATATCGGAGCTGATCCTGCACTCATCGGGTTTGTAAACCGACCACGTGAAGCTGCGCCGCATACACTCGGGAATATTGAAGAAACGGGAGCATATACTATCAATCTTATTCCTGCAAATCTCATTGAACAGGCGCATCAAACCAGTGCAAAGTATGCAGAGAGTGAATTTAACGCTGTTGGGTTAACCGAAGAATTGACGGAACACAGCAAAGCTCCATTTGTGTTTGAAAGTCCGGTGAAATATGCCATGGAATTAAAAGAGATCATTCCCATCAAATTCAACAATACATTTTTTGTGATTGGTGCAGTTACAGCTGTGTTTGCAGATGAACAGATATTGGCTGCTGATGGTTTTCTTGATTTGGAGAAAGCCAACATCATTACTTCACTCGGTATTGATGGGTATTATGCAACGGAGAAGCTGGCAAGGTACAGTTATGCAAAGCCGGGCAAAGAACTTACCCGCATCGATTAAACTCTTTCTTTATTTTTGATGTATGCACAAAAAGAAACTGGTTGTACTCACCGGAGCAGGCATCAGTGCCGAGAGTGGCTTGCGTACATTTCGTGACAGTGATGGTTTATGGGAAGGTTATCAAATAGAAGATGTTGCCACACCACGTGCATGGCGAAAGAATCCGCAACTGGTGCTTGATTTTTATAATTACAGAAGAAAGGATGTGTTGAACGCCCAACCCAATGCAGCACATATTGGTTTAGCTGAATTGGAAAATGATTTTGATGTTACCATCATCACACAAAACATTGACGACTTGCACGAACGTGGCGGCTCCACCAATATTCTTCATCTGCATGGGCAGATACTAAAAATGCGTAGCGAACGTGACGAGCATTTGATCTATGATGTTAAAGGTGATATTATGCTAGGAGATAAAGCGGAGGATGGTGCACAGCTTCGTCCGCATATTGTATGGTTTGAAGAAGCGGTGCCGATGATTGAAGAAGCTGTGCCCATTGTAGAGAAAGCCGATTTTTTTGCAGTAGTCGGCACATCATTAATTGTTTACCCGGCAGCCGGATTAATTACTATAGCTGCAGATGCTATTCCCAAATTCATTGTCGATAAAAAGATTCCATATACATCTGCAATAGAGAATGTAACTGCGATTGAAAAACCGGCAACAGAAGGAGTGAAGGAATTACGGGAACGATTATTATCTTTCCTCTAAAATTAAACGATGATGGGTGGACTTATTCAGTTAGCCTTTTTGCTGGCATTTCTTGTACCATACATTTTTTTTGTATTGACTCTTTACCGAACAGCAGAACAAATTTCAATTCAAAACAGAAGGATTGTTCCTTCGCAGGTATGGCTGCTACTCATTCCACTCTTTAATCTCATTTGGATGTTTGTAGTGATCAATAAATTGGCGGCTTCCATAAAACAGGAGTGCGACAGGTTAAATATTACCTACACGCAGCAAACACCAACAAAAGATATCGGTAATATTTATGCACTCCTGGCTATTGCAAGCCTAATGCCTGTTATTGGTTTCTTCTTCGGGTTGGGAGCGTTGATCTGTTGGATTATTTATTGGACACAGGTTGCCCGTTACAGAAAACAGTTTATTGAAAACAAGGATAACGAATTGCTTGATGTAGAAAAACTTTCAGCGTAGTATTCATTCGTTTATACAATGCATAAAAAAAAGCTCCCGGTTACAGGAGCTTTTTGTGGATAAAGAGTTTACTTATTGAAACTTCTTTGCATCTTCTAAAAATTGCGCCAAGCCAATATCTGTTAACGGGTGTTTTAACAAACCAAGGATTGAACTCAACGGACAGGTACAAACATTTGCGCCTAATTCAGCTGCCTGGATAATGTGCAACGGTGTGCGGATCGATGCGGCAAGAATTTCTGTTTCAAAACCCTGCAATGAGTAGATATTAGCAATTTGACCGATCAACTCCATACCATCCCAACCGCCATCGTCAATACGGCCAATAAAAGGAGATACATATGTAGCACCTGCTTTTGCCGCAAGAATTGCCTGGCCCGCACTGAATACTAACGTACAGTTGGTTTTAATACCGTTATCGCTAAAATATTTTAAGGCTTTAATACCATCTTTGATCATCGGCACTTTCACCACAATGTTTGGGTGAATTGCAGCCAGTTTTTTACCTTCTTCAACCATGCCTGCAAAATCGGTGCTGATCACTTCTGCACTGATATCGCCATCCACCAATTCGCAAATGGTTTTGTAATGCTGCATGATGGCATCGGTTCCTTTAATGCCTACTTTGGCCATTAACGAAGGATTGGTAGTAACGCCATCAAGAATTCCTAATTCATTGGCTTCTTTGATTTGGGCGAGGTCGGCCGTGTCAATAAAAAATTTCATTGTAAAAGTTTGGTTGTTTTGAAGATGAAAAATGCTCAGTTTGTAAAGGGGCATCTTCAAACAGAAAAAGAAAAAAATGGCAGGTTACTTACATCGCACCGCTACAACCGCTTACCCTTGCTGCGTTCCCACCCTGGGGGAGTTCAGCAGGAGCTGGTCGTGCAAGACCTGCCGGCGCAAAGATAGGGGAATGAGGGAAAAGTTGAAGGTTGAAAAGTTGAAAGTTTTAAAGTTTGTTCAAAACCCTGTCAGTAGTTTAAAACCTGACGGCGGTTGATAATGTAAACCGATTCTGTTCTTACAATATTCTGTTGTTATTAAAGTTCGGTCTGTTTGCCAACGAGTTTACCTGCATCATGCCAACTAATTCATCAACACGTCCGCCCAATGGTTTGTAATACACAAGAATGGTGTATGTGTTCTCTGCTTCCCACCAGTTGCCTTCTGTTACTTCGGTGCTTACCTCATTTGTTTTTTTATCCTTCGTTACATAAATATAATCGTACAAAGCTTGCTTCAACATCTGTTTGTTTTCGTACATGCCTGTTTCTTCATTAAAAATTAAGCGATTGGCATCCGTTAATTCATAGTTGGTAAACTCACCAAAAATGTACAAATCTTTATTGGGTATCGCTGAACGATCGGGCGTTGAATAGCGGAACAATACTGTTGCATAATCGCCCTGCCAATACGGATTGTTCTGTTCAATATTCATCAACTGGTAAAAGCCATTGAAATCCCGGTAGTACATGTACCGCAGATCTTTCCGTTCGCCTTCAGGTTTTATGTATAATGTTTGTCCCGTGTTGGTATAATCACCTTTCTCTACACGATCGGTTTGTAAACGGAAACTTGTAAGATCAACCCATCGCCATTCTTTCTGTGCCGGAAACAATGCCTGGTTTTCGGTATTGTATTCAAGAATATTCTGGCGGATAAATGTTGGCTGAAGGTTGGTAATACTATTATCCCAACGATAGTTCTGCAGAATCACTACTTTGATCTGTTGAAAAATATTGGTGGGTTTAATGTTTTGTGCATTAACGCTGAACTGTAATTTCTGATGTGTTTTACCAATAAACGTATTGAACGGCTGCACTACTGTAGCGCCGGCAGTAATTCTTGTATCAAGCACCAAAAAACGCTTGGTAAATGCCACTTGCGATGTATCGCCATTTACAAAAACTTTCAAAATATAATTGCCGCTTTTGGTGGGCGATGTATTCCGGTCGGGCAGGTTGCAGGTATAATGCGTATAACGGGTAAGTACAAGCGAAGAATTGCGATAGGTGTTGATGCGTACGTTCGAAAATCCTTTCATATAATCGAACTGACTTACCATGGCGGGTGTCCAGTCGGCATTGCAAAGTGCAAATGTGTAGGAATAATATTTTACATCGGCATCCATATCATCAAAATGAAGCTCCAGCTGATCGTTACTGTTCAACCGCATAATGGGGTAGCTCAGCTGATCGCCTTTTGCATGGAACTTGACCGAACGGATATTGCTTTTGTATATTTTATCGGCCTGCTGTGCAGCAACGGTGCTGCAGAAAAAGAAACCTGAAACAAGAAAAGGAAAAAGGCGTTTGATCTGGTGCATGATGCTGTTTATTTATAACCTGACGTTACAGAGATTCAAAACAAGTGGAAATAGTTGCTTTTTGTGCAAGGTTGCCAACCTTCTTGTAAAATGCTGAAAAAATCTGCAACCCCATACAAGGTTGGCAACCTTTATTCACAGAAACCATTAGTTTTACAACCTTTCAAAGATAAAGATTTGAACATTGCCTCCTTTATAGCACGCCGGTTGGTTTTTCAAAAGAATCAATCCTTTTCAAGGTTCATCATCCGCTTGTCAACGGTGGCCACAGCCATCAGTGTAGCAGTCATGATCCTGGCCTTTGCATTTGTAGAAGGCTTTCAATACACCGTCAGCAGCAAAGTATTCAGCTTTTGGGGACACTTGCGGGTACAGCAGCAACAATCGTCAGCTTCGGGTTTGGCAGAAGAATTGCCGGTGGAGCAAAACGATTCGGTTTATCAAATCCTCAAATCACATCCCAATGTGCAACTGGTGGATGCATTTGCAACCAAATCGGCAATGTTGAAAACCAATGAAACCATTGAAGGGGTATTGTTGAAAGGAGTGGACAAACAATTTTCCAGCAAACGGTTACAACCTTTCATGCAGGAAGGAAAGTGGCTGGCGTTTGACGATAGTGTACAGAACAACGAGATCGTTATTTCAACGTACACGGCCAAGCAGATCAATGCCAAAGTGGGCGACCGGATCCTTATTTATTTTATTGATAACAACAGCACGGCCCCCCGTGTGCGGCCTGTTACCGTAAGCGGTATTTATAAAACAGGGATCGAGGAATACGATAAAACATTTGCGATCATTGATATGAATCTCATCCGGCGTTTAAACGGATGGAGTAATACACAGATCGGGGGTTATGAAATAACCTTGAAAGATTACCGCACCGATTACAAAACCAACAATCAACTGCTCGATCAGTTACCTGTTGTTTGGTTCAGTACACCGCTGCGTGAAATTTATCCGAACATCTTCGATTGGCTGGCATTACAAAGCACCAATAAAACGGTGATCTTAATCATCATGTGTATTGTAGCAGTCATCAATTTAATTTCCTGCTTAATTATTCTTGTACTTGAACGCTCTCGTATGATAGGGTTGCTCAAAGCCACCGGTGCAACTAACGGGCAGGTACAGGTGATTTTCTGGAACCAGGCATTGATCATTACTTTGGTAGGATTAACATTAGGCACCGTGTTGGGTCTTGGTATTTGCTGGCTGCAACAAACAACAGGCTTTATTAAACTGGATGAAGCTGCGTACTATGTTTCTACTGCACCCATTCGTGTATTGTGGTGGCAGGTAGTGCTCATCAACGTCGTTACATTTGTCGTAAGCTTTTTAATTTTATTTATTCCTTCGTTGTTGGTGAGGAAGATGAGTCCGGTGAAGGCGCTGCGGTTTGAGTGATGCCGAAGTAGGAGGTAAGAAGTACGAGGTACGAAAGCCCGACTGTAGTTTTTATAGTGAAGCAATATAAACTTTATTCAACGTAGGTAATTTTGCAAATATCTAAAGATGTTCGACGAGTATAACTTCAAACCACTTTTTAAGAAACTCATGAAATCAAAAGAGTTTGCAAGCAATGAAGTATTATTTTCTGTGTTTTTAAATATTGAGAAATACTCAAGTAATGATAGGGAAATCGCTTTTATGCTCGGACATTTAGTAAAAAGTAAGGATTACGAATTGTCTGATGATACAAAAGACTACATTCTTAAAGCGATAAATGAAGGCAAGCTTCGGGAATACTTTTTTCATAGAAAAGAACCCGAAGAGTTTAATTTTTGGATGATTTTACAATACCTGTTTCCTATTGTTGGGGCTATTGCCATTGCGACCGGGATTCTTAAGCTTATCGATGGAGACTTTCGGACAGGACTTAGTATAAGGTATGGTGTTGAGATAATGCGTGAAGGAGGTTATTTTTTAATATTCGGACTTATCTTTTTTTTAGGCGGACTGATACGAATACGGCATGAACGAAAGCGGATGCGGTTTCTGAAAAGTTTGATTACTTTTTAGTGACATCCATGAAATTTATACATGAAAGCTAAACAACATCGCAAATGCATACCGACATCAAATCATACAACAACAAGCAAACTGCTGCCGACAAAGTAATTTGTAACCGTCTTGCAACTATCATTGACAGTGAACTTTCTGAAGCGGAAAGTAAAGTATGGCATGCCCACCCGGTTTGGTTTTTGGAAGGCAATCCAATTGTTGGGTACAGTAAACAAAAGCCGGGTATCCGGTTAATGTTTTGGAGTGGTGCTTCTTTTGAAGAAGATGGTTTGAATGTGGTGGGCAAAAAATTTAAAGACGCATCTGTTTTCTACAACAACGTTTCCGAAATTGATGAGGCTCAACTAAAGCGTTGGCTGAAAAAAGCAAGCGCTATTCAATGGGATTACAAAAATATCGTAAAACGGAAAGGACAACTGGAACGATTGAAATAAATTGCAGCAAACCTTAAAACAGCAAACATGAACAGCACAGCTCATCATGACGATCGTATTGCAAAAATGACCTTCGCATCGGTATATCCTCATTATGTTACAAAGGTGGAAAAGAAAGGACGAACAAAAGAAGAGCTGCACCAGGTAATTGAATGGCTTACCGGATATAATGAAAAGAAGCTGCAGAAGCTAATTGACGAAAAAGTAACTTTTGAACAATTTTTTCAGCAGGCAAAGCTCCATGCCAATGCGCATCTTATTACAGGGGTTATCTGTGGTTATCGGGTAGAAGAAATTCAAAATCCATTAACACAACAGACCCGCTATCTTGATAAGTTAGTTGATGAGTTGGCCAAAGGCCGTAAAATGGAAAAGATATTAAGAGAAGCCTGAGCTATTATCTTTTGTGATGAAAGTTTGAATGCCGTTGTCTGTTCACCTGTAAGGTGACTGTACAACGAAGCATTATCATCAAAGTAAAAATATGGCGAGAGAAGTAAGCAGATAATTTTTCAATTTTTTGCGAATCAATACATCTACCGAAATACTTTTCATTAAATAATCAACATGCAGAAACTCTTTTTTACCACCGTACTCGTTTTTATCTGCTCAATTCTTTTAGCACAACAAAAACCGGCCTATGTGTTATACAATGCCAAGGGAAAGAAAGTGAGTTATGGCAGTATGCTCAAGCAGTTGATCAAACAGGATATGGTGCTTATTGGCGAGTTTCATAATAATCCCATCAGCCATTGGCTGCAACTGGAAATCACCAAAGATGCAAAGCAGCATCGCAATTTGATATTAGGCGCTGAAATGTTTGAACAGGATAATCAAGCCGCACTTGATCAATACCTGCAAGGGAAATTATCGGCCAAAGGACTCGATTCAGCTGCAAGGTTATGGCCCAACTATAAAACCGATTATGCACCACTCGTCAATTTTGCAAAAACAAACAACATCGCATTTGCAGCTACGAATATTCCACGCAGGTATGCAGCTTTGGTTTCCAAATCCGGCGTTGCAGCATTGGATACACTTCCCGATGCAGAGAAAAAATGGATCGCACCATTGCCGTTTTCGTTTGATTCTACATTGGCAGGATACAAAAACATGATGACGATGATGGCCGGTCACGGCTCCATGAATATGGTGCGGGCACAGGCGTCGAAAGATGCGACCATGGCGCATTTTATGTGGAAGTATTTTGTGCCCGGTAGTTTGTTTATTCATTACAACGGCAGCTATCATTCCGATAAACATGATGGCAAAGCCTCTGCTGATTACGATGGTATTGTGTGGTATCTCAAACAGGCACATCCCGAACTAAAGATCGCAACGGTAACAACTGTTTTGCAGAAAGACATCCATACATTATTGGCCGAACATAAGTTTAAAGCCGATTATATTATTTGTGTAGATGAAGATATGACCACGACGTATTGAGAGTTCATAGTTCATGGTTGATGGTTCATGGAGTTAATAGCTGGTAGGGTTGTTACACACATACTATTTTTTTAATAAGATCGAAACTTCTATTTATACTTTTCCGATTACTTGCATTTAACCTGATCATTACCTATTTTGTCGGTAGAAAATCACTATCGTCAAGTTTAAAACAGTACAGGGATGCAGGATAGCATAATAACCGGCATAGAAGAATTTTCATCATCGCATCCGCATGCTGATTCCATAATACAAATTCTCAATGAGCAGGCCAGGGGCTGGAACGAAGGGAATGCAGAAATGTATGCGAATGCATTTTCAGAAGATGGAAGTTTCACAAATATTTTTGGAATGTTTTTTAAGGGGCATCAAACCTTCTTTCAAAAACACGACATGATTTTAAAGAATGTATTCAAAAACTCTCGGTTCGAATACAAATTGGTTCACTTGCAATTTCCGGTTGATGAGGTGGCCGTTGTGGAAACATTAATAACTGTATCGGCATTTAATAAGTCAGGCTCTTTTAATCTGATCCACACAGATAAGGAAGGACGGATGTTTACGAGATTGGTTCAGGTGATGGTAAAGAAAATAAATAGTTGGAAAATTATATCCTATCATAATCTTGATATAAAGGAAGGCATTGCTATACCGGAGTTAGTATAATTTATTTTATCTCTTCTCATAATTTGAAATACGATATATGATATCCCGTAACATACAACCAGCTCCGGAATTACGGGAGTATATTTATCGTTACCGCTTACGTCATTTTTATTTTGATGGTACTAAAACAGTTCCGCTAAAACCTTTCCCACCGCGGCCGGAGCAATGCATTGTTTTTTATCCCCGGGGCGCTGAAACAATTGAATATCCCTCCAGCAGCATAACTGTACAGAGGCCACGTTCCATTATTTCAGGACAGTTTACTGAAAGGATCAACCGGTTAATTACTACACCCGAATTTTTGATGATATCGGTTGAGTTCCGGCCGGGCGCACTGCACCGGCTCACCGGACTGAATTTTGCTGAGCTAACAAATAAGTGTGAAGATGCAGAAGCGATGTTTTCTCCGGAACTTTACGGCATCAACTCCCGGTTATCCGGTGCAAGCTCTTATGAAGAAATGATCATGATCATTGAAGAATATTTGAAAGTACTGGCTGTAAGATCTTCAAGACCGCTCATTGCTGCAGACTATATTTTAGATGGTCTTATCAACTCAGGTGAAATTCTTACTGTTGATCAGCTTTCAAAAAAAGCCTATCTGTCGCCCAGGCAACTTGAACGGAAAGTAATGGAACGGATTGGAGTTTGTCCAAAAACATTTCTTAAACTTTCACGGTTTCACAAGTCGCTATTGCTGCGCTATGCACATCCTGAACGAAACTGGTTTTCGATTGCAATCGAAAGCGGCTACAATGATTACCAGCATTTGGTAAAGGAATACAAGACCTACACAGTTACTACACCCAATCTTTTTATTACGGAAGAATTTCGCTCACCCGGCAGAATTCTGGGCCTTACCAAATAAATACTTCGTTTCTCAGTTCATGGCAGAATCATTTTCGGTATTCAATAATGTCGTGTTTGTACCACCTATTATTTTTATTTCCTGCAGATATTTAAGGTAATCTTGTTTTTATAGGTAATTACACCGTTATGCAAAAATCTAACTTGTTATTCCTGCTGTTTTTTGTACTGCTTTTTATTTCCTGCAAAAATGAAGCAACACTTCCATCTGCTGTAAATCAATCTCCAAATGCTCCAAAAGCGTTTGCAGGTACAGATATCTTTATGATATTTCCTGTTAATTCGTGTACACTGAAAGGGGCGACTTATTATCCACAAAGCATTCAAACTATTTCTTGGAATAAGATTGGAGGTACCGGTTCTTTCGTCATAGAAAATTCAGGTTCATTTGTTACAGATGTACGTGATCTCGAAACGGGGATCCACTTATTTGAACTGACTATTATAAGCAAAGCAGGGTTAACCGGTAAAGACACTGTTTCTGTAACTGTATTTAAAGAAACAAAAGGGGAAAATGAACTCATTTTTGAAGATCGGCAGTGGAGCTGCCCGATGGGTTGCAACATACGAATTGAAAATTTCCACTCGTTCATACCTGCTGGTACTGCATTTAAGGTGTATGTAAAAAGAGACTTGTTTACTGAGTGGGTTGAAGCAATGAGTGGTAGCTGGAGCAAATACATGTGGACCATCTATAATAATGGGTTGGAGATACTGGAAGATCAAACCGAGAATCCGGAAGATACACCTGATGTAAAGATTGTTTTTTAGTTACTATATGTAGTTGAATATCTAAACCATCTTAAATTTTCTTTGTTATGAAGCAGTTTATCTCAATGCTGTTGTTGCTTTTTATTTTTATCTCCGGCTGCGAAAAGGAGGAACGCATTACAGGATATTCTACTAACACAATAAGTACTCCAACTGTAATAATAAATACTGCACCTGCGGCATTTGCCGGGCCAGATTTTTATATTGTGTTACCTGCTGACTCATTACTATTAAAAGGAAGGGTCCACGATACTCCTTCTGATGATATTGTACAACATAGCTGGAAGGAAATTTCCGGGCCATCTCGTAGTACAATTGACAGTCCCGACTTGTTGCAAACAAAGGTGCGTAATCTGTTAAAAGGAACTTATCAGTTCGAATTAACTGTTGTTGACAAAGGTGGGCTAATTGGAAAGGATACTGTTACTGTAGATATGAGGGATCCAATGGATCCAGGTTCAGAATTGATCTTCACAAATCTGGAATGGATATTTCCCTGGTATGCAGGAGTTGAAGTTCAAAATATCTATTGGTATCCAGCTCCCAAAAAAGTATTTATACAAAGAGGTTTTGACTCTACATGGGTAGAGGTAAACTATATTTCAGACAGCTATACCAACAATCTATATGAATACTTTATAGAAAAAAGGCCAGAGGGTGCCGGTATGTACAGCTATGGCAGTTTATATGTTTTTTATTATGGCAGCAATACAGATGATAGTCCGAAAGTGAAAATTCAATTTTAGTTTTTTCTCAACACTTTCTCTGCAGGGAATTTTAAAAACTATCCGAAAGGGAATTCATGTTGCAAAGTTCAACTGCTTAATCTTATTGAAATGAAACAGGCTTTGTTTGCTATACTCTTTGTAATAATAATTGCTGCAATTGCTGTGTCTTGCAAGAAAAAGTATTCCTGTCTCGAATGCAACAGCATCATTACAAACAAGCCCCCTGTTGCTTGTGCGGGCAACGATCAAACAACTACGTTGCCTGTTAACATGGTTTTGCTGGACGGGAGTTGCTCCACTGATCCTGATAGTAAAATTGTAAGTTATCTCTGGACGAAAATAGCCGGCCCATCTTCATATAATATCACCAATCCAACTATTGTACAAACACAAGTAAATAATTTGGCAGAAGGTACTTTCCTGTTCCAATTAAAAATTACAGATGCTGGCGGATTATCATCCATGGATACCATACAGATAATTGTAAATAAACAAATTGATACGCCGCAGGTAAACATTTATATAAGTGGTGATGATAACGGGATGCCGGTATATTGGCGAAACGGTCAGGTGGTACGACTCGGTTCTTTAACTAATTCTATTGCACGATCTATTGCTCTTGTTGGTAACGATGTGTATGTAGTGGGGGATCAAAGTGATATGAATCCTTATAGCAAGGTCAAGTATTGGAAAAATGGCCAGGAGGTATTGCTTCCTGAGCCAGTTGGTTCATCTGCTAATTCAATTGCTATTGAAGGTAACGATGTATATATAGCAGGGTGGCAATGGAGTGGATCTAAATTCGTAGCGATGTACTGGAAAAATGGCCAACCCATTGCACTTACCAATGGGCTTACAAATGCTGAAGCAACAAGCATAACGGTGGTAGGCGCAAATGTATATGTTGCCGGTCAGGAAAATGGAGTTGCTAAATATTGGAAAAATTTTCAACCCGTTACTCTTACAGATGGATCACAGCAGGCTTACGCAAATTCAATTGCAGTTGTTGGAAATGATGTTTATGTAGCAGGCTCGGAATCAAACGGAACTGCTCATGTGGCGAAGTACTGGAAAAACGGGCAGGCGGTTTCGCTTACAAACGGAACAGCAGTTCATGCTGTTGCCAATTCAATTGTTGTTATTGGAAATGATGTTTATGTAGCAGGTTGGGAAGGCGATTTTTTGGGTAGAGTTGGGGGAACAGGTTCAGTTGCCAAGTACTGGAAAAACGGTCAAGCTGTGTCACTTACAAACGGAACAACCTATTCATATGCAACATCACTTGCTGTTGATGGAAGCGACGTTTATGTAGCAGGATATGAAGGGAGTACTTCTCTTAGTGCTAAATACTGGAAAAATGGACAAGCAATTTCGCTAACAGGAACAAATGCCAGCCTTGCAACAGGCATTCTTGTTGTTCCCCGTTAGTATGTTGTTCCCCGGTTGAAAAATCAAAAAGATTGTGATGCTTGCAGTGAAACATGGAATTTAACTTCAAGAATGTTGTTGCGCTGCGGTAAATGTAATGGCAACTTTTAAAGAGATGCTCTTAAACAGTGCGATTCGCTTTTTCTGCGCTCAACAAAGTCGTGTTTGTACCACCAACTATTTTTATTTCCTGTAGATATTTACTTCATCTAATCCAGTAATACCTGTGAACAATTACGAATTCATGCCTAAACAGGAACCGCAACTAATCATTCACCAAAACAAAAAACATCAGTATGAAAAAAATCAACGTTTCTGTTTTTGCCGCATGCCTTTTTGCAATGGCATTGGTAGAATCCTGCTCAAAGCCCGACGTAACAGATAAGGAAAGTGCCGCTTTACTCGGCAAATTTGATGATCCGGGTTTTGCCTCCAACGATATGGTGATGTATTGGAACGAGAAGGCTGCAACGGTTTTAACTGGTCCTAACACACCGCCTGCGCAATCCCGTTACTTTGCCATGATCCAGATCGCCGTTCATGATGCATTGAATTCGATCAAACCAAAATATGAGCGTCATGCACTGTTGAATGTGAGAGAGCAATTTGCATCTCCCGATGCGGCTGTTGCCAGTGCAGCATACCATGTTATTACCAAACTCAACCTGCAGCGAACTTTCCCTGTTTTGGCATGGTATAATGAAAGCCTTGCAACTATTGCAGATGGCAATCAAAAAGAACTGGGCAAGCAGGTAGGAGAAGCTGCAGCCGATGCCATTATTCTAAAGCGGTCAACTGATAATTTTGCTATCGCCAACCAGCAATTACCAGCTCCTGATGGTGTGTTGCCCGGGGAGTATCGCTCTACACTTCCTTTCGCCAATGTGGGTATGCCCAAAGTAAAAGGGCTTCAGCAATGGGGTACAAAAATGACCACCTTTGTGCTTGAAAACTCAGCACAGTTCAGACCTGTAGCACCTGATCCTGTTCAGTCAGATGCATATGAAAGTGATTACAACGAAGTGAAATCAAAAGGTGGATTAATGAATCACACAAGAACAGCCAATGAAACAGAGGTCGGCGTTTTCTGGGTGGAACGATCTACCATTGGTTGGAACAGGTATGCACGAAACATCATTGCTTCTAAAAAAATGGATGCATGGAAAACAGCACGCTTGTTTGCGTTACTACATACTGCCATGACAGATGGAGTGACCGCCTGTTTTGAAGCAAAATATTATTATTTCTATTGGCGGCCCGAGACAGCCATCAGACTTGGTAATGATGATGGAAACCCGTCTACTGCAGGCGATGCAACATGGCTCCCTTCTTATATTGAATCTCCCAATCTTGCAAACCCGGCAGCAAATGTATATACACCTCCAATTGCCGAATATCCTTCTGCTCATGCAAATTTCGGAGGCGCTGCTGCAGCGGTTCTTATGCGGTTTTTCGGTACCAGCAATATTTCAGTGTCGCAAACCAGCGGAACATTACCCGGTGTTACACGAACATACAAGAGTATTTTAGTTGCGGCAAGAGATAACTCACTGTCACGTATATACGTAGGGTTTCATTTCAGAAAAGCTGCACTTGAAGGTGAAGCACAGGGGATCAATGTTGGCAACTATGTGTACGATCACAGCTTTCGTTCAATTGAGTAAATAATTAAAACCCGAAAAACATTCTAAAACTAACGTCTCTCATTTGGGAGACGTTTTGTTGTAGAAGCAGTACGAAAAAAAACAGACTGTGGTTGGGTTCTTCTAAAAATCATTCATCAGGAAAATCAGGAAATCGTTCTTTCCATTAATTTCGGGCCCCAAAACAAAACTGTAAAGCCCACATGAAACGGATCATCTTTTTTCTTTTATTCAGCCCGGCCTTTGTCAGCAACGCACAAACAACTTCTACCAATCAAAAACCGCTACGCTTTTTACTCGGTGGTGCTTTGGAATTTGGAGGCGACAATCTTGCCGAAGTTTATTTTACCGATGGCAGTGTACAAAAAATGAACGCCGGGCAGGGAGGCACCGTGTTTGCAGGCGGAGAGTTACGTTTAACCAAATCAGAAAAATTATTCCTGAGAGGTAGTATTGGTTTTAAATATCTTACTACCAAAGCCGATAATGCAAACATTCGCCTTACACGTATTCCATTGCAATTATCGCTCAACTATGTACCCGTAAAGAAACTGCGTTTTGCAACCGGTATTGTGAGTCACCAGGCAATCAATTTAAAGTTTGATGGCTTGGGGCAGGATGCAAAATTTACATCAGTGCCGGGTTTGCAGTTTGAAGCCGGTTATGGTTTGTTTGCACTCTCATACACCCTCATGACTTATAAGGATGCCAGCAATGCATCGTACAGCGCCAATGCGATCGGTATTACTATTTCAGGTGTTATCAATAAAAGAAGATAATGTAGAGAAATTTTTTCTCTGTATTCTATGCCAATTCCCAACTCAATTTAACCAGCAAATTTCAATGTAAAAGCAACATCTCCCAATAGATAAAGGTGAAGTGTTTGCAGATAGATGATGGGACGTTGTGTGATTTATGTTACCACGAAATCATTTAAACGCAATGTGCCTTCATTTGCAGGCGAGTCTGGTACAACCGACTCGCCGTAATGCAACAAATAAATTAACAACGCCGAGCCCCTTTCATGAAAAGACACAGCATCTCCGGTCTACAGTTCTGGCTGAACGTTCATTTTTGGGCTTTAGTTCTTAACTTCATCTAAACAAAATCATCAACAGATGTTCCGGCGGACAGTAGGTCATTTCCACACCTGTCCAAAGCCGCCGAAGTTAGGTGCAACCCTATGAAAACCATAATATAGACAGAATGGAACTAAAAGATTATATTTCTTCAATCGTTAAAATTGACGATGAAATTCTGGATGAATTAATCAGGAATTTCAACTATTTGGAACTGAAAAACAAAGACCACTTTTTAGTCAACGGAAACAATTCAGACAAAATAGGATATTTAAAAAAGGGAATTTGCAGAGGATACTATATAGACAAAAACGGGAATGATTTAACGACAAATTTTTTTGTAGCACCTACATTCATTTCAGACTATCCAGCATATATATACAACCAAAACTGCCAAATAAATATTCAGGTACTTGAAAACTGTGAAATTGAATTAGCTACATTTAGCTTTCTGAACATCATTGCAGACAAGCATTCAAGCGTACTTAAATTCTTTAAAATCATTGTTGATAGAGCCTACGCATTTCAACAAAGCAGACAAGTTTCATTTATAAATAAAGATGCAACTGAAAGGTATTTAGACTTAATAGAAAAAAGGAAAGCCGTTTTTGACAGAGTTTCTCAAATTTATATTGCTTCATATTTGGGTATTACTCCGCAATCGTTAAGTAGGATAAGAAAAAGTTTATCGCTCTAGCTGTTTATTACCATATGTGAATGTTTTTAAGATTTCATTGCTTCAATTTTGCTCTATAATTTAATTTAAAAAGCAAATAAAAATGAAGCCATTCGTATTTACCGTTGCGTTATTTTGTAGTCTATCAATATACGCACAAACATCAGGAGAAAAACCTGTCAGAAAAGAAATAGGCAATGTTTCAATTCTATCAGGTTTACACCAACCTATTTTACTAAAAGGCGGAAACATCGCATTAAACTATGTAACAAAGAAAAACATAGTATTAGAAGCCTCGTTTGGTTTCGGGTTAAAGTACACAAGTTTACTATCCACGGAGGATAAAGAAAAATTCACGACTGTTGAGTCTCCATTTTCTTATGGATTTGGAGTTGGATATTTTTGGAAAGGGTTAAATTTATTGGTTGAACCAAAAGGAACAATTTTTAAAATGACCGACCACCAAGGAAAAGAGGAAACCTATACTACGTTTTCAGTTGGTTTAGGTGCTTACTACAATATTTATCTGTGGAAAGGACTTTTTCTACAACCTACAGTTAAATTTTGGCCTAAAGTTGGTTCAACTTTATCAAGTGATGGAGTTGAAATGCAAAATGTAAGTGGACAAAAATACATTCACGAAGCAAGAACACCAGGAAACAATGGACTTATATATGGTGCATCATTGGGCTGGACATTTTAAAGTCTTTTGCCCTTTTCTCTCAGCAACGTCTCCCAATAGATAAAGCTGAAGTGTTTGAAGATAGATGATAGGGGCGTTGCGTGATATATGTTACCACGAAATCATTTAAACGCAATGCCCCTTTCCGGAGGCATTGCTGAGAAAAAATTGTAAGCATTTTATAGCAAGGCGCAAGAAGGCTACTCACAAAAGCAACGCTTCATTTTTGCGTCGGGTTTGCTACATTTAACGGGCTTAATGTGTGAGATTCTTTGTTGGGTTCAGGTGTAAACAACAACCGAAACTGATCACAAAACATAGTTAATATGGGAAATTTATCTACTGAACCGTTGCCCTCGAACAGTTATAGCAAGATGGCATTTCGTTTTGCATTTATTTTTTTCATCCTGTTTATTGTTTTACTGGACTGGTCTGTTAATCCTGTTTTGTCTTATTTCTACTACGAGAGAGGTTTCGCCACATTTTTAGATGCAATTGTTGCATGGACAGGAACACACATCTTCCATGTTCAGAGCACGATCTTATCTCCATATGACGGACAGCATAACGACCGGACATACATCTATCTGCTTTATTTCATTATGGCAATGGTTGCGCTGTCAGGAACAATTATCTGGAGTGTATTGGACCGGAAACGTACAAACTATCAAACGCTTTATTATTGGTTCACTGCCATTATTCGTTATTACCTGGCGTTTACGCTATTCATTTTTGCTCTGGAGAAATTTTTTAAAATGCAGTTTCCCGACCTCGGCTTTTATACTTTGTCGGAGCCTGTTGGAAATCTGTCGCCCATGAGTTTAGCTTGGGCTTTTTTCGGGTATTCTTATGGCTACAATGTTTTTATGGGCATTGCTGAAAGTGCTGCATTACTTCTGCTGTTTCGCAGAACAACAACTTTTGGAGCCATCCTCACCTTGATTACGCTTGCCAATGTAATGGCAGTAAATTTCAATTACGATGTTCATGCGAAAATGTATCCCACAGCTTTATTTGTAATGGCTTTTTCGCTGCTGATTCCTCATTTAAATCGCTTGTTCAAATTTTTCTTTACCAATCAAACAACTTCACTTCCGGTTATACAAGCTCCGGTGTTTAACAAACGGTGGATCACTATTTCAAAATCAGTACTGAAATTTTTGTTGATCGGTTACTTTGTCATTTTTTCGGTGAAGGATTATATTGGGTATAAGCAAAGAATGGACAGCAGAGAAATCAGCAAAAGTCAATCCGGACTATCCGGAATTTATGATGTTCACGCATTTGTTATGAATAAGGATACCTTATCAACTGAAAACCCATTACGCTGGAAACAGATTGTAATGGGAGGTGCACGGGAGAGGATTCGCCTGCATGGTGACAGCGTTGCATACATGGATTTATCAGTTGCTGAAAAGGAAATGTTAGTGTATGGCGACAGAACCAACTTAACGTTAAAAGAACAGGAAATTTACAATGAGCTGGGTTTACAGGAAAGTACATACATAAAGCTGGATTCAATTTTGACAGCACGAGAAATAAAAAGCCGGTTTCAATTTGAGTTCATTGATTCTACTACGCTATTGCTGCGAGGGAGAATTAAAAACGATTCAGTTTTTATTACTGCCAAAAGGCAATCGGTTGAACTAAAAGACTTTAAATTAATAAAGAACGGTTTTCATTGGGTAACGGAATAACAATCCTTTTTCCCGGCAACGTTTCCCAACAGATAAAGGTGGGGTGTTTGCAGGTAGATGATGGGACGTTGCGTGATTTATGTTGCCACGAAATTATTTAAATGCAATGTCCCTTTCAGGAGATATTGCTGAGAAACAACCTTGGTTTGCTACAATGGCGGGGCAAGGGAATCAATATCGGCTATTTGCAGGCATCAGCAGCGTTTCCAGCGTAACGAATAACATTCAACTGTAGTTCTTATCTTCAACAATAAAATAAAATTGGGTAGCGGTTCGGGGCAGCATATTCAATGAATGCCGGCACAGCAGCAAGCACTTCCCGTTTGTAACAATTTAACAAGACACCTTCAATAATGATCGATAACATTAAAATTTTAGACACGAAAGTTCTTTCTGACAATTGGTATGTGCTACGGAAAATAACGTATGAATATTCCAAAAAAGACGGCACAAAACTTACACAAAGCAGAGAAGCGTACGACAGAGGTAATGGTGCAACTATTTTGCTTTACAATAAAAACCAACAAACAGTTATTTTAACCCGGCAATTTCGTCTGCCAACATTTGTAAATGGGAATGAAACAGGAATGCTAATTGAAGCCTGTGCAGGGCTGTTGGATAAAGATAATGCGGAAGATTGCATTAGAAGAGAAACCGAAGAAGAAACGGGCTACAAAATAACTGATGTTCGAAAAGTATTTGAAGCCTACATGTCTCCGGGTTCTGTTACCGAGATGTTGTATTTCTTTATTGCAGAATATTCTAACGAGATGAAGGTAAACGACGGTGGCGGTGCAGAACACGAAGAAGAAAACATTGAAGTTTTAGAACTTGCTTTTGAGAAAGCAATGTCGATGATTGAAAGCGGGGAAATAAAAGACGGCAAAACAATTATGCTTCTTCAATACATAAAACTTAACAGAATACTTTAACGGTAATTCAATTGCAAATTCCGTCGGCCCGGGTCTGGTCGCAGCCGCCCCCGACAGTTGTTATATAAAATTCCTGTGGTCCACTATATAAGACTCCGGGCAAACAAATAAAAACAGGTAAGATGGTAGCCAGGTTTTTTCTGTTACAAATTTTCTTTGCGATCAGTGTTTACTGTGAAGCCCAACCCGTTTCCGTTAAATTGAGATCCCGGGTGGATTCGTTAGTGAAGATTGAAATGCAAAAGCAAAACATCCCCGGTATGTCTGTTGCAGTTGTAAGGAATGGAAAAATTGATTATGTAAAGGGCTATGGTGTTGCAAACATTGAACATAACGTGGCCGTAAAGCCGGAAACTGTTTTTCAGGCCGGCTCGGTGGGGAAACAATTTACTGCGTTTGCTATTCTGCTGCTGGTGGAAGATGGTAAAATGGACCTTGATGACAGGCTTACAACGTTTTTTCCTGACGCACCTGCCTCGTGGAATTCGATCACTGTGAAACATCTGCTTACACATACTGCCGGATTTGGCGAGTATCCCGACGATTTCAATTACAGAGCCGATTATACCGAAGACAGTTTATTCCGAATTATCAGCAATATTCCATTGCAATTTGCAGCCGGTGAAAAATCGGTGTACAGTAATGCTGGCTATGTAGCACTTGGATTGATCATCAGCAAAGTAACGGGTAGGTTTTATGGTGAATTTTTAAAGCAACGCATTTTTGATCCGTTGGGCATGACAACGGCAAGAATTATTTCTGAGTACGATCTTGTACCCAACCGTGCAGCCGGCTACCAACTGGTGGATGGTGAAATAAAAAACCAGGACTGGGTTTCTCCGTCTATCAACACTACGGCAGATGGTTCCATGTATGTTACTGCACTTGATATGGCCAAATGGGAAGCCGGGTTAAACAGCGGCAGGCTGCTGAAAAAAGAAAGTTATGAATTGATGTGGTCGCCGGTAAAACTGAATGATGGCAGTAGTTTTCCGTACGGCTTTGGCTGGTGGGTTGATTCCCTTCAAGGTAAAAAAATTGTAGAGCATAATGGCACATGGCAAGGGTTTGAATCAACAATTAAAAAATATCCGCAGCAAAAGATCGCAGTGATTGTTTTTGCAAATCTGCGAAGAGCCAATACCAATAAAATTGCTACAAGGGTATTAGAACTATATCAACCGGAATTGCGGATACCGAGATTAAAAGCAATTAAAGACAATGAACCGAAGATTACCGCACTGGTCAAGAATTTTGTTGTTAAATTAATTGATAACAAGTTGACAGAAGATTTATTTACACCTGAAATGGCGCAGCGTTTTATTCCACGGTCGGGCCGGGCGTCTGCTCATTTGAAAAGCCTGGGATATTTTATGCGTATAGAATTACTTGACAGGAAAGATTTGCCGAACGAAAACAGGGTTTATCATTACCGGCTCATCTTTCGTAACGAACCCGAAGAGCTGCTTATAACAATTACAAAAGACAATAAGATTTCAGCGATAGAAGGACGGGAGTGATCCGTAATAACAAAACAAACAATGCAAAATTTACTATTTGACTTTATATCAAAATACGTTTCTCTTACAGATGAGGAAAAGGACGCAATTGCATCTGTGGACGTTTTTCGTACAGTAAAGAAAGGGACGGTTTTACTCAAAGAAGGACAATATTCGAACGAAAGCTATTTTGTTTTAAAAGGCTGTATTCGCTCGTATTACATCATCGATGGAGAAGAAAAAACAACCGCTTTCTACACAGAAATGGACGCCTTAACACCTCATTTTGTAATCAGTAAAGCTCCATCTGATTATTACATCAGTTGTGTTGAAGACAGTATTATTACAGTTTCGAATGCTGATATGGAAGCAGATATAAACAGTAAGTTTCCAAAGTTTGAAATCATTTGCAGAAAATTCTCGGAAGAATTGCTAGCCAGGCAGCAAATAAATTTTGACGAGTTTAAGACTTCTTCACCTGAACAACGATACCTGAACTTACTGCAAAAAAGACCAGACCTTGTTCAGCGTGTTCCACAACACCAATTGGCAAGCTATTTAGGCATCAAACCTCAATCTTTAAGCAGACTAAGGGCAAGACTTCTTGAAAAAAAGAGCTAACAGGTATTTCTTAACTTAAGTGAACGTATTGTTGTTGCCCGCCAGTCCACTTTTGCATTATCGTTTCACATAAAAAGAAAAGAAATGCAAAAGAAAATTTTATTCATTGGTTTTGTCTTACTGATGACAGGCACACTGCAGCTCAAAGCACAATATGCAAAAACAGACACCACTCATAAACGGTGGTTTGTTGGCAGCACTTTGTTTCTATTGGGTAATTTGGCTTCTACGAACAGTCCCGACTTTATTCAATTCAATGTTGGCTATCGTATTACCGGAAAAGATGTCATTACAATCGAACCCAAAACCTGGAAATATGCTTGGCCAAATGGGATTCACCCTTTTTTAAACAAATCATACGGAAAGCCGGAAGAAGAATTTCCGGGCTATGTGCGTGAGTTTGGTTTGTCGGTAGCTTATCAACGGTTTTTATGGAAAGGTTTGTATGCCGAACTGAATGTAATGCCTTCCTGGCAACGTTTTGTGGATGAGGAAGGCAAAAAAATTGACAAAGGTTTTCAGATTTTCAACACCTACCGTGCCGGTTATCACATCAAACTTTTTAAGGATCGTTTTTTTATTCAACCATCTATTGCCATTACTCACCGTGCTTATCATACAAAGCTGCCGGATGGGTTTAAACAGTTAGACGATAAATGGTCGAAATTTGTTTTCGGAGAACCGGGATTTCATTTTGGATTTAATTTTTAGTTGATCATATATGAATACACGAAACTCACCACCGTATGTATAGGACGATATCAACGTCAGTTTCCTTCCCGGCATTACATCACAAAACCAAATTCAAATTATGCTGAATACGATCCGCTCGCTGGCCGGGGCGGACGGAAGTTGTCATTCTCAATCTTATAATCATCTTTGTAAAAAAAAATCTATGCTCACAACCATTGTTCCAAAACTTCCAATGCGTAACAAATCACTAACAAGAGAATTCTATTTAACGCAATTAGGTTTTGATGATATTGGTAACGCCGACTATGATGGTTATCTGTTGGTTAAAAAAGATAATGCTGAAATTCACTTTTTTGAATTTAAAGAACTTGACCCGAAAGAAAATTATGGGCAGGTTTATATTCGCACAAACGACATTGATGCGCTTTATCAGTCAATGTTGAACAACAACAGTACCATACATCCGGCAGGCCATTTACAAATCAAACCGTGGGGACAAAAAGAATTTGCCATGCTTGATCCAGACAACAACTTGCTGACGTTTGGGCAAACAATGTAATATTTTGCTTTTGTTGGTATGTATTAGTGCTCTCCGCCATGTTCGTTGCCACAGGACGATGTTGTAACCAACCCCGGGAGTTAGAATAGATCAATCCCGGGATCTACTATGGTTCGTGAAGGCACGAACCAAGGTGTTAGTTCCTAAAGCGTTCAACAATGTTAAAAACATCACTGGCAAGTGTTATTTTTAACGAACCAACTAAACGCTATGGTTAATTTCCAGGAACGTGTATTAACATATCCCCAGTATTGTAAACAGTTTAGCTGCGGCGATTCGTTGATCACTATTTTCAACTGTCCGCCGGAGGCACGTTTAATGAAAGATAAATTTGCTGATCTGTGGAGCCATGAAAATTATATCTTCTATGTGCTGGAAGGGAAAAAAGTGTGGCATACTGCACATGGTTCGTATGAAATAGGTGAAGGTAGTTGTGTATTGGTACGAAAAGGAGCCTGCATACTTGAACAGTTTTTTGATATCGGCTTTTGTCTTGTTCTGTTTTTTATACCTGATCAATTTATTTGCGAAACACTCAGGAACAGGTCGGTTCCTATTGCAAATACAGGCCGACAATATAATTCTGTTATACCCATTAATGTAACAGATACGTTGCGATCGTTTTTCGTTTCGATGTATGCTTATTTTTCCGGAACAACAGCACCCGATCAATCATTACTCGAATTAAAATTCAGAGAATTGATCTTAAACATAGCTGACAACAGGGACAATGCAGAGCTACTTTCTTATTTCTGTTCGATGATGAACGAACCCCAATCCGTTTCATTGGAACGAGTGATGCACGACAACTATTGTTTTAATCTGAAACTTGAACAATATGCTGCACTATGTAACAGAAGTCTGTCGGCATTTAAACGTGATTTTCAAAAACAGTTTCACACTTCGCCGGGCAAATGGCTGCTTGAAAAAAGATTGCAGCAATCAATGGCTCTTTTAAAGAACCGGGGAAAGTCGGTTGCCGAAACAGCCTTTGAAAGTGGCTTTGAAAACAGCTCTCATTTCAGCCGCAGTTTTAAACAGCGCTTTGGTATGTCACCAATGGAAGCAAGGCAAACATTGGTTTTGTGAGCCGCTAAGCAAAATACCCGGACTTTACAGCAAAGGAAAGTTTCTTTACAGGCAATAGTTTCGATCTGTAATAAACAGTTATTTACTTTTTACATTTTAAAAACTTAACCATGAATCCGAACAAAGCACTTTGGGAGAAAGGTGATTTTACCAAGATAGCCGACACTATGCGTGAAAGCTCGGCAGCACTTGTTGATACACTCGGCATTAAACCCGGAATGGATGTATTAGATGTTGGTTGTGGTGATGGCGATACAGCTATACCTGCAGCAAAACTCGGTGCAAATGTAACAGGTGTTGACATTGCACACAATCTTGTTGAAGCAGGAAACATACGTGCAACGAATGAGGGCGTTGCGGAACGTTGCAAAATTTATGAAGGTGATGTAATGGATCTGAAAGATCAGCAGAATAAAAGTTATGATCTTGTGGTCAGCATCTTCGGTGCCATGTTTGCACCACGTCCGCTGGAAGCAGCAAAAGAAATGGTTCGGGTAACACGTAAAGGTGGCCGAATTGTAATGGGCAACTGGATACCCGGTGACCCAACGTTGGTAGCACAAATATTAAAGATCAGTTCAGCTTATACTCCTGCACCTCCAGAAGGTTTTGTGAGTCCGATGTTATGGGGAGTGGAAGAGGAGGTGATCAAGCGTTTTGAAACTGCCGGTATTCCAAAGGAAAACATCTCCTTTGCAAAAGAAACATTTACGTTCAAGGCTGGTTATTCACCTTCATTATTCGTGAATAATTTTAAACAGTATTACGGTCCCACTATGAATGCGTTTGAGGCCGCAGGAAAAAACGGCAAAGCAGAAGCATTGCAACAGGAACTTGAAAACCTGTTTAACAGTCAGAATAAAAGCGGCAATGAAAACAGCACGTCTATACCGGCAACTTTTTTAAGAGTAACGGTCATGTGCAAGTGATTATTAGCATGGCATTAGATGATTGCTTTCTCGTTATGCAAATATCTTTCAATATTTAGCGCAGGGTTGCCAATCTTCCAAAGGTTGGCAACTCTCTTCAAAGGCGGCCACACCCAAGTACGCACAAATAAAAGCCAGCCTGTTACCAGGCCGGCTTTACACATTGATTCTTATGCTTATTTACGATTACGCTATATCAAAACGATCAAGGTTCATTACTTTGTCCCATGCGGCTACAAAGTCTTTTACAAATTTCTCTTGACCATCGGCACAGCCATATACTTCAGCTATTGCACGCAACTCTGAGTTGGAACCAAAGATGAGATCGGCACGGGTGGCGGTCCATTTTAAATCGCCTGTTGCACGATCGGTTCCAAAGAAACCTTGTTGTACAGAGTCGGCCGCTTTCCATGTTGTACCAAAATCAAGCAGGTTTACGAAGAAATCGTTGGTGAGTGCGCCGGGGTTATTGGTAAACACACCATGTTTTGAACCATCGAAGTTGGTATTGAGTACACGCATACCACCCACCAATACTGTCATTTCAGGAGCAGTAAGATTGAGCAGTTGTGCTTTATCAACCAGCATTTCTTCTGATGATGTAATGGCACGTCTGCTGAGGTAATTGCGGAAACCATCAGCCGCCGGTTCTAATACTGCAAACGATTCAACATCGGTTTGTTCTTGTGTAGCATCATTGCGTCCGGGTGTAAATGGCACAGTAACAGTAATGCCAGCATTTCTTGCAGCCTGTTCAATACCTGCACATCCACCTAACACAATCAAATCAGCCATTGAAACTTTCTTCGTTCCATTTGCATTGTTGAATTCTTTTTGAATTGCTTCCAATGCATCCAACACTTTGCTCAATTGCTGAGGATTGTTGACTGCCCAGTATTTCTGCGGCGCCAAACGAATACGTGCACCATTTGCACCACCACGTTTATCGGAACCACGGAAGGTAGAGGCAGAAGCCCATGCAGTAGAGACCAGTTCGCTTACAGTTAAACCGCTTGCAAGAATTGTTGATTTTAATGCCGCAACATCCTGTTCATTGATCAATTCAAAATCAACTGCAGGAATCGGATCTTGCCAGATCAATACTTCAGCAGGTACTTCCGGACCTAGGTAACGGGCACGTGGTCCCATATCACGATGTGTCAATTTAAACCATGCACGTGCAAACGCATCAGCAAACTCATCGGGATTTTCGTAAAAGCGACGGGAAATTTTTTCATATGCCGGATCAACACGCAACGCAATATCAGTTGTGAGCATAAATGGTGCATGACGTTTTGAAGTATCATGTGCATCAGGCACTAATCCTTCACCTGCATTACCTTTTGGTTTCCACTGATGTGCGCCGGCGGGGCTCTTGGTTAATTCCCACTCGTAGCCAAACAGATTTTCAAAATAGTTGTTGCTCCATTTGGTAGGAGTGGTTGTCCATGCACCTTCCAGTCCGCTGGTAATGGTATCTGCACCAGCACCGGTACCATATGTATTTTTCCATCCCAAACCTTGCTCTTCAATGCTTGCAGCTGCCGGTTCACGGGAAACATATTTGGAAGGATCTGCAGCGCCATGTGTTTTACCGAATGTATGTCCACCTGCAATAAGAGCTACGGTTTCTTCATCATTCATCGCCATACGGCCAAAGGTTTCACGAATGTCACGGGCAGATGCCAATGGATCAGGATTTCCGTTTGGTCCTTCCGGGTTTACATAAATAAGTCCCATTTGTACTGCACCCAATGGATCTTCCAGTTCACGATCACCGCTGTAGCGTTTGTCGCCCAGCCACTCAGTTTCAGAACCCCAGTAAATATCTTCTGCGGGTTCCCATACATCTGCACGTCCACCTGCAAAACCAAAAGTTTTAAAATCCATTGTTTCGAGGGCCACGTTACCGGCAAGGATCATCAGATCGGCCCATGAAAGTTGCTTGCCATATTTCTGTTTGATAGGCCAGAGGAGTAAACGGGCTTTATCAAGATTGGCATTGTCGGGCCAGCTGTTCAACGGTGCAAAACGTTGCGTACCTGCACCACCGCCACCACGACCATCCCAAATGCGGTAGGTACCTGCACTATGCCATGCCATACGAATCATGAAGGGACCATAGTGTCCGTAGTCGGCAGGCCACCAATCCTGTGATGTGGTCATGAGTTCAGCAAGGTCTTTTTTTACTGCTGCCAAATCGAGTTTCTTAAATTCTTCTGCGTAATTGAATTGTTCACCCATTGGGTTTGAAAGGGTGGAGTGTTGGCGGAGGATGTTCAACTTCAGTTGATTGGGCCACCAATCACGGTTGCTGGTGCCGCCGCCAGCGCTGCTTTTCAGCGTTCCGCTGATAAATGGACACTTGGCTGCATCGTTTACGTTGTACGATGTGTTGCTGTGCGGATTGTCATTACTCATGTTGTAAACGGTTTATAGATTTTAGTAATTACAGTAACAATAATTAACAAGAGGTGGTGAATGGGATTGTTTTACGAGATGCAATGTTAACACAGCTGTTTTAATAAAGCAAATTGATTATTTTTATAAAGATATAAGCAATCTCTATGACGTTGACACAGCTCGAATATATTGTAGCACTTGATACGCACCGGCATTTTGTACTGGCATCTGAAAAATGTTTTGTTACGCAACCAACCCTCAGCATGCAAATTCAAAAGCTGGAAGAGGAATTGGGGGTAAAGATTTTTGACCGTACCAAACAACCGGTGATCCCTACTGAAATTGGTGCCAGCATTATTGCACAGGCACGTGTAGTGCTGCGTGATGCGGGATTGATTCGGCAGTTGATCTCCGAACAGAAAGACAGTATGAGTGGTGAAATACGCATTGGCATTATCCCAACCATTGCACCGTACCTGTTGCCGCCGCTTTTTAAAAACATCCGTGAAAAATATCCGCAGGTAAACCTGGTGGTACGTGAAATTATTACAGAAGAAATTGTACAGGAACTTAAAAATAACCGGCTTGATTGCGGTATTGTAGTTACGCCGTTAAAAGATTCGTCGATAAAAGAAGATGTGTTGTTTTATGAGGAACTGTTTGTGTACGTTTCAAAAAACAATGCGTTGTATGATAAGAAGTATGTGTTGCCGAATGAAATAGACCCCAATCAACTCTGGTTGCTGGAAGAAGGACATTGTTTCCGTTCACAGATCTTAAATCTGTGTGAGCTGCAAAAGTTCTCTGCGATCAACTTTCGATACGAAACCGGCAATATTGAAACATTAAAACGGATGGTTGATAAAAGTGATGGCATTACTATTTTACCCGAGCTGGCGGTGATGGAATTTACCAAACCGCAAATGAAATTTGTAAAGCAGTTGAAAGAACCGAGACCGGCAAGGGAAGTAAGTCTGGTGATTCACCGTGATCATTTGAAAACAAAATTGATCCAGACATTGAAAGAAGAAATCCTCAGCATTGTACCAAAATCTATGCAAAAGCTGAGCAGAAAAAAAGTGGTGGATATCAGTTATTGATGATTGGATGGTGGAAGGGCGTTTGAATGAATTGGTTGCTGCTTCTAGCGAAAAATAGCTATTGCCTGAACCGGCCGAACGGTTTATCTTTCTTTCGTAGTTGGATTTGTCCGGCTTTGTTTCACTTTTTTCAAACCAAAACCCATTCTGCTATGCAGCGCTACAAAAGTTTATACAAGTGGATGTTCGTACCCATGTTCTTTATGCAAGTTGGAATTTTCAGGGATTATTGGGGCGACTTTACCGACAATGCGTGGTCGGTACATATCCATTACTGGACGGGAACTGTGTGGTACCTGTATCTGATTCTCCAACCATATTGGGCAACACATGGCAAATTAAATCTGCATCGCACTAATGGAATCATTGGAATGTTTTTGGCTGGTGCTGTTTGCTTAACGGCATTGAGTATGATGCATCGTGATATTGCGACAACAGAAGCTATTATGAAAAATCCTGAACGGTTTGGTCCGTTTGAACCCTGGTTCTTTTTTGGAGTGGCTGCTGTTGAAATAGTGATGATGACGGCTTTTGGTTTTGCCATTATTAAAAGTATTATCCATCGTAAGCAAATAGAGAATCATGCATGGTGGCTTGTTTCCACGGTGTTTTTGATCATGATGCCGGCACTGGGCAGAGGCGTACAAAATGTTTACATTGCTATCAACAGGAAGGATTGGCCAAACATTGATATCATGATACCCATTTATATTGCACAGGGGCTCATCATTGCTATGTTGCTTATTGCTGCATGGAAATATGGCAAACTGAAACACCCGGCTACTTATCTTGCGTTGGATGTAAACCTGTTCATTTTTCTTACAGAACCACTTGGACGATCAGAAGCCGTGCAAACGTTTTTGAAAACAATGATCAAGGGATGATGTGCTGTTGTTGATCAACAGGCAAAGCTGCTTCTTCTTAATGCTTAATATTGCAGTGATCTCAATTTTATCAACATGAGCATTCTGTCAATTTTCCCGGGCAAGCAAGCCGCTGCCTTTGTATTGATCCTGTTGTTTGTTTCTACTTCAGTAAAAGTCTCTGCGCAACAACCAACAATTCAATTCTCCGTGTCGGTACCCGATCCTTCTTCGCATGCATACCACGTAACGATGTCTTTAGAAAGATGGAATAAGGATACGTTGTTGTTGAAAATGCCTAACTGGACGCCTGGTTATTATCAACTCATGAATTATGCAGGCGATGTGCAGGCCATCAAGGCAACAGATGCAAAAGGCAACCAATTATCGTTACAACAGATCAACTCAAATACCTGGCGTGTAACAGGTGTACGCAATAAAGTATTTGTGGTTGACTATTCAATTCAAACGAAACGTCAGTTTGTGGCGAACAGTTATGTAGACAGTAACCGTGCTTACATCATTCCGGCAAATAGTTTTTTGTATGTGGAGGGCGCTTTGCAAATGCCCGTTGCCGTTAAAGTAGAAAAAGGAAATCGTTGGAGCGGTATCGCTACCGGTTTAACACCTGATTCAAAAATCAGCAACCGTTTTAGTTCAATTGATTTTGATGAGTTGTACGATTGTCCCATTCTTGTGGGCAACCTTGAAGAACTTCCTTCATTTAAAGTAAAGGGAATTGTTCATCGGTTTATTGGATATAAGCTGGGTGAATTTGATCGGCAGGATCTTATGAATAAGCTGCAGAAAATGATTGAGGTTGCAACTGAGTTGTTTGGTGACATTCCATATCAGCAGTATACGTTTATAGGAATTGGTCCGGGCAGAGGTGGTATTGAACATGCCAATAATACAACCGTGAGTTTCGACGGTAAAGGGTTGAATACTGCTCCAGGCATGAATACCATGCTTAACTTTCTGGCACATGAATACATTCATCACTTTAATGTAAAACGTATACGGCCATTTGAGTTAGGCCCGTTCGATTACGATAAAGAAAACCGCACCAATCAACTCTGGATCAGCGAAGGGTTAACTGTGTATTACGAATACATTGTTTTAAAGCGTGCCGGACTTGCAGATGAGCAAACCATGTTGCAGAATTTTGAACGGAACATCACAGCACATGAAAAAAATCCGGGCCGCTTGCATCAATCGCTTCAACAGGCGAGTTATAAAACATGGCGGGATGGCCCGTTTGGTAACAGCGGCGATGAAAAAGGAAAGACCATTTCGTACTATGATAAAGGGCCGTTGGTAGGTATGCTGCTTGATCTGGCAATCCGTCAATCATCAGGTAATAAACGCTCATTGGATGATGTAATGCGATTGCTTTATCAAAAATATTACCTGCAATTAAAGCGTGGATTCACTGAAGCTGAGTTTCAGGAAGCTTGTGAAGTAACAGCGGGTGTTTCCCTTGCAGCATTTTTTGATTATGTCTATACTACAAAGGAGCTCGACTATAATCATTATTTATTATTTGCAGGGTTGCAATTAGTACAATCAGACGGGTTGTATAAGTTGAAGCAGATCGTTCAACCAACTGAAATGCAGCAAAGGATTTATCGATCATGGATGGGACAGCGACTTTAAACTGGTATAATTTAAATAAAAGAAGTATGCATACAATCAAGATCTGTTTCTTATTTGCATCGATTGTTTTTTATGGATGTACTGATCAGTCAACAAGCAATAATAAGGATCAACCAATAAACTATGCATTGGTTGATGCGTGGCCGAAATTGCCCACCGGTTATTCATTTGGTCAACCAACAGGTATTAGCATTGATAGCAAACAGCACGTTTTTGTGTTTCACAGAGCCGGAAGAAAATGGACCGATCCTTTTCCAGAAACATTTATTGATACGAATACAATACTTGAGCTTGATGCAGAAACTGGAACAATTATTCATGAATGGGGCGCCAACCAGTTTATTATGCCGCATGGCTTAACGGTTGATAAAGAAGATAATATTTGGGTAACAGATGTTGGTCTGCATCAAATCTTAAAATTCAGTCATGATGGACAATTGTTGATGACCTTGGGTGTTGCAAAAACTCCTGGTAACGATTCATTACATTTTAATTTACCCACTGATGTTGTTGTGGCTGATGATGGTTCGTTTTATGTCAGTGATGGATATGGTAACAGCAGGGTAGTGAAGTTTTCCGCATCAGGTAGTTATTTATTGGAGTGGGGAACAAAAGGAAGCGATGAAGGTGAGTTTAATATACCGCATGGCATAACGATTGATAAAAGTGAACATGTTTATGTAGCCGACCGGCAAAATAACCGCATCCAGGTGTTTGATAAGAATGGCAAATTTCTGCGTGTGTTAAAGAACAAAGATTCTGTACCGCAATTGCCGGCAGTAACGATCGACAGTGCACAGCATCTGTACGCTATTGATTTTGATTATACTATTACAACTGATATGGGTAACAAAGGTTCGAAAGTATTTCAATATGACACTGCAGGAAATGTTGTTTTTCAATTTGGAAGCAGCGGCGAAAACAAACGGACTGTTTCCTGGTATCATGATATTGCAGTAGATCAGCAAGGAAATATTTATGTAGGCGATATATATGGAACCAAGCTGTTGAAGTTTCGGAATAAAGGATACTGATCGAACAAACACAGCTCGTCTTTCCGATCGAGATCAATAATTTTCTTTACTTCGTGCTACATTTATCATCAAGCAAACATCATGGAAATTATATACAGTTTCGATCGCAAGCCGACTGCTGATCAACTCATCGAACTCTACAACAATGCGGGCTTGCCACGTCCAACAAATGACAAAGAGCGAATGCAGAAAATGATCGACAATTCAAATCTTATTGTTACAGCATGGGACAATGATGTGTTGGTAGGTATTTCACGCTGCATTACCGATTGGGTTTGGAGTTGTTACCTCGCAGACCTTGCTGTTAAACATGAATATAAAAAGGAAGGCATTGGCAAAACGCTCATCAACTTAACAAAAGAAAAAGTAGGAGAGCAGTCGATGGTTTTATTGCTATCTGTACCATCAGCCATGGAATATTATCCAAAAGTTGGTTTTGTAAAACAGGAAAGCAGTTTTATTATGAATAGAGACAATTGACAATAGACGGTTTCAATTTTTTTTGGTCATGCTATGTCTAAAAAAATGATCACTTCTGTTTTGCTATCTCTCTTATATGGTACTCCTGTATTAGCGGCGGGTTTTCCGGCGATAATGTAAAATAGATTTCCATATTGATGTTGGTTCCCTCTACAATAAATGAGCCTCGCAATTGATTTTCTGCTTTCATTTCTTTTACTGCAATTATTTTTCCAGCTTTGGCAAACAAATCGATTGATTGTTTCTTTAAAATATCGATCGGATAATCAGGGAAAAAGTTTTCAGCAAACAAACCGCTTTGTTCTGCGTTGGTCCAATTTGGTAATAGCTTCATCAATTCATTTTTACGTTGCTCCAGTATTTTTGATGGCGCCAATTGCCGTGGTTGCAGGCTCGCCATTTTAATTAATGTATCAAGCACCCGCAAGTTAATTCCACCCATCGGAGCATATGTACGATTGCCAAATGCTACCACACCAATTCCATAATCGGGCATAATGCGCCACTGGCTTCCAAAGCCTGGTAGTCCACCACTATGAGCAATATATGTTCTGCCTTCACAATCATTCATCCATCCCAATCCATAACAATAAGCAGATGTAATGGCGCAGTTTCTTCCATCAGGAAATTTATAATTGGGATTAAACCCATTCCATCGCCATGGATGATGCATCTCCCGTACCGAGCTTCGTTTAACAGGGCCATTTTCTGCCGCATTGTTTGGTGGCCATGCCGAAAGGTGAAACGACATGTAGGCTGCAAACTCATCAATGGAACTGATCATGCTGCCCATTGCACCCCAGCTTCCATCCTTTGTATCGTGTAACAATGTTTCTTCGTTCCATTTTTCATTGAGCCAGCGATAACCATGTGCCAGTTTATCGGGCGCTACATCTGCATATTCATACGTAGTTGTTTTCATCCCCAGCGGTTCAAGAATGAATTGTTTGATATAATCCTGATACCGCATGCCACTTACTTTTGTAATTATTTTTCCCTGCAAAGCAAAACCGAGGTTGCTGTATTCATATGCTATACCAGGTGGATTGGAGAAGGATATCTGCTTACCAATAAATTCCATCAAATCTTTATCAGTATCGGCTAATTGACGATCGCCCCATGGATTGTCTTCCGGAAAACCTGCACCATGTGTCATCAAATGCCGGATCGTTATATGTGGTGCATCTGCTGTTGGGTACTTGATATTTCTTAGTTCGGGAATATACAAATAAGCAGGATCATCTAAGTTGAGTTTGCCCTCGTCACGCAGTTTTAGAATAGCCATACAAGTAAAACTCTTGCTCATAGATGCAATTCGAAACAGCGAGGCGGTTGTTGCAGGTGTTTTCTTTTCGATATCTGTATAGCCATAGCTGTTTTTATAAACTAATTCTCCGTCTACAACAATTCCAAATGAAATGGCTGGTAAATGATTGTCTGTTGTATGGTTTTTATATAAACTGTCGATCACTGCAAAGGTTGTTTTGATTTTTTCCAGACGGTTAGGATCTGTAAACATAGCGGGTTGATACGAACTATCGAACGAAGTAGAAACCATCGTTCCTTTTTGATCAGTTTCATTGCATGAAAAGATTGCAAGTATAGCTGCTAGTGCTAAAAAGGAAGTTCTCATTGCCTGTATAGTTTAGAGAAACAAGATAATATTTAATCGAAAGCAGTTACAAAAAAAGAATCCTGTAAATTCAATCTTCAGCAGTAATCACTTGTTATGAAAAAATATGTTGCACTTGTATCACTCGTATTTATTTCTTTGATAGCGGTACAAGTATTATCAGCCCAGTCATCAAATAAAAATAAACAACAACCTGATCAGTTATCTGGCTTGCAGGACAGAGCTTTTTGGGCGAAGACCTTGTATAAAATTGCTTACCCGGTTGTACATAATCTTGCCCGGGGTACATTGAAAAAGAACATGCCGTTAGAGCTGGCCCCTGATTATTATCTGCAGGCAACAAAGGTAACTTATCTCGAAGCTGTTGGAAGAACAATGGCAGGTATAGCACCTTGGTTGGCTTTGCCTGATGATGAAACAGCTGAAGGAAAACTTCGTAAACAGTTGCGTGATGAATTACTGAAAGGCTTAGCGAACGCTGTTGATCCCAATCATCCTGATTATTTAAATTTCAGAACGGATGGGCAACCGTTGGTTGATGCTGCGTTTGTTGCACATGCTTTTCTCCGTGCACCTGATGCGTTGTGGCATCCGTTGGATGCTGTAACGAAACAACGTTTTATTGAGGAGTTCAAATCGTTACGTAACCGAAAGGGCTCTTATAGTAACTGGTTATTGTTTGCGGGTATCACGGAAGGATTTTTATTGAAGATCGGTGAGCAGCACGATCCGGTACGAATTGATTTTGCCATCAGGAAAATGAAGGAATGGTATGTTGGTGATGGATGGTACAGCGATGGTGAAAAATTCAGTATGGATTATTACAATTCGTTTGTAATTCATCCAATGCTGGTTGATCTGTATAGCGTTTTGGTGGAAAAGAAAATGGCATCGCAACAGGAATTTGATCTTGCTGTACAACGGATGGCCCGCCATGCTGAATTTCTTGAACGCATCATTGCGCCGGATGGAACATTCCCGGCATTGGGCCGTTCCATTACCTATCGCACAGGTGCGTTCCAGGTTTTGTCACAAACAGCACTCATGGAAAAATTGCCTGCAACTGTTTCGGCTGCGCAGGTGCGTTGTGGGTTAACGGCCATCATGCATAAAATGTATGACGGTGATCAGAATTTTGACAATAACGGATGGTTGGTTTTAGGATTCAATGGTCATCAGCCATCAATCGCTGACAAATACACATCAACCGGAAGTTTATATCTGGCAACACTTGGCTTCCTGAGTTTGGGCTTACCGGCATCGCATTCATTTTGGGCAGATGCAGCTGCCGATTGGACAAGTAAGAAAGCATGGAACGGTGAAGCAGTAAAAAAAGATTATAAAGTAGACTATTGAACTGGTTGTTTTGCAATAACAGATTAGATCATTTGTTATCATTCGCAAGTAGTATGTACTTTCATCTTAACAATTAGTTTTTATGAAGCAGTTTCGCCTGATCAGTATGATGTTGTTTGCGTTGATAATTTTTTCGTCAACGTTATTTGCACAAGCTAAACCTGTGTATGTAATTGTACATGGTGCATGGGGTGGTAGCTGGGCATTTAAGAAAACTGATTCGTTAATGACGGCAGCAGGAGCAATTGTGTATCGCCCATCGTTAACCGGACAAGGGGAGCGGGTGCACCTTGCATCACTTGAAGTAGGTTTGAATACACATGTCGACGATGTGGTAAATATGATCTTGTATGAAGATCTGTACAATGTTATTTTAGTGGGGCATAGTTACGGAGGCATGGTGATTACCGGTGTGGCGGATCGTGTGCCCGGTAGAATCAGCCAATTGATCTATCTCGATGCATTTGTGCCGGAACATGGTGAAAGTGTTGTACGCATACAAGGAGCACGTGCTGATGGGTTGATGAAAATGGCCAGCAATGGTTACTTAATTCCTGCATGGGTAAGGCCGGGACAATTACCACCGAAAGATGTACCACATCCTGTAAAAACATTTACCGATACAATTTCATTGACGAATCCAAAGCGGTTACAATTGACCACTACTTATATACTTACTGTTGCGAAAGGCGCCGCAGCATCAACAGATGATTTTGCATTGCAGGCCGATCGGGCAAAAAAGAAAGGCTGGTCGGTAGTTCAACTGGAAGCAGATCATAATCCGCAATGGTCGGCAGTGGAAGCATTGGTGGAACTGTTGTTGAAGACGGGCAGGAAGTAAATGCAGTGGTTTTTGTTCGTATGAGATCTTCATATCGGCTCTGCAACAAATTCAGTCAGCTGTTTTTTCTTTATCTTACTATTGCTCATCATCAAAACAAATATCATGGCACAACAACCCCTTGATCAATTAACAATTGGTGAATTAAAAAACAAAGAAGAGGTTTTGAAAAAAGCAACACCCATTCTTGGCATATCACTCGTATTAATGAGTGCAGCTTCTGTTTTTCTAACCGTACGAGGTGGCTTTGGCGTGTTTAGTATATTGCCTGTTATTTTTCTTCCGCTGTTTATTGCAAATGTGCAGAATCTGAAAAAGATCAAAGATGAACTTGTACGAAGGGAGCAGCAATAACTGATCAATTTAAAACAGAAGCGTGCTCCGTTACCGATATAACACAACAAAGCCCGGATAAACCGGGCTTTGTATAAAGGCAATGAACTATAGATTAATATCTGTTCTTGTTGTAACTGTTGCCGTTGTTGTAACCACCGCCGCTGCGAGCAGGACGATCTTCTTTTGGTTTAGCTTCTACTACTTTGATGGCACGGCCTTCAACTGTAGCGCCATCCAATTCAGCGATAGCTTTTTTAGAAGCAGCATCATCACTCATTTCAACGAATCCGAAACCACGTGATTTCCCTGACTCTCTGTCGTTAATGATTTTTGCTGAAGTAACTTCTCCGTAAGGAGTGAAAAACTCTCTTAAGTCTTCATCTTGTACGTTGAAGCTCAAGTTTGAAACATAAATGTTCATGTTCTTGTAAAATTAAAATTGATAAATCCTTGAGGAAGACATGAAGTAAGAAACTAACTAAGATGCTGATGCAAAGAAGAATAATAACGATTACTGATGCTAGACTCAAAATAACATTGCAAATGTAGTAGAATACATGCAAAGTACCAAAACTCTTATTTCAGTTTATGAAATAAGAGTTTTGGTATCGGTTGGTACAAGAACAGAAATCCGAACGAAAGTGAATTGCTGTGCTCCATTATGCCAACAAACCTTTCAGGGAAATGGTTTCCAGATAGGGTTGTAATAATTGTGTATTATCAAACACTCTGAATTCCTCGATGGCTTTGTTCTCATAATTACACCAGGTCTCAACATAATAACCTTCCAGTTGAAACAAAAAGATCATACACTGGCGAAGCTGTCGCTTACCTACTAAAATACCCTGGTGCAAAACGGCTGATGTTTTTTTCTCCTCATCTAACAGAATAAAATCAGAAAGCTTCATAGTATTAAGTTTAAAAGTGTGAACTAATAAATAACTACTAACAGCGAGGCTTTGAACAACGAACTGATTAACTGATACTGATCCGGGACAATAAACTGAATGCGAACGAAACGGACTTTTTTACAACCGGCAACAAAGAGACAAAAGCTTACTAACTGATGTGCGCCGGGTAATCTGATTGAGGCGTTGTAAAGATATAAGAATTCTGAAGCTGGCAAAGCTTTTCAAAAAAAAGAATCTGCACACCATTGTAACCATTGCATAGAGGGGCTGTTTACAGCCAGGCAGTATTACATGAAACAATAAATTTGAGTGAGACAAACTTTTTTTTCAAAATGGCAATTATCGAATTTATACTACAAAAAAGTTCGTTGCAGGCATCTACTTTTGCATCATAGGTGTTTTTCATAGGTTAGCAACGGCCGACTCTTTTCAGGGACGGCCTATTTTTTTATACCAACTCTTGCATAGCTTACTGCCATCCACTCCACTTTTTGTTTCCTTGTTTTATCATTCAATTGTCAGTTTTTTCGGCATCAGTTTAGAATGTCTTTTTAAACCACACAACTAATTCTTTTTTGCTCTATATTGCACGTAGGTGTTTTTCATAGGTTAGCAACGGCCGACTCTTTTCAGGGACGGCCTTTTTTTTGTCCGCTACTTTAGTTGATAATAAAATGAGATATGATGATTCGATCGCTTTCTCATTCCTGTTCAAAAAAAATGGATCCATCATTGATGAATCCATTGTACAATACCCAATTACATATTCTTATTTTGGATTACAAGCCAATAACATATTACAAAGTTTGTATAATACCCGTGCACCTACATTTTCATCCCATTCGGTAGTGCTGATGCCAACTTCGTTCAAGTCGAAGCCAATGAGTTTTCGTCCACTGGTGATGATTTTGCGGAAGAGATAAAAGGTTTGTTCCGTTTCCAATCCACCCATTACCGGCGTACCCGTATGTGGGCAAAGCTTCGGATCCAAGCCATCAATATCAAAACTGATATAAACATTGGCAGGCAGATGCTCGACTATTTCATCTGCAATTTGTTTCCAGGTTTGTCCTTCGTACTGGCGCTCCTTCATGTCTCGATCGAGGTAAGGAACAATGCGATAGTTGCTGTCGCATACGATCTTCCATTCGTTGTCGCCATAATCACGAACGCCCACCTGCACCAATTTTTTCAGTTCCGGAATTTCATTGAGTGCATTGAACATAACCGATGCATGCGAATACTTGAATCCTTCATATGATTCACGCAGATCCAGATGTGCATCAATTTGCAGGATACCAAAATCGCCAAACTTTTCTGCAATGGCTTTGAAGTAACCAAGTGGTGTGCTGTGGTCGCCACCGAGCAGTGCTACCAATTTTCCTTTCGCCAGTAATTCTTTGGTTTGTTCGTACACCCAGTTGTTGAGGAACAAACTTCCTTCATTCACTTCTTTAAGTGTTTTGCACATGAACTTGTTATCGTTCACATTTTCACCCTGCGATATATAATTAATATAGAGTTCTGCTTCTTTGCGGAGGTAATCGCTTTTAAGGAGGATCTTCCGATCTAAGTCACGCATATAAATACCACGTCGCCATGCATCGTTGGTATCATTATCATGCAGATCAACCTGGAGGCTGGCACGATAAATATGTTCGGGAGCCCGGGCTGTACCTGCTTTGTAGCTTACGGTTACTTCCCATGGAACGGGAAACACAACGAGGTCTGCATCTTCTTCTGAAAAAGGAAGTCCGAATATGTTGTAGTTGGGGTTCCCCGCACTGTTGGGGTCAAACCCGGATAGATCGGCCATGATCATTACTATTTGAAAAGAGTTTGCAAAGGTAATAGACTGCACAACACCAAGGCATAGTTGCATGGAAAGTTTTGCACAGCGGGGAAAGTGATCAGTTGTGAGTTTATTGTTGAGGCGGTAAAGAGGATACATTGTCCACAATTCAAATAACTATCTGTACAGTTATTGCAAGCTTTAACACCATCTATCCAATATTATGTGTTTTAATCTGAAACAGGCCATAAAGCAACTTGTTTTTGGTCTAACTTTGCGCTGCACAAAAACGAGGAGCAGATGAAGACGTCACATATCCTGATTTTAGTAGTAATTGCAGTGGCCATTGGTATATTGATAAGCACCATGAGCGACCTTTCAACCTACGATACGATCGATTCAGCCAAGGCCAAGCCCGGAAAGTTTTTACACCTGATCGCCAAGCTGGATACAGCCAATGGCAAACAGATCGAATACGATGCGTTGAAAAACCCCAACTATCTCAGCTTTCACATTAAAGATTCACTGGGTGGTGCTACAAAAGTGGTGTACATGAAAGGGAAGCCACCAACCGATATGGAGCGTAGCGAACGGATGGTGCTGAAAGGAAAAATGACCGACAGTGCATTTTTGTGTGACGATATTCTCATCAAGTGCCCGAGTAAGTACGTTGATGAAAAAACAAAGATCAGCACAGTTTCAAAATAAGCTCATCCGTTGCCTCATTACAGGAAAACGGCAATGCCTGTTTTCTCCAACCATCTTGTAAACTGTTTTTTGAACCAATTATCTGAACATGCCATTTATAGGTGAACAATTACTACCCGGACAAATAGGAAATTTCTTAGCGGTTCTCTCTTTTGTTGCTTCCCTGCTTGCCACTATTGCTTATTTCAAAGCAACACAATCGCACATACCAACGGTGCAGCAAAACTGGAAACGGATCGCCCGGGTATCGTTCCTGGCCGAGATCATTTCGGTGATCGGCATTTTCGTGGCGCTCTATTTTATTATTTCCAATCATCGGTTTGAATACAAATATGCATGGCAGCACAGCAATTATCAGTTGCCAATGCAATATATCCTGGCTTGTTTTTGGGAAGGGCAGGAGGGTAGTTTTCTCCTCTGGAGTTTCTGGCATTGTGTGCTCGGCGGCATCATCATTTTGCGTGAAAAGAAATGGGAAGCGCCTGTTATGACCACGATTAGTTTTATGCAGTTTGCATTGGCTACCATGGTAATAGGTATTTATTTCTTTGATTTTAAAATAGGTAGTAATCCGTTTGTGTTGATGCGTGATCAAGGCATGCTGAGCCCCGAACAATTCCCGATCGGGTTTGATTCGGAAGGGCATTTGCGCAGCGATTACCTCAGCTTTATTCGTGATGGAAATGGATTGAATCCTTTGTTACAAAACTATTGGATGACGATTCACCCGCCGGTTCTTTTCCTCGGCTTTGCAAGTACATTGGTGCCGTTTGCCTTTGCCATTGCCGGACTTTGGAAAAAAGATTATGGAGGTTGGGTATTACCCGCCCGTCCGTGGGCGTTGTTCAGTGCCGGTATTTTAGGGCTGGGTATTATGATGGGTGCGGCGTGGGCTTACGAAAGCTTGACCTTTGGTGGTTACTGGGCATGGGATCCGGTAGAGAATGCATCGCTTGTGCCCTGGTTGATCTCGATTTGTGGCATACATACTTTGATTGCCTATAAACACACCGGTCATTCGTTACGGGCAACATTCCTGTTCTTTATTCTGCAATTCCTGTTCATTATTTATTCTACCTTCTTAACCCGTAGTGGTATTTTGGGCGATACCAGCGTACATGCTTTCACTGATCTGGGAATGAATGCACAGTTGCTTACTTTCCTGTTGATCTTTGTTGTGCCTTCATTGCTGCTGTTTGGTTTGCGGTACAAACAAATTCCCACCATTGTAAAAGAAGAGGCGATCAGTGCACGTGAGTTCTGGTTGTTTGTGGGTTCATTGTTGTTCTTTATTTCGGCTGTATTTATTATCGGTAAAACATCGCTGCCTGTTATCAATAAAATTTTCGGAACCAAATACGCTCCGGCGCAGGATATTGAGTACTCCTATAATAAGGTATTGATCCTGTTTTCGTTTGTAATTGCAATGCTTACCGCTATTGGTCAGTATTTGAAATACAAACAAACCAGCCGTGCTGCGTTTATTAAATCAATTTGGTTGCCCACACTGATAGCCTTGATCGCTTCGCTCAGCATCAGCATTTTTGGCGATATCAACTATACCAAGTATGGTGTTGGATTTTTAGCTGCTATTCACCTCAGTATTTTTGCAGCGGTGTATTCGATCATCGCAAACGGCATGTATATCGTAACCGGCATCAAAGGAAAAATGATCAAAGCCGGTGCATCCATTGCACACGTTGGATTTGGTTTAACACTCTTGGGCATTCTTGTTTCTGCTTCCAAGAAAGAAGTATTGAGTTGGAACACCAGCGGCATCATGGTGAATTTTGGGGAGCAAAGCCAGGAAAATCCTGCTGAGAATTTAACGCTTGTAAAAGGTATTGCAACCGATATGGGTCGTTACATGGTTACCTATCAAGGCGATTCCACACATCCATCTGATCCCAAGCAATATTTCAAAATACATTTTCAATACAAGAACAAAGAAGAAGGATTTACATTGTATCCAGATGCGTTTGTGAACTTCAAAGGCAACGAAGGCATCATGGCAAATCCAGACAGTAAACATTACATCCACAAAGATGTGTTTACCTATATCACGTCATTGCCAAATCCTGATAAGAATAAGGATACATCCACTTTTAAAGACAACAAAATAAAACCAGGCGATACGGTTTTCTATTCACAGGGATTTCTTGTGCTGGATGAAGTGGGGCGGGATATTAAGCGGAAGAATGTATCGTATCAATCAACCGATTCTGTATTTGCTGCCAAGATCACTGTGTATGCGAAAGACAGCAGCAAGTATACTGCTGAGCCATTGCTTGTATTAAGTGGTAACAATATTCGTCCGGTAGCAGATACGGTTATTTCACAAAGTCTCATTCTGGCCTTTACAGGTGCTGATAAAGATGGAATTAACCTGGGTGTAAAAGAAAGTAACTCGGTACTGGAGTATGTGACTTTAAAAGCGTATCAATTCCCGGCCATCAATGTGTTGTGGTTGGGTATACTTGTAATGACAATCGGTTTTCTGCTTGCCACCTGGAATCATATTCAGAAGAACAGGAAGTCTGAGTTGAAGAAGGTTTGATGGAGGTAAAGGTGAAGTTGATTGTAAAGCTGAAGCGGATTTGTGTTTTTCAAATTCGCTTCAGCTTTTTATATCGTTGTTGTAAGGTTTTGTTATCCCTTGCTGTAAATGGTTCTGTAATTTGTTGCAAAAGGCGGTTGAACAATTTCCATGTCCCAGTCATTTGGAATTGAAGGGAATATGCTTTTTGTTTTAATTACAAATTGATACCAGCCGGGCAAATCCTCACTTATCATGAACATTTTGTCCGTATAAACAATTTCCATTTCTATTCTGTCAATTGTCATTAAATCAGCTTTATAAACGTTTATCTCTGTTATTTCATCCCATTTCATTTTTTTAGAAAAATCCCCGTAGTTGATCGAGAAGCCTTCGTCGTCGTATTGAAAACAGCCAATATCATTTAATTTTTCATCAAACGTCTTTCCCGAGGTCAAGTTGTTGGGCTCGGGATGAGGTCTTTTTAAAGAAAAAAGTTTTGCAAATAGATTTTTCAGATTCAATATAGTCGTTATTAGAGTGCCCTTTAGACTTGGCTAACGCATCTAAATATACATTCCATCTTCGTGAAAAACATGTTCTTAAACTCAACAAAAAGAGATAAATCGGTTATTGCGCAAAATATGGCCGAATGCCGGAGGCCTTCGGTATGCTACAGCAACGGATTCCTGTATTCGCTTGCAGTCAAGAGCTGGTAATTTTTTTAAGAAAATCTTCACAAGGCAGCTTCGGTTACATTCTTCCTGTCTGTTGTATTAACAGGTGAGAATGCTTAATTTACACTGTCAATGAATCGCCGGAAACGAATATCACATTTATCTGTACTCTTAGGGTTTCTTCTGCTGGGCAGTTTATCTGCACTCGGGCAGGGAGCTCCGTTACCGTCGCATCCGGATTCAATTCCCACAAAACAAACCATCAAAGTTGAGTACGGTCCCAATGATACCGTTTTTGTAAAAGCGATGATCATCGATGGAGAGATCATCGGCGGAAGGGAAATGGGCGAAGTGTTGGTGTGGGGTGGTAATCCGAAAGATGCGGCGAAATACTGGGCCAGTTGGACGAGGCTTCGCAATGCTGTTTATCTCACGTATCCGTATGCACGCTCAGCAGGCGTTGTGATGATTGATGTAAATAAAAATCTGGAACATATCAAAGGCAAAGCGGAGCGGAAGAAATACATCAAATCAAGAGAAAAAGAATTACGAGCTGCCTTTACTAATAAAGTAACTGATCTTTCAATTTATCAGGGTAAAGTATTGATGAAGTTAATCCATCGTCAAACCGGCGAAAATTGTTTTGAAATCGTTCGTGAAATGAAAGGTGGATTTACCGCAGGGTTTTATCAAACACTGATGTTTGTTGTGGGTAGCAGTTTAAAACAAGGCTGGAACCCGAACGATGATAAATTCGATAAACAAATCGAAGATATTGTACAGGAATATGACCGGATGTATTTAGGTGCACCTGCTTATTCCAAAGCCGCACCACCTTCCAGAAGCCGCTAACTTCTTTCATGTTTTCTTTGTCAACACATCGTTAATCAACTTTTCCTTTTCTTGTTGTTCTATCCTTATTTCCTACTTTCACACTCCAAATTTTAAAACATGAAATTAGATATACTCGCCTTTGGTGTTCATCCTGATGATGTGGAATTAAGTTGTGCCGGAACGTTAATGGTTGAAATCAACAACGGAAAAAAAGTAGGTGTCATTGATCTTACTCGTGGCGAATTGGGTACAAGAGGAACAGCCGAAACAAGAAAAGAAGAAGCAGCAATAGCAGCAAAGATTATGGGTGTGCATGTACGTGAAAACTTAGGGATGCGTGATGGATTTTTTCAGAACGATGAAACACATCAACTGCAGATCATTCAAAAAATTCGTCAATACCAACCGGAGATCGTTATTTGCAATGCATTGGTCGATCGTCATCCTGATCATGGTCGTTCATCAAAGCTTGTATCGGATGCAAGTTTTTTATCCGGACTTCGCAAAATCGAAACAAGTTTTAATGGGGAAGCACAACAGGCATGGCGGCCTAAATATGTGTTTCATTATATTCAGGATCGTTATGCAGAACCTGATTTTATTTTTGACATCACTTCTGTATTCGATCGTAAAGTTGAAAGTATCAAAGCATACGGTACACAGTTTCACAATCCAAATCCGGGGATCGATGAACCACAAACATATATTTCCACACCTGCTTATTTTGATACACTTATCTCCCGGCATAAAATGTTTGGCAAGCGCATTGGTGTGGAATACGGCGAAGGATTTATCACGGAGAAACGTATAGGTATCAACACGTTCGATGCAATTATACAGGTGAGCACCTAATGTTTGTTTGTAGGGCGAACTGTTAATCCATTGTCATTCTTCAACAGATTGACGGTTAAACGGCTGATAATCGTTAACTTCGCCCAATTATTTTTTAGTACATGAGCACTCCTAAATTTGCTGTAACAGCACAATCCTTCCACACAGAATTAAAGAGAAGGGTCAATTCTTACTTCGAAGAACAAAGGAAAAAGCCCACCGGAAATTTTAATCTCTATTTCAAAGCAATTGCGTTTGGTGTTGCATTGATAGCAGTTTATGTTCACCTGGTTTTCTTTACACCGGTTTTATGGTTGGGTATTGTAGAATCATTAGTATTGGGTGGATTGATCGCTGCCATTGGTTTTAATGTGATGCATGATGGATCACATGGAAGTTTCAGCACAAACAAGGTTGTAAATACAATGGCTGCGTTTTCATTGAACATGTTAGGCGGCAGCAGCTTTATGTGGAATTTCAAACACAATATTATTCATCATGCCTATACCAATATTGATGGTGTGGATGATGATATCGATATTCAGCCGTGGTTACGGATGAGCAACACTCAAAAGAAATACAAGCTGCATAAATACCAGCATTACTATTTCTGGTTCTTATATGCATTGTTGTACATCCTTTGGATCTTCGTAATGGACTATCAAAAATATTTTAAGCAGAAGATAGGTAACATGCCATTGAAGAAAATGGAAGTGAAAGATCATGTTGTTTTCTGGTCATTCAAGTTAGTGCACCTGATCATTTTTGTTGGTATTCCAATTTACTTTGCAGGATTTGTTCCCTGGTTAGTAGGTTTTCTTGTAATGACGTTGTTTGCCGGAGTGGTGATCAGTATCGTGTTTCAATTGGCACATACCGTTGAGCACACACATTTCCCTATGCCGAGTGAAGAAGATGGTCGTCTTGCAGATGAGTGGGCGATTCATCAATTAAAGACAACTGCAAACTTTGCTACAAGAAATAAGTTGATTTCAATGTTGGTAGGCGGTTTAAATTTCCAGGTAGAGCATCATTTGTTTCCCAAAATTTCACATGTGCATTATCCTGCTATCAGCCGCATTATCAAACAAACCTGTCAGGAGTTTAATGTAGAATACATTGAGTATCCGAAAATGCGGATGGCCATTGCATCGCATGTGGCTTACCTGCGTGAAATGGGACGAGGTTAATTCTTTTCAGCAATAAAAAATAGTTCAGACCCTTTGCGGGGCGGGATGGAGTTGTTACACAGCTCCATCTTTTTTATGTGCAGATGTTTGCTGAAAAGCGGTTCGTATTCTTCTTGTGTTCCGCCAAAGGGCGGGCCTCCGTCAAATTCCCGATTAAATAATACACCAACTAGTCTGCCTCCGGGTTTCAGCAATTGATGCATGTGCTCAACATACTTGCTGCGGAATGCAGGATCAAGTGCACAAAAGAATGTTTGTTCAAGAATGAGCTCATACTGTTGTTGATGCTCAAAAAAATCGGCTGTAACAATGTTGATGGGTTGATCTTTCAATCGCTCTTCCAATGCAGCTGTTAATACAGGTGAGATATCCAGCACAGTAACGTTGGTAAAAACGTTTTGCATTAACCATTCAGCTTCGTACGCATTTCCACAGCCGGGAATAAGAACTGAAATTGTTTTATCTGTCACCGATTGCAGAAATTCAACAAGAGGTGTGGAGCCATAGCCAATATCCCAACCGGTTTGATGTTGTTGATAGCGATTGCTCCAGTAATCTGCATCAAGTTTATTTTGTGACATGCGTAAAAATAATACAAGTGAAGAAACCATTCAGCCTTTAAAAAGCAGAAGTCAGAAAGAAAATTAACAGCAGGCCAACTAGTTGTGGGATAAAATACTTTTATGAATTAAAATAATTTTTGTCAGTGATGTGTTCTGGTAAGTATTTTAACTCCGTTATTCCGTTTTCGTCATCAAAATCATCAACGATAGTTATAAAATCAATTGTTTGAATTTTTAGTTTTTCTCCCAGCAAGTTTGTCAAAACAAGATCAGCAGCAATTCCTTTTGTTTCTTTATTAAGATCTGATAATGTGTCGGCCTTTACTAAAATCTCAACCTTTTCATCCTCATACTTCAACAGTACATATTTCCAATCAGAAGCATCAATTTCAAAGCCCACGTTAAACAGCCTTGCCAAATGCCAATTTTCTTTTGACTGTTTTGTGGAGTAAAATTCCCAATTGCCCAACTTGGGTGCCTTGCTGATAATCCGGTTTGTTTTGCCCAACAAATCCTTATTTCCATTTGGCGAAATTGTCAAAGAGTTTTCTTTTGACTCTCCGGGGCCGATTTCCCAACCCAAGTCCCAATTGGAAACAAGGTTGTCAAGTTCATCCAAAACTATCTTGTCGTATCTGTCGGACTGAAGGTTAGTCGAATTTTTTGCGAACCAACTCCAAAAATCTAGAATCTCTTTGTCTTGCATATTTGGAAGAAGATTATTTCTTGAAATGCCGTACAACTTTATTGCTTACACTGATAATAAAAATCTTTTGTGATATTACTGTTTGCCTCAGGCACCTGTACTTTGTTTGATTTTGATTTTACTTCCCGTGCCACCCGTTTAAAGATGTCTTCGATCTTAATATCCTGGCACATATACTTTAAATATTTCACCAGCTCTCCAGTGTAAATACCATTGGTGCCGGGCACACCATCCGATGCTGGCGTACCATCCGACGTTGCAAAGTAAATACCTGTTTCATCGGGGCGTGATTTGCTGTTTAGACTTGGTGTGGGGTCGAACTCATCGCTTGATCCTTTACCTTCTTTAAACGGTGTGCGACAGGCATCCAATATCACAATGTTCATCTTGGTTCCCGCCAATGCCATACGGGTAAGTACGTTTGATAACCCCAAACAACTGAGTGGTACATCTTCCGGATTTTTCATGTTTGCATCAACCGGTACCATATAATTTTCAGCTCCGTTTTTTACTCCATGTCCGGAATAATAGAAGAGCCCCATTTCATATCCTTTCAAACGCTCTGCAAATTCTCTTAATTTATCTACCATTTTATTTCGGTCGCCATCATTCAAAACAATTACATCAAACCCGCTTCCACGTAATGCATTTGTAACAGACACAACATCGTTGCCAGGGTTGCTTAGCTTTCCAAAGAAGGTATATTTTGAATTCCCGATCACCAATGCCAATCCTTTTTTGATACTTACTTTATCAAGAAAGTCGGTAGCACTGCCAGTGTTGGTATTTGTGGGTGTTGTATTGTTCGGCTTTGTATTATTTGGCTGAGTGTTTGGTTTGTTTGTAGTTGTAACAGGTGGGGTGTTTGGTTTTGTTGTATTCGGTTTGTTTGTGGTTGGAGTGTTTGTATTGTTGCCAACTGTATTGTTCGGTTTTGTATTTGTGTTAGAGGCAGTGGTGTTTGATGATGTAGTGCCCGAATTGTAATTGCTGTTTACCCATGCATCATAACCGGGAGGCTTAGTTGTTTTGTCCTGGTATTTTCCTTCGTGCCAGTAACCGATTTTTAAAGTGCCGTCAAACTGAACAAGCTCGCCTTTTCCGTGTGTGCGTTGATCTTTCCATTCGCCGGTATAGCGTTCGCCATTGGTATAGTAGTAGGTTCCTTTTCCGGCGAATTTATTATCAGTAAAATTGCCTGTATAAAAATCCCCAATGTCAAAATAGTATTTGCCTTGGCCATTCCGGTAACCATTTTTGAAATACCCTTCATAGTAACCGTTGTTGTAAACATACTTTCCATAACCATTCTTACAATCGCCACTGATGCAGCCTGTAGTATTTCCATCTACTCCCATGGAGCTTTTCGGTGTAATCAGCACATTATCTTTCCAAAAACCTATTTTCTTAACGCCACTGGTAGGGTCGTAGTTAATTCCCCATCCGTTCCGCTTACTGTCAACGAAATAGCCTACATATTTTTCGCCTGTAATAAAAAAATAAGTGCCATAACCAGTTAACAGGTTTCGCTCGAACTGACCTACCCAACGGGTGCCATCATCCCAATAATAAGCACCATACCCGTTTCGTAAACTGTCTTTGAAATAACCGAAATAGCGATCGTTACCACTATAATATTTCATGCCATAGCCATCATAACAATCGCCATTCAAACAACCCGTTGTGCCAACCGCTTTTCCATAATAAGATATTTTCCCAAGGTATTTTCCTTTTTCAAAAATGCCGGTTTGTTTGGTACCGCTGGATGAAGTTTTTTCACCCTCACCATCAAATTCACCATTCTTAAAATCGCCGATGTACTTGGTGCCATCCGCAAACTCCATTACACCAAAGCCACTAAATACATTGCCAAGACTTTCGCCAATAAATTTTTCGCCGCTTTTCCATGTGTACACGCCAAAGCCTTCCCGCTTATCATCGTAGAACTCGCCTTCGTAGATGTCGCCATTATCATATTTGAATTTTCCGAAACCGGAGCTGCAATTGCCACTCAGGCAACTTTGGGCGGTGGATTGAAAAGCAAGCGCAAACAGAAAGAATGTGAAAAAGCCAATTGCTTTCATGGTGTGGGTTATTTTGGGTTGAAAGTTACAAAGCTTCCTAAAGATACAAATACCCTGAAGTTGGTATTTAATTCCTTGCAAAGTACTGCCAAAGCTGTCAACTGTTAGTATCCCCTTATCTTTGCGACAAAATTTTATTCTTTTATGCATTTTGAATTCACAGAAGAACAGTTGATGATTCAGAAAGCGGCTCGTGATTTTGCCCAGGCCGAATGTTTACCCGGCGTTATTGAACGGGATGAATTACAAAAATTTCCGAAAGAGCAGATCAGCAAACTGGCCGATCTCGGTTTTATGGGAATGATGGTGAAACCGGAATACGGCGGATCGGGAATGGATACGGTGAGTTACGTGCTGGCCATGGAAGAGATCAGTAAAGTTGATGCCAGCGTAAGTGTGTGTATGAGCGTTAACAACAGTCTTGTTTGTTATGGCTTGCAAGAGTACGGAAGTGAAGAACAAAAACAAAAATACCTGACGCCGCTTGCACAGGGGAAGAAAGATGGCGAATTATACATCGGTGCATTTTTGTTGAGCGAACCGGAGGCTGGAAGCGATGCCACGTCCCAACAAACAACTGCAGAAGATAAAGGTGATCACTATGTTATCAACGGCATCAAGAATTGGATCACCAATGGTAATTCAGCTTCAGTTTATCTTGTAATTGCACAAACCGATCGATCCAAAGGCAGTAAAGGCATTAATGCGTTTATTGTTGAGAAAAGCTGGCCTGGTGTAACGGTTGGTGCGAAAGAAAATAAACTCGGCATTCGTGGCAGTGATACGCACAGCATTTCGTTTCAGGATGTAAAAGTGCCGAAGGAAAACCGCATTGGTGAAGATGGGTTCGGTTTCAAGTTTGCGATGAAGACACTGGCAGGTGGACGTATTGGTATTGCTTCACAAGCGCTGGGTATTGCAAGCGGCGCTTATGAATTAGCATTGGCTTATTCCAAACAACGCAAAGCATTTGGAAAAGAGATCATGCATCACCAGGCCATTCAGTTTAAACTGGCCGATATGGCAACAAAGATCGAAGCAGCACGCTTGCTTTGTTTAAAAGCAGCATGGGAAAAAGATAATGGTATCGATTATACACTCAGCTCATCCATGGCAAAAGTATTTGCCAGTGAAGCAGCGATGTGGACAGCAACGGAAGCAGTGCAGGTGCATGGCGGTTATGGGTTTGTAAAAGAGTTCCATGTTGAGCGTTTGATGCGTGATGCAAAAATTACACAGATCTATGAAGGAACGAGCGAAGTGCAGCGGATTGTGATCAGCAGGAGTATTTTGAAATAAAAACCCTCTAAATCTCCCCAAAGGGAAACTACGGAGCATGGCCCAAACCTAATTAAGCTAATGAGTTAATTCATTAGCTTTTATTTTTGCAACTCACTTACGAATACAATGGCAGTTAATACAGAAGCATATCAATCGATCAAGCAGGAATTAGAAGTAAAGCAGGTTACATTGGTGGCCATTAGTAAAATCAAACCTGTTGAAGACATTCTTGCATTATACGAATTAGGTCAACGTGACTTTGGCGAAAATTATGTACAGGAGTTGGTGGATAAACAGGCCCGGCTGCCCAAGGATATCCGTTGGCATTATATCGGACACCTGCAAAGCAATAAAGTGAAATACATTGCACCGTTTGTGCAGTTGATCCATGGTGTTGATAGTTTCAAATTGCTCAAGGAGATCAACAAAGAAGCAGGGAAGAACAACCGTGTGATCGATGTACTGTTGCAGGTGCATATTGCACAGGAAGAAACAAAGTTCGGGTTAAGTGAAGATGAGTTGAAAACGATCTATAATAAAAATTCAGACGGATTGCATGAGCTGAAGAATGTTCGTGTTTGTGGTTTTATGGGGATGGCATCGTTCAGCGATGATTTGGAAAAAGTAAGAGGTGAGCTTCGTTCGTTGAAATCATTGTTTGACTGGTATGCTGATGTGCCCATAGTCAATAGCCAATTTTCCATTCTTTCGATGGGCATGAGTGGTGATTATAAAATTGCAATTGAAGAGGGAAGTACTATGGTGCGGATCGGCAGCTTATTGTTTGGTGCTAGAAATCCGGTGAAATAATTATTCAGCAAATACGAACTTTCTTTTAGTAGGTCAATACGATTTTATGAAATATCTTTTGATATCTGGATTTGTTTTATTCAGTGCTTACGGCTATGCTCAAACCAAAGTTTCACAATAAGTAAGCAAAGTTTCGGACGTAGATTCTTTTTATTACTATTACAATATTTTAGATTCAATTTCGAAAAAAAATGCTGGTTACGATAAGTCAATTGTTTGTGGTACTGCTATAACATACATGGAGCGAATTACAAGTATCAAAGCACATCCTGATGGAAGCTATATAGGCTGGCGACGGTTCTCGTCTTCTGATTTAGTCAAATGGGAAATGTGGTTCAAAAGAAAATATCCAAGCTTAAAATTCGATTCTAAAGTTAAAAGCAACTGATGCTTAAATATTTTTAAAGGTTTAATGGTTAACGTCATTTACAAAGGATAACCCGGAATATTTTTCCCCAAATAAATATTCCTTTCTGCTTTTACCAAACTGCCGCCAGGTTTCATGGTAAGTATTCCACTGCCTCCACGATTTCGGCAACGGCTACGTTCTTCTGTTGTAAGAAAAGGATCATTGTCAAATACAAATTCATCGATCCAGTATTCCTGTTTGCCCGGCTCTTTAATGGTGATGTGAATGTGTGCAGGATTCTTACTGTCGGGATAAGATCCCGGCCGAAGGGTGAAGAATTTATAAAATCCATTCTTATCAGTCTTCATCCAGCCACGTAAATAACCATGGCGTTTGGCCCAACCTTTTTCATCTCCCTTTTGTGGATATATGCCCGTTTGATCGGTATGATAAATATAGATGATCACACCTTCAGCAGGTGTTTTGCCGTCAGCTTTATAAACGGTTCCATTCACCGCCAGCTTTTGTCCGGGTAATGTCCAATCGGGTAGCCACACCATCGATTCTAATTTTTCAAATGGAATGGGGCTTTCGTAAATGGCTTTACATCCTTCGCAACCACCAACATCAACTTTTATGTCCTTCGTTGTTTGCTGTTGTGCGCAGGAAATTACCGGCAAATGGATAAATAGAACAATTACGAATGTGATGATATGATTCATACAAAACGGTTTAATACCACAAAGCTTGCAAAAACTAAACGGTTCTCACAATTTCTTTACACCTGTTGCAGCTCTTTCTTGACAAACGGTGGATTTGCATTTCGTCAGCAAAAACCAACCGGAACTGTAATCCTTTTTAACAGGTGGATTTTGTACATTTATTTTGAAATATGCATAATGCAAAATTCTTTTTGAAGTATAATCTGCATCACGTAATAATCTGGATGCTCATATTCGGTACATGGTTCATGTTCCGTTACGAAAGTTATAGCTTGCCCGCCACTGCATTTAAAGTTACACTTATTAAAGTGATCGATCTTGCAGCATTGGTGTATTTCACGAACTATGTTCTCATTCCTAAATTACTGTACAGTAAAAAATATGTTTTGTTTGCGGTTACACTCATCAGCTTAATTGTTTTAAGTAGTTTGTTGAAGATGAATATCATTGGCCGCATGACCAACAACCCGGCGTTGCTGGATATATCGGGCAACTGGAAAGGAAGAGTGTATGACAATGTACTGCCGCATTTCTTTCTTGTGCTGGCAGGTGCTGCATTTAAGCTGATGTTTGATTATACGGCCATGCAAAAAAAGATGGCCGATATGGCAAAGGAAAAAGCAGAAGCAGAGTTGAGTTTTTTGAAATCGCAGATCAATCCGCATTTCCTGTTCAATTCAATTAACGCTGTTTATTTTTTGATCGATAAAGAAAATAAAGAGGCGAGAGAAGCGCTGCATAAATTTTCAGATATGTTGCGTTACCAGTTATATGAAGCAGGTGGCGATAAAATACCCATTGAAAAAGAGATCGATTTTTTAAATGATTATGTAGCGTTACAAAAATTAAGGAAGGATGACCAATACCAGGTTGATTTTTCAGCAACACCCGAGGTCAAAGGATTTTCAATTGAACCTTTATTGTTGGTATCCTTTGTTGAAAATGCATTCAAACATATTTCACACCGGAGTAATGAAACGAATTATGTAAAAGTGAAACTCTCAAAGGCAAACGGCACCATGGATTTTATGGTAGAGAATTCAAAAGAAGATGCGATCAGTACAGAGAAAAACGGTGGTATTGGCTTGCAGAATGTAAAACGCAGGTTGGAATTGTTATATCCCGGCAAGTATGATCTGAATATCCAAAATGGAGCGGAGATTTATTCTGTTCATCTAAAACTGAAAGTGTAATGATTAATGTTGTAATCATAGATGACGAACCGCTTGCCCGTAAGGGGTTAAGAGAGTATGTGGCTGATGTTGATTTTCTCCAACTTGTGGGAGACTTTGATCATCCGTTGAAAGCAGCCGATCTCATCAGCAAAGGTGAAGTTCAGTTGTTGCTGTTGGATATACAAATGCCAAAGATCACCGGCATTGATTTCTTCAAATCATTGCAACAGGCACCGCCTGTTATTTTTACAACGGCATATCCGCAATATGCATTGGATGGGTTTGAACTGAATGCCTTGGATTATTTGGTGAAGCCCATTTCATTTGATCGTTTTCTGAAAGCAGCGATGAAGGCAAAAGAATATTACGAACTGCGTCAACAAAACAAAGCCGCTGAAACTACAGAGCAACAAACAGATTTCTACATCAAGGCCGATAACCGTTTTGTACGCATCGCTTTCAATGATATACAGTATGTGGAAGCGCTGCAGAATTATGTATGTATTTATACAAAGGAAAAGAAATACATCAGCTATCTCACCATGAAATCGGTTGAAGAATATTTACCTGCAGTTCAATTTATTAAAACACACAAATCGTTTATTGTAAATGCGGCTAAGATCGATGCGATTGATGGAAACGAAATACGAATTGGTGAGCATCGTATTCCCATCAGCCGAAGTGAAAAAGATGAAGTGATGGAACAGTTGTTGAAGAATAAATTTTTGAAACGCTAATTTGGGTCGGGACGCTGGAGCGGCCTGAACCCTTCTATATAAAGAAGCCACATCGCTTTGATGTGGCTTCTTTATATAGATAATCATGGTCTGACGGCCGAAGGGCCGAGCCGACCAGAGCTTACTTCTTCACCTTCCCATAATCAAATACAATGTTGCAAAAAGCTTTTACGCCCACATCAAGCATACTGTCATCAATTACAAAATCAGGTGTGTGATGTCCGGTTGGTTGTGCACCTTTTGGCATACCACCAAGATTAAAGAAAAATGCGGGAGCCTTTTCACCGAAATAGGAAAAGTCTTCAGCTCCTGTTGTCCAGGTTTCTTCTGCTGTATTTTCATTGCCTGCTGCCCGTTGCAAAGAAGGCAATGTATTTGTAACAAGTGCAGGTGTATTATAGGTCACCAATGTTTTGGTATCGATTACCACCTCTGCCGTTGCACCATAAGCACTGGCAATCGTTTGTGCTACTTGTTTTATTTTTTCATGTACTTCTTTTTGCATTTTACTGTCGAGTGTGCGGATCGTGCCACTGAAGCTCACTTCTTCAGGAATGATATTTTCACGCACACCACCATTGAATTTACCTACTGTAATTACAACGGGCGCTTTTGTTAAGTCGGAACTACGGCTTACGATGGTTTGCAAACCATTAATAATTTGTGCGGAGATCATGATGGGATCAATACCGGTCCATGGAGCAGAACCATGTGCTCCTTTCCCTTTTACTTTAATCGTAAACCAATCGCTGCTGGCCATAAATGCACCGCTCTTATATGTAATTTTTCCAATTTCTGTGTCAGCTGAAATGTGCAAACCAAAAATCGCATCTACTTTCGGGTTTTCCATTACACCTTCTTTTACCATCAAGGCAGCGCCGCCTTCTTCATCGCCGGGAGGACCTTCTTCTGCCGGTTGGAAAATAAATTTCACAGTACCTGTTACATCTTTTTTCATAGCCGATAACACTTCAGCAGTACCCATTAAAATGGCAACATGCGTATCATGTCCGCAGGCATGCATTACGGGAACTTGTTGACCAAGGTAATCAGCCATCACAGTTGATTTGTAAGGAACATCAACACGTTCTTTGATTGGCAGTCCATCAATATCTGCACGCAACGCAACCACAGGACCAGGTTTTCCACCTTTCAGTATAGCAACCACACCGGTTTTAGCAACACCTGTTTTAACTTCCAATCCAAGACTTCTTAAATGATTGGCGATGTACTCCATCGTTTTAAACTCACGGTTGCCGAGTTCTGGGTTTTGATGTAGATGCCTGCGCCACTCAATTACTTTTGGTAATAATGCTTTTGCTTTCTGATCGATCAGTTGTTGAATGTTTTGTGCCGATGCTGATGAAACAGCAATGCACAAAACGATAAAGGAAAATAGTTTTCTCATCATGCTTTATTGTTTAGTTGGAATTGAACATTATTTTTTAAGAAACACATAGCCATCATACTCCACAAAGTCAGAAGCTTTGATTTCAATGGCACTTACTTTATTGTTCTTGATCTCAAATGGCACTGCAAACTTTCCGTAGGATGGATGGTTCCATGTAAGTAAGAAATTTTTATTGTCAATGTATTCAAGTTTGCCTTTCAGTTTTGGGTGATGACTCAATAACACTGTTAACTCATTATTCTCTTTAACGATCTGCATGTTGCCATACACGTGATTGTAATACGACCCAACAAATGCATCTGCACTTACAGGCAGCGAAGGTTTTTTCTTAGCACGTTCTTCCCAGCCTTTCATTTTTGAATCGTTCAACACCTGATCCTGCTGTTGAAACTGTAGTAAGAATTTACTTCTGTCAACATATGGAACACCTAGGTAGGCATCCATGATCTGGTAACGTAATGCTTCAAAGAAATTCTGGTTATCGTTGTTGGTCAAAATACTGATGCCGAGTTTTTCTTCAGGTATAAAACATACATTGGTAACAAAACCAAACGCACCACCTGTATGCCAATACACTTGCTTGCCATTATAATCCGTCATGTATTCACCTAAACCATACGCACGGAAATGGGTAGGGTAGTAAGCCGATTTACGTGTGCCGGTTAAAATATTTCCATCTCTTGTTTTTTGCAACACTTGCCATGGAATTACTGCTTGTCCGTTGATCTTGCCGCTGTCCAATTGAAACATCAACCATTTGCTCAGGTCATTCACACAACTCACCATGCTGGTTGCCGGACCAAGATTATCAATTTCGTCATAAGGAAGTTTGCTTAACGGTCCGAATGAATTGGAGTAGGGAACAGCTACATTCTTACGGTTAGCCATACCTGCAGTATTCATATAAGTATTCGTCATGCCAATAGGATTCAACATACGATCGCTTACATATTGTTCCCATTTAATTCCGGTTGTCTTTTGCAGAATTTCACCTGCCACCAAAAAACCTGCATTACAGTAGCCATAGTTCTGACGAAATTCTCCTTCCGGTTTCAGTAAACGCATTTTCCAGATGATAGAATCCTTTGGTAGGTTACTGTTCCAGAATGTGAAATCACCCTGAAATGTTTTGGTACCTAAACGATGACACAACATGTCTTTTACCGTTGCCAGTTTAGTTGAGGTTGAATCGTATAACCTGAACCACGGGATATGTGTTGTTACTTTATCATCCAATGATAATTTCTTTTCGTGCTCGGCCAATGCAAGACTTGTGCCTGTAAACAGTTTTGAATTTGATGCAATGATGAATAATGTATTGGCATCAACTTTTTCAGGTTTGCCCACTTCTTTTACGCCATAGCCTTTAATGAAAATGATTTTTCCATCTTTTACAATGGTGATGGCAAGCCCCGGGATATTCCAGTCTTTCATGCCACGTTCAATATAGCTTTCAAGGCTATCGGTAATGAAGGCAGGTGGTTGTTGTGAAAAAGAAGTGCTGACAGAAGTAAGGATAAGAAGAATAAACAGCAATTTTTTGAAAAGCATAAAACGGTTCATTTATGGAAAGGTATAAAAATAAAAAGCGGATAACAAAACTGTTATCCGCTGAATCATATTGAAAAAATTATCGTTCCCACAACAACTTTTTTCCAAACACCAATGTGTTATCTGTAAACTTTACACGTGTTATTTCAATCATCCAAATATCGCCACGGAAGATACCGGCAACCGGGAATTTTTTGAGATAGGTTTCCTTTGCTTTCTTACCGATCGGCCCTTCAGCTTTTAAAAAGTTTCCACTAAACTGTACGCCCTTCACTTTGGCTTTTGTGATTTTATCAGGAAGAATAGTGCCGGCTACACGGTTGTTTTTTAACGCATCTTCAATATGTCTCGTGTCCGCATCCGATTTAAACACGAGCAGATTTGCAGTTGGCTCAAATGCATAATAGCAAGAGGCACAATAAGGTTCCTCATTTACAGAAGTTGCAATGGAAATAACCGATTGCTCTTTCAGGAAAGCCGCAATATGTTCATTCATTACCGGAGAAGCTGATGTATCGTTCGATGCCATAGTTGAAATTTTAATAAAGATGAATGAATATACAAATTGCCGGGCTAACCTGTATTAGCTGAAGGGCTGATTGTGATAAGTTGGTTATTTATACTCTCCGTACACAGCTCTCAATTCATCAGCTATTTCACCCAGAGTACATTTGTTTTCAACAGCTGTAATAACGGCTGGCATCAAGTTTTCTCCGCTGCCGGCCCGGTCGTTGATCTCCTGCAGACATTGATCCACTTTGCCGGGATCACGGTTGTTTTTTAATTGGTTGAGCTTTGCAGTTTGTATGGCCCGGATACTGTCGTCAATTCTGAAAACAGGTGTTGTATTGGGTTCATTTACTTCGAATTTATTTACACCCACAATGATTTTCGAACCGTTTTCAATATTACGTTGGTATTCGTATGCACTGCGTGCAATTTCATCCTGTATAAAACCTTCTTCAATAGCTGAAACACTGCCACCCATCACATCAATTTTTGCAATGAGTTCCCATGCCATTCTTTCAATTTCATTTGTGAGTGCTTCTACATAATAACTGCCTGCTAATGGATCAACCGTATCAGGAGCGCCGCTTTCAAATGCAACCACCTGCTGTGTACGCAATGCAATACGTGCAGCTTCTTCCGTAGGCAGACTCAACGCTTCATCATATCCATTGGTATGTAATGATTGCGTGCCGCCCAACACTGCAGCTAATGTTTGAATGGTTACTCTTGAAATATTATTGAGTGGTTGCTGTGCTGTTAACGTGCTGCCACCAGTTTGTGTATGAAAACGCAACATCATGGCTTTAGGATCAGTTGCACCAAGTTCTTTCATCATGTGCGCCCACATGCGACGGGCGGCACGAAATTTTGCTGCTTCTTCAAACAAATTGTTATGCGCATTAAAGAAGAAGGAGAGACGTTTGCCAAATACATTAATGTCTAATCCTTTTTCCAGTGCTGCCTTCACGTACGCCTTACCGTTAGCCAATGTAAAAGCAATTTCCTGCACTGCTGTGCTGCCCGCTTCTCGGATATGATAACCGCTGATAGAAATGGTATTCCACTTTGGTAATTCATGACTGCACCATTCAAAAATATCAGTGATGATGCGCATGCTTGGTTTGGGAGGATAAATGTATGTTCCCCTTGCAGCGTATTCTTTTAAAATATCATTCTGTATAGTGCCTGTAATTTTTTTCAGATCAGCACCTTGTTGCTTTGCCAATGCAACATAAAAGGAGAGGAGAATAAAACCGGTGGCGTTGATCGTCATTGAAGTGGAAACATCTTCCAGCTTAATGCCATCAAACAAAGTTTGAATATCTGCAATACTGTCAATGGCTACACCCACTTTTCCAACTTCACCCTCCGCCAATGCATGATCGCTATCGTAACCAATTTGTGTAGGCAGATCAAACGCTACACTTAAACCACTTACGCCTTGCGATAATAAATAATGATAGCGTTTGTTGCTTTCTTCAGCAGTGGAAAAACCTGCATACTGGCGCATGGTCCACAGTTTACCTCTGTACATATCGGGCTGTACGCCACGTGTAAAGGGAAACTGGCCCGGTAGTTCCTGTTCACCTTGTCCGGTATAAAGTGGTTTCACCTCAATACCGGAATCAGTAGTTATCTTTTTTTCATCCATAAAGCAAGTTCGTTCGTTAGCGATGGTTACCCCATCAGTTGTTTGGCTTCGTTGTTGATGAGTGTTGCTACAATATTTTGTAACGATACATGTTCATCATGCGATAACAGCTCAACAATTTTTTTACTGAGATCAACACCGGTTGCTCCCTGTGGAAGGGTTGAAGCCAGTTCATTCACAATAAAAATGTTTTGCTCTTTCAGATTTTTAACACCATCCCATGCCGGAGCCGATACATATAATTGCTGGCTGATGTTATATTCAAATTCTGTTTTAATGCTTTGCACCATCAGGTTCTGCAGCTCAGGCGCAGAAAGTTGTACAACAGGTAAACGCCCTAACAAATTGTTCAATCCAATGCGTTCGCAAAGAATAGTAATGCGTTCATACGCCTGTAATTGTAACCGAAGCATTTCAGGATTACTTGATACGGTTGCTTTTCGTTGTGGTGCCGGAGCATTTACCTGCTGTTGTTGCAGGGCCTGTTGTTGTAATGCCAACTGCCGTTGTTCTTCCATTAATTCTTTTTTCCCTTTTGCACGCAGATAAAGTGCCAATGCTACAAAAACAACAATAGCGCCTCCAAATAAATAATAGTAGATGGTATCCATAAATGATTGAGTTGCAGCAAAAATAGGTTTTTGCTGTTGAAAACAAGGATTGTGCAGGAATGCTCATTCCGGCGTAAATTTGCAGCAAATAAGAATGATATGGAAACAATGAATAGTACACCGGTGAGTTTTACGGCAACAGCAATTGCAGAGCTGCAGCGTTTGCATGCAGAGCAGGCGCCCGGTAAGTTTCTACGTGTGGGTGCAAAAGGTGGAGGCTGTTCCGGTTTAAGTTATGTGTTGGATTTTGATACAAAAGAAGACAGTGATGAATTGTTTGATATTGATGGTATTCCCTGCATCATGGATAAAGGACAAGGAATGTATCTGTATGGTATGCAGATCGATTGGGATAATGGATTGAGCAATCGTGGCTTTACATTCAGTAATCCGAATGCCAGTAAAACCTGTGGTTGTGGCACCAGTTTTGCCGTGTAAAAATCAAATCAATTCGGTAAGATTTTGCTTCCGGAAGGAAGCTTTTTTGTACCCAGTGGCGGGTATTGAAAAATGTGAAAAAAAGTTGTAACTCGCATCTATAAATAACTTGCATGAAAAAATCAGTCCTCCCTTTTTTACTTCTCATTTTACTTGGCTTATCTGCTGAAACTGCAGCACAAAAGAAAAAGCCGGCAGCCGTAGCAGGTATTATTGGTGATGTTGGTGGCGATAACAACGAAAAGAAAAACAATGGCGGTAATAAAGAACTGAAGATCATTTCTGCTGAAAAAGTAATGGAGATGAAAATTCCTGAAGGTGGTGCCAATGGAGCAGCGGTGACGTATCATCCAAAAGAGAAATTATATTATGCGGCGCAAGCGGGAAATATGAATTTTCCGTTGGTGATCTTTAATGAAGACGGAGATGTTGTATCGGGTGATGAGCAAGCAACGTTGATCGATGTGCGTGGACTTTGGTATAATCCGAAAACAAAACAACTGGAAGGAAACGGATACAAAGATTTTGGTTGGTTTGCTTATGATCTGGATAAAAAGGGAATTCCCGAAAAAATAAATATCAAAAAAGAAGGGTCCAGTCAACCCGATGATAATAGTGCAGGTGTACTGAATACTGATGCCAACGAAGTGCTTTTTTTAGACGGACTAAATGTTGTTTGTTACAGCACCGATGGCACCGATAAACGAAAGAGCATTCAAATTCATTTTGGAGCAATGAATGCCGGCGATATAGCAATCTTCAGCCAAGCCGATTTTGAACAAACCTACAACACCCGTTCATTGATTTATACCGGTATTAAAAACGCAGAGATCGGATTGCTGAATATTGCGAAAAAGCAAGTAGAACTGTACGACAGTAAAACCGGTTACATGAGCCAGGTAATAAAGCTTCCAATCGATTTTGAAATTGAAACTTATTTTAATTTCTCGTTTTCAAACAGTATTTATTGGGTGTTTGATAAACAGAAACGCAAATGGGTCGGGTTTAAATAATTCATTCTAACGAATACAAACACGAACGCCGCTGGAAAGCGGCGTTCGTATTTGTATCAATTGATGCAATCTATTTCGCAAGCGATTGAATAATATCGTACTTGGTAACAATGTGAAAATTCCCTGCTTCGTCTTTGCTTAAAACAGCACCGTTTTCTTTTGTGATCAATGTGCTTAAACGTTCAATAGGTGTGTCGAACGATACAATTGGTAAGGGAGCTTCCATAACTGCTTCCACGCTTGCATGTTTAATTTCCGGGTTGGTGAAGACTTTATCAAACAATCCGTTTTCAGAAATCGAGCCGATCTGACCGCTTCCATTAATAACCGGTATTTGCTCAATATCATATTTTTTCATCAGTTCTACCGCTTCTGCTACGGTATGTGTTGGTTCAATACTGATCAGGCGGTTGTGTGCACGTGATGAAACAAGATCCTTGAATGTTTTTACATCGAGAAAACCACGCTCCATCATCCATTGATCGTTGTACACTTTTCCAACATAGCGGCTGCCGTGATCATGAAAAATACAAACCACCAGATCATCTTTTTTCAAACGGTCTTTTAGCTGCATCAATCCCTGCAAACAACTGCCGGCACTGTAACCGCAGAACATGCCTTCTTCTTTTGCAAGACGTCGGGCCATTACTGCTCCGTCTTTATCTGTTACCTGTTCAAAATGATCGATCACACTCATATCATAATTCTTCGGCACAAAGTCTTCACCAAATCCTTCACTGATATAAGGATGTACTTCGCCCATATCAATTTCGCCGGTACGGAAATACTTAGTCAATAAAGAGCCGTACACATCAATGGCCCATATCTGAATGTTGGGATTTTTTTCTTTTAAAAATTTTGCTGCACCGGTAATGGTTCCACCCGTACCCGCTGTACAAACTAAGTGTGTGATCTTTCCATCGGTTTGTTCCCAAATTTCAGGACCGGTTGTTTCATAATGTGCTAACCGGTTGGCAAGGTTATCATATTGATTCATGTGCAATGAATTTGGCACTTCCTTTGCCAAACGTGCAGCAACGCTGTAATAACTCCGTGGATCTTCCGGTAATACATTAGTGGGGCAAACAATTACTTCGGCACCAACTGCTTTTAAGATGTCAGCTTTTTCTTTCGATTGTTTATCGGTGGTAACAAAAATGCATTTGTATCCTTTTACCACAGCCGCCAATGCCAATCCCATACCGGTATTACCACTGGTGCCTTCAATGATGGTGCCACCGGGTTTTAATTTGCCTTCCTGTTCAGCAACTTCCACCATCTTCAACGCCATACGATCTTTAATCGAATTGCCGGGGTTGAAATAGTCTACTTTGGCAGCAACAGTGCAGGGTAAATTTTTAGTGATCTTGTTTAAACGAATGATCGGCGTGTTGCCGATCGTTTCAAGTATATTGTTTTTAATATTCATATCGCAACTTGGCTTTGAGTTGGCGAAGTTACGATGATTCCCCGAAGTGAACTTATGCCGCCTTCCTGTTACGGCGGAGATAACCATCCATTAACATTAAACCCATAACAACAGCAATCATCATGATCACATTGATCCATGTGCTGCTGAACAGCGCTGAATAATCAACAGCGGGCAATTTATAATTTGAAGTATTGGATGTTGTTGAAGATGTAGACCAATCGATGAGTGTAAGTCCATAGATCAAAAAACTTACAATGCTAACGATGAAGAATACTGCAATGCCACGGATGATCGATTTGTTGATATATTGATTGGTAGCAGGTGCAGGTTTTAAACCATGCAATTGCTCCATTACATTTTTACTGAAACGCAGTGAAGGTTGCTCCAGCTCCAATTCCGTTTGCAACAGTTGATTCACTTCTTTCAACTCATGGTATTTACTGCGCCAGGTTGCATCGGTTGCGATCATCTGTTCCACAAATGCAATTTCTTCTGCCTTAGCAGTGCCATCAATATAGTTCCAGATCGTTTCATCCATTTGTTGCGTATTCATACAAACGATTTTTTAAGATTGAATATAGTCTTCCAGCTCAATAGCAAAATATTTCTGCATGTTCTCTTTCAACTTTTGTCTTGCTCTGTGCAGCTTTACTTTTGCTGTGTTTGGCTGCATGCCTAAAATCAAACCAATTTCTTCCAGGCTTTGCTCTGCTTTATAAAATAACAATAACAGTCTGGCATCATCGGGTGGCAACATCGCAATGGCATCATTTACCAATTTCACTTTTGATTTCTCTTCCACTCTGTCAGCCCGCATGCTTGATTCATGATGATCTGCCAATTCAAATACTCCGTCCTGATCGATCGAATGCACATTCAGTTTCTTTTTTCGTAAGAACGTTAAGCATAACGACGTAACAATGGTGAACAGCCAGGTACTGAATTTTGCATCGCCCCGGTAATCATTCAAACAGCGATAGGCTTTTACAAATGCATTTTGCGCCACTTCTTCTGCATCTTCCCGGTTCTTAGTGTACCGCAGGGCAATGGTAAATACAAACGACTGGTAACGGGTAACTAATACCTCAAACGACCGTTGGTCGCCCTGTAAAACCTGTGTGATGATCTCTTTATCCGATGGACCTGCCTGCATATCTACCGGTTTAGACGCCGCCTGTTAGCGGATGGTTACAATGTTTCTATAAAGTTGCTGAGAATTTTCAGATCGTACAATTTTTTAAAAAAAATCAGCAATTCCTGTAACCGGCGCAAACAAGACGTAGTCATAGATGCTGAACACATTTTAAAACAAAAAAACAAATACTATGGGTCCTGAAATTTTAATTCCGATACTGGTTCCGCTGGGTGCAATGGCATTGGCATTTGGTCTTTACTACTTACGTAACAAAGAAAATATGACGATGATCGAAAAAGGCATGAATCCGAAAGAGTTCGCCAACCGCCCGGCTCCGTATCGGAATCTCAAATGGGGATTGTTACTGGTAGGTGCTGGTGTAGGGTTATTTCTTGCCTATATCATGCACACGTATGTATTGAAAATTGATGATGATAATCCGGTGATGTATTTCTCTTTGCTGGCGATTTGCGGAGGTATTGGTTTGATCCTTTCGTACCGCATTGAAAAGAAAGAAGTACTGGATAAAGAATAAAACGTTTTACCAAACAACCTTATCTCAAAAGAAAGCGACCCGCCGAGGCGGGTCGCTTTCTTTTTATTTTTTCAATTCCTGCAATGCTTTTACAACAAGCGGATCGTACAGGTTTCGCATTTTAATAAATCCTTCTGTGTGCCAGATGTAACGGCTAAGTGAGCTGATGAAATTCTTTTTTACAGTAGCCTGTTGCATTGCTGTAAGAGAAGTAAAACCAACACTGTCTTTTTCTGCCGCTTTGTTCAGATATGTATCGATCGATGCAGGATCAGCCGCAACAAAATTTTGCAGATCGGCCGGCGCCTTCAGTTTTGTAAGGCTTGTTTTGTTTGCAAGGAAATACAAATAAGCTGCATCGCTGATGCGTTCCCTTATTGCCATCCGGCTATTTTTTGGCAATTGATCCAACGTATCAACCGGTACATATACATCGGGTGAAATGCCGCCACCACCGTATACAATTCGTCCGCCTTTTGTTTTGAATTTCTTGCCATTGTGTGCCGCTGAATCGCCATGCAATAGTTCACCGTTGGTTAAACGTGTACTCACCTCTGAGCGATAACCCGATTTATCACCAGGGCTGTAGGGCTTTTGAATGCTGCGCCCAATAGGTGTAAAATAACGGGAAACTGTTAAACGGATGGCGCTGCCATCGCTCAAACTGAATTGTTCCTGCACTAATCCTTTACCAAACGAGCGGCGTCCCAGAATGGTGGCACGGTCCCAATCCTGCAATGCACCTGCCAACACTTCACTTGCAGAAGCAGAACCTTCATCGATCAAAAGAATCAGTTTTCCTTCTTCAAACAAACCCGGACGGCGTGCCGCATAACTTTGTTTGGGGTATGATTTTCCTTCGGTATAAACAATTTCTTTATTGCCATCTAAAAACTCATCGGCCATTTGAACAGCATCATCCAGCATGCCACCGCCATTACCACGTAAATCAAGAATGAGTTGTTTCATTCCTTCTTTCTGCAGGCGTTCAAGATTCTGCATAAACTCTTCATAGGTGGTACTTGAAAATTTATTCACCCGTATGTAGGCAATTGTTGGCTCGATCATGTAAGCTGCATCTACGCTCTTGATCGGAATGATGCCCCGTTGAATGGTTACTTCACCGGGTTTTCCGTTGCGTATCAACTTCACCGCTACCTCTGTTCCTTTTGGTCCTCTGAAAAATTTTCGCACCTCATCGTATTTGCGTTTTGCACCGGATACAATTGAATCGTTTGCACTCAATAATCGATCACCAACTTGTATACCTGCTTTATCGGCTGGTCCTTTTGGCAACACATGTAACACATGCAACGTATCATTCAGCATCATGAATTCAATTCCTACACCCTGAAAATTTCCAGCCATTTCTTCATTCACCATTTGCAGTTCAACGGGCGGAATATAAATAGAATGGGGGTCGAGTTGATTGAGCATATCCTGGATGGCAAACTGACCAAGTGAATCGGTGTTCACCGTGTCAACATATTTCTGTTTTACCAATTCAAGAATTTCCTGCACCGGGTTGCGTTGCGATTTGCCAAAAAAAGAGGGGCCATAGGCACCCATATTATCTTTGAGTTTATACCCAAAAAACATTCCGATAATAAGTGATACGGATAGGAGAACAGGCAACCAGACTTGTACTTTCTTTTGATTCATGAAAACGCTTTCGTGTAAAAAGAACGGCGAATTTCACGAAAATAAAGCATATTGCCTTCACGCTTTTGTTTCATTTTTTATATTTTACAGCAAAGGCCCGAAAAAAGTAATAGCGGTATGAGTGTGAATAAACTAATAGCAGACAGTGGAGCAACAAAGGCTGAATGGTGTTTGATGAAAGGAAAGAAGCGAACCATCTTCTTCACGCAAGGCATCAGTCCGTTCCTGATGACCAGTGAGGAAATAGCGGCCATGCTGATGAAGGAGTTGAAACCTTCGATGAAAAAAGAACGGATCGATGAAATTTATTTCTATGGTACCGGTTGCAGCAGCGAGCACAATATCAAGAGTGTAAAAAAAGCATTGAAGTTTGTTTTTCCTACAGCCGCAAAAATTAAAGTAGATCATGATATGATGGGGGCTGCAAAAGCACTGTGCGGTCATGAAAAAGGAGTGGCCTGTATTTTAGGAACGGGTTCCAACTCCTGTTACTTCAACGGGATACGTATTACAAAAAACAGTCCGGGGCTTGGTTATGTGTTGGGTGATGAAGGAAGCGGTGCCTACCTTGGACGAAAGGTGATCCAGCATTTTTTATACAACACGTTTGATGTGGATCTGCAGGAAAGGTTCACCAGCAAATACAATACAAACAGGGTTGAGATACTTGATCATGTGTACCGGAAACCGTTGCCCAACCGGTACATGGCATCGTTTGCCTTATTCCTGGCCGAAAACCGGGGACATTATATGGTTGAGAATATTATTGAAGATTCGTTCAATGAATTTTTCTTTAATCATCTCTACAAATTCAGGGAAAGCTGGCTGTACCCCATACATTTTACAGGTGGGGTAGCCTACGCTTTCCGAGATGTGTTGAAAACAATGTGCCATTCGTACGAACTGCAGGTAGGGCGCATATTAAAAAATCCAATGCAGGGTTTAATTGAATATCATAGCTAATTTTGCAAATATGTCAGACCAATTTGTACGAATTACAGAACAGGAATCGAATTATCATCATCTCGAAGACATGAGTGTGGCAGATCTGCTGCTGAATATAAATAAAGAAGATAGTGTTGTACCGGCGGCTGTTGCAAAAGCCATTCCCCAAATAGAACCATTGGTATCGGCCATCAGCGATAAAATGCTGATGGGTGGACGGTTATTTTATATCGGAGCCGGCACCAGCGGTCGACTTGGAATTGTAGATGCCAGCGAATGCCCGCCAACATATGGCGTCCCGTATGGATTGGTGATCGGCATTATTGCCGGTGGCGAGAAGGCAATAACCAATGCGGTTGAATTTGCTGAAGACAGTAAAGAACAAGGCTGGGCCGATTTGGAAGCTCACCGGGTTTCTGAAAAAGATGTGGTGATCGGTATCGCAGCAAGCGGCACCACGCCCTATGTGATCGGCGCATTGGAAGAATGCCGGAAACGGAATATCATTACCGGCAGCATCAGTTGTAACCCCGGTTCACCGGTTTCAGAAGCAGCCGATTACCCGATTGAAGTAGTGGTGGGTCCCGAATTTGTAACGGGCAGCACCCGCATGAAAAGCGGAACGGCACAAAAACTGGTGTTGAACATGATCTCCACTTCGGTGATGATCCAATTGGGCCGGGTAGAGGACAACCGCATGGTAAATATGCAGCTCAGCAACGAAAAATTAGTTGACCGTGGCGTGAAAATGCTCATGCTCCGCAGCGGCCTTTCTGATTATGAAGCATCCAAGGATCTGTTGCTTACCCATGGTACTGTAAAAAAAGCACTCAACGCTATTGGTAAATAACCGAATCGTTCCCAATTCGTTCATCAAATAGTAACAGCAGCCGCTTTGAATTGTGGTGAAATGAGTGTAACTTTTAGTTTGCATTTCAACCTTCCAATTAAAACGCTGATTATGAAAAAGAAAATTCTACTACCTGTTTTTCTGTTTTTTGTTACGTCCACTTTAGTTGCGCAACGTTCATCATTCATTTATGCCATCAGTGCTCCCAACCAGCAAGCCAATTGGGAGAACATCCAGTTGCTCAACAGCAAACAAGGAGTGGTAGTGCAAACGGTATTTGATGCATCCAAACAAAAACTTAGTGTAATAGACGCCGTTAGTAATACAGCTATCAGCAGAACAGTCAACGGAAAACCAATTGGACCTACTGCAACAACTGTTGCTGCTGCGGCATTTGATGAGGCCAAGCAACGTTTCTTTTATGTTCCGTTACGTATTCCTGAATTACGTTGGGCCGATATGCGTCAGCCTTCGTCTCCTAAATTCTTTACACTTACATCGCCATTGCTCAGTCAATTGAATATGGAGGATGCTGCAAATCATATTACCCGCATGGTGATTGGTGCCGATGGTAATGGATATGCTGCAACAAACGACGGGAATCATTTATTCCGTTTCAGTACAGGTAAAACACCAGTGCTAGTTGATCTTGGAAATCTCGTTGATGTAGCAAGTAATGGACAGGTTTCTGTACACAGTCAATGCAGCAGTTGGGGTGGCGATATGGTGGCAGGTACAGATGGATTATTGTATTTGATCACGCATCGCAAATATGTATTCAGCATTGATCCTTCAAGCAGAATGACAACTTACATGGGTATCATTAAAGGATTGCCTGAAAGTTTCAATGTAAATGGTGCAGCAGTTGATCAGGAAGGACGGGTGTTGATGAGTTGCAGTTTTGGCAACCAACTTTATTATCATCTTGATCTTGAAACACTCACTGCTCAACCTGCTTATAAAGAAGATACAAAACGTATTAACGCTTCCGATCTTGCCAGTGGAAACCTTGCAACACGACCCGCCATTAACAAAGGACAATACATAGTAGCCCGTTCACCATTCGCATTGGAGAATCAAAAAATTGCGATGTTTCCAAACCCGGTAACCGAACATCGGTTTCAATTGAACTTTGAAGAAACGGGTACAGGCATTCATACCATTCAGGTACTCGATCTTTCCGGGAAGGTAATGTTCAATAAAACAGTCAACGTTAGCGGACCCGGTCAATACGAAGGAGTGGAGTTAAAACAAACCATCACGAAAGGATTGTATTTAGTGAAGGTGTTGAACCAGGATGAGAAAACAGTTTATACATCGAAATTCATTGTACAATAGATAACCAGTTAAAAAGTAAAAAAGAGCGGTTGAAAAGCCGCTCTTTTTGTGCGTATCTCGAAATTTCAAACACATTACCAAATGAATTTTATTAGGAGAGTCTTTATCTTTTTAGTCATTTGTTTTGGCTTGATGAGATGTACAATTCTATCTGAGTTTTATATTGTAAATATGAAAGCGGAACCGGTCAAACTCTTTTTGAAGTTTAATGGGGCTGTAAAAGAACTGACGTCTTCTGTAGATATATTGCCTTTTGCATCTGGTCAAACAGCTTTAGAGCTATCGGATACTCTAACTTACCAAATTATTGATGATAGTACTTTGTCTGTTGTAATACCAGCCAATACAACTACATTGGTTGGCCAATTCTTAACGCCAAACTCATTTAATGGGATTTTCATTTTAACTGATGGAAGTTCTCAAAATTTGTCAACAGAGCAAATTAAGAATCATGTAAAAGTGACCAAGCGTTTATTCAATCCTTATCACTATACTTTTCAAATAGACTAATTTTCTAAAATATTTTAAGACTAACGCTTGTTGCATGATTCATCGTGTTTATCTTGTGGCCACATGAATAAGATAGTTGCACATATTACATTCAACACGTTGGCATCCTCTGCTAACGGCACAACTATTATTACAACTACGATCCGCTAAGCGGATTGTACATTACCATATCAACCCACGGGCAATCATTGCTGCAGAACAGGAAAAATCTTCTGATCATTTAACGTTAATCTTATATGCTGGTTTTAAAATTTGGTGGCACTTCAATGGGAAGTGCAGAAGCAATCAAACAGGTTGCTGATATAGTAAAGAATAAATTGAACGAGAGCCCCGTAATGGTTGTGGTAAGTGCCATGAGCGGCACCACCGATCTGTTGTTGAGCTGCGGCACAAAAGCGTCTGCTACAGACGAAACGTACAAAGACATTTTAAAGCAACTGGAGACAAGGCATCTTGATACAGTAAAAGCATTGATTCCTGTACAGCAACAGAGTGCAGTGTTGAGTATGGTAAAGAAATTCTGTAACGAAATGGAAGATATCTGCAATGGTATTTTTCTGTTGGGCGAATCATCGTTACGTACCAAAGATAAACTGGTGAGTTATGGTGAGTTGTTGTCCTCAGCTATTATTCATGCAGCTTTTAACAGCAACGGAACTCCGGCTGAATGGAAAGATGCACGTGAACTCATCCGCACCAATTCCAATTACAGCAATGCGGCTGTTGATTTTACAGTTACTAATCAACAAGTGAGCGATTATATAAAAAAGACATCCGGTAAACTGATCGTTGTTCCCGGTTTTATTGCCAGCGATGCAAACAATATCACTACAACATTGGGCCGTGGTGGTTCTGATTATACGGCATCTATTCTTGCTGCTGCCGTACATGCAAAAGCATTGGAAATATGGACCGATGTAAGTGGAATGATGACGGCCGATCCACGTTGGGTTCCCAATGCACGGATCATTCCATCCATTTCATACCAGGAAGCAATGGAGCTTTCGCACTTTGGTGCCAAGGTGATCTATCCGCCAACCATACAACCGGTGTTGGTGAAGAATATTCCGGTATGGATCAAGAATACATTTGCTGCTGCTGATCATGGAACGGTGATTGAAAACAAACCTGACTCGACAAATATTATTACGGGCATTTCCAGTATCAATTCATTGGCATTGCTGAGTTTGGAAGGAAGTGGTATGATCGGTATTCCCGGTTTCAGTAGCCGTTTGTTTGCTGCGTTGGCCAATGCACAGATCAACGTGATCCTGATTACACAAGGTTCAAGTGAACATTCAATTTGTGTGGGTGTGGATGTAGCATCTGCTGCAAGAGCAAAAGAAGCCGTTGATAAAACATTTGAATACGAAATAGCAACGCAGAAAGTAGATCCGCTGCAGATTGAAAAAGATCTCTCGATCGTTGCATTGGTAGGTGATCAAATGCGTCATCACACCGGTATCAGTGGACGAATGTTTGCGGCACTAGGTCGCAATGGTGTCAACATCCGTGCAATTGCACAAGGTTCAACTGAACGGAATATTTCTGCTGTTGTTGCAACGGCTGATGTGCGCAAAGCAGTAAACGTTTTGCACGAAGAGTTTTTTGAAACAACCAAAAAGCAGATCCATTTATATGTGGTTGGTACAGGAAACGTTGGTAAAAAATTGCTGGCACAAATCAAACAGCAGGCTGTGTTTCTTGAGCAGCATCTGCGTTTGCAGATCAATATCGCAGGGTTGAGCAACAGTCGCAAAATGCTTGTCAACGATAATGCTGTGAACCTCGATAACTGGGAAGATCTTTTACAACAAGGTGAAGCCGCCGATCTGTCGCAGTTTGTGCAAGCCATCACACAAAAGAATTTGCGTAATTCCGTTTTTGTGGATGTAACGGCCAACGCTGCTATTGCAGATGTGTATGCATCATTACTTGAAAAAAGTATCGCTGTAGTTGCCTGCAACAAAGTAGCTGCATCATCAAAGCTCAGCAATTATAAAAAACTCAAACATTTATCTTCAGAATACAATGCGCCTTTCTTATTTGAAACAAATGTAGGAGCGGGATTGCCCATCATTGGTTCGTTAAATGATCTGATGCGTAGCGGCGATCGGGTACATCGTATGGAAGCGGTGTTAAGCGGAACACTCAATTTTGTATTCAATCATTATGATGGTACAAAACCATTTGCAGATGTGGTGAAGCAGGCACAGGATGAAGGGTACACAGAACCAGATCCACGTTTGGATTTAAGTGGTACTGATGTGATGCGGAAAATTCTCATTCTTGCCCGTGAAGCAGGTGTGCAAATGGAAATGGAAGAAATTGCATGTAATGGATTTTTGCCCGATAGTTGTATGAAGGGAAGTGTGGATGATTTTTATGAGGCCATGAAAAAAGAAGAAGCACATTTCAAAGCCATCTTCGAAAAAGCACATGCAGAAGATTGTAAACTGAAATTTGTTGCGAGCTTTAATGAAGGAAAAGCAAGCGTTGGATTGCAGCATATACCGCCGCAACATGATCTCTATCATTTGTACGGAAAAGATAATGTGGTGCTCTTCTACACCGATCGTTACAAAGAGCAACCGATGGTGGTAAAAGGTGCCGGTGCCGGTGCAGAAGTAACTGCCAGTGGTGTATTTGCAGATATTTTAAGAGCTGCTCAAAAATAATTGTATGAAAGAAGTTGTTGTAAAATGTCCCGCTACTGTCGCTAACCTCGTTTGTGGATTTGACATTCTTGGTATGGCCTTGCAGGAACCATTTGATATCATGAAGCTGAAGTTGATCGATGAACCAAAGGTGTACATTACCAATAAAGATGCATACGATCTTCCAACAGAAGCAACAAAGAATGTTGCTGGTGTTGTACTGCTGGAGATCATGGAAAAAATGGGAAATGCATTTGGCTTTGAAGTAGAAATTGAAAAGCAGATCAAACCCGGCAGTGGGTTAGGTTCGAGTGCGGCGAGTGCTGCCGGTGCTGCTGTTGCTGCCAACAAATTGCTGAAGAATATTTTTTCAACCGACGAGTTGGTGCAGTTTGCCATGCATGGCGAAAAGCTTGCCAGTGGTGTAAAGCATGCGGATAATATTACGCCCTGTATTACCGGTGGTGTTGCGTTGATCCGTTCCATTCATCCATTGGATATTATACAACTCAAGTCGCCTCCGTTATTTGTAACGGTGGTACATCCGCAAATTGAAGTTAAGACGAGTGATGCACGACAGATCCTTCGCAAAGAAGTATTGTTGAAAGATGCGATCAAACAATGGGGCAACATTGCAGGTCTTGTTGCAGGTTTTGAAAAAGGCGATACAGATCTGATCGGCAGAAGCCTGGAAGATGTGATCATTGAACCGGTACGCAGTATTTTAATTCCCGGCTTTGATGAAATTAAAACCAGAAGTAAAGAGGCCGGTGCATTAGGTGGCGGTATTTCTGGTAGTGGCCCCTCGATCTTTATGTTGAGTAAAGAAGAAACAACCGCAAAAAATGTTGAAACGATCATGCAGGAAGTATTTCATCGTTTGGGAATAGAATATAAAACGTATGTAACGTCCATTGCACAGGAAGGCGTGAAAGAAATAAAAGCGTAGGAGGTGGCACGTCACCTCGACGAAGGAGAGGTCTCTAAAAATAAAACTGTCTCCAACTATAGAGATGTCTCGTTCCTCGACATGATGTACATATCTTAATCATTAAAACAAAACAACTTGAATTACTATAGTTTAAACAAACAATCACCCATCGTTTCATTCAAGGAAGCAACCATTCTGGGACAAGCCCCTGACAAAGGATTGTATTTTCCGGAGAGCATTCCCCAGGTTGATAAAGATCTTATCCGCAATATCGAAAACATCAGCAACGAAGAAATTGCATTTCGTGTGATCGAACCGTATGTCGGTAATGAAATTGCAGAAGATGAATTGTATCGCATTGTGTCAGAGACAGTCAACTTTCCAATCCCATTAGTACAAGTGAGTGAAAACATTGCATCACTTGAATTATTTCATGGACCAACACTCGCCTTCAAAGATGTTGGTGCACGGTTCATGAGTCGTTGTCTTGGTCAGTTTGTAAAAGGTGCTGATAAAAAAGTAACGGTACTTGTTGCTACAAGCGGCGATACCGGTGGCGCAGTTGCCAATGGTTTTTACAATGTAGAAGGAGTGGAGGTGGTGATTCTTTACCCAAGCGGTAAAGTAAGCAGTGTGCAGGAAAAACAATTAACTACACTGGGCAACAATATTCATGCATTGGAGGTAAACGGAACTTTTGATGATTGTCAGCAATTGGTGAAGCAGGCGTTTACCGATGCAGAACTCAACAAGCAGTTATTTCTTACATCAGCTAATTCAATCAATGTTGCAAGATGGTTGCCGCAACAGTTCTATTATTTCTTTGCGTACAAGCAATGGATCAGTTCCCCTTTAGGGGATGGTGGCCAGCCTCCTGTTATTGCAGTGCCCAGCGGCAACTTCGGAAATATCTGTGCCGGTATTTTAGCACACATGAGTGGTTTGCCGGTGAAACATTTTCTTGCAGCATGTAATGCAAATGATATTGTTCCCAACTTTATGCATTCACAGCAATACCAACCCAAGCCTGCCGTTGCAACCATCAGCAATGCGATGGATGTTGGTAATCCCAGCAACTTTGTTCGCATTCTTGAATTGTTTCATCAACAGTTTCCGCAGTTGAAAGAAAAATTCAGCAGCGTAAGTATTACCGATGAGGAGACAAAACAAACGATGAAACGTGTGTATGATGAATTAGGTTATACACTCGATCCGCACGGTGCTGTTGGTTACTTGGCATTGGAACGATATTTAAACAATGCTGGTGACTCGACATTAAAAGGCATCTTCTTGGAAACAGCTCATCCCGTTAAATTTTATGATGTGGTGGAACCTGTGTTGAATCAAACCATCCCGTTGCCGGATGCAGTAAAAGAAATTATTGATCTGCCGAAAAATTCAACTGTAATGGATGTTTCATTTGAAGCATTGAGAGATTATTTATTGAAAGCTGTATAATTTATTTTATCAACTAAGCTGTTTTCCCTAAATTGAGCAAAGAGTTGCCTGCCGTACATCAAACTGTACGTATGCAACTCTTTTTGCTTTATTAACACTCAAAATCATGATGGACAGCGAACTACTGATACAGCACTATCAGACCGGCCCTGCATTATTTGACGAAATGCAGCAAGGCGGCAACATCCGGCTGCCTTATCAAAAGCTGGTTGATACAATACGGGAGCACAGCGTTGATGATCTGCATCTTAAACACAAACTGGCGGGTGAACTCTTCATGAACCAAGGCATCACTTTCACGGTATATAGTGATGATGCCGGGATTGAACGCATCTTTCCATTCGACATTCTTCCCCGCATCATCACAGCAGCAGAATGGGCACATGTAGAAAGCGGCATTACGCAACGCTTAAAAGCATTGAATCTTTTCCTGAAAGATATTTATCATGATCAGCAGATCATCAAAGATGGAATTATTCCCGGTGAGCTGATTGCTTCCTGCCAGCATTACATGCGTGAAGTATCGGGTATTAAAGTGCCGCATGATATTTATGTGCACATTTCCGGCATTGATCTCATTCGTGGTGAAGATGGTACATTTTATATCCTGGAAGATAATCTGCGTACACCATCGGGTGTATCCTATATGTTGGAGAACAGGGAAGTAACCAAGCGATTGTTTCCCGATCTGCTCTCAAATGCCAAAGTCCGGATGGTGAATAATTATCCGTTGTTATTGCATAATAATTTAATGGCGTTATCACCCCGACCTGTCTCCAATCCAACAGTTGTATTATTAACACCGGGGATTTATAATTCTGCTTACTACGAGCATACATTTCTTGCACGCCAAATGGGTATTCAATTGGTGGAAGGGAGAGATCTTGTGATCGATAACCATAAAGTGTATATGAAAACAACCGGCGGTTTGCAGCAGGTAGATGTGATCTATCGCCGGATTGATGATGAGTATATGGATCCGTTATTGTTCAAACCCGACAGTATGTTAGGTGTTCCCGGCATTATGGGTGCGTATCGTAAAGGTACCGTTGCATTGGCAAATGCGGTGGGCAATGGAGTGGCCGATGATAAAGCCGTGTATGCATATGTACCAGCCATGATAAAATATTATTTGAATGAAGATCCCATTTTGCCAAACGTTCCAACCTATCAGATGAGTAATGAAGATGAGCGTATGTACGTGTTTGATAATATGCATAAGATGGTGGTGAAACGTACCAATCAAAGTGGTGGTTACGGAATGCTGATGGGCAACAAAGCAACTGAGGAGGAGATGCGTTTATTTAAAACTGCAATTGAAAAAAGTCCACGTGAATTTATTGCACAACCAATTATTCAACTGTCAACGGTTCCTTGTTTTATTGATGGACAGTTACGTGCTCGCCATGTTGATCTTCGTCCGTATGCATTATGTGGACCTGATGGAGTAAAAATTGTTCCCGGTGGTTTAACACGTGTTGCGTTGAAAGAAGGTTCATTGGTTGTAAACTCATCACAGGGTGGAGGGAGTAAGGATACGTGGGTGGTGGATTAAGAGAAAGTGGGAAATTGAAAGTGAGAAGTAGGAAGTACGAGCAGCTTGAACATTCGCCGAATTGATTGTAATGAAAACTGAAACAAAAAATTATTAACTTAAAAAAGCCTGGGCTGTGCTATGATGGCTTCACCCATTGGGGGAAGTCGGAAGGGGGCCTCTAATATTTATGCTATCTCGTGTTGCCGATTCAATGTTCTGGATGAACCGTTATATGGAACGGGCAGAAGGGTTGTTGCGTGTATTGCTTACCAATTATGTGTTGTCGCTCGACAAAGGATCGTACGACATGTATTCATGGCGGCCGGTATTGGAAACATTCAGTCATCTAAGTAATGATGAAATAAAAGAACTGGAACATTCATCTGCGGGTACATTGCAATACATAATTCTCAGGCAATCAAATCCAAATTCGCTGCGTAACATTATTAACAAAGCAAGGGAGAATGCAAGAGGCATGCAGGATCATATCACCAAAGAAGTGTGGGAAGAAGTAAACCTGCTGTATCATACAGTTAATCAATCGGGGTTAGAAAAAAAACTGGCGGGAGCAGAAGCATTACCAACCATTGATCGGTTGTTGAAACTTTGTTTGACCTATGTTGGGGTAACCGATACCACCATGCCACGTGGAATGGGTTGGAACTTTATGAGTCTTGGACGTTTTATTGAACGGGCTGTATTGACTGCTGATGTTACGTACAAACATTTTGAGTTGGTAGATTTTGAACTCGATGAACATAAAGATATTTTTTACTGGCGCAACCTGTTATTATCATTGTCAGGTTATGAACTTCATCTCAAACATTACCAAAGCAATGCCATCAATGGTAATGTGCTCAACCAGGCTGTGTTTAACCAGCAATTTCCTCGCTCGGTCATTTATTCACTTTCACGTTTGGAAAAATATCTGAAAGAAGTGTTGGAAGAAAACGAACCGCCTGAAATGGAAATGATGTACCGTGAATTTGGCCGTATTTACAGCCGTGTAAAATTTGCTGATGAAAGCTCCATCAAACAAATTACATTGCAACGCTTTTTGCAGGATACCAAAACGGACCTGTTGAAATTTTCACATGTATTGGGACAACAATTTTTCTCGTACGCTTAAATTCAAGGATGCCGGTTTTTCAGATACATCACGTTACAAAATATACTTACAACAGGCCTGTAAAGGAAAGTGTGAACCAGTTACGTATTTATCCGGTTGCTTCTGATCAGCAGGAAATATTACAACACGACGTAAACATCACATCCGATCCTGAAATGTTTTTCTTTTTAGATCATTGGGGTAACCGCTGTGCCGATTTCAGTTTAATGGAAGCACATAAAACGCTTGTGGTTGACAGTCGGGTGGTGGTTCGTACAATTGCACACGATGTAGTCTCTGATGTTGCACCAACAGTCAACGATCTCTTACAATACATCGAAAAAGATTTTCATTTACTTGAATTGGCGAGGCCCGAAGAAATACAGTCGGCTAAGGCAATACAGGAAATACTTTTATCAATTGATTGCGATCAAAAAACAGTGAAGCAGATCGTGGAAGCATGTTCAGCTTTTATTTTCTCCGGGTTTAAGTACATCAAAGGCATCACCAATATTGAAACAACGGTGGATGAAATATTGGAACACCGCAGCGGTGTATGCCAGGATTTCGCACATGTGCTGTTACAGTTGTTGCGTACCATGGGTATTCCTTCACGTTATGTGAGTGGTTATATCTGTCCTAACAAAAATGGAATGCGGGGTGAAGGCGCAACGCATGCATGGGTAGAAGCGTGGATTCCGCAGCTCGGCTGGATGGGGATTGATCCTACAAATAACGTATGGGCCACAACTCATCATGTAAAGCTGGCTGTTGGCCGGCATTTCAATGATTGCTCGCCTGTAAAAGGAACGTTTAAAGGCTTGGCCCGGCAAACACTTTCGGTGTATGTATCAGTTGGTTATGAGGATGGACATGTATTTGAAGAATTGAATGATGTGCAAATGGTCGTTACTGAATCGGCTTTGGAAGCAGAGCGACAGCAGGCCGAAGAAGCCGCACAGCAGTAAGTAGTTTCACGTAAAAATAAAGTGAAGGCCAGATTAGCTATTGTAAATCGAAAAGTTTTCACTTATATTCACATTACCAATTTATCCAATTACTGTAAAACCAAAATGATGTATCCAATGAAAAAGCCATTCTTCGACGATCAGTCGCACATCGCAGATGAGTTTATCATTTTTGAAGACCACACCAGTCAACTCGCCCGTTTAGCTTTTCACAAGATCAATGCGTACAAGCTTTCGTTACAAAATCAGGCATTTTGCATGAGCCGTAATGAACTGCAGGATCTCATTAAAGCAACTTTGCTGAATTATGTGCATCCCTGTACCATACTGCAGTTGGTGAATTATTTCAACGATAGCAGCGATAACTGATTTTAATTTTTTATTTAACGGTTCAAGTTTCAACTTTGCAATAGTTGCCTGCTTTGCTCTGGCATCTTATAACTATGCATACAATTGAACCTTTTTATAACTGGCGCCACATTTACGTAACAGAAGAAGATGAGCGTTCGCCGTTTTTCGGGCGGGAGTATTCCGAATTTGAGTTTACACATACCGTTTACAATTATTATATCCATCCGCAATGGGATGAGTTTGGCAGCCGCACCTTATACCTCAAAATATTGATCGCTGATTATGCGGAGAAATATGCCATCATTGAAATGATCGGCGAATGGAATGATGCCATTGAGAACGACATCATGGAACTGAAGCGTGAAGTGATCGATAAACTGATGGCAGAAGGGATTTACAAGTTTATTCTGATCGCAGAAAGCGTTCTCAACTTTCACAGCAGCGAAAAAGATTATTACGAGGAATGGTATGAGGAATGTATTGATGAAGAAGGGTGGACCATTATCCTCAACATGCCTGAACAAACCCAATACGATTTCAAGAAACTTAAACTCAACCGCTATCTTGAATTAATGGAACTGGATAACTGGCGCATTTATAAACCGTATCACCTGTTCAAAAAAATTGATGGCGAATTGAATAAGCGCCTGGAAGTTTAATTTGCCTGTTCGGGAAAAATACCCCCTTGTAGGTATAGATTAGTGCAAAAAGAAACTGCAATTTTACCCGTCAACTCAAATCCACATTTCAAAAAAACAAAAACGTATGAAACGTAATCGCCTCATTCTGCTTGCCGCTATTCTTTGCAGCAGTACAACCTTACTGAACGCTCAATCAACATTGGATGAGCAGTCGGGTGGTTCAAAGCAACAGCCATCGGAAGCTCCAAAAGAAAAAGCCGAAATAAAAAAGAATATTATAAAAGTAAACCTGATGGCATTGGGTTTAAAAAATTATTCGTTTCAGTACGAGCGTGTGCTTACAAAACATATTTCGGTTGCATTAGGTGTACGTTCAATGCCAACGGTTGGTTTACCTCTCAAAAGCACCATCATTGATCTTGTTGGTACCGATAATCCCGATGTAACACAAACCCTCAACGATTTGAAAGTTGGCAACTTCGCTATTACACCTGAAGTGCGGTTTTACCTGAGCAAAAAAGGATACGGCCGTGGTTTTTATATTGCCCCTTATTATCGTTTTGCAAAGTTTAGTTCTGAAGAATTACCAATTGAATTTGATACTGACGGAGGTGGTACCAATACCATTAAACTAAAAGGCGATGTAACAACTCACAGCGGCGGATTGATGTTTGGCGCACAATGGCAAATTGGTAAAATGGTTTCACTCGATTGGTGGATACTGGGCGGTCATTACGGAGTAAGTAAAGGAACCTTGAGTGGCGTTCCTTCTTCTAGCCTTTCAGCAAATGAGCAAGATGAGATAAGAACTATTATCAACGACTTCGAAAACGATATTCCGTTAACAAAAATTACAGCCGATGTAAGCGCCAACAATGTAAAGGCAATTGTAGATGGTCCGTGGGCAGGTGTAAGGGCGGGACTAACAATCGGTATCCGCTTTTAATTTTAGTAAATACATAAATAAATTAAAATGCCCTTGTTTCAAGGGCATTTTTTATTGCATTAATCATAGTTATCTGCATTTTGGAACTGTTCATACCCTAAATTTGCAACGGCTTCCCAAAACTATTTTGTTATGACGTTTAAGCAGATGTTTACTTCTTCTATTGGTAAAAAATTAGTGATGGGCCTTACCGGCTTGTTTCTTATTTCCTTTTTAATTATTCACGTAAGTATTAATGCGACCATTTTTGCTGATTTGTTTAACCCCGACGATAATGGTCAGATGTTTAACAAAGCAGCGCATTTCATGGCTTCTACCGTCCTCATCAGGATATTAGAAGTTGGATTGATGGCGGGTATTGTATTGCACATTGTACAGGGGTATATGCTTACACTGCAAAATCAAAAAGCACGGTCTACCGGCTATGCAGTTGAGATGGGAAATAAAGGAAGTAAGTGGTACAGCCGCAGCATGGGATTGCTGGGCACACTGTTGCTCTTGTTTTTTGTATTGCACTTTAGTCATTTTTGGGTGCCTGCCCGTTTTACAGAAGCCGGTCTTGAATTTCCGGTTGAATACAACGGTGTATTGATGCACGATATGTTTGGCTTAATGAAAGTAACCTTTAGTGAATTATGGGTAGTGATCGTGTACATTGTTGCATGTATCTCATTGTTCTGGCATCTGCTGCATGGTTTCCAAAGCGCCTTCCGTACCATTGGAGTAAACAACAATCGCTATTTGTTGTTATTAAATACGATTGGCCTTGGCTTTTCTTTGCTGGTAAGTGTGCTCTTTGCATTGATGCCTGTTGCAATGTATTTGAAGTGGATCGAATAAAACAGATCAGAACGTTGAAGTGTGCGACGCAACAACAGCCGAACAGATAACACAAAAGCTGGCTACAAAAAAAATACCTTATAATTTGTACGATAAACGAATTTGATACGATATGCTCAATTCAAAAATTCCTGCCGGTCCGTTAGATACTAAATGGGTTAATTATAAAAACAGTTGTAAACTGGTGAACCCTGCCAACAAACGCAGTCTTGAAGTGATTGTGATTGGTACAGGTTTGGCCGGTGCATCTGCCGCTGCGGCTTTAGGTGAACTTGGTTATAAGGTGAAAACATTTTGTTTCCAGGATAGCCCACGCCGGGCACACTCGATTGCGGCGCAGGGTGGTATAAACGCTGCAAAAAATTACCAGAACGATGGTGATAGCACCTACCGTTTGTTTTACGATACAATTAAAGGTGGCGACTACCGTGCACGTGAAGGAAACGTTCATCGTTTAGCGGAAGTGAGTGCAAACATCATTGACCAATGTGTTGCACAAGGTGTTCCTTTTGCACGTGAGTATGGTGGTTTGTTAAGCAACCGTTCATTTGGTGGTACACAGGTACAACGTACATTTTATGCTGCAGGCCAAACCGGACAGCAATTATTGATAGGTGCTTACCAGGCATTGGAACGCCAGATCGCATTGGGTAATGTAACACAATATTCACGTCATGAAATGCTGGATATTGTAATGATCGATGGTAAGGCACGTGGTATTATAGCACGCAACCTTGTAACAGGTGAGTTGGAACGCCACTTCGGTCATGCGGTACTGTTATGCAGCGGTGGATATGGTAACGTATTTTATCTTTCTACAAATGCGATGGGAAGTAATGTTACTGCTGCGTGGAAAGCACATAAGAAAGGTGCCATGTTTGCCAACCCTTGCTTTACGCAAATTCACCCGACCTGTATTCCTGTAAGTGGTGATCATCAGAGTAAGCTCACATTGATGAGTGAATCGCTCCGGAACGATGGACGTATTTGGGTTCCGAAAAAACAAGGCGATACACGCAAGGCCAATGAAATTCCCGAAGAAGAAAGAGATTATTATTTAGAGAGAAGATATCCTGCATTTGGTAACCTCGTTCCACGTGACGTGGCAAGCCGTGCAGCAAAAGAACGTTGCGATGCGGGTTACGGTGTTGGTTCAAGTAAGCAAGCTGTTTATTTGGATTATGCAGCCGCTATTCAACGTTATGGAAAAATTGAAGCTGGTAAGCGTGGTATCAATGCCGATGCTGAAACCATTACCCAAATGGGGAAGGATGTAGTGAAAGAGAAGTATGGTAACCTCTTTGACATGTATGCAAAGATCACAGGCGAAAATCCATACGAAGTACCGATGCGCATTTACCCTGCGGTACACTATACAATGGGTGGCTTGTGGGTTGATTATGAACTGATGACGAATATTCCCGGCTTGTATGCATTAGGTGAAGCAAACTTCAGCGACCATGGTGCAAACCGTTTGGGTGCAAGTGCATTGATGCAAGGTTTGGCTGATGGATATTTTGTAATTCCTTATACGATCGGTAACTATCTCGCAGACGAGATCCGTACCAAAGCAATTCCAACTGATCATCCTGCATTTGCTGAAGCAGAAAGTAAAGTTCGTGACCGCATTCACATGCTCATGAATATTAAAGGAACAAAAACCGTTGAAAGTTTTCATAAGCGTTTGGGTAAGATCATTTGGGACAAATGTGGTATGGCCCGCAATGCCGAAGGTTTGAAACAGGCGATCAAAGAAGTACAGCAGTTGAAGAATGAGTTCTGGAGTGATGTGCGCATTCCCGGCGAAATCAACGAAATGAATCCTGAGTTAGATAAAGCAAACCGTGTAGCTGACTTTATTGAGTTGGGCGAGTTGATGTGTATTGATGCGTTGAACCGTGAAGAAAGTTGTGGTGGTCACTTCCGTGAAGAGCACCAGACAGAAGATGGTGAAGCATTACGTCATGATGATAAGTATATGTATGTAGCTGCATGGGAACTGAAAGGTGATCATGAATGGCAACTACACAAAGAAGAGTTGAATTACGAAGTGGTGAAACCGAGTCAACGTTCTTATAAATAATTTAAAATCGCTTTTGATTTTATGGAACATAAAAATATCAATGTAAAACTGAAAGTTTGGCGCCAGAAGAACAGCAACGATAAAGGTTCGTTTGAAACCTACGATGCAAAAAATATTTCGCAGGAGATGAGTTTTCTTGAAATGTTTGATGTGTTGAACGAAGAGCTGATCGGCGAAGGGAAAGACCCGATTGCTTTCGATCACGATTGCCGTGAAGGTATTTGTGGTATGTGCAGTATGTATATCAATGGACGTCCACACGGTCCTTGGGAAGCAAACACAACTTGCCAGTTACATATGCGTGCGTTTAACGAAGGTGATACCATTGTTGTAGAACCATGGAGAGCCAATGCATTTCCTGTGATCAAGGATCTGATGGTCGATCGTTCAGCATTCGATCGTATCATTCAGGCAGGTGGGTATATCAGTGTAAATACCGGTAATGCGGTTGATGCAAATGCATTGCCTATTGATAAAGCAAAAGCCGATGCAGCCTTTGCTGCTGCAGCCTGTATTGGTTGCGGTGCATGTGTTGCCGCTTGTAAAAACTCTTCAGCAATGTTATTTGTGAGTGCGAAAGTGGCGCATCTCAACCAACTGCCACAGGGTGAACCGGAAAAGAAAACACGTGTGCTCAATATGGTGGCGCAAATGGATAAAGAAGGTTTTGGTGCGTGTACAAACACAGGTGCCTGTGAAGCTGTTTGTCCGAAAGAGATTTCATTGACGAATATTGCACGTTTGAATGCTGAATACGCTGTTGCAAGTTTAACTGCTACAAAATAAGTTGACTGTTCACCCGCAGGGTGACTGTTCAACATACAATCAAGAAGAGACTTCCTCACCGGGGTCTTTTCTTTTTTTTGGGAAGCCCTCCGGGTTTTTAAAAACCCTGAAGGGCTGGTTAGCACAATAAATTATACTTTTATGCATTCTTATCCTGAAAACCACTGACTTATCAGAAAACTCGTCTTTTTCATCGCCGTATTGCTATCCTCTCTGCTGTCGTTTGCACAGCAGCCCAACTCCTTATCGAATCTCCGGACGAAAAAGATCAGCACAAAAACAACTCCCGTTAAAATTGATTCGCTGAGTTTGGTGCCCAAATCGATCATTATTGCAGGAATAGCTGCGGAGAGTTACCGTGTAGATGCGATCAATGCACAACTGTTCTGGATCAATCCTCCGGCTATGGATTCTGTAACGGTAACGTACAGGGTATTTCCCTACAAACTGAATGCACAGGTACAGCGTATGAATTTTGAAGATGTGAAGAACAACTTCATGACAACACCCATCACCATCGATCAGAATACAGGATTTGGCAAAGGCATGTTCGATTTTGGCAATGTGAATTATAACGGAAGTTTTGGCCGTGGCATTTCATTTGGCAATAACCAGGATGCAGTAGTGAATGGTGTATTGAATTTACAGATCAATGGAATGATCGGCGATAGTATGATGCTGTCTGCTGCATTAACTGATAATAATATTCCTGTACAGGCAGAAGGCAATACGCAGCAGTTGAATGAATTTGACCGTGTGTGGATCCAACTCAAAAAGAAAGGCTGGCAACTTAACTTAGGTGATATTGATATCCGACGAAACGATGCTTACTTCCTCAGCTTTTTCAAACGTCTGCAGGGGATCTCGTTTCAAAACGAAAGCAATGTGTTCAAGAGCGGTAAAAATTCCACGATGGTTTCGGGCGCTATCGCAAAGGGGAAATTCAATCGCTATGTTTTTCAAGGACAGGAAGGTAACCAGGGGCCGTATCGTTTACAGGGCCCAAATGGTGAACTGTTCTTTATTGTACTTGCAGGAACAGAACGTGTGTTCATTGATGGCGAATTAATGCAGCGTGGAGAAGACCAGGATTATGTGATCAATTACAATACGGCTGAGATCACTTTCACGCCAAGAAGAATGATCAACAAAGACAGACGCATACAAGTGGAATTTGAATATGCCGACAGGAATTTTCTCAACTCACAGTTTTTTGTTGGCAACGAATTAAAACTAAATGAAAAACTAACGGTAAGGGTCAATGCATTTTCAAATGCTGATTCAAAGAACACATCCGTGAACCAGTTTCTCACAACAGAACAAAAGCAATTTCTCTTTGATGTGGGCGACAGAGTGGAAACGGCATTGTATCCATCGATTGTGCGTGATACGTTTGCTGCCAATCGAATTGTGTATCGCATGACTGATTCAACTGTAAACAGTATTACTTATGATTCGGTGTTGGTATATACAACTATCGATCAGCCGGATGTGTTCAGTGCATCGTTTACCGATGTGGGACAAGGCAATGGTGATTATGTACTGGAGCAATCGGGTGCAAATGGCCGAACCTTCAAATGGATCGCTCCTGAGAATGGTGTAAGGTTGGGACGGTATGCACCGGCTGTGCGGCTGGTAGCCCCACGTACACAGCAAATGATGACGGTGGGAACCGATTATCAGCTTAACAAAAATTTTCTCATTAAATCCGAACTGGCCATCAGCAGGTTTGATATCAATACACTTTCACGCAAAGAAAAAAGTAATGATGATGGAGTTGCAGGTCGCATGGCCTTACAATACACAAATAAATTCAAAGGCAATCCAAAAAAGCCATTGACATATAAACTCACGGGCAGTTATGAATATGTACAGGAAAGTTTTCGAGCATTGGAACGCTTACGCCCCGTTGAGTTTACAAGAGAGTGGGGGCTTCCCATTTTTCTGCAACAGGAAAAAGAGTTGTTGGCAATTGCAGGGTTGGAATTGATGCGAACCAACATGCACAAATTCAGTTACACTGTTCAGAACTATCAGCGGGGAACCTTATTCAAAGGTTATCGCCAGATACTGCAACATAGTTTTCAACAGAAAGGATGGACCTGGACCGGAAACATAAATTATTCGTCGACCGATAGTGGTTTCAACAAAGGATTCTTCCTTCGCCCAACGGTTGATCTTAAAAAACGATTTGAAAAATTAGATAATATCGAGATCGGTGGACAATACTATCTGGAACAAAACGAAACACGTAACCGTTTAACTGATTCATTATCGGCGCTTACATTTATGTGGGATACATGGACGCTATTTCTCCGTTCAAAGGAAGCTGCCAATAAATGGGGTGTGAGTTTTTTTACACGTCGTGATAAACTTCCATTGGGTAAAGCACTCGAACAAACCGACCGCAGCTTTAACTACAATGCATACGTGGAACTGATGAATAGTGAAAAACATCAGTTTCGCTTAAACGCCACCGTGAGAGAGTTGAAAGTGTACAATGCACAAATTACCGGTCAGCAGCCGGAACGTACCTTATTAAGCCGTGCGGAATATTTTATCAACGAATGGAAGGGCATGGTAACAGGAAACGTGTTGTACGAAGTAGGAAGTGGTCAGGAACAACGCAGGGATTATTCTTTTCTGGAAGTACCTGCCGGGCAAGGTGAATTTACATGGAACGATTATAATTCCGATGGCATTCCGCAATTGAATGAATTTGAAGTAGCCTTGTACCAGGATCAGGCACGATATATTCGTGTGTTTACACCAACACTTGATTTTATACGGGCGAATTACAATCAATTCAACTACAGCTTCAACCTCAGCCCGAGAGCATTGATCGATATCAACAAAGCAAAAGGGTTCAGTAAATTTTTGACTCGTATTTCTTTGCAATCGGGAATGCAGATCTTCAAAAAAGAAATCTCTGATAAAAATTTCAACCTTGATCCGTTTTCCAAACCAACGCAGGACACCAGTTTGATCTCACTCAGTTCTGTTCTTACCAATACACTTTTCTTTAACCGCACCAGCACCGTGTGGGGATTTGATGTTACGCATATCCGTAACGAGGGACGCTCTATTTTAACCTATGGGTTGGAAACAAGAACACTTCGTGATCTGTCGGGTCGTATCCGCTGGAATCTGAGCAAAAGTTTTTCAACGAATGTATCTGTAAAGTCAATTAAAAATCAATTGGAAACGCCTTCGTTTGGAAACAGGAATTATAACCTTGCACAGTTTGTAACGGAACCTTCTATCAGTTTTCAGAAAGGAACAAAGTTTCGTCTTTCACTCAACTACAAATTAGAAGATAAACAAAATCAGGAAGGGCAAAAAGAACGGGCAACCATCAATTCCATCATTACAGAGATGCGCTACAATGTTTTATCAAGCAGTACGCTGAATGGAAAATTTCAATTCAGTAATATCCGGTTCGATGGTGCTACCAATACAACTGTTGCTTTTATTATGTTAGATGCATTGTTGCCAGGTAAAAATTTTATCTGGAATCTTGATCTTACACGCCGACTTGCCAATAATATGGAAATTAATTTTACCTACGAAGGACGTAAGCCCGGCGAATCCAAAGCTATTCATACAGGAAGAGCAAGTGTGAGGGCGTTGTTTTAATTACTTTATTTTTCTTTGCGAAATTTTACCTCCTTTTTTGGTCTGACGTGCCCACCAAAAAAAAGCGGCAGAATAAATCTGCCGCCTCACTAATAAACCATCAACGTGTATGTATGCTTATGTATGCTTAGCTGAACAATCCACCTTTGCGTAATGTTTTGCTGCCTTCGCCAATTTTAAATCCGTTGTTGTACACTTCAACTTTGTACGCACCTTCTGCAAATTTTGCACCTGGCTTCCACTCAATTGAAACAGGAACTGATTTGCCGGGAGTAAATGTTAAGTTGGTCATTTTTGTAAACACTCTTTCACCTTCATCTCTTGTTGTGAAACGACCGCTACCTAATGCTTCGTTACTTACTACTTGTCCTGTAGGATCTGTGATCACTACATAAACATCTTTTGCACCTTCTTCACCCACACGGTTGAAAACGTTGAATGTTAAACGGATCTTGTCAACACGCTTTGCAACATCTTTTTCTTTTTCTTTACCATTTCTGCGCTCGTCAATTGTAACGATGTTGATGTTTGAAGCATTCAATGTAGACGCTACATCCAGTTTTGATTCTACAACCATTTTCTCAGCTGTAGTTTGATCGTACTGCACCTGTAACGCTTCTTTTTGTGTAGTTATTTCCTGCTTTTCTGTTTTCAGTTGCAGGTTTTCGCCACGCAATGTTTCAACTTCAACTACATAACTGCTAACTTTTTCATTCAACTCATTGATCAGGCGTTTTGCTTCTGCAAGATCAGCAGCTGTTTTGTTCTGCTTGTTCAGCAAAGTTTGAATACGACTCTTCATACTCGATACTTCACTGTTCTTAGATTTCACCAAACTGTCCATGCTTGCATTCATGCTGGTCAATTCATCCAAACGCTGCAATGCTGCATTGTATTCGTTTTGAACTGCACTTTTACTGCTATCGCTTGTGCTAAGTTGCGCCTGCAGTTGCGTGGTTACTTCTTTGGTTTTTGATTTGTCCCAGATAATATAACCCCATGTGCCAAGTAATGCGGCGATCAACAAACCGTAGATCAGTCCACGACTGTCTTTCTTTTGAGCTGGCGGAGGAGTATCCTGAGGAGCTGCTGAAGGATAATTTGAATAAGACATAATGTTTGATTTTAAAGTTTAAAAATTTATTTTTAAGTTATGACTAACCAGCAACACCATCAACCCGAACAAGTACTGGTACTGGATATTGAAACAGTGCCACAGTATTCATCGTTTGAAGAACTGCCGGAATTATGGAAAGTTCTCTGGGCAGACAAAATTTCCAAAACCATGCCAGAAAATTTTTCGGCTGCAGAAATGTATGTACAAAAGGCCGGAATACAGGCGGAATTCGGTAAAATAATTTGTATCAGCACCGGCTTTTTTTATGTTGATAAAGGCAGCCGTTTGTGTTTTCGGGTAAAGTCGTACGCCGGCGATGACGAAAAACAACTGTTAGCAGAATTCAGTAAGGCAATTGAGAAATTTTCGAAAACGGCTCCGCACATGCAGTTGGCCGGGCATAACATTAAAGAATTTGATATACCGTACATAAGCCGACGGATGATGATGCAAAACCTGCCGCTGCCTTCCTTTCTGCAATTAAGCGGCAAAAAGCCATGGGAAACAAATCTTATTGATACCATGCAACTCTGGAAGTTTGGTGATTACAAAAACTACACATCGCTTCACTTGCTGGCTAATTGCCTCGGTATTCCAACACCAAAGGATGGAATTGACGGAAGCCAGGTAAAAGATATTTATTACAATGAAAAAAATATGAAGAAACTGGTGGAGTATTGCCAGAAAGATGTGATTGCTACCGCACAGGTTTTTCTTCGCTTTCAACAATTACCTTTGCTGCCGCAGGAAAATATTTTCATTGCTGATTGAGTATGAATATTGATAAAATTCTGAATGAGTGGAAAAAGGGAAAGTTCAAACCGGTTTATTGGTTTGAAGGAGAAGAAGATTATTACATCGATCAATTGGTTGACGCTGCTGAACATAAAATTTTAAGTGAAGCCGAAGCAGGGTTTAATTTGAGCGTTTTTTATGGCAAAGATTCCAGTTGGGCCGATGTTGTGAATGCCTGCATGCGTTATCCCATGTTTTCTGATAAGCAGGTGGTGATATTGAAAGAAGCCCAGCAAATGAAAGACATCGACAAGCTGGAAAGTTATATCGGCAATCCACTGGTCTCTACCGTTTTTGTTGTGGCGCACAAAGAAAAAAAAGTAGATGGTAGAAGTAAGCTGGCCAAACTGTTGAAAGAAAAAGGCGAAGTGATCAGTACAAAAAAAATGTACGATAATGAACTGCCTGCCTGGACCCAGGACCTGATCGAACACAAAGGTTATCAGCCAACGCAAAAAGCGGTTCACTTGTTAGTTGATCATATCGGGAACGATCTCAGTCGTATTGCCAACGAGGTAGATAAAGTGATCTTAAACCTCGGCGATCGTAAAACAATTAACGACGACGACATTGAAAAATTTGTTGGCATTAGCAAGGAATACAATGTGTTTGAACTGCAGAATGCGGTTGGTAAAAAGAACCTGTCGAAAGCGTTACAGATCGTTGAGTATTTTGAAGGCAATCCAAAAGCTGCACCCATTCAATTAGTGTTGCCATCACTTTACAGTTATTTTTCCAAAGTGTTTATGTTGTTTGGAACGCAGGGCGATGATAAAACTGTAGCAGCACAAACAGGGATCAATGCCTGGTTTTTGAAAGATTACAAGGCATCAGCAAACATTTACGGATTTGAAGGCGTGCAATCAGCTTTATTACTCATGCATCATTATAATTTGCGAAGTGTCGGCGTAGGTGATGTGGGTACAGAAGATGCTTCACTGTTGAAAGAGATGATCTATAAGATGATGATGTAGCCCTGAGCGGCAGTCGAAGGGTGTTTTGATATGTATCGAGCGCAGTCGAGATACACATCCTTCAACGCATACGGTTGCATCAACACATTTCAATCAAACAACAAGCATTACCTTCGCAGCAAATCTGCAATCGCAAATCTAAAATCATAAATCAGTCATGGCTTTAATGAAATCGATCTCCGGCATTCGTGGTACCATTGGTGGTGCACCCGGTGATAATTTAACACCTGTTGATATTGTAAAATTCACGGCAGCATATGCAACGATTCTTGGCAAAGGCAAAAAGGTAATTGTCGGTCGTGATGGACGGATGAGTGGCGAAATGGTGCGCAGCCTGGTGGTGAATACCTTGATCGGTATGGGATTGGATGTGATCGATCTCGGCCTCAGTACAACACCCACCGTTGAAATGGCGGTGAAGTTTGAAGGAGCTGCGGGAGGTATTATTTTAACGGCATCGCATAACCCAAAACAATGGAATGCACTAAAGCTCTTAAATGAAAAAGGAGAATTCATCAGTGCTGAACTTGGTTTGCAAATGCTGGGCATTGCAGAAAAAGAAGCATTTGATTTTGCAGGAGTGGATGAATTAGGTTCCTATTCTTACGATGAAAGTTTATTACAAACACATATTGATGCCATTCTTGTGCATCCGTTGGTGAATAAAAAGAAGATCGCTGAAAAGAAATTCAAGGTGGTGATTGATGCCATCAACAGTTCAGGTGCTGTTGCTGTACCCGCTTTGCTGGAAGCATTGGGCGTAACAAACTATACTGTTTTGCATGCAGATATGCATGGCAACTTTGCACATAACCCTGAGCCGCTTGCTGAAAACCTCGTCGATCTTTGCACAGAAGTGGTAAAGCAGCAAGCCGATCTCGGTATTGCAGTTGATCCCGATGTAGATCGCCTGTGTTTTGTAAGTGATGATGGCAGTTTGTTTGGTGAAGAATATACATTGGTTGCTGTTGCAGATTATATATTATCAAAACAAAAAGGTAATACGGTTTCAAATCTTTCTTCCACACGTGCTTTAAAAGATGTAACAGAAAAACATGGTGGTGAATACTTTGCCAGTGCAGTAGGAGAGGTGAATGTGGTAACGATGATGAAGGAAGTAAATGCAGTGATCGGTGGCGAAGGCAACGGTGGTATCATCGATCCGCAATTGCATTATGGAAGGGATGCATTGATCGGCATTGCTTTATTCCTCACACATCTTGCACAAACCGGTAAAACAACAGCAGAGCTTCGCAAAACATATCCGGATTATTTCATGAGCAAGCAAAAGATCGATCTCCCAAAAGAGACTGATGTAAAAGCATTGCTGGTAAAAGTGAAAGATCAATATGCTTCACAACCTGTTAATACCATAGATGGTGTGAAAATTGAGTTCGATAAAAGTTGGGTGCATTTGCGGAGCAGCAATACAGAACCCATCATCCGGGTTTATTCGGAAGCTTCAACAATTGAAAAAGCCGATGCATTGGCAAATGAGGTAATGAATGTGATAAAGGGGTTGATGTAAGATGTGGTGAGTCGCCCGCCTGTATTGAAGGGGCTCAACGGCTCAGTTTCACAAACTCTAACACCTTATCTTTGCAGCCTCATTTCCCTTATTATGACCCGTATTTATTTTGACAATGCCGCCACTACGGCCATCGATCCGCAGGTTTTAGATGCCATGCTTCCGTATTTGCAAAACGGTTTTGGCAATCCATCTTCTATTTATTCATTCGGACGGGAAACAAGACTAGCCATTGAAAATGCACGCAAGAGCGTAGCCAAAACACTCAATGCACATCCTGCAGAAATTTTCTTTACCAGCGGAGGCACAGAAAGTTCCAATACAGCGATCACAGCATCGGTTCGTGATCTTGGTTGCAAACATATCATCACATCACGTATTGAGCACCATGCTACGTTGCACACTGTAGAATACTTAGATAATCTCGACGAAGCCAAAGTGAGTTATGTTGATGTTCTTCCCAATGGCCATATTGATCTGGAACATCTGGAGCAACTGCTTGCAGCAAACGAAGAAAAAACTTTGGTCACGCTGATGCATGCAAACAACGAGATCGGCAACATCACCGATCTGCATGCGGTTGGAAATTTGTGCAAATTATACAATGCCATTTTTCATTCTGATACGGTACAAACCATCGGACATTTTCCGCTTGATCTGCGCAGCACACCTGTTCATTTCATCAGCGGTTCAGCACATAAATTTCATGGCCCGAAAGGCGCAGGGTTGTTATATATCAACGAGAATGTTCACATCAAACCATACATTCATGGTGGCGGACAGGAACGAAACATGCGTGCCGGAACAGAGAACGTGTATGGCATTGTTGGTTTTGCTAAAGCATTGCAGATCGCAACTGAAAAACTCGAAGAAGAAAGTGCACATATACAAGGCATCAAATACTATATGATCGAGCAATTGAAAAAGCAGATCAAGGGTATCAGCTTCAATGGCGATCCAATGGGCAGAAGCAACTACACAGTGTTGAATGTAAGTTTTCCAAAATCAGAAAAATCAGAAATGTTGTTGATGAATCTGGATATGGAGGGCATCTGTGCATCGGGTGGCAGCGCCTGCACCAGTGGTGCACAACAAGGTTCACATGTAATTCGTGCCATCAACAGCAACCCCAATCAAATTCCTGTTCGTTTCTCTTTCAGCAAATACAATACAAAAGAAGAAGTGGATATTGTGGTTGAGAAACTGAAAACGTTGATCTGATCGTTCAAAAGTATTTCAATAAAATTGCAACAGGTCTAACTCAGAAATGGGAGGATATCAAAAAAGTCCTTACTTTCCCTTTTCTAAATTTTTGCATATGACCCTCCGCCAACTATTGCTTGTTGCACCCGCTGCATTTCTTTTACTTAATTCATGTACAACAACGGTCGAAAAGAAAACAACGGGAACCATTTCACCTGCTGTTCCGGACTATGTTTTGCAGTCGAATATTTATGAAGTGAACGTAAGGCAATACACACCGGAGGGAACATTTAAAGCCTTCGAGGCTCACTTGCCGAGGCTAAAAGAAATGGGCGCAGAGATTCTCTGGTTCATGCCCATTACACCCATCAGCAAAGTTGATCGCAAAGGTGAATTGGGAAGTTATTATGCAGTGGCCGATTACACAGCGGTGAATCCGGAGTTTGGAACAATAGAAGATTGGAAAAATCTGGTGAACAAAGCACACGAACTGGGCTTTAAAGTGATTACGGATTGGGTTGCCAACCATACAGGCGCAGACAATCGTTGGATGCAATCGAACCCAGATTTTTTTCTGAAAAATAAAGACGGACAATTTGCATATGCATTCGACTGGAGTGATACACGTGATCTCAACTATTGGAATCCATTATTACACGACAGTATGATCAATGCAATGAAGTTTTGGTTAACAGAAACAAATATTGATGGATTTCGTTGCGATGTGGCAGCAGAAGCACCCCGCAGTTTCTGGCAACGATGCATTACAGAGTTGAAAACAGTAAAGCCTGATATATTTTTATTGGCTGAAGGTGATGTAGCCTGGTTGCATGATGCAGGCTTTCATGCCAGCTATGGCTGGGATGGATTTGCAAAGATGAAAAAAGTTGCCAATGGAGAAGTGAGTGCAAAAGTGTTGGACACAGTGATCCGTCATTTGGATGAAAGTTATCCGCCCAACTATATTAAAATGTATTTCACCAGCAATCACGATGAGAACAGCTGGAACAAAGCCGACTATGCCACCATGCCCGGTGCAGTACATGCACCGTTTGCTGTGTTATCACAAACATGGAAAAATACATTGCCATTAATTTACAGCGGACAGGAAGAACCGTTTCTGGATTCGATTTCTTTTTTCTACAAAGACACCATTTCATTCGGCAAATTTCAACGTGCACCGTTTTATAAAACATTATTGGCACTGCGTAAAAACACACCTGCGTTGGCAGTAGATGCAGCGTATACCAAGTTGCAATCTTCCAATGATGATGCAGTATTTGCTTACACAAGAGAGAAAGGTGGAAAGAAAGTGTTGGTGTTACTCAACCTTTCAAACAAACCACAAACATTTACAGTGCAGGGCACAATTGCCGGTGAAGCACAAAATGTATTTGTTGATAAAAAAGAACAGCTCACCGACGGACAAAGTTTTGCATTAGCGCCGTGGGGGTATTTGGTTTATAGCTACTAAAATGGGAGATAAACCAATTGCATATTTAATTCCAATGATGACTGGAGGGTTTGCATTTTGGCTGCTGTCCGGTTTTCGTGGAAAGTATAGTGATCATTTGATTGATGAAAAGAAGAATAGAAATTTTTGGACTGGTTATTTTCTTTTAATTCTTTTTGTTTCACTTGTAGTGGTACAACTCATTTTTTAAAGTGTGTATAGTTCACTTTCGTTTCGTATGTTTTTCCAACACACGTTTATTATCATGAATAACAGGTTTCGACTTTTTCGTATCCCATAAATGTTTCCTTGCAAAAGCCGCAGCTGCATGCACATCAATAATCGGGAGGGGATAGTCAACACCTAATTGCAGCTTATGTAATTGTTGTTCCATACTGCTCATCAACCAAGGTTCATGGATAAACTCAACAGGCACTTCTATTAATTCGGGTATCCATTTTCTTATGAAGAAACCTTCAGGGTCATGATCTTTCCCTTGCTTCACCGGATTGTAAATGCGAATGGTATTCACACCCATGGTTCCCGCCTGCATTTGAAATTGCGGATAATGAATGCCCGGCTCGTAATCTAAAAACTGCCTGGCTAAATGGGCCGCACCCGCTTGCCAGGGTTGCCACAAATGATGTGTTAGAAATGAAGCCAGCATACTGCGCATACGAAAGTTAAGATAGCCGGTTTGCGTAACGCAACGCATACAGGCATCAATCAACGGAACACCGGTTACGCCGTTTTTCCATGCCTTCAGATATTCTTCATTGACTTCTGTACGAATCACATCAAAACCTCTGTTCAGGTTTTCAAATTCCATGCGGCATTCGCTTTCAAATTTTTGAATGAAATGGCAATGCCAGTGAAGACGGGCGGTAAAAAAATGCAGCGGTCGTTTATACGATGTTTCTTGTGCCGCTTTTACTGTTGCCTGATATACCTGTTTCATACTCACATTGCCGTATGTTAAATAAGGCGAAATGCGGCTGCAGCTTTTTCTGCTTTCTTCCGGTTTTGATATATGCCTGCTGTAAGTAACGTAGCGTTCGTTTAGAAACGAATGCAGATAACGCCAGGCTGCGGTTTCTCCACCTGGCTGAAACAACGGATTCCTTTTTGTCAGATTTTTTGGGAGTGTTTCACAAGCATCATGCACATCAAACGATGCTGGTAGTTGCACTGCTTGAATTGCAGAGAGCTCCACCGTGTGCTCTGCTGACGTCATGGTTTCCGTCCATCGTTCACTCCAGTTTTTACGATTTGTTAAACCGCGTATGATGCCGTTGGTTGGATGCTCTATCCATTGTATGTTGTGTTGCTTACAAAAAACAGCAACTGCTTTATCCCGTTCGTAGCTGATGGCATTTCCGGTTTCTTCATGTGAAAAAACAGCTTTGATATTGTAAATGCTTTTTAATTCCTGAAGTACAGGTATTACTTCGGCATGGAGCGAATAGAAGTGAATTTGATTGTAATGAAGCTTTGCTTTTATTTCTTCAATTGATTCATAAATGAAACGCCAGTGCCGTTCATCACTGTCGGCAGCACCCATCAAGCCAGGTTCAAAGAAATGAAGCAACAATACAGGTAAACCGTTTTTCACAGCAGCGGCCAATGGAGCATGATCAGTAAGTCTAAGATCCTTTTTAAACCAAACAATATTGATCAATTCCTGCATCCATCAAGCAACAAAACAGAATGTATTTTGTTTACAAACTTTTCCCAGAGTAAATACTTGCATCATCCCATCAGGTGGTTTGATTCCAATTTTTATTTTATGAATCAGTATCAACTCAGAAACCCCAACGCCTTAATCAATTCATCCGGCAACTTTGGTAATCGTTTCCGTTCAATCAAATAGGTTGACAAAGCAGCGAGGTCTTTAAATATATAATGCTGTTGAACCGCACCTTCCAGGTAACCTGCACCGGTTGTGTTACCTGTGCCCACACGCATGCCGATCATACGCCGCACCATTACATAATGTTTATGTCGCCAGCCTGCCAGCCAATGATCAATTTCAATTAAGGTATCAAGTATTTGAAACGAAGTTTGAAAAACCGGAAAGTCACGATACAGCATAATGAACAATGCACTTCGCATCGCTGCATCACTGAACGATCCATCAGCTTGTTTTTCTGCAATGAACTGTGCATCAAAATCGGACAGCTTGTGTTGTTCCCTTTCGGTCAGGCTGTTTTGATAAATCGAACGGTAATCATTCCAGAATGGATGCATTTGCGTAGCAGGATATACGTTGTTATAACTCTGCCAGAATTTGTCATCAAAAAAAGGCATCCGCTCCAGCCATTGATTCACCAGTTGAAGAATGGTAGAAGAGGTTTCAATGGAATTGATCTCATCAAAATCTTTTTGTGCAAAGCCTCCTTCGTTGGTGCGTTTGTAATAATCCTGTTGATGACGCTTTTCCATCTTCAACCCGAGCGTTGCTTCAATTAAACGAAACTGCTTGCTTTGAAAACCGGAGGCAGGAGTAAGCAGGTTCCTGAATTCAAGAAAGTCGAGTGGCGTCATTGTATCCAATACCGTTACCTGCTGGTTCAGCAAGGCAAGTATGCGTGTTACCCGTTGCAGACGATGGCGGCAAAGGTTCAGGTCTTCACTGTTATCATCCACCTTTTCCTTACTGAATACCTTTTTTACAAAGTCCAGTTCAAACAAGATCTGTTTAAACCAAAGTTCATACGCCTGATGAATAATGATGAACAGCATTTCATCATGCGCCGGTTCCTGTCCTTCTGCAAAACTTAAGGGATGCTGACTATCGAGTATACTTTCGAGCCGCAAATAAGAAGGGTAGTATTGGCCGTTATCGGGTTTCATAATGCAATCAATTTAATATGCGGCAAGGTTAAAGATTTTTCAGTGAACTTCTGCCAATTACAAAAAACAACAGCAATCTGCTAACTTGCATACGATTTAAGTAAGTCCGTTCGTTTCATTTATCTCCGACCTCATGTAAGACTGGCTCTATTTTTGCAAAACAAAACAATCATGCAAAAGAAACTGATCTTATCAATTTTCGCCGTTACAGTTAGTGTTTTCTCAATTGCCCAGGACTTGCGTTTGAATCTGTTTGGTGGGCTCGCAAATTATAGCGGCGATCTGCAAGACAAAGCACTTACGTTTCAACAAGCCCGTTATTCAATTGGCTTATGGGCCAGTTATGATATCAATCCTTTTGTGATGTTACGTGGCGGATTGCATGTGGCTAAAGTGGGAGCCGAAGATCGCTTTCAAGCCAATCCGGCCAACCAGTTGCGTAATCTCAGTTTCCAAACCAATATTATTGAACTCCATGCCGGAGCCGAATATCATTTCCTTGGTATGGATAACCGGGTTTTTTCGCCATATGTCTTTGGCGGGCTGGGAGGGTTTTATAACAATCCATATGCATTTGATCAGGGAGGGAACAAAGTATTTCTGAAACCACTTTCAACTGAAGGACAAGGTGTGGCTGGTTATCCCGACAGGCAGCCTTACAGTCTCACTCAATTTGCCGTTCCTTTTGGAGTGGGTGTGCGTATGGTTTTAACCGACAGGGTTGATGTGGGGCTTGAATTTGGATATCGCAAAACGTTTACAGATTACATGGATGATGTAAGCCGTTCCTATATCGATCAAAATGCATTGTTACTGGCACGTGGTCCAAAAGCAGTTGAAATGGCGTTCCGCACACCCGAGTTACCAACACATTCAAACGATCCCTATCCGGTAGATCTTGAAAAAAGAGGCAGTCCGCAATACAAAGACAACTACTATTTTCTTGGTCTTACACTCACGTACCGCTTAACAGGAGGCGATCGATCAGGTGCAGGAAGTGGCAGTCGTTTTGGTGGAAAACGCCGCTCCGGATTAGGTTGCCCAACCAATGTTTTCTAACCCCATTTTTTACTTATTTTCTATCTCGTTTTTCTTATCCACAAACGGCAGTAAATTGTTGAAAAACAGTCAAAATAAAGGCTGGGTTTCTGCTTTGTTCCCCTTGCTTTTCGGTATCTTTGGCCGCCTCATTTTAAGGCACAAAATAAGCTATGGATCAAATTGAAAATGCAATGGAAAACGGCCCGGATAGAAATGGCCGCATAATTCCCGTTAATATCGAAGAGCAAATGAAAACGGCCTACATCGATTATTCGATGTCGGTAATCGTTGGTCGTGCTTTACCTGATGTAAGAGATGGATTAAAACCCGTTCACCGTCGTATTCTTTTTGCGATGAAAGAACTGGGATTGAACTACAACAAAGCCTACAAAAAGAGTGCAAGAGTTGTGGGTGAAGTGTTAGGTAAATACCATCCGCATGGTGACAGTTCCGTGTACGATGCAATGGTGCGTATGGCACAGGAGTGGAGTATGCGTTACAGATTGGTTGACGGACAAGGTAACTTTGGTAACCAGGATGGTGATGGCCCGGCGGCCATGCGTTATACGGAGGTGCGTATGCAACGTATGACGGAAAGCATGCTGGATGATATTGATAAAGAAACAGTCGATTTCCAGAACAACTTTGATGATTCAGAATCGGAACCATCTGTACTTCCATCACGTATTCCTCAATTATTGGTGAATGGCTCCAGCGGTATTGCTGTTGGTATGGCCACGAACATGATGCCGCACAATCTTGGTGAAGTAATTGATGGTTGTATTGCGTATATCGATAACCGTGAGATCACCATCGATGAATTGATGCAGTTTGTAAAAGCACCCGATTTTCCAACAGCAGGTACCATCTTTGGAATGGAAGGTATCAAAGCAGGTTTTCATTTTGGACGTGGACGGGTAGTGTTGCGTGGTAAGTTAACGGTTGAAACAAAAACAAGTGGTCGTGAACAGATCATTATTACCGAAGTTCCTTACCAGGTAAACCGGGATGCGTTGACGGATAAGATCGGTCAGCTTGTAAATACAAAAGTGATCGAAGGTATTGTTCATGTAAACAATGAAAGTAACCAGAAAGAAGGTACACGTATTGTTGTTGATCTGAAACGTGATGCAGTTGCAAACGTCATCATCAATCAACTGTTTAAATACACTGAACTCCAGACATCGTACGGTATCAACAACGTGGCATTGGTAAAAGGACGGCCACGTACACTCAATTTAAAAGATCTTATTTCTGAGTTTGTTGAATTCCGTCATGAAGTGGTGGTTCGCCGTGCGAAATACGAATTACGCAAAGCACAGGAACGGGCACATATTTTATTGGGCTATCTCATTGCACTGGATCATCTTGATGAAGTGATCGCACTCATCCGCAGTTCTGCAACTCCTGATGTGGCAAAAGAAAATCTGATCAATGCAGGTTGGGGCCTCGATGAAATACAGGCCAAAGCAATTCTTGAATTGCGTTTGCAACGTTTAACCGGCATGGAGCGTGATAAGATCAAGAATGAATATGATGAACTGATGAAGTTGATCAATCATTTGAATGAACTCTTATCAAATGAACCTATGCGTTATGAATTAATTAAAACAGAATTATTAGAGATCAAAGATAAGTTTGGCGACGAGCGCAGAACAGAAATTACGTACCTGGATAATGAAGTGCGTATTGAAGATCTCATCAAAGAAGAAGATGTGGTGATCACCATTTCACATCATGGATATATCAAGCGTACTTCTGCAACTGAATATCGTCAGCAACGCAGAGGCGGACGTGGAGCCATCGGCAGTAAAACAAGAGAAGAAGATTATGTAGAACATCTCTTTGTTGCATCTACCCATCATACATTATTATTCTTTACTGAAAAGGGAAGATGTTACTGGATGAAGAGTTATGAAATTCCGGAAGGTGATAAAACAAGTAAAGGACGTGCTATCCAGAATATGATGCAATTGCCACCGGATGATAAGGTGCGTGCAATTATTGACGTGGCCAACCTGGATGATGAAGAATTTGTGAAGAATCATTACATTGTACTTTGTACAAAGAAGGGTATCATCAAGAAAACATTGTTGGAAGACTTCAGCAGACGTCGTGCAACCGGTGTAAATGCAATTACCATTAATGAAGGTGATCAATTACTGGAAGCAAAAATGACCGATGGCAACAGTGAGATCATGATGGCAGTGAAGAGTGGTCGTGCTATTCGTTTCCCTGAAGCAAAAGTGCGACCAACGGGCCGTGGAGCCATTGGTGTAGCCGGTATTGAAGTGGATGATGATAACGATGAAGTGGTTGGTATGATTTGTGTAAATAAGGATGATACTTCCAGAACCGTTTTAGTTGTGAGTGAAAAAGGATACGGTAAGCGTACGCCGATCGATGAATACCGCATGACCAACAGGGGAGGGAAAGGAGTGAAGACGATCAATGTAACCGACAAAACCGGTCCGTTGGTTGGGATGCTCGAAGTAACGGAGAAAGAAGATCTGATGATCAGTTGTAAAAGTGGCATCACCATTCGTATGAAGGTAAACCAGATCAGCGAACAAGGCAGGGCTACACAAGGTGTGAAACTGATCAGGGTAGATGAAGGCGATGAAATTGCAGCCATTACCCGTATGGATGAGCCGGACGAAGAGGATGCAACGGAAGTACCGGTTGAACCATCTGATGTACAGGACTAATTAAAAATAGTAAAAGCGAAACCTGGAATGAGCCATAAATTAAAAACGATCAGTTTATGGTGTTCAACATCTTACAATAAAAACAACAAAAAATAAGGAGATGAAAAAATTTCTTTTCGCAGCGATTGCTGTAATGTTTTGCCTCGGTTTATCCGCACAGGATATTAAGAAGGTGCGTAATTTTTTCGACAAGAAAGACTGGCCAAAGGCCAAAGAATCGGTTGACCTTGCATTGGCCAATGAAAAAGAACAGAAGAATTGGGAGGCTTGGTATTATAAAGGATTGATCTATGGACAAATCGCAAAAGATGCCAATTTAAAAGCAACTGTGCCGGATGCATGGATGCAATCATTCCAGGCATATGAAAAAGCAATGGAACTCGATCCAAAACAATCGGAAGTGTTTATGATGACACGTCAGTATCCGGTTTTTGAAAACTACCTTGAAATGCAAAAGGAAGCTAACCAATCGTATAACAGCGGTAACTACCAGGCTGCATTGGATGGTTATAAGAATGCTGATAAAGTGGGACGTTTCATTTTCAAAAACAAATGGGCACTCAGCGAAGTAGATACCATTCTTTATTATTATGCAGGTGCTGCTGCCATGCAGTTGGAAAACAAAGAAGAAGTTGTATCGTTCTTTACAAAAATTTGTGATGCAAATATTGGTGGCGAAGGCTATGATGTTTGCTACCGTTACTTAACGTATCACCACAACACAAATAAGAACGAAGCACTGGCAAAGAAATACGCAGATATGGGTCGTGCTCTCTATCCAAAAGATACTTATTACGACAGACTGGATCTTGATAAAATGCGTAAAGAAGATGCAGATCCCGTTACCATTTTCAATAAGTATGAGCAGATCGTAGCAATTGATCCAAAAGATTATGATGTACGTTACGATTATGCTGCAGAAATTTTCAACTGGCTCTACATGGATACAAAAGCAACGCCTGAGCAGAAAACAGTTTACTTTGAAAAATTGATCTCAAGTCTGAATACAGCCATTGAAATTGATCCTAAAAAACCGGAAGCACATTTGTTGATGGGTAAAACACATTTCAACGAAGCTGCCTTTATTCAGGAAGAAATCAAGAAAGTGAAGGGTTCTGCACCGGCCGATGTACAGAAGCGCAACGATATGAAAAAGAAAATGGAAGATCGTATGAAAGAAGCGATTGCTCCGCTTGATCGTACCAACGCAATCTATTCTGCTATGACGGCTGATCAAATGAAAGACAAGCGTACAAAAAATGAATACAAGTCAACCTTGTATCTGTTAACAGAAGTTCATCGCTTTCTTGGTAACAAAGACAAAGAAAAAGAATACGATACAAAATACCAGGCATTGAATCAATAAGCCCGGTTGTATAGAATTACCTGAAAGGCTGTCCGTACGGACAGCCTTTTTCATTACATTTAATTCAAACAAAGAAGAATTGGCTATGTCGTTATTATTGAACAGAACAATATTTGGAGATTCGAAAAATGCAGGCAATGTTATGAGTCGGGAAGATGCATACGATCTGCTTGCAGATTGGGTAAAGAATGAACGACTACAGCTCCATATGAAACAGGTGGCGCATTTAATGAAATGTTGGGCGGCTGAAAAAGAACAGCTTCCGGAAGCCGATCAATGGCGCTGGGAAATGGCCGGCTTGCTGCATGACGCCGATTGGGATCAATGGCCCGAGCAGCATTGTAAAAAGATCATTGAAGAGTTGGAAGCACGGCAAACGGATCCGGAAATTATCAGAGCCATTGCCAGCCATGGACCGAATCATTTTGGAGTAGAACCTGTAACAAGAATGGATCAAATTCTGTATGCCTTCGATGAACTCAGCGGACTGATCCATGCATACAGTCTGATGCGTCCCGAAGGTTATGCCGGCATGGAACTGAAAGGAGTGAAAAAAAGATTGAAAGAAAAAAGCTTTGCAGCCAACGTAAACAGGGCTGAAATAATGGATGCTATGAACAGGGCCGGGGTTGAACTGGATAGCATTATATTGTTCATTATCGAGAAGCAGCAAATGTGCTCGTGAAAGTTCTCGGCCAGCTGTTTAACATAAAAATTTGTTATAAGATTGTCGCTCTTAGTGGGCGACTTTTTGTTTTTATGTAGCTTATGACTTCCCACGGCGGGTTGGAATAAGCGGTACGACAATCTGATAACTCAATATTATGTCTAAGCGGTTGAATTTGTGGAAACGGATTTGTAAGTTGAATAAAACAAAGACGTTTCGGATGGCGAACACGTAAGACAAAAGACGTTAGGGAAATAGGGCGTAGCCCTTGTGTATTTCTAGGCCTCAAAACTTTGGGGTGGATGAAAATCTAAATAATACTGATATTAAGAACGAGGCATCGAACGATGCCTCTAACGGAGTTTCTGAACTTGACAAATTAGAGAATGAATTTGTTAGGCAACTGTTTGATGATTTTCAAACCTATTACAATAAAGAGTTATTTCTTGGCATTAAAGGCGACCTCCGCCAGTTTCTTGTAAAGGCCAAATCTCTTATCTGATAATATTATCTCGTAAACTCTTTCATAGGATTTTACAATATGCCGATTGATGTAAATAAAGTGGTCGCCAAAAACAGCCGCTATATCATCATCATATTTACAATGCTGCAATTCAATCGGGGCGCTTTCATTTCCTTTTGTAACGAAAACGAATGAAAATAGTTTGTCGTTTTTTGTGATTCTGTAATCCGAATCTGTATGACATGCTACGTTTCTCATGAATCTTATTAGACTTACAGCATCGTTGTATGAGTTCTTATCTTTCTTAGTAGTAAAAACTGGAATATCTTCATTAAAAAAGCCACTCAATTCAAATCCGTTTTCTTCATGTCGGCAGAATTGAAGTATGTGGTTGAGATTAACAAGAACCTCGATAAAAACGGATGTATAGAAAGGGGATTTGATATTTTCCCTTTTTTGCAAGAAATCTAAATCAATAAGTTTTTTAGTCCTCAGCAACGATGCGCCTAAGCCGAACTTTGCATGTTCCTTCATAAAGTAGTTTTAGTTTCGCCTTAAATATAGTGCAGAGTAGTTGTAGTTCCCACGAGTGCGTGGGTCTTTTGGATTGCGTGTGACGTGGGCGCTTAACATAATATTAATTATACGATAAAAGTTGCTGCCGGAAATTGCTAACTTCTTCAGATAGATGCAGATATGAATGCTCGGCTTGCAGCCGTACGGCCAGTTCAAGGTGCTGTTGGAGGAATTGTTGGTGCTGTTTTGAGCCCGGATGAAATGGTTTGTGATTGCGTGCTGTTACGATCTGGCGGATCTCTTTGATCAGTTGGTTGGTTGGTTCACGGAAAGCATAGTCAGAAAATTTTTCCATCACAAATTGCGTGGCTGTATAGTTTGGATGTGCCAGATCAATGTCGTAAAACCGGTAATCCCGTAGCACATCGATCACGAGTTCGTACGCCGGGAAATAAAACAAACGGTCGAATTTATTCACCAAATGGTGCACCGTTTCCAGCAGCCGGGCCTTGCTGCGGTTGTTGTCGACAACGCCATCCCGTAAATGCCTTACCGGACTAATGGTGAATATGATCTTCAGCTTTGGATTTGCATGAAATAGCTGGTGAATACAGTTGTCCAGCAATGCGATCTGCTCATCGATCGGCATCAGGTATTTATCGAACCATTGACCGGGTGCTTTGTGACAGTTGGTCACAAAACGGTTTTCTTCCTGCATTCTATAAACAAAAGAAGAGCCAAGCGTTATGATCAGCCAATCGGCTTTTTTCACAAACACATGCGCTTGTTGTTGCGATGCATTGATGTTTGCAAGTGCAGTTTCCTTGTCCGGATTTGAGAACCGGCCATGGTGATCCCAGCTTTGCCAAAGCTCATTATAAAGGAACAGATCATCGGCTTCGTATTGCTTATTTTGCAGATAAGATACCAAACTCCTGCACACACTCACAGGCTCAAACAAAATACCATTTGGATTCTGCAGTATATTGAATTTCAAATCATTCAAATTATTTCCGATATGCTCCGTGAAGCAACTTCCGACTAATAAAATTGAGTGTTGATGCGTTATGGGCGCCGGCAAGGGCTTAATATCAATATGCGTTAAGAAGTTCATGTATGAAAGATTTCAGCTGCCAACACCAGGCTTTTTTGCAACGCTTCCTGGTTGAGCTGTAAGCCGTTTTGGTTTTCAAAATAATGGATCATCAGCTCACTGTCCATATTGCCTACCAGTTCATCGTTGGCCATGGGACAACCGCCAATTCCTTTCAACGCTCCGTCGAACCTACGGCAACCTGCCGTGTAAGCTGCTTCCAGTTTTTCCTTCCACTTAAAGCTTGTTGAATGCAGATGAACACCGATTTCAGTTGTTGGCAATTGTTGAACTAAGTAACCCGTTATCCGTTTCACCTGTTCGGCAGTTGCTAATCCAACGGTATCAGCCAGAGAAAGAGTTTCAATTCCCAGCTCAACCAGTTCGTTTGCATACCGGAACACAATTTCTTCGTTCCATTCATCACCATACGGATTTCCAAAACCCATAGACAAATACACAACAAGTTGTTTCTTGTTTTTGATACAGAGTTCCTGTATGGCCTCTACCCTTTTGAACGATTCGCTGATGGAGCTGTTGGTGTTTCGCTGCTGAAATGTTTCTGAAACAGAAAAAGGAAAACCGAGATAGCTGATCTCATCAAACAAAACCGCATCTTCTGCGCCACGCTCATTAGCAATAATGGCAAGCAGTTTGGATTTGCTGCTTCCCAAATCTAAATTTTTGATCACATCTTTTGTATCGGCCATTTGCGGAATGGCTTTGGGCGATACAAAACTGCCAAAATCGATGGTATCAAAACCCACCTGCAGCAATGCATTGATGTATTCTGTTTTTTTTGCAGTTGGAAGAAATGTCTTCCAGCCTTGCATGGCATCACGGGGACATTCAATTAATTTGATGGGTTGCTGCTGCATGATCATTGGCAGCAAAATTAAGTGAACCTGCCGGTATTAAGTTCGGAGCGCATTCACCTTCTCCCGCATGGCGTTAAAAAAGCGGTTTCGGTCTTTTTCGCCGGTTCCGCTGATTTGGGAAGAACGACTTACCAGTGTAAAGAAATTTGCAAATGCTTTTTCATTAAAGCGTGGGTCTTTGGTGATGATATAACTCAGTACATTATATGTAACAAAAGAGAGTTTGGTTTCATCCAGCTCCATCAAAATGGTATTGCTCCCAATGATCACTTCGTTTACGTAAAACTGTATCGGAGCCCGGTAAACGATCTCCGGATCGCCGGGCATAAACTTGATTCCCTTTTCTACTTCCAGTTCAATATGGTCGAGGCATTTCTGAAATGAATCGAGTACAATGTTGAGATCGTCGGCGTGCCTGAAATAACCACCGTCTTTATAATAACGGAGCTGGCTAAGCGTACTGTTAATGCTTTCGGCATTCCACAGTTCAAGGGAGGGTATCTTATTATATTCTTTAATGATATCCTGTCCTAACTTGAAGCAATCGAGCAATGGAAATTCTTCCAGTGAAAAAAGTTTGCCCTTGTACTCGGGCAAATCCTTAATGGTCTTACTCCAGAAAAATGTTTTGAATGCGGCAATTTCAGGATACAGGTAGAAATGATAAAAGGTGATGTCCTTACAGAAATACAACATCTTTTTATTGCTGAACGTATTGAAATGTTTCATGTATTGCAGCATCGCCTCCAGATATTCCTGAAACGTTACCCGCTCTGCATTGATCTCCGGAGCACGAAATACCACCAGTTCGTTTTGTAATTGCAGCACCTGATCAATAGAAATTTTAAAATGTTCACTTAAGATTTTTAGTTCCGAGAGGGAGATCTCTTTTTCACCACGGATACGTCGATAAGCACTGTCGTTGCTGATATGAAGGAGGTCAGCAATTTCATCAACCATTGAGACATGAGTGGGCAAAGATTGCTTGATGTGCTGGAACAACAGCACCTGAATGTTCGATGTGTCCATCGGCTTTGGTTTTGGTTTTGGGTTTTCTGCAAATAAGTGCTTCATGTTTTGCAGAAATTAATTACTAACAGTAAGGTAGGTAGAATTTTTGCAAATGTCAATACCCTGTCGTACTTACAAATAACCGGTTTGTAGTACGTTCTGCATTTAATCAACTATCGGCAGCGAATACCAATTATGTATGGCCTCTTTGTAATTGTAGGTTTGATCTGAAATCATCATTACCAACAATTAAAACGAAAACAATGAAAAAGAATTTTACATCAACAGCTGTGTTGCTTCTGCTAACCAGTATCACTTATGCACAAAATTCGTCATATGGATTTCATGCCGGTACTTCAATTGGTAAAATAGAAGGAAAACAGGATAACCGGAGCTATACGTTTAGAAATTTAATAAATGTGCAAGCCGGTTTTTTGGCTGAGTTTAAAGCGAGTAAAAATATAAGTTTTCAATCAGGTGTGAACTATGTGCAAAAAGGAGGAACATTAGAAGAGGATTTTTTTGGTACAGATATCGAAGCATCAATCCGTTTACATACAATTGAAATTCCAGTATATGCCCTTTACAGAACTGGAGGCAACAAAGGGAATTTCTTCATTGGAGCAGGTCCTGCGGTTTCATTTTCTATCGCAGGAAATACTGTAATGAAGAATAACGGAGAGGAAGAAAGTGAAAAAATGGAAATTGGAAATGATGAAGAAAATGATAATATAAGAGCCATTGATTTTGGAATAAATGTTTTAGCGGGTTATCAGTTTAAATCCGGAGTTTTCATAGGGGCTACGCACAATTTCGGTCTTCGCAATATGGTGCCTGGTAACGATCCTGAGATGGGTACAGCCATAACGAGCTACTATGGTTTCAGGATCGGTTACATGTTTGGTAAACGGTAGTTCTTACTCAGAAATAGTTTTCATGAACACCATTTATTATATCAGCAGCAAAAGAACTTCAACAAAAAAGATTATAAACATGTAATTGAAAACTACAATGTGACCAAAGTAATGGCAATGCATGAAACGCAAAAAATGCAAAAGAAGTAAGTTGTTTTACTCGTTTCCGAAAACACATTCGATTATTTTAGTTACAACATTGTAAGATTCAACTTCCCAAAACCTACAACACATGGAACACAACTTCAACCCAAACAAGGGAGATTACAAGTATATCCTCGAAGAAGAACGCCGTAAAGAAAACGGAGAAACTGTCCCTGAAAAAAAGCAAGAGCAACCAAGCTGGCTGGCCCGTTTCCGGAGTTATCTTTTTTTGCTTTTTTTTCGAAGATCAAGTAACCCTCGAAAAGTAAAGGCAGCAGTACCACTTTTTATTCAATTGTTCTGTTGATCCATCATCTTCATCACCAACTAAACCAAGTGTTATGCGACTCCAACATTTATTCCTGCTTTCAATCTTATATTTTAAAGCTGAAGTTAAAGCACAGGTGCAAACTCCTACTCAAACTATTCGTGGCCGTGTAGTAGATGCTGAATCACAATCACCTGTTAAGGCAGCTACAGTTACGGTTGAAGGCACCGCATTTTCAGGCATCACGGATACTGCCGGGTATTTTGTACTGCCATCTATTCCTGTTGGACGGCAACGTGTACAGGTAAGTTATGTCGGCTTTCAAACCTACGTATCTGATTATTTTATTCTGAATTCGGCGAAAGAAACTGATTTGCAGATCACTTTAGTAGAAGAAAAGAAAAGCCTGGGGCAGATAACGGTTACGGGTACCCGCAATCCGAAACAACCGGTCAATAAATATGCATTGGTCAGCGGACGTTCCTTCTCCGCCGAAGAAACACAACGCATTCCGGCAAGTGCCAATGATCCGGGTCGTATGGCGATGACGTTCCCGGGTGTACAGCCAAGCAGAGACAGCCGCAACGATATTATCATTCGTGGTAACAACCCCGTTGGTATGAACTGGCGATTGGAAGGACTGGATATTCCTAATCCGAATCACTTTGCCCGAAGAGGCAGCAGCGGCGGTGGTATTACGATTTTCAGTTTAAGTGTATTGGATAATTCAGATTTTTATTCTGGTGCATTGGCGGCTGAATATGGTGATGTATTAAGCGGTGCATTTGATGTACACTTCCGCAAAGGCAACCAGCAAAAAGCAGAACACACCTTTAAAGCCGGGATGATCGGATTGGAGTTTTCAACTGAAGGGCCTATTCAAAAAGGTAGAAGCTCCTACCTGGTAAATTATCGCTATTCATTTCTTGATATCTTAAATGCCTTTGGTATAAATCTCGTTGATGAACGTGAGCGGAATAAGTTTCAGGATATTTCGTTCAACCTTGCTTTCAACAATAAGAAGAATACGGTGCAAACAAATATCTGGGGAATCGGTGGTTACAGTAAAGAAAATTTTCTTGCGGTAGAAGATACTGCTGATTGGAAGCAGTATGATGATTATGCAGTGTACCAAAACAGTACATTGATGGGTGCGTTTGGTATTGCACAAACGATCAAGCTCAATACAAAATCGTTTGTCAAAACATCCATAGCCGTAATGGGTCAGCAGATCAAGTGGGTGGATGATACACTTACCAAACAACGTGTGGCAACGAAAGTAAATGATGAGTTGTATAATAACAACCGGGTTTCAGCAACTGTTTCATTCAATCACAAAGTAAATACCGTTGTAAATTTTAAAGCAGGTATGTATGCAAGTCTGCTGGATTATAAGTTTAATAAAGGAGAATGGAATTATTCAAACAATTCGTTTAAGCCGAATGTGATCATGGGTGAAGGAAATAGCTGGTTGCTGCAACCATACTTGCAGTTTGGAATAAAACCCAACAGCCGTATTTTGATCAACCCCGGTGTACACACCATGTACTTTGCATTGAATAAACAGTTTGTTGTTGACCCCCGGCTTTCAATGCAATATCGATTCTCTGCAAAAACAAATCTTACTGCAGCCTATGGCCTGCATAGTAAACTGTTGCCACTGGGCTCCTATTTTTATCAGTCAGGTACGTCATTCCCAAACAAGGACCTGAAGATGATGCGATCACATCACTACATTCTGGCATTTGATCAATTACTTGGAAAAAGATGGCGCTTTCATGTAGAAGCCTATCGTCAGCAATTATTCCAGATACCTGTTGTTGACAATGTGAACCGGACATACTGGATACTGAATGAAATGGAAGGTTATGCCAATGAAGCCTTGGTGAGTAAAGGAAAAGGAACCAACACAGGTGTTGATGTATCGTTGGAAAAATTCTTTTCGAAAGGTTTGTTCATGATCGCATCATTCTCTGTGTTTGATTCAAAATTTATTCCGTTGGATGGAAAATCCTATAATACCAGATTTAATTCACGTACAAGTGCATCGTGGGTGGGCACAAAAGAATGGAGATTAAAAAAGAATAAAGTGTTGCAGGTTGGTTGGAAGATGCTCTACAATGGAGGTGTGCCCCTCTCTCCTCTTGCTGCTGTGCAAAATGGAAGTACAAGACAACCATTGTTGGATGAATCAAGGCCGTTCACAGAGTTTGTCCGTCCCTACTGGCGCAGCGATGGACGTATTTCGTTGCGGAAAGATAAAAAGAACATCAGTTGGCAACTGGCGTTGGATGTGCAGAATTTATTTGCGCAGGAAAATGTTGACGGGCTAAGCAGAAGGTATGATCCTACAACCAATCAATGGACATTTAAACAGCAATCAGGTATTGTTCCGATACTCAGTTATCAGATCGATTTTTAAACTCAACACAAGAATACAAAGAAAGTTTATAGTCAACCCTCGTTATGTATCACCCAAAATCTACATTTTATGCGAATACTTATTACCGGTGCAACAGGTTTGCTTGGAAGTAACCTTGTTCGTTTATTACTTCATCGTGGCTATTCCGTTGGTGTTTTTATTCAAACAAGGTCGTACACAAAAACATTGACAGACTTGCCGATAAAAAAACATTTTGGTGATGTACTCGATAAAGAATCACTCGAAGCAGCCGTGCAGGAATACGACGTTGTGATACATGCTGCAGCAATAACCGACTACTGGCCTTCACGTTCTAAGAAAATCTGGGAGGTAAATATTGAAGGAACCAGAAATGTAGTAAGTGCCGTGAAAAAATTTAATTTAAAACGACTTATCTATGTTGGTTCAGGTAGTTCACTTAACGCACCGGGTACCGACCAGTATAAAAAGTATAAACTACCTTTTACTGGCGCAAAATACGGACTGGATTATATTGATTCAAAGTATATTGCTTTGCAACTTGTACTGAATGAAGCGAAGCAAGAAGGATTACCGGCATTGGCCATTTTGCCCACCTTTATGATTGGACCATATGATTCATTGCCAAGTTCCGGAAAACTGATTCTTGCATTGGCAAAACGAAAGTTGAAATTTTACACGGGGGGTGGCCGCAATTTTGTTCATGTAAGAGATGTTGCAACGGCTATTGCTAACAGTATTGAAATGGGACGCACCGGGAAATATTATGTAACCGGCAACGAAAACCTTACTTATCAGGATTTTTTTGAAAAAGTAACAACCGTCATTGGTGTGTCTGCACCTCCTTATAAAGTACCTGACAATATTATCAAATTCGTAGGATTGATTGGAAGTATGCGAGGAGAATTGTTCGGTAAAAAACCGATCATAACATACCCAACCTCAAAAATAGCTTGTGATAAACTTTACATCAGCAGTAAAGAAGCAGTTGAAGAACTGGATATGCCGCAAACATCGGTTGAAACGGCTATCAAAGAATGCTTTGACTGGATGAGTAATAATCCGCATCTTATACAATCTACAGCGATATGAAGAAGATAGTATTCATTTTTTTCAACCATAAGAAAATTAACCTCGTTGCTTCATTGCTTCGTACAAGATCATGGCCGTTGCTATACCTACATTCAAACTTTCAAAATCTCCTTTCATCGGGATTTTGAAAGTTTCATCACATATCTTCATCAAGCCGGGAAAAACGCCTTTCTCTTCGCCTCCCATTACAATGGCACAAGGTTCTTTAAAATCGCAATCATAAATATTTTTTGCCGCTGTCATTTCACTCGCAAACACACGAATGCCATTCAGGTGCAGATCATCCACGGCTTTCATTAAACTGTTTACTCTGCAAACAGCAATTAATTCCAATGCGCCTGCGCTCGCAAGAATGGCATCTTCGTTCAATGCCCCTACTCCTTTATCGGGAATGATGAGGGCTTGTGCACCACAGCATAAAGCAGTACGGGCGATGCCCCCAATATTCCGGATATCAGTTACTCCATCAAGGATAACAAACATTGGCACATCACCTTTCTCTACAACCCAATCAATCACTTGTTGTAAATCCTGATAACGGATCTTCGAAAGTTGTGCAATAAATCCCTGATGATCGCCTACGTTAAAGCTGTTTAGTTTTTCAACAGGCACTTTATTCACCGGCACCTGCTGTTTAAACGCAAGCTTCAGGATCTCCTCTGCTACATCGCCATGCTGGTTATTCTGCATGTAAATACGATCGAGTTGCTTTCCTTCCTGCAAGGCTTCCAGTATAGGAATACGACCAACTACTAAGGAAGATTTTTTGGGACGTTGTTGTTTTTGTCGGAATTGTTTCACAGTGTAAAGAAACAATAAAAAGAAATTCTACAAGACGAATAATTTAACTGTAGAGCTGTTTTTGTTTTTTGTACGTTTTTCGTGTTAGCAAGTCTGCTAAGGTTGGGAATAAACGAACCAGCGTGTAATAGATTTTTCCAGACAAGCCGATGATAGTTTTGTTTTTCCGTGACACAATGTTTTGGGCTATTTTTTTTGCAACATGTTCAAGGCTGGCAACATGCCATCCCTTTCTTTCATCCAGCGGAATAAATTCACCATTTGGCCCTATGGTTGTTTTGCCGTTTTCTACTGCTGTAATTCCTACATATACCAGCCCCACATGAATTTTATCTTCCCGATGCTCTATTCGCAAAGCATCTGCAATTGCGGTAAGCCCCATTTTTGCAGAGCAGTAAATGGATATAAATGGTAAGCCTTTTAACCCGGCAAGGCTTGAAATAAAAACAATACTTCCTTTTTGTTTTTTTATGTACGGGATGGCCATTTGAGTAAGCATGATCGGCGCAATGGTATTGATCTCATAAATACGTTTCAAAACATCTGCTGATACCGATTCTATTCTTCCCCGCATGGATGTACCTGCATTGTTGACTAAAATATCTATCACTCCAAATTGCTTTAATGCAAACTGAATAAGAGCTTCGGCTATTGGTACTTGTGTGATGTCTCCGGCAAACGAGTAAACTTCTATTTGTAAAGCTTTCAATTCCGCTTCAGCTTCTTTAAGGCGTGTTTCATTACGTGCATTGATAATAATTTTTGCACCACACTTGCCCAACCAAATAGCAAGGGCTTTGCCTATTCCCATAGAAGAGCCGGTAATAATTACAATTTTGCCCGCAACGCTTTCGCTCATACAAATTTCATTTTCGGATTATACTTTACAGAAAAGAAATCGCTTGAAAGAGACATGATCCAATGCGTGAAAAAAGATACAAAAAGACTGTTTGTAGCAATGGTAATATAGCAAAGTAGAATGCCATACGGAAAAGCGCCAATTGTTTCATTCATCCCTTTAGGTATGTGAGTGCAACAATATAAAGCAATATTGATAGCGACAGCCGGCCAAAAACCAAAAGCGTTGTAACACATAATGAGCAAAATACCTCTGAACAAAAATTCGTAAGCAAAGAGGTAAGCCCCCCATCCTAACGCATTTATCAGAAATCTTTTCTTTGTCCAGGTTGCAATGCGCATCTGTGGGTATGTTTCGAGGCTTTCAGGTTTCCTTGCAGCAAAGAAATTCATAATAATTATCAAAGGAGTCATTACAGCCGTATAAATCAAAGACACGTTTATATCTCCTAATTGTACGCCAAGTTCATATAGCGAATACGGCGTAAACATCAATGTCAAAACACCTGGTATGATCCCAAAAAGGAAGGCGCCGGCCAGTTTTTGAAATAACACATAGTTGATCCAGCGTTGTTCATTTGGTGATTCGGTTAGAAAAGATAGCTTGATGTTTTTATTGATTGAAAGAAACCAATAAACAGAAAAAAATATCGTAACACAAAGGATCGCAAAAACAGGACTTGTAAATTCTGGTTTCCATGCATAAAGATCATCCATAGTCAATGCCTTAATTTTTGATAATAGGAAATATGGTTTCTATTGTAAAGTCTGTGTTTTGAATTTTTCAATAGCTCTTACTGCATTTTTATTTGCTACTCTTGTTTTATAATCAAACCAACCGTCGTTGAAAGTTTTGGTCAGCAATTTGTCAATGGGCATTAGTATACCCATGCTGATGATGCCGGATATATTTTTAAGTGGATTGTGATGTAATTTCCGATAGCTTACTGCAATGCCGCCACTTTTATAAACATTGTAATGCCAATATCTGGCAGGCATAAAAAGACTATCGCCTTCTTCCTGTAAAATGGTATAACCTTTTACATAAGCAAGCCCTTCGTGTTTCTCATAGTCCGGATGGTCGAGGTTTACGTTGGAGTGAGTATTAAATGGTAGTTTGTATAGCAAAGCTGAATATTTAGGTTCGATCAGAACTATCTTTTTTTTACCATAAAATTGCGTGAGTAAAACGTTATTGTAGTCTACATCAAAATGAAGTCTTACTTCGGTATCTTTTCCTCCCATGAAAAAGAAACCGAGTTTATCTAATAAACCTTTAAAGATCCTTGGACATGAGAAATCATCTTTTAACCAAGGGCATAGCTTATAGAGATCAAAGACAAACATTCTGTAAGGACTGTACTCATCTTTCTCAATTATGTTCAGAAAATCAATCAGTTTCATTTTTACATCACCGGAATAGCTGGTTGATTTTTCGTGCGCTTTATTCCTGTTGTCAAACACTTCAATAATATTATCGCCACATTTTTCTTTGAAAAAGTCGATTGTCCATTTATTGCCTGCAGGCTGCTCCTTTGCAAGACCCTTGATCAATAACGGCTTTTGGGGAATAAAGTATTTTTTATTGAAATCTTCAGTTGATAAATCTTTTGCATCAATTATATCAACCTGCAAAGAAAGATCTAATGCCATACTGATAAAATTGGGTTTACTAAATGTGGAAGGTCACTAACAAAATACGACAGATATTTAAGAATCGCAACCCCAGTCATCATTCCAAAACCGCATTAAAAAAGCATTATTTGGTACTAAACAGCCGGTAGCAAGTATTCGGCTCTATCCTGCTGAGATATCAAATGTTTAAGTATGCCAAAAAAATATAACCTGAAGAAACATAAAAAAGAAACCCACAAGCTTTTCAGCTTATGGGTTTACTACATTGATGGTTTGTAGTGGGTTATTTTAAACCGAAAGCCTTTTTCACTTTCGATACATAATCTAATTTTTCCCAGGTAAACAGTTCCACTTTTACTTTCTTCACTTTACCATCGGGGCTCTTGAACGTTTTTTCAACCACTTCAGGTACACGACCCATGTGACCGTAAGCAGCAGTTTCGCTGTAGATCGGGTTACGTAATTTCAAACGTTGCTCAATGAAGTAAGGACGCATATCGAAGATACCTTCTACGATCTTTGCAATTGCGCCATCGCTCAAATCAACCTTTGCAGTACCGTAAGTATTTACGTTAATTGAAGTTGGTTTAGCAACACCAATTGCGTAAGAAACCTGTACCAACACTTCGCTACACAAACCGGCAGCAACCAAGTTTTTTGCAATATGACGGGTAGCATAAGCAGCTGAACGATCTACTTTAGAAGGATCTTTACCGCTGAATGCACCGCCACCATGAGCACCTTTTCCGCCATAGGTATCAACAATGATCTTACGACCGGTTAAACCAGTATCACCATGAGGTCCGCCAATTACGAACTTACCTGTTGGGTTGATGTGGTATTTAATATCGCTGTTGAACAACTTAGCGTATTTCTTATATTTTGATTTGATACGTGGGATCAGGATGTTGATCACATCCGATTTGATCTTGGCAAGCATTTTTGCTTCAGCATCAAAATCATCATGCTGTGTAGAGATAACGATCGCATCGATACGAACCGGTTGGTTGTTATCATCATATTCCAATGTTACCTGGCTCTTTGCATCAGGACGCAGGTAAGGCATTTTTGAATTCTTCTCACGACGGATAGCTGCTAATTCGATCAACAGATTATGTGCAAGATCCAATGCCAATGGCATGTAATGCTCTGTTTCGTTGGTTGCATAACCAAACATCATCCCTTGGTCGCCGGCGCCTTGCTCTTCTTTTTTCTTACGGTCAACACCTTGGTTAATGTCGGAGCTTTGTTCATGAATGGCACTCAACACACCACATGAATTTGCTTCGAACATGTACTCGCTTTTTGTATAGCCGATCTTCTTAATTACACCACGGGCAATTTCCTGTACATCAAGATAAGCTTTAGACTTTACCTCACCTGCCAATACAACCTGTCCGGTAGTAACAAGTGTTTCACAAGCTACTTTACTTTGAGAGTCGAACGCAAGAAAATTGTCGATTAATGCATCACTGATCTGGTCTGCAACTTTATCAGGATGTCCTTCAGAAACTGATTCAGATGTAAATAAATAAGACATAAATAATGAGTTTAGATGTTCCGTTGTTTTAGCTCGGAAAGGCGCAAAGATAAGCTGTGAAACAATTCAAAACTTATTGCTTGGAGTAATAGATACGCACATACATTTTTTGAGTTGGATGCGAGCCGCCACCTAACTGAACCCGGCCATAAGCCAGCGGGTTAATGTAGACTGTGCTTGATTTTCTCCCGGTAAAATCAGCAAAATAAGGTGCTGAAAGTTTGAAGTCTCTCCGGGTTGCCCGTCCATTTACAATGTTCTGTAAATAACTGGTCATGTTCATCCTATATTCTGTGATCAGATTGTTGGATGCGTCACGAATAAAATTGGTACCACCGCCTGTATAACTGTTATCGATAGTGTAGAGTGTATCACTGCGCAAATTCAATGAGAACGAATTGGCATAATAATATTGCTGGTCAAACGGAATCGGTTCTACGCCATTCGATGCATTGTAGCTGAACATATGGAGAAACGGAGGAACAAATATGTTTTCAATACTCAATGGGCCTTGGTACACCTGTTGGGCAACCAATTCCGCACGGTGAATGATGTAAGGTTTATTGCCAAGCGTATCTAATCCGGGAACTGATATCCGAACTGCTGTGCCGGGGCCACTCTGTACATACACCAAACTCGAAGGCTGGTTGGCTGTAAGAATTGGTTGCGCCGTGCTGCCTGCATAATTCCGGTAAACTTTATTGGCATTCGCACTGCGTATTGTATCAGCTACAAACGTGAAACGGGCAACTGTATTGGTATCCTTTCCTTCTCTCGTTTTTAAACGGTAGTATAAATTGATACGTGAAGTTTCACTGTTTAATACAAAGTAGTTGATCACATTTCCGCTGCTTGTGGAGTCGGGAACTACTGCAAATCCATTCAGGAAATTCTTAAATGTGGTGTCGTTCTTAAAGGCGCCATTGATATTATCCTGATCGAGCAACAAACGGCCAAACGCATCATCTAAGCGAATACGCAGTTGATTAAAGATCGTATCAGGTTTGTAATCGGCTCTGTATCCTCTTCTGATATCCGGAATTGTAACCGCTGCAGATCCAAGAAAATCAGCCGTTGAAAAATTAGGGGCTTGTGTTAACCTGTATAAAGTGGATGATTTAAATGTAGGATCAGTGATCTTGTAAACATTCACTTTCGATACTGCATTCGTGTCACCATAACCACCCGAAAAAGCAAGTGATAATACACAGGAATCAAGAAATAAACTGTCTTTGGCTACCGGAAAACTGAATGGGTACAAGGTAGGCAGCATTTGGAAATACATCGCTGCGGTTGTGGTACCAAACATCGGGTCGTTGATATAACCCAAAATATGTTGATCGCCTTTTGCAATATAAGACGAATCGATCTCTATGAAATTAGTGGTTACAACGGGTAACAGCATGGTATCTGTTATCAACCGATCGCCACCTGGTAATAAATCGCCACCTAACGTTGTACGCTCTAATTTGGTACAACTGCTGATCAATATCACAATAAAAAGAGGGATAAACAAAAACGAACTTCTTCTGCGCATCTCCGGTGTGAGAAAATTCATAGAATGATGACAATATTATTTCGACGAAAGGTCGGTATATAGTTGTAAATAGTCTGTTAAATCACCATCTGGTTTAAATGGTAAAACCTTTTTGCCACGCACTTTGCCAAACTCTTCCAGCAGTTTCTTATCTACTTTTTCAGCACCAAATGTAATGGCGTCTGCATATGTAGCACCACCACGGAACATGGCTGTGTTGTTGACATCTTTGTATGGTTCCAGGTCTTTGTCTTTAATACTTGCATGAATATTCGCAAGTTTTAAAAACTTTGCCCCCAGCTTTTCTTTAAATGTATTTTGACCAACAGTATAAATGAGTTTACTGTTTCCAAAAACAGGCTCTTTTTTATACGCTGTTTGCAGATACATTGGAATAAGCCCCGTCATCCAGCCACTGCAATGAATAATATCCGGAGGCCATCCGAATTTCTTTACAGTTTCCAATGCGCCTTTGCAAAAGAAGATGGAACGGAGATCGTTGTCATCAAACCATTTTTCATTTTCATCATGATAGATGAATTTGCGTTTGAAGAAATCTTCATTTTCCAGGAAGTACACCTGCAAACGGGCATTCGGGAGAGAAGCAACTTTGATCTGGAGTGGATAATCATCGTTGTCAATTGACACGTTGATACCACTTAAACGTACTACTTCGTGCAAACGGTGACGGCGTTCATTGATCACACCAAAACGGGGCATGATACATCTGATCTCGAATCCACCATCATTTGCTTTAATTGCCAGCTGATTAACGATCGAAGAAAAATCGGTTTCTTCCAGATACGGAGACATTTCACTGGCAATAAATAAAATTCTTTTCTTTGCTGCTACCATTACTGATTGTTAAAGAATCATTACCTATTTAATAAGGTGTGCAAAGGTAATGGATTTTAGCCAAAAGGCTTGTTTTTCCAAAGCCGCACCATTAAAAATCAACCATTCATGCTCATTTTTCATACGATTCAGCAGTTAAAACAGCATCTCGGGTTACAGCAGGCAAAGGGGAGGCAGGTTGGTTTTGTACCAACCATGGGTGCCCTCCATGCCGGGCATTTATCATTGATTGCACAAAGCAAGCAGGAAGCCGGTTTTACAGTATGCAGCATTTTTGTAAACCCCACCCAGTTTAATGACCCGAAGGATTTTGAAAAATATCCGGTCACGATCAAAGCTGATATTGAGTTGTTGCTGACAGCGGAAACGGACGTGCTCTTTCTTCCTTCCGTTCAGGAGATTTACCCGAATGAATCCGCAGAAGCTGAACAATATGAATTAGGCTTTTTGGAAACGGTACTTGAAGGCAAATACCGGCCGGGCCATTTTCAGGGTGTTTGCCGGGTAATGCATCGGTTGTTGACGATCGTGAATGCCGATCATTTATATATGGGGCAAAAAGATTATCAGCAGTGCATGGTGGTGTCGCATTTGATCCAAACAAAAAACATCGCCACAAAAATGCACATCGCTCCTACCCTTCGTGAAGCAGATGGGTTGGCGATGAGCAGCCGGAACATGCGATTAAATGAGGAACAACGAACTACTGCCGCGGCCATTTTTCAAACCCTTTCTCAAATGAAAGTTGAATTGAAACAAGGCCCTCTGTCGGATGTGAAAAAACGAGCCACAGCCTTTCTTGAATTAAAAGGATTTCGGGTTGATTATACCGAACTGGCGCATGCTGATACATTGGCGTTACTTGATCATTGGAACGGCACCGATCCCGTGGTAGCAGTAATTGCAGCGTATTTAGGCGAGGTTCGCCTGATCGATAATATGGTTTTGACTGCTGCTGATTAAATTAATCTAAACTTTCAGTGTAACATTCAGCGATTTCAAGTACGAGATACGAAGTGAGAAGTACGCAATCGTACCTCTAACTTTGCACTTCGCATTTTTGACAACTTTCCTTATAAATTTGCCAAATGGAAATTGAAGTATTAAAGTCGAAAATTCATCGGCTTACGATTACAGAAGCCAACCTGCACTATGTTGGCAGCCTTACATTGGATGAAGACCTGATGGACGCCGCCAATATGATCGAGTATGAAAAAATTCAGGTGGTGAATGTAAATAACGGGAATCGTCTTGAAACCTACCTCATAAAAGGAAAACGTGGAAGTGGTGTTTGTTGTTTGAACGGACCGGCTGCCCGTCAAGGTTCTGTGGGAGATGTGGTAATTATCATATCTTACGCAACCATGGATTTTGAAAAAGCGAAAAGCTTTACACCATGGGTTGTGTTTCCGAAAGAATCAAATAAACTTTAGACAGGCTCATACATTATGCTGAAGAAACGAATCATCCTCGCTGTACAGTTCTTATTTTTCCTCGGGCTTGGATTGTTTCTGGTATGGTGGATGGCCCGTGGTATTGATGACAAAGGTTGGGCACAAATAAAAGTTTCGTTACAACAAGCCAACTACTGGCTTTTCGTTCCTGTATTTGCGATGCTTCTGCTCAGTCATTATGTACGTGCTCTGCGTTGGAAAATATTAATGGAACCATTGGGTTATAAACCCGGCACTTTTAATGTATTCAATGCCGTTATGATCGGTTATCTCGCCAACCTTGCATTTCCCCGTTTGGGTGAGGTGCTGAAATGTACATTGCTTGCACGTTACGAAAAAGTGGCTCCCGATAAATTAGTTGGTACTATCGTAGCTGAACGTGCCATTGATCTGGTTTGTTTGATCACTGCATTTGTGATTACGATTCTTTTGCAGATCGATACTGTTGGAACCTATGCACTGGATCTGCTGAAAGGAATTTTCAAGGGCAAAGGAGATGGCTTTTCGTGGTTGCGACTTGGTATGATATTGGGCATTACTGCTTCTTTCATCCTTGTTTGTTATTGGCTCCTCTCCCGTTTTGCACACATCCGTATTATTCAACGTATCAAGAATGTGATCAAAGGCATCTGGCATGGCCTAAACAGTGTGCGGTATATTAAACAACGTCGTTTATTCCTTGTTCATACTGTGCTTATCTGGACATTATATTTCTTAAGCAGTCGGGTTGGTTTTTATGCGATGGAAGAAGTATCGCACCTTGGTACACGTGAAGCATTTTCCATTTTATCGTTTGGCAGCATTGGGATGATCGCTACGCAAGGCGGTATTGGTGCGTATCAATTTATTGTACAGGAGATATTGATGCTCTATGGCCTCTCACAAATTACAGGCTTTACTTTCGGATGGATCTTGTGGATCGCTCAAACATTGGTGATCTTATTGGGTGGCCTGGTTTGCTTTATTCTTTTGCCCGTTCTAAATCGTAAACGCAATGAAAGCAACGAAACACATTTTCCAGAAAATACTTAATGCACATCAGCTTCAACAGGAACTGATGCGCTGGCGCAAATTCAGTAAGAAGATCGCCTTTACAAATGGCTGTTTCGACATACTTCATGCCGGTCATATTCATTCGCTGGTGCAGGCAGCATCGTTTGCGGATGTGTTGATCGTTGGACTCAACAGCGATGCTTCCACCAAGCGATTAAAAGGCGATAACCGTCCGGTGAATAATGAACAAAACCGTGCGTTGTTGCTGGCTTCGCTGGTAATGGTTGATGCGGTAGTTTTGTTTGATGAAGACACTCCTTTTGAATTGATCTCCTCGGTTATGCCCGATGTAATGGTAAAAGGTGGCGATTACACAATTGATACAATTGTTGGCGCAAAAGAGGTAATTGCTAATGGTGGTACGGTGGAAATAATTCAACTGGTGGAAGGTTTATCAACCACATCACTCATTCAAAAAATTGAACGGCTTTAAGTTTTTGCAAAAACTTAATCTTACAACTGTACAGCCCTTCTTAATTTTAAGGTAGTTATTCCCGATAGTTATGGCATCAGAAAAACGCAAGACGATTGTTCGAGATATTAGTTGGTTATCTTTTAATGCAAGGGTATTGCAGGAAGCCAATGATCCTTCTGTTCCGCTTCGTGAACGGGTTCGTTTTCTTGGTATTTTTTCCAACAACTTAGATGAGTTTTTCCGTGTTCGTGTAGCCACGCTTAAGCGCATGGCTGAGTTTGGCGAAAAAGCCAAAGACAAAATGCACATGGAAAAAAATCCACAGCAAATTCTGGAGCAGATTCAAGACATTGTATTGCAGCAGCAAAACGAGTTCAACCGCATTTGGGCACAAATGCAACAGGAGTTGAAGAAAGAAAAAATATTTCTCGTTACAGAGAAGCAATTGAACCGGGATCAAAAAAAGTTTGTTGAAACTTTTTTTGATGAAGAAGTGCGGCAGGAAGTGATTCCATTGATGATCGAGGGCAATCCGCAAACGCCCTATCTCCGTGAACGTTCGTTGTACTTGGCAGTAGCCATGACCACAAAATCGAATGCTTACAAAAAAAAGTATGCATTAATTGAAATACCGGCCAAGTTCAAACGCCGTTTTGTAAAACTCCCCTCGCCTGCCGGTCAGCACTATATCATTTTGATGGAAGACGTTATTCGTCATTGTTTGCCAAAGATATTTTCCTTCATGGGCTTTGACGATTACAGTGCGCATATCATCAAAGTAACAAAAGATGCGGAGCTGGATATGGATGCTGATGTAAGTACATCACTCATTCAAAAAATTGAAAAAGGACTAAAGAACCGTCGGAAAGCAAAACCGGTACGCTTCATATATGATAAAGAAATTGATGCAGGTTTGTTGGAGTATTTGATCCGCCGCTTGCATCTTACACGACGAGACAATATCATCCCGGGAGGCCGTATTCATAATTTCCGTCATTTTATGGATTTCCCCGGCGATGTATTTAAAGTAAAGCACGAACGGAAAAAACCATTCCCCCACCCTGTTCTTCGAAAAACGATCCGTGTAACGGACGAAATTATACGCCAGGATTTGTTGATGCATTTCCCGTATCATTCATTTGATGTGGTGATCGAATTGTTACGAGAGGCTGCGATGGATCCCGATGTAAACGAGATCAAGATAACGGCATATCGACTGGCAGAAAATTCCAAAGTGATCAATGCATTGGTAAACGCTGCACGTAATGGAAAGAAAGTAACGGTGATGCTTGAATTACGTGCCCGTTTTGATGAAGAAGCAAATCTTGAATGGAAAGAAAAACTGGAGGAAGAAGGTGTACGTGTATTGCTGGGTGTACCCAATATTAAAGTGCATGCTAAGCTTTGTGTGATCAAGAAAAGATTCAATAACAAAACGGTACAATATGGATTTGTGAGCACAGGAAATTTGAACGAGAGTACGTCCAGAGTATATGGCGATCATTGTTTGCTTACTTCCAACCGGAAGATCATGGCCGATATCAACCGCATCTTTACATACCTCGAGTATCCTGTATTAAGCAGGGTCAAATATTTGCGTCAATGTAAAACATTGTTGGTTTGTCCGACCAGCATGCGTCGCCAGTTGCTGGTGCTCATTGATAACGAAATTAAAAATGCACGGAAAGGATTGAATGCTTTGATCATTCTTAAAATGAATAGCCTGAGCGATGAACAATTGATCGATAAATTATCGGAAGCTGCAAAGGCAGGTGTAGAGATCAAGCTCATAGTGCGTGGTATTTTTTGTATGCTTACCGAAAGCAGTAAGTTTAAAGTACAGCCGGTTGCCATCAGTATTGTTGATCAATACCTGGAGCATAGCCGTGTGTTGATATTTCACAACAATGGCAAAGAGAAAGTTTATCTATCTTCGGCAGACTGGATGATTCGTAATCTTGATCACCGGATTGAAGCTGCTGTTGAAATAACCAACAAAGGCATTCAGGAGGAGTTGAAAGAATGCATCAACATTCAGTTAAAAGATAATGTAAAAGCGAGGATACTGGATAACAACCTGTTGAATGCATATGTAAAACGGAAAGGAAAGACGGTGCGTTCACAGGTGGAGATCTATAATTTCCTCCACCAAAAAATTCTGAAACAACTTGAAACTGGCCGCCATTGATATAGGAAGTAACGCCGCCCGACTGCTCATTACCGAAGTGGATGAAAATGAGAAAGGGCCTCCTCAGTTTAATAAACTCAATTTGATACGTGTTCCACTGCGTTTGGGATTTGATGTATTTGAAACCGGTGCTATTCCAAAAGGAAAGATCAATAAGGTAATTGAAACTATCAAGGCTTACAAACATCTGCTCAGTATTTATGATGTACAATATTTAAAAGCCTGCGCCACTTCTGCCATGCGTGATGCAACCAATGCAGATGATATTATCCGCAAAGTAAAAATGGAAACAGGTATTGAAATACGTGTGATCAGCGGAGATGAAGAGGCTTCTTATATTTACGAAAACCATATTGCCGAAAACTTAAATAAAGATCACTCCTATTTATACATCGATGTAGGTGGTGGAAGTACCGAACTTACATTTTTCAATGCAGGTAAACTTGTTTTTAAAGAATCCTTTAATATCGGTACAATCCGTTTATTGAAAGGCCATGTAAAAGAACTGCAGTGGGATGAGTTGAAAGATTTTATTAAGCTGGGTGTAAAAGGCAAGAGCGATATTATTGCAATCGGCTCTGGTGGTAACATCAACAAAGTATTTTCATTATCGAAACGAAAGGAAGGTAAACCTCTCCCACTCGAATTACTGCGTGATTATTTTAAAGAGTTCAGCAGCGTATCGCTGGAAGAAAGAATGAAACTGTACAAACTTCGTGAAGACCGTGCTGACGTAATTCTTCCTGCACTGCAGATCTACATCAATGTAATGCGGTGGGCAGGCATTGAAGAGATCTATGTACCAAAAATTGGTTTGGCCGATGGGTTGGTGCATATGTTATACGATGAAGTAATAAGTAAGAAATTCAATACGTCAACTCTAGTTTTGTAATTTCAGCATTTCCCAATTTCAAAATTCCAAAATTGAATGTCTGTCAATAAAGAGATCAAACGTGTTACCACAAACACGCTGCAAAAAATGAAAGAGAACGGTGAAAAAATTTCAATGATCACCGCTTATGATTTTTCGTTTGCCAAACTGTTTGATGCAGCAGGGATTGATGTAATACTTGTGGGCGACAGTGCCAGCAATGTAATGGCCGGGCACGAAACAACTTTGCCGATCACGTTAGATCAAATGATCTATCATGCACAATCAGTTTTACGGGGTATTCATCGCTGTTTAGTGGTGGTTGATCTGCCGTTTGGTACGTATCAGTCCAACTCAGATATTGCATTGGCTTCTGCTATCCGCATTATGAAAGAAACAGGTGCACATGCCATCAAACTCGAAGGAGGTGAAGAAGCGGTTGAATCGATTAAACGCATAGTTGCGGCAGGTATTCCGGTAATGGGACATTTAGGATTAACACCACAATCGATCTATAAATTCGGCACGTACACAGTTCGTGCAAAGGAAGAAGACGAAGCGAATAAATTACGTAACGATGCATTGTTGTTACAGCAAGCCGGTTGCTTTGCCACGGTGTTGGAAAAAATTCCTGCTGCACTGGCCAAAGAAGTATCAGTAAACATACAGATCCCTACGATCGGAATTGGAGCCGGCAATGATTGCGACGGACAAGTATTGGTGATGCATGATATGCTCGGCATCAACACAGAATTTAAACCAAGATTTCTACGAAAATATTTAAACCTTCATGAGCAGATCACCACTGCAGTTCAACAATATATTGGTGATGTAAAGAGCGGTGATTTTCCAAATGAAAAAGAATCGTACTAAAAACGAAACGAAATAAAAAAGGGAGCAACTGCTCCCTTTTCATTTATACTTCTTTCAGTTTATTTCAAATTAGCCAGCGCAGCTTTGATCCGCTTATATGCTTCTTCAATTTTTTCCAAACTGTTGGCAAATGATAAACGAATACAATCCGGTGTTCCAAATGCACGACCTGTAACAGTTGACACATTTGCTACATTCAACAGGTACATACAAAGATCATCTGCATCGTTGATTTGATTGGTGCCATCTGATTTTCCAAAGTAATAACTCACTTGCGGAAACACATAAAATGCGCCATCGGGTTCCGCAACTTTCCAGCCCGGTACTTCGCTGATCAGTTCCATTACACGTTTTTTTCTGCGCTCAAATTCTTTGGTCATCGCTACTGTTGGTGCCTGATCGCCTACTAAAGCATCGATCGCTGCCCGTTGTGTAACAGCATTGGTACCGCTTGTAAACTGACCTTGTAATTTTTCGCAGGCTTTTGCTACATCCACATTAGCAGCAATATAGCCTAAACGGTAACCCGTCATGGCATAACCTTTACTCAGGCCGTTTACGATGATCACTTGATCTTTAATAGCATCAAACTGTGCAATGCTTTCGTGTTTTCCTACGAAGTTGATGTACTCATAGATCTCATCAGAAATAATGAAGATGTCTGGATGATTGGCAAATACATCCGCCAGGCTTTTCAACTCTTCTTTTGTATAAACCGATCCTGAGGGATTGCATGGCGATGAAAACAAAAACACTTTGCTTTTTGCAGTGATCGATGCTTCCAGTTCAGCAGCAGTGATCTTGTATTTGTTTTCCATTTTGGTTGGAAGAATAACCGGAACACCTCCGGCAATTTTTACCAATTCAGAATAAGTAACCCAGAATGGTGCAGGAATAATTACTTCTTCGCCAACATCAACTGTTGCTAAAATAATGTTTGCCAAACTTTGCTTTGCACCTGTTGAAACAACAATGTTCTCCGGTTTATAATCAAGTCCGTTATCACGTTTTAATTTTACACAAACTGCCTCACGTAAATCAACATAGCCCGGTACCGGGGTATAATGACTATAGTTATCATCTACCGCTTTTTTTGCAGAATCTTTAATATGTGTTGGTGTATCAAAATCGGGTTCACCTAAACTAAGGTCAATCACATCCACACCCTTTGCTCTTAATTCACGGCCGAGCTTTGCCATTTTCAACGTTTCCGGTTCACTGAACCTGCTTAACAGAGAAGAAAGTTTCATTTGTTGATTAGATTATAAATTATTTGTGTGCCGCAAGTTACCTGATCTGTTCCTATTGATTGTTAGTTATGCCGAATAATTGAAAGCGATAACGAATCTGCTCCGCCACGTGCCAGGTATCCCTTCAGCAACAGCGAATACACGCCCCCCTTTTCAAAATTGAATTGATAAAGTTTTACAATGTTGTTGTTGCTGCGTTTCCTGATTTTTACATACACAATCGAATCTGCATAAAAATTTTGAAACGCAGCTGTTGAAAGAATCTCTGATTGGTTGTAGGTGCCTGCATAAATTTTGGAAGCCATCACTACAGAATCTTCTGCAGGGTTGATAGGACGGGTTGTTACAATGTCAACTGTATCAGCATCCGGACTAAGGTGTACCAATCTTATTTTTGATCTCTTCCCCAACCCGACAGTATCAAGGTTATCTGTGAGAAAAAAATACTTAAGAGATGATTGTGCAGTCGAATCACTCACAAAAAAAGATAGTTTTCTACCTGTATTGGTAAACAACCAACTTGCAAGTTCGGCGGTACCTTTTTTCAGTTTATAATTATTGAAACCACTGTCGAGTGTTGTGTAACTAACTGTGGGCTGAAGACCTGTTACATAATTGAGTTGTCCGATCGACCGCTGGTTTTGCAACAGTTCAAGAGCGCCCGAATTGGGCGAAGCATTGATCAGCAATACATCGGTTGTTGTACCGGGCACCTGATCTTTTTTGCAGGACGCAAATATGATCATCAACACAATACATAAAAGCAATTTATTCATCCTCATTTTTCGTAGGTCATTTTAAATTTCGACAGATCAGGCTGGTGTTTTCGCTCACGCTGTAATTCATATTCGTAAACCGTTTTTCCTAACTTCTCCAAAAACGGTAAGCCGATCGTATCATAATCGTACTTGTTATCATTCAAAATACCATCACTGTTACAATAAATGGTGGCACTCAGCATAAATTCAATGTTCTTTTCAAAATCAACAATGTAAGCTACATCAGTTAAGAATCCATACGACCACCCCACTTTGTTAAAAATGCGGATATGCTTCGGTATCGAAGATTTCTTTTGTGTGCCAAACATCAGGAATTTGCAATAAGCATCAAAAAAATGTGTGGTATCGTATTCCGGAAACTTCGTTTCTCCGGGCAGCTGACTCATGTATTGATAGAGAAACCTGTAATCATCCTCCGAAATATTAAATCGCTGTTTTTCCGGAACTGTTTCGGGGAACAAAACTGTTCGCAACATGTTGTGCAGATCGGCCAGGTAAACCCTGTTCTTTTCACTAAAGTCCATCGGTTTGTTTACCAGCTCATCTTTCTCATTCAAATAACCTTTTCCTAAAAAAGCAGTTCGTTTGATGTATGGATAAGCGCTTGTGATCAATGGTTGCTGATGTAAAATAGTTCCGGCACTATCTCTCAAACTCACCGGGTTGGTGGTTCGGTGCAGTTGTTCCGGCATCGTAATCGCAAGGCGACGAATGATCTGAGCATCGGTATATCCCTTGGCTGTGAGTTGATCGTGCAGGTATTGTTGGCCGAGGAATTCATACAACCTGTTATTGGCATCGTTATCACTCACCACAAAAATCTTTTTGATATAGTGTTCGATGGTTGGCCGGCCATCGGGCGATGTTGGATCATTATAAACAGCGGATAAACCTTCGGTTCCTTTTTCTGTGATCAGCGTTGTTGAACGATGAATACCCAACCGGTTCAGCTTTTCCAATGCAAGAAAAGCCACAGGCATTTTAACGGTAGATGCCGGGTAGAAATAGTCATCGGGCTTGAGGTTCAACGGAAAATCGGTAAACCGGGGCCTGTTCTTTTTATCCCGATCGATACGGGTATAGATCACCTGCACCCGAAATGAATCACGGTTTTTGAGCACTTGCGAAAACGCATCCGGCTGTTGCGCCAGCAGATTTTCGAGAAAATTTTCGTTGGCAACCACAGTTTTACCGGTTTTGCAGGCTTGGAAAATGAAGAGAAAAGCGAACCCAAAACATGAAAAAAACACCCATTTGAACATGGCCAAAAATAAGACATAAACAGCAACCACAAACAGGCTTAGGATAGTGGAAAACAGTGAATTGGGGCCTGTTCGCTTTCGATATGAAACCCCTATCTTTGCCCTCCTTAAAAAAAGAACCCAAATTACAATTTTATTATGGCACTGAAAGGTTTGGTCAGGTTTTTTGCGATTGCGTTGATCCTTATCTCTGTTTACCAACTGAGTTTTACATGGATCGTCAATAGTTTTGAAAGCAAACAAAAAGCCAGCGCTGAGAAATTTGTCAAGAACAATTTTGCTACTGCTTCTAAAGAAACAAAAGACTCTGCAGTGAATGCAGTTTACCGCAGGTATGTTGACAGTTTGAAGGAAAAGGAACTGATGAATGTTCCTGTACTTTATCCGAAGTTAACTTATCAAAAAGCAACTGAACAAGAGTTGAATCTTGGTTTGGATCTGCAAGGTGGTATGAACGTTACACTTGAAGTTGGTTTAGATGGTTTGATACGCTCTATGAGTAACAACCAGAAAGATACTCTGTTGAATAAAGCCATCGAACGTGCAAATCAATTAAAGAGAAACAGCGACGCTGATTTTGTTACATTGTTTGGACAAGCTTATACCGAAACAAATGCAGGTGGCAAATTGGCTCCGTTGTTTGCAGGTGGTAAAAATAAAACCATTAAGATCGATGCCGGGAATGGTGCTGTGTTAGATGCCATACGTGTTGAAGCAAGAGATGCCATCAAACGTACCTACGATCGTTTGACTGCAAGGATCGATCAGTTTGGTGTTGCACAGCCGAATATCAGTTACGATGAAAATAAAGGTATCATTACTGTTGAGTTAGCAGGTGTGGACGATCCTGAGCGTGTACGTAAATTTTTACAGGCAACGGCGAATCTTGAATTCTGGGAAACATATACTAGTAATGATCCTGCAGTAACACAAAGCCTGCAACAGATCGATCAAAAAGTAAAGGCCTATTTAACTGGTGCTGTTGATACAGCAAGCATTGCTGCAAAGGATACAGCAAACCCTGTTACTGCTGCTGATCAACCTGTAACATCATTGATGTTTCAACAGTTGGATGGTCCTGCACAAGGCTTCAGCAGTGCTACTGTTGGGTTGATCCGTATTTCAGATACAGCAACATTTTCAAAATATACCAACCTCGATGTGGTGAAATCATCCATCCCTTCTACCATGCGTTTCCTGTATGGTGCAAAGCCGGTTGGAAAAAATAAGAAAGGTGAAAGCTTGCTGGAAATTTTTGTGATCAAAACCGTTGCAGGTAGCGATCAACCAAAACTTACCGGTGAATTTATTACCGATGCACGTCAGGATTTTGACCAACGTACAAATGAAGTGCAGGTACAAATGGAAATGAATTCCAAGGGTGCCGGTATCTGGGAAAAAATGACGGGCGATGCGTTCAATGGTAAATATGCCATTGCCATTGCATTAGATAATTATGTGTACTCTGCTCCTGGTGTAAACAATGGCGCTATCAGCGGAGGTATTTCGCAGATCAGTGGAAACTTTACCATTCAGGAAGCCGGTGACCTTGCCAGTGTATTACGTACAGGTAAATTACCTGCTCCTGCAAAAATTGTTCAGGAACAAGTTGTAGGTCCTACACTTGGTGAAGAAGCGATCAGAGGTGGTTCACTGTCATTCATCATTTCGTTTGTAATTATTTTTATCCTCATGTTGTTGTATTACAACACTGGTGGATGGATCGCTAATATTGCCCTTATTCTTAACCTGTTGTTTACAGTGGGTGTATTAAGTGCATTTGGGGCAACGTTAACAGCAGCAGGTATAGCAGGTTTGGTATTGACCATTGGTATGGCTGTTGATACGAACGTAATTATTTTCGAGCGTATCAAAGAAGAATTGACCAAAGGCAAAAGTTACCAGATGGCTGTGCAGGATGGTTACAGTCGCTCTTTGGCACCTGTACTTGACGGACATATTACAACCTTGCTCACTTCATTTATTCTCCTTTACTTCGGCTTAGGCCCTGTAAAAGGGTTTGCTACCACACAGATCATTGGTTTGTTGTTGAGTTTGTTCTGCGGTATCCTTGTATCAAGATTGATCACTGATGCATGGACAAACAAAAAGCGTCACTTCGAATATTTCACAAGCATCTCCCGCCGCATTTTTAAACATGCTGCATATAAATTCGTTGAATACCGCAAAGTAGCTTACGGCATTTCATTGGTTGTAGTATTGCTTGGTGTTGGTTCGATCTTTAACGGATTTGATTATGGTGTTGAATTCCGTGGCGGACGTAGCTACACTGTGAAGTTTGACCGTGAAATGAAAAACGAAGATGTTGCGAACGAACTGAACAAAGTATTTGGTAAATATCCGATCATTAAAACTGTTGGTAATAACAAGCAGTTGAATATTACTACCGATTACATGATCGAACAGCCGGGACAGGAAGTAGATGCGGTGGTTGAAAATAAATTATATGAAGGATTGAAATCATTTATACCTGCAGGTACAACGTACGAGCAGTTTATAACTAATTTCAAGCAAAGTTCACAAACAGTACAACCTACTATTTCTGATGACTTGAAAAAAGGTGCATTATGGGCAACTATTCTTGGCTTGCTTGTGATCACACTTTATATCTTCATCCGTTTCCGTGACTGGCGTTATTCAGTAGGTACAATTGTTGCCTTGCTGCATGATGTATTGGTAACGTTGATCGTATTCTCCTTCTTCAAAAATATTGTTCCGTTCCCGTTAGAAATTGATCAGCACTTTATTGCGGCCATCTTAACAGTAATTGGTTTCTCTATGAACGATACAGTGGTTGTATTTGACCGTGTACGTGAATACAGTGCCAAAATGTTTGGACAGGATAAAGGTGTGATTCTGAATAAAGCGATCAACGATACATTGGCACGTACCATCATGACTTCTCTGACGGTGTTCTTAACCTTGTTAGCGCTCTTCATCTTTGGTGGTGAGGTTACCAGAGGTTTTGCGTTTGCAATGTTGGTGGGTGTTATTACAGGTTGTTATTCATCCATATTTGTAGCAGCTCCTATCCTGATGGATGTTGCAAAAGACAAACCATTGGGTGAACCTGAAAAAGATAAAACACTGGCAAAAGCAAGACATTCGATCAGTTAATTCAATCGACTGAATAAATGAAAGCCCGACTAATTTAGTCGGGCTTTTTGTTTCATATGCCGCATGTTCTTCATGCGCAGGGTTGTCGATTTTTTTTGATATTTTTGAACGTATCTGAAATGCAGGATATAGCGTATCAATACCGGTTTTTTAATATGGCTGTATCAGGAAAGCCCGTCATTTGATCCTGCACACTTTTTATTTTCACAGTACCAGATTTTCAGTTTGGAGTTTACAATAACAGAAACGGAATTGTAGTATGAATCATTTACCTCATTTAATTACAGATCTTGCTTTAATACTCGGCGTGGCAGCTGTTGCAACACTTCTGTTTAAGAAGCTGAAACAACCGCTTGTACTTGGTTATATATTGGCCGGTATATTGGTCAGTAAAAATTTTGAATTTTTTCCTTCAGTTATCGAAATTCATAATGTGCAGGTGTGGGCTGAAATTGGAGTGATCTTTTTATTATTCAGTCTGGGGCTTGAGTTCAGTTTTAAAAAACTTGTAGAAGTAGGCGGTTCTGCTTCTGTTGCGGCTTCTATTGAAGCGGTTGGAATGTCGGCATTAGGATTTGGTACAGGATGGATACTGGGTTGGTCCACGATCGACAGTATTTTTCTTGGAGCAGCATTGGCTATTTCATCAACTACTATTATTATTAAAGCGGTTGATGAACTGGGATTGAAAAAGAAAAAATTTGCAACACTTGTATTTGGTATACTCATCGTAGAAGATATTATTGCCATTGCACTGCTTGTATTGCTATCAACATTTGCTGTTAGTAAGCAGTTCATGAGTCTTGATACAGCACTGTCGATCGGTAAACTTGCTATCTACCTGGTGCTTTGGTTTGTTGCAGGTATCTTTTTTATCCCAACGCTGTTAAAAAAAGCAAAGCACCTGATGAACGATGAAACACTTCTTGTAGTGTCGATCGCTATGTGTTTGCTCATGGTTTATCTTGCTTCATCTGCAGGCTTCTCTCCTGCATTGGGTGCTTTCGTAATGGGATCATTGTTGGCTGAAACAACAAAGGCTGAACGTATTGAACATCTCATTACTCCGGTAAAAGATCTGTTTGGTGCAATCTTCTTTGTTTCGGTTGGTATGTTGGTGAATTTGTCGCAGCTGGTAGAGTATGCAGGTCCAATTGCTCTGATTACGGTGGTTTGTATTTTCGGAAAGATTTTTACAACGGGACTGGGTGCACTTATTTCAGGTAATGCATTGAAGGTGTCTTTACAAACCGGTATGAGCCTTGCTCAAATTGGTGAGTTCTCGTTTATTATTGCTGCTTTGGGTACAAGCCTTAAGCTCACCAGTGAGTTTCTGTACCCCACCATCATCGCTGTTTCGGCGGTTACAACTTTTACCACTCCTTATTTGATCAAAGCCAGCACACCAGTGTACAACTGGATCGATCGCAAGCTGCCTGATCGTTGGCGCAGATCATTGCTGCGTTACAGTTCAGAAGCACAGATCATCACTTCCGTAAGCGACTGGGAATCGCTGCTTCGTTCATTTGTATTGAATGTGATTCTTTTTTCAGCGATCAATGGAGCCATCATTTACCTGTCAGCTTCCTATCTCCCACCCTGGATCGCAGCGAATACTAATTACGCATTCGGTGGAATTACTGCAGCAAGCATCACCTTAATGATCATGGCACCGTTTCTATGGGGTTTAATTGTACGCAACGAACAGAACGAATCGTTTGCAAGGATCTTTGCCCAACAAAAATACCGTGGCCCAATATGGGTGATGCGGTTTATCAAACTTTCGTTGGCATTATTCTTTATCATTTTTCTGCTCAATCGATTTTTCTCTTTTCATATTGCTATATATGCTGCCGCTTTGATCATTACAGTCTTTGTTATTTTCAGAAAAAAAATACAACTCTTATATGATAAGATCGAAAATCGTTTCATTCGGAATCTGAACGATCGGGAGTTACAGGAAGAAATAAAACAATTGAATTTACTCGCCAGTAAACGTGATGTAACGATGGCTCCCTGGGATGCACATATGGTCACATTTGAAATTGAACCCGAGATCAATTCATTCATCCTTGGTAAAACACTTGAAGAATTGCAATGGCGTGAAAAAATCGGTATCAATATTGCTATGATCAGGCGTGGGCAACTATCGATTCCCTCACCTCAGCGTACGGAGCGGATTTTTCCGGGTGATAAGCTGTTTATTATTTGTACGGATGCACAGGAAATAAAAATGAATGCGGTTCTCCGGCCAGATAAAAGACAATTGGAAAAACAACAGGAAGTTGAAATGGAGCTTGATAAGTTTACATTGAACAGTGATTCTCCGTTTATTCATCACACCATCCGTGAATCAGGAATACGTGCTGCAACAAACGGACTGGTAGTAGGTGTTGAACGAAATGGGGAACGTTTGCTGAATCCTGCTTCAGATTTTGTATTTGAGCAAGGTGATGTTGTTTGGATTGTAGGTGAAAAGAAATTGATCAATACGATCGGATAAAATTGTTACCGGCGCTGCTAAGATATAGTGCTGCGTAAAACACGCAATTTGTGTTCTGCTTTTTGCGTTTCGTCTTATTTTTTTAAGTTTCAGCGCAACCTCAGCGCCGAATACGTAACTACACGGCATATAGTTGCGTAGTTCTACGTTATGCGGGGTAAATACCGTTGTTGCAAAAAAGAGAAATACTGCTCTTGTTAAGTCTTAACAGTCCTTTTACTTTTGTATTGTAAGTTGATTGAATAACAAAACGCTGTTGACTTAAGAAAAACACTTAGACTAAATATTCAAATCCATTAAAAAACCAAACAAAAAATCCAATACCGATCAACTTAAGTTATTTAGAAGTAGTTTTAATCCAACAACCTAAAAGAGAACCAAAGACCGTTGAAGAATCCAATTTATCCTGACTAACGAAAAAACCGAAACCAACATCCTAACGAAGAACCAAAATTGAAATCCAAACGTCCGAAGAAGAACCAAAGTTAAAGTCCAAACGTCCGAAGAAAAACCAAAGAAAAATCCAAACATCCTAACCGAAAGACCCTAGTCCAAACATCCTGAAGAACCAAAAAGCCAACCGACCCAGAGAAATCTGTTGCGGAAACCAAGAGACCAAAAAAGGCTTTATTAAAAAGATCTGGATCCTAAGAAAACAAATTGAAATCCAAACCAATTATCCTCTGAAATCCAGATCTTTTTTTCTTTTTATTCGCCCGAAAGGGGGATATTTTGAAAGAAAGAAGAAACTCGGTTCCAAAATCCTCTGAATTAAAATTTCGTACCAAAGGAAAACCATCAAACACCAAGGAACCGCTTAATTTAATTAAATTGCCTGTCTGAAATGAAATGAAACAAGTTCACCACCAGACAGGCAATCTTTTTTCTCCCCCTTCCCTTCCCCGGCGAATTATTTCCATCGTACCATCTCAAACAGAATTTCTTTATGATCTTGGACTTACGGATGAAGTGATCGGCATCACCAAATTTTGCGTGCATCCAGCACAATGGTTTCAATCGAAAACAAGAATTGGAGGAACCAAGCAATTGAACCTGCCGTTGATCGAGTCGTTAAAGCCCGATCTTGTAATTGGAAGTAAAGAAGAAAATGTAAAAGAACAGGTTGAGGCTATTGCAGCATTTTGCCCCGTTTGGTGCAGTGATATTGCAACGCTTGCAGATGCATATGAAATGATGGCCACGATTGGCTCTCTTACCGGAAAGAAAGGCAGTGCCGCAGAAATTATTCAAACGATACAGAACGAATTTGCATCTCTTCCAAAAACCAATATTTCGGTGAAAGCGGCTTACCTCATCTGGCAAAAGCCGTACATGACAGTTGGCGGCGATACATTTATCCATACAATGATGGAAGCTGCAGGTTTTGAAAATGTATTTGCTCACCATGCCCGTTATCCTGTTATCAGTATGCAGGAATTGATCAATGCACAGGCAGACGTTGTTCTCTTTTCATCAGAACCATTTCCGTTCAAAGAAAAACATCTTCATTTGTTTGCAAACGAGTGGCAAACAGTAAATCCTTCAATGCCTCATTTAAAAATAGTTGATGGCGAACTGTTTAGTTGGTATGGCAGCCGGTTGATCCATGCAGCAAACTATTTCAGAAAACTAAAGGAAAGCTTATTTTTAAACGATGAATTTACTGTATAACCAACGTCTGCCTTTTTCCGCTCTGTTGTTTATTGTTTTGTTTGTGGTAACCTGGCCACTTTATCAATACGTATCAGACCTTGATGCAATTGGTTACATGGAAGTGGCACATCATTACATTGACGGCGATTTAAAACTTGCAGTAAATGGTTTCTGGAATCCATTGCATTCATGGTTGGTGATTCCTTTGATCAAAGCCGGATTAAATGATTGGGCCGCATTTAAAGTAAGCAATCTTATTTTTTCCATAGGCTCATTGATCGTGTTACATTCCCTGCTCAATAAATTTTCTCTGGAGTTATGGTTGAAGGCAGCTATTCAATACGCATCAGTCATTATTCTTTTGTCGTATTGTCATTTTGAATTGGCAGCAGATGTACTGCTTGTTTTTCTGCTGCTTATCTATTTTAACCTGATCAAAGAAGAAGATTTTTTTTCAAGCATTCCTAAAAATTTATTAGCCGGAACAATTGGTTCAACACTTTACCTCGCAAAGTCGTACGGGTTCCCATTTTTTATCTTTCACTTCTTTGTCATTCATTTATTTCTCAATCCCAATAAGCGGAATGCTATAAAACAATTAGCTGCTGGTTATTTCATGTTCTTTTTGTTTACGTTTCCGTGGCTGATGGCGTTACATTGGAAGTATGGAGAATGGATGATCGCTTTTGGAAAGTTTAATGCCCATTGGAATTTTGCTGATGGTCCGCCCCCCGGCCCCATCATTCATCCACCACCACATGAAGGTTCATCATCTGTATGGGAAGATCCCTGGCATATGCGGGTTGATAATATCGGCTCTGCTCCTTTCATCACCGTTGCGTTACATCAACTACGTGTGATATTATTCAACTTTCAGCAATGGTTGAAATGCATTCATGATCTTTCATTTTTATCGCCGGCAATTTTATTACTGAGTGGATTTATGTACTTCAAAGAAAAAAGCAAAGAATGGTTATACCTCATTATTGGAGTGCTTGTACTGCCATCAGGTTATATTTTATTACATCTTGAAACAAGATTTATATGGGCAACCAGTTTTATATTTTTTGTTGCCGGTGGATGGTTACTGCAATTGTTGTTTCAACGCTTTCCGTTGCTCAAATGGCAACGGGTGATCATTTGGTTACTGTTTTTTGGAAGTTTCTTGCTGGAGCCGATCAATTTATTAAAAGATAAAATATACGATCACAAAGAAATATTTGATACGGCCGATAACATGAAAGCCAGGGGAATTGATGGAAGGTTTACATCAAACATTAAAGCAGATTTTTGCCAGGTAATTGCTTACCGGACAGGCAGTCCCTTTTATACGATCGTGAAACCGATCTATCCTATGGAGGAATTGGTAAAAGAGTTGAAACAGTACCGGGTGAAGTATTATTTTTTCTACTATCAGGCACAGCAGGAAAAAGATGAATTCTTAAAAGGAAATATTGCAGCAATGGGCAAAAACTTCATCGAACTGCAGCCCGGCCTGCTGGTTGTGGAGCTGAACGAACAACAGTTTGTTGAACCTTAAAAAAACACCCTTTGAAAGCTGCTAATGAGTATTTAACTATCTTAGCGGCTCAAAAAAATCGGGTACCTGCCCGCAACCATTTATAATAACTACGAATATGAGCAAATACAAAGCCGGTGTACTTTTTGGCGAAGAGTTGGAAGCTTTATTGAATGATGCAAAAGAAAATCAGTTTGCACTTCCTGCTGTAAATACCATTGGTACCAATACCATCAACGCAACACTAGAAACAGCTGCAAAAGTAAATTCTCCAGTGATCATCCAGTTCTCAAACGGAGGTGCACAATTTATTGCAGGTAAAGGAATGCCCAACGATCAATTGCAGGGAAATATCCGTGGCGCCATTTCAGGTGCATTACATATTCATAATGTGGCAAAGTATTACGGCGTGCCTGTTGTATTGCATACCGACCATGCTGCAAAAAAATGGCTGCCCTGGATCAGTGGGTTGATTGATGCAGGTGTTGAATTCAATAAAGAAAAAGGACAACCTCTTTTCAGTTCACACATGCTTGATCTCAGCGAAGAGCCATTGGAAGAAAATATTCATACCTCAGTTGAGTTTTTCAAACGTATGGCTCCGTTAGGAATGGGAATTGAGATTGAACTGGGTGTAACCGGCGGCGAAGAAGATGGTGTAGATAACAGTGATGTAGATAATGAAAAACTCTATACGCAACCGGCGCATGTTGCATACGCTTATACTGAGTTGAGCAAAGTAGGTAAATTATTTACTGTTGCTGCTGCTTTTGGAAATGTACATGGTGTTTATAAATCCGGTAACGTTCAGTTGACTCCGATTATTTTGCATAACAGTCAGGTCTATATTGAAAAGAATCTTGGTACTGGCCCTAAGCCGGTTTACTTTGTATTCCATGGCGGTAGCGGTTCTCCTCAACACCAGATCCGTGAAGCGATCAGTTATGGTGCAATTAAAATGAACATCGATACCGATCTGCAATGGGCGTTCTGGGAAGGTATTCTCAACAACTATAAAAAGAACGAAGGGTATTTACAAGGACAATTAGGAAATCCGGAAGGCCCTGATAGTCCTAACAAAAAACACTACGATCCACGTGTATGGTTACGCAAAGGAGAAGAGAGCTTTATCAAGCGTCTTGAAGTAGCCTTTGACGATCTGAACTGTATCAACAGGAATGCATAATTGTTACTACTTTTAATTGGCGTCATATAAATTAGAAACGATGGCAAAAAAAGAAGAGGATATAGAGAAGAACCTAACGGGTGACGATCTTCCACAGGAAGATGCGTTACGTTCGTCGTGGTTCAAGCGGGTGCAGAAGGGTATTCTCACTTCTACATCTGAGAAAAAAGAAATACAGGAAGGTTTATGGACCAAATGCCCGGAATGCAAGTACACCACTACATCCGGCGAATTGGCTGAAAATAAATTCGTATGCCCCAAGTGTAATTATCATCACCGTATCGGCAGTTCTGAATATTATGACTTGTTGTTTGATGGTGATGAATACACTGAATTATTTGATAACATCCGTTCCAAAGATCATCTCGGATTTACTGATCTGAAGCCGTATCAAAAACGATTGGAAGATATCTGGAAAAAATCTGACCTGCATGATTCGATCCGTGTGGCTGTCGGGAAAATTGATGGACATCCTGCGCTTGTGTGTTGTATGGACTTTGATTTTATTGGTGGATCATTGGGTAGTGTGATGGGTGAAAAAATTGCACGTGGTGCCGATTATTGCATAGAACATAAGCTCCCTATGCTCATGATCTGTAAAAGCGGTGGTGCCCGGATGATGGAGAGTGCATTTTCATTGATGCAGCTGGCAAAAATTTCCGGTAAACTTTCGCAGTTGAGCGATGCAAAACTCCCTTACATTACGCTGTTGACCGATCCTACGTTTGGCGGTGTTACTGCTTCGTTTGGTATGCTGGGCGATCTGAATATTGGTGAACCGGGCGCACTGATCGGCTTTGCCGGTCCACGTGTGATTAAAGAAACCATTAAGAAAGATTTGCCTGAAGGTTTTCAACGCAGCGAATTTTTATTGGAACACGGATTTCTCGATCTCATTGTAGACCGTAAGGAAATGAAACAGAAATTCGGGGTATTGTTTACACTGTTTAAGAACTGATTGAACAAGTTTATATTTGCAATCAATATAAGTTGATTCAACTTTTATTGATTGCTTTTTTGTTTGTAAAAATGATTGAATTAAAAAACCGCTCGGCCTTTCATGAATACTACTTTGAAGATAAGTTGGTAGCGGGAATGGTATTAGTTGGAACAGAAGTAAAATCGATCCGTGAAGGAAAAGTGAGTTTCAGTGATTCCTATTGTTTCTTTCACAAGCACGAACTTTGGATCAAAGGTTTGCACATTGCTGAATATAAATTCGGCACTACCAATAATCACCTTGCTGTACACGATCGAAAGCTCTTGCTCAATAAAAAGGAAATTAAGAAGTGGGAAAATAAGATGAAAGAGAAAGGCTTTACCGTGGTTCCACTCCGCATTTTTTTTACTGAAAATAATTTAGCCAAAATAGAAGTAGGCTTGGGCAAAGGAAAAAAACTGCACGATAAACGGGAAACCATCCGTAACCGTGATGTGGAACGTGACATGAAGAAGTATTTGAAGTAAGAGTATTCATTATACATGTTCATTTGAAATCTATGACAGAGTGTATTGCTTTTATTAAAGTAAAAGATCTGCAGAATACAATAGATTGGTATAAAGAGATTGGATTCCAGTGCAGCGCCACAAATCTTTTATGGGAACCCGAATGCGAAATCAATTGGGCTAAACTGGATTTCGGCAATGCTGGTTTTATGATTGGCCCTGATGAGAGACCCAACATCCCCGACGAGAAAGATGTTCATTTGTGGTTTAACATCGATTCAATAGATGCAATGGTTGAACGCCTTACCAATTTTGGGATAAGCATAGACATTGAGCATGCTACTTTCTACGGGCGAAAAAATGTTTCGTTTAGAGATCTGAACGGGTTTAAAGTTTCATTTTCCTGCAAACTGCAAACTGTATAAACTCTACTCATCAATAACAAAAGATTTAATGACCAAAGAACAACTGCTCCACGAATTGAAACACGATACCTGGGTAATGATGAAGCCCTCTCCCATTCATGGGAATGGTGTATTTGCGTTGCGGGATATTCCGAAAGGTCAGCGTGGATTGTTCTCTAAAAATATTGGTGAGTGGATCAAAATTGAACGAAGTGAAATTGATGCATTGCCTGATTACAGTAGAGAGCTGGTTGAAACCTATTGTTTGTTTGATGAAGATCATTATTATGTTCCTGATTATGGCTTTAAGGTGATGGACATTGTAAACTTTTTGAATCACGACGAATCTCCAAATATTATCTCCATTAATGACGGTGAAGATTTTGAAACACTGCGTGACATAAACGCCGGCGAAGAATTATTCATCGACTACGGCAAAATTGTTGACAGTGAAGAATAGCCGTGTCTAAAGTCTTGCAGAGCGTCTGACACATATTTAAGTACGAGGTGCGAAGTCGGAAGTACTTCTCTCCTATTTGCAGCCAGACATAAAAAAGCTGATGTTGCCGGGTACTGCAACATCAGCCGAGGTTTTCACAGTTGATATCTGATCGTTTAGAAACGATACGTCAGTCCTGCTTTGTATCCTTCGTTAAATGCTTTGAAGTTTTGATTTTTGTCTAAGCGTTGAAATCCTCTTTCATACGACGCAGCAATACCAATTCCGTTTTCAAACTCATAACCAACACCACCGGTAACACCCACATCCCAACGATTGAATTGCTCTGTGATATCGATATCACGATTCAATAACGAGAAACCGAATACAGATACATCAGCCCGTAAATTATTCTTTACCAAGTAGGAAACCTGTGGACCGGCAAAGATCTGCAATCCTGCTGCAGGCTTGATTTTCAGCAACACCGGCATATCGATGTAATGCATCTGTGAGGTTGCTCTGGCGTTTAATGCATCGATCTTTAATTCGTTAATGGTAAGATTCCCTTTGAGACCATAACCACGTTGTGTGTAAATTAACGAAGGCTCAACAGAAACCATATCGCCCAAAGGAATATCAACACCGGCACCAACATAGAACGCTGTGCGGTTACGGCTGCTGATGTAGCCATCTGTTGCGTCGATCAATTGTGTAAAGGATTCTCTTGCTTCGCCTTTCCAGGTTGATTGAACAACACCTGCTTTGATGACCGGTTTTATTTGTGCAGTTGTAGTGAGTACTGTTCCGAAGGTGAACAATAGCAGGAAAGAGTAAATAGTATTCATGTGAATGGTTGCAGGATTTTACAGCCTGTTGCCATTACACATTAGAAAAGTGAGCCAGATTTTTGTTGCTGTATCTAATCTTTTGTTAATGGATTCCGTTAACAAACCATTGTGCAACCAAAAACGAAAGTGATTGCTTCTTGTGCAATCATTTTCGTTTTTGGCAGGGTTGCCAACTTTTCAAAAGTTGGCAACCCTTTTATCCAAACAACTCCGGTTGTGCATTCGGATCTTCTTTCACCCATTCCATTTCAATACTCTTGTTGAAGTCTGTAAGCTTTGCTCCCACTGCTTTCCAGCCCATCACCTCTGCAACCTTCGCCAGTTTTATTTTGGCTTTACGAACCTGTGCACCTCTTCCACTTTGCATGGCAAGTACCGGTTCAGCGTCAGTTGTAACAGCTTCCAGATAATTTTTACTGCCTTCTTTAATAAAGAAAAATTTATTGCGGAGTGTAGTGGTTTCAATTTTGAAACGTTTTACATTGAACTGGAGTTTATCATTGTCAAGATAAACGGCCGTAATAATTTTTTCAGGATTAAATAACTCAATCAACAAAACAGCCTCCGGGTCAAACTTTTGTGTTAACTCCTGGTCGGTAATTTCATAATTACCATCACGGTAAATCACCAGCACTTTATCATCTGGTTCAAACTTGCCAAGGTATTGTCCTTTCTCCTCTGTAGTTAAGCGACCAAACTTATCATCAAACCACATTTTCTTTCCGCTTAATGTAGAACGGCCTTTCTCTTTAAACTTCACCGATTTTATTGGGTACTTCGTTACCTGGTTACCCATACTGCTGCGGCCTTTAATATCGAGTTCTTCAAAATAAAAATCAAACTCTTTGTTGCGTGCTGAAGAACCGGGTGTCAACATTACTTTCACTACTTCAGCTTCGCCATTCAGGTTCACACTGAAATAATGCACTTTGCTTTTGTCATCACCACGGGTAAGATCATATTCTTTGTCTCTAGTTACACCGGTTACATTAAAACGTTTGGCATAGCTTATTCCGGCTTTTCCATCAGCATAGATCATATTATACGTCGTGCGTTCATCATTCTTTTGAAATACCGCCGCATGTATAATGTCTTTACCGATGTAGGCTTTGTCGCTCACCTTCACCACTTTCATCAATCCACGTTTGGTGAATACGATGATGTCATCAAAATCGGAGCACTCACAGATAAACTCGTCTTTCTTTAACGATGTGCCAATGAACCCGTCCTCACGGTTCATGTATATTTTGGTATTGGCAATTGCTACCTGTTTTACCTGGATGGTTTCAAATGGCTTGATCTCCGTTTTACGCTCACGACCTTTGCCATATTTTTTCAGTAGATTTTCATAGTAAGCAACAGCGAAATCAGTCAGGTTTTCCAGATCATGTTTCACCTGTTTAATATCTGCTTCCAGACCTTTGATCTGCTCATTCAATTCGTCAATATCCAGCCGGTAAATTCTACGTACAGGCTTTTCCGTTAGTTTAACGATGTCTTCTTTGGTAATATCTCTCCGCAGTTGTTTTTTGAACGGAACAAACGCAGTGTCAATTGCTGCAATTACTTTCTCCCATGTTTCATGTTTCTTCTCCAGTTCTTTGTAAATCTTTTCTTCAAAGAAGATTTTTTCCAACGATGTGTAATGCCATTTCTCCTGCAACTCACCCAACCTGATCTCCAGCTCTTTCTTCAAGAGCTCTTTCGTTTGATCAGCAGAATATTTTAAGAGATCAGTTACTGCAAGAAACTGTGGTTTGTTATCAACGATTACACAGGCATTGGGCGAAATGGAAATTTCACAATCGGTAAATGCATACAATGCATCAATCGTAATATCCGGAGAAATACCCGGTGCCAGATCGATCTGCACTTCTACTTCAGCAGCTGTATTATCCGTTACTTTTTTGATCTTGATCTTTCCCTGGTCATTTGCTTTAACAATACTGTCCATCAATTGTGTGGTAGTAACACTGTACGGAACATCTTTAATGAGCAAGGTTTTTTTATCCAGCTCTTCAATATGTGCACGAACTCTTACTTTACCACCACGTTTCCCATCATTGTAATTGGCTACATCAACCATACCGCCTGTTTGGAAATCAGGAAGCAGTTCAAAACGTCTGCCTCGTAAATATTTTATGGAAGCATCGATCAGTTCGCAAAAGTTATGCGGTAAAATTTTTGTTGATAGACCAACAGCAATACCATCTGCACCTTGCGCCAGCAATAATGGAAATTTCATGGGCAACACAACGGGTTCGTTTTTACGACCGTCGTAACTCAGTTGCCATTCCGTTGTTTTATTGTTGAAAGCAACTTCCAATGCAAATTTCGAAAGTCGTGCTTCAATATAACGTGCTGCCGCTGCATCATCACCTGTACGTACATCGCCCCAGTTTCCCTGGGTATCAACCAGCAAATCTTTCTGACCAATATTGACCAATGCATCGCCAATACTTGCATCACCATGCGGATGATACTGCATGGCCTGACCAATGATGTTCGCCACTTTATTGAAACGTCCATCGTCCATTTCTTTCATGGCGTGAAGAATACGTCGTTGCACGGGTTTCATCCCATCTTCAATGGCGGGTACTGCACGCTCCAGAATTACATAAGATGCATAATCAAGGAACCAGTTCTTATACTGACCCTGTACGCCACTCTCATTTTCGAAAACATTTTCTTTCTTTTTCGCTGCGCTCATAATTTATTTCTTTCCGATTTCACCTAAATGCGTAAACTTAAATCCGTTTTCATATTTCAAACCATACCCTGCTACACGATCCATTGATGCATGGCCTAACAATATCACACCAATAAAAAACAAGGCATCAATATTTGCATACACACCTGTTATCAACAACATTACGGCAATCCCTTTGTGATGAAAGAGATTATAACTCCACGCCCCGACTTTATTTCCTGCAAAATAGCCAAGCATACTGATGTCGGGCCCGAGTAATAAAACAGGATACATCCACCATGCGGCATCAAAAATGTAGAGTGTATAGATACACGCTAAAAACATTCCTAATTCTTCCAGCTTCAGTATTTTGGTCATATGTATGCGGTTAAGTGAACTTCTTATATTCTTTTATAAATTTCATCAACCTCCAAAAGAATTGTTCAGACAGTTTCTGCGGCACCTGCTTTTTTCTTCACTTCAAAATCTTTCATATTCTTCAGCTCACCTTGCGCATCAAATTGTCCTTCACTAATCATCAATTTCAAACGCCACAACAAATACATATCACCTGTTGTGTTTTTGCTTTTGCTCAAAAACTGGTGTATGATCTTACTTGCCTTTTGCCAATCGGCACTTATGTAACTTTTCAATTCGGCATCATAAAAGTCATACTCTTTTTGTCCCAACTTTTTACCGCCTTCCAGCAAGCGAACGCCTTTTTCTTCAGCACATAATTTCGCCCATTCATCAGGATCCACTTCAAATTCACTGGTGGTAATTAATCTCGACAGTTTCTTTGCTTTGGTCATTTCTTTCGGCTGAATATGACTGATCCATTCCGGATAAAATAATTGTCCCTTCTCATTTATAAACGGCAGATTGTTGAGGTACAGAATATAAACCCTTCCCTGAAAATCTTTCAATTGACTCATCAACCAATAATAACCGCTCACATCATGTTTATTCTGTGCAGCCCATATCCAGATCTTTTCTTCATCATTTACCTGCATACGTTCAAGGATGAAAGCAACCGTGCGGTTATCATCAACTTCGCCATCATCTACTTTGCCATCTGCATTACCGCCAGCTAACACTTCACGCCACCAGTTTTTCCTTGCTTCAATACCTTCATTCGTATAAATATCTTTCAACGGACCTACTGCATAATCATCTTTTATCTGCAATACTTCGCCTTGCAGACTTTCATCTAATTCAATTGCCTGTTCCAGTATCGCCACATCGGCTTCATTAAAAACAATATGTATCATAGTTTCTCTTTATTCACTTGTATTAAATAGTAAACACAGCTTGTAAAAAAATTTCGAACGAATGGAATGGCTTTGATCAATTCAAACTGCTCTTTCGGTTTCCAGCCAAACTTGTATTCATAGATCGGGTTGATGAGGAAATGTGTTTGGTTGATTAGGTTATAACCTTTCTCTTTACAGATTCGTTCAAACCGTTCAATGGATATACCGGTTTCTTTGATCTCCAGCATCTCTTCCCAATTTTCACCATTTGATTGTAATATCCATTTGTAAATGGGTGTTGGCAATAAATGGTAATAGGGCAACTTGCTTAGCCATTTACCTTTGTTGATCTGTTGATGACCGCCAAACGGCATATACCAGGGCGGAAAACCAAAAAAGATCACACCATCCTTTGTCAAAAAACTTTTCATCCATTCGATCAGCTTTGGTTGATCGTGGATGTGCTCAATTACATCTTTCAGCAGTATAATATCAAACACACCACCAAACTCTGCTTCGGTTGTTTTATAAATATCTTTTGAATGAAAGGTCACTTTGTTTTGCTCCAGTTCCTCTTTCATCCACACTCTTGCATTTACCAAACGGCTTTCGTCCAACTCCACTCCTACACCTGTACAACCTTTATCGATAAATGCTTTTAACACACCGCCTTCACCACAACCAATTTCCAATACACGCATCCCCTGTTTGATCGAGAATGCTTTCTCAATAAACGGGATCACATACTTTTCTGTATTCAGTATCTGTATCTCGAAGTAACGTTTCCTGTCGGCGTGAAATTCAAACATTTATTAATTCTTTTGGCAAGAGTTATTTGTTTTCAGGTACCGCAAACAATTCTTCTACTTTATCCAGCTCTACTTTCAGATTGTCAATAATAAACTCTTGTCTGTCGGGAGTGTTCTTACCCATATAATATTCCAGCACTTGCTGAATATGTGTTTCAGGCAATAACATTACCGGTTCTTTGCGCATTTCTGCACCAATGAAACGACCGAACTCTTCCGGCGAAATTTCACCCAAACCTTTAAATCGTGTGATCTCCGGTTTGCTGCCGAGTTTTTTTACAGCTGCCTGCTTTTCCGTTTCATCGTAACAATAAATGGTTTCCTGTTTATTACGCACACGGAACAACGGTGTTTCCAGAATAAACACGTGCCCGTTCTTCACCAGGTCAGGAAAAAATTGAAGGAAGAAGGTCATCAACAGCAAACGAATGTGCATACCATCCACGTCAGCATCGGTTGCAATTACAATATTGTTGTAACGCAGATCTTCATAGTTGTCTTCAATGTTTAAGGCATGTTGCAACAGGTTGAACTCTTCATTTTCATACACCACTTTCTTGGTGAGTCCATAACAGTTCAACGGTTTACCACGCAAACTAAACACCGCTTGTGTTTCAACGTTTCTTGATTTGGTAATGCTTCCACTGGCACTGTCACCTTCGGTAATAAAAATGGTAGTTTCTTTTTGCTTTTCAAGAATCTTATCCTTGTCTTTCCCTGTTGCTTCATCGTTGTAATGAAAGCGACAGTCTCTTAATTTCTTATTGTGAAGATTGGCTTTTTTTGCACGCTCATTCGCCAGCTTTTTAATGCCCGCCAGTTCTTTTCGTTCACGTTCGTTTTGCTCAATACGTTTTTTTAACGCTTCTGCAACAGCCGGATTTTTATGTAAGTAGAGATCAAGATCACGGGCCAAAAAATCACCAATAAAATTCTTCATGCTTGGCCCACCTTCAAACACCACACTGGAACCAAGTTTTGTTTTCGTTTGACTTTCAAATACAGGCTCCTGTACACGCACACTCACCGCCGCACAGATGCTTCCTCGTATATCAGCGGCATCATAATCTTTCTTATAAAAATCACGGATCGTTTTTACATACCCTTCACGGAAAGCAGCAAGATGTGTACCGCCTTGTGTAGTAAATTGTCCGTTTACAAATGAATAATATTCTTCGCCGTATTGATTTTCGTGTGTAATGGCAACTTCAATATCCTCTCCTTTTAAATGGATGATGGGATAACGCAACTCATCTTCATTCGTCTTTCGTTGCAACAGATCCAGCAAACCATTTTTTGAAACATACTTCTTGCCGTTGAAGTTGATTACCAATCCTGCATTGAGATAGCAATAATTCCAGAACTGGTTATCCATGTACTCATGGATATAGTGATAGTTTTTAAACACACTATCGTCCGGAATAAACGTTACCAATGTTCCGTTCTCTTCTGTTGTTTTTTGTTCTTTATGATCTTTAACGAGGATGCCTTTTTCAAACTCCGCTGTTTTTTCTTTTCCCTCACGAAAAGCGGTTACTTTAAAATAACTGCTTAATGCATTCACAGCTTTGGTACCAACGCCGTTCAACCCAACCGATTTCTGAAACACTTTACTATCGTACTTGGCACCGGTGTTGATCTTACTCACCACATCCACCACTTTACCCAATGGAATACCACGACCATAGTCACGAACCGTCACCACACCTTTTTCCATGGTAATATCTACATGTTTTCCATAACCCATTGTGTGTTCATCAATACAGTTGTCGATCACCTCCTTCATCAACACATAAATACCATCATCGGGACTGCTGCCATCGCCCAGTTTTCCAATGTACATGCCCGGTCGTAAACGGATATGTTCCTGCCAGTCGAGGGTTTTGATCGAGTCCTCATCGTAATCAAACAAGTTCTTTTTTTCTTCAGCCATTACTTCGTTTGTAGTTTTCAGTTTTTAGTTGTCAGCAGCAGGTTTTTTCATCGGCTGCATTGGCGTCGCACTCTTGTGCAACATCAACTTCTTCAGCAGAACAGCTCCTTTATATCGTACTTCGTACATCATACATCGTACCTCTCCTGCCGTGAACGGGCAAATATAACAAAACCACTTTCCTTAGCTCACTTACTATTTGTTCACAGTCCTGTGAATAATTTTTGGGCTGTAACTGATTATTCCTCAATTTCGCATCTACAAATTGAAACGCATGGACAAAAAGATTTACACCCTCCTCACCATCTTTATCGTGTACCTGGTAGTTGCTTTATCAATGGTATTATCGGTTGGTGCGCAACAAGTGTTGACAGCGATCATTTTTGGCGGTGCCGGTATTGCGGTGTTCCTCATTGCTTTCTTTATCTGGATGCTTAACCGCAAGCACGAAAGTTAATTTCTTCCAATGGCAAGGGCTATTGACAGCCTGGAAATGTTTTATCCCAAAGACAGGAATGCCTGGCGTAACTGGCTGCAAAAAAATTATCAACGATCGGTTGGTATATGGCTCGTTTATTACAAGGTTGGAAAAAGTAAGCCACGCCTCCCATACAACGATATAGTGGAAGAATGTTTGTGTTTTGGCTGGATCGATGGACTTGCCCGTAAACTGGATGATGAACGGGCGATGATCCTCATTACACCCCGCAAGCCTAAAAGTGTGTGGAGCGATGCAAATAAAGAACGGGTGAAGCTATTACTCAGCAATGGTTTAATGACGCCCGCCGGTCTTGAAAAGATCGAGATCGCTAAAAAGAACGGAAGTTGGGATGCATTGACCGCTTCGGACGAAGCCGCTAAAAACAATCAAATTCCGAACGACCTGCAAAAAGCATTCAAGGGAAAAAATGCTGCACTTGCGAATTTCAAAGCCTTTTCTCCTTCTGCACGCAAGCAGTTTTTATCGTGGATCGACAGTGCAAAAACGGCCGAAACCAGAAACAAACGTCTGCTCCAAACAGTATTGATGAGTGAGGCCAATAAAAAGCCCGGGGCAAATGGATTTAAGTTGTGAAAAAGCTGCGAGCTTTTAGCTGTGAGCTATGAGCGAAAGGCAGCACGCTTTGTTTTGGCTCACGTCTCGAAGCTCATAGCTTCTTTCTTATCTTTACGTTATGAAAACATTCTTATCCTTTATCCTTTTACTCGCAACGTACGCCGCATCGGCACAACAGCAACAGGAAATTATCCGCCTCGATAGTTGCCTCCAATTCGGATCAAAACCGTTTGACGATCTCTATATCCGTGTGCAGCAAACAGCACAGTGGAAAAGCAAGCCAAGTCTTGAATCGCATATCGAAACATTCTTCAAGAATTACGTACAGAAAAAAGCCGGCGGCAAGATCACCATCAGTATTCTGGTGGACAGCGACGGTAAACCATGTACCTACGAGGCCCGTCCCAACAGCAATGTGCGACCCAATTTTGCCCAACTCAAGGCATGGATGGACCAAAACGACTGGACACCCGCCCGCCAAAACAACCAGCCCGTACGTTCGGTAAAAATCCTGCAGATCAGCTTTGAAGGCAAGAAAATCTCCGTTACCGAACTGGAATAAGCTCCCAATCAACTGGTTCTCAATTGGCCGGATTAATTTTTTGTAAAAGAACCGTCCCGGCCTGTTTTCTGTCCGTCTGGTACAGGAAATGATGCTACATTTGTGTTGCTACTAACCCCGTACAAACAAGCCCGATTCCATCTCCAACTGCCCATTAAAATTCGCTTACTGGCCTTATTGTTTGATGTTTAAAATTTGAAAAGCATGTACACGTATGATTTGTTGGAAGCAGGCTGTTGTTATCTGATCCAGGAAAAAGAAGACAAGGGACTTTTGTTGATCAAAGTTCACTTTAAGAGTGATCACGCCCTTTGTATGTCCACATTTGCCGAAGGCGAAGAAGTAGTTTGGAAACGTAAAGCCGATCCTATTCACGACATTATTGAATGCCTCGATGATAAAGCAATTGCCAGTTGGGAAAAAGTATTCTATGGCGAAGATGCTTATTATGAAGAGGACGATGAGGAGTAAATTGTTAATAGGCAATATGCAATTGGCAATGAGCAAACGTCAGCAAATTTAATTTGCCTGTTGTTTATTGCATATTGCTTATTCAATGCTGCACTACCATTCGATCAGCGAAATTCCCAAACCAAAGGTTGTTTGGTTATGGTTGTAATCGATCATTGTTTCACCATATCCCACTGAATATTGTAAGTGACCTTTCATGTTCCAAAGCAATGGATAAACAGCATCAAACTGTATGCGACCCCGATTGATATTACTTTGTTTAAATGTTAATGGATGACTGTTGGTGAGTGCCAATTGTAATTTTTTCCAGTTGTAGATCACATTCATTTCATACCGGCCAATGTAATTTACGATCTCGGGATTTTCATCGTCATCATCCGGTATACGGAACCATGGACGCAGGTAAATAGAAAAATTATTTTTTTCAAAGCCAGCCATTAAAATAACCCTGTTCCAACTTCTTGATAGCGGTAATGCCCGTCCGTTACTTTGGTGGTTGAAGATGATCCCCAGCATACGTGTATTCAGGCCGAGCAGTTTGAAATTTGTAGCAAAATTGAGAATCACTTCCGGTTCATAATTCGTTTCACGAAATGGGCGTGACAATTTTGAGTTGTACAATTGCCAATGTGATTTCTGTGTATAAGCGATCCAGAGATCACCTGTTTTACCAAAGATGCCTTGCGCCAGTTTGGTTTTAAAGCTAAGTTGAAATTTTGCTTCGTAATTATTGTAATCTACCCGAAATGGTAATGTATAACCAGGTGTTTCGCTGAACGGCCGCTCATTGGGGTTGCTGCTCCAGCGCCCTGCAGTAATAAAGACCGGACGATAAGATGTAATGGTAAATGTTTTGCGTTTGGTAATTGAATCAAGCTCCCAACGTTGACTTAAACTACTGGAGGCTGTTTGTTCGTTGCTGTCATATACTTTTTGAGCATAAAGATTGCATGTGATCAGTAACAGCGCAGCAAGGTGTGCGGTAAGTGATTTCATAATAGCGTTTTGGTGTTGGTTATCTGAAACGGTTAAATATGGGTTTTGTTTGCTAAACAATCGTTTAACTTAAAACTCTCCCAGCCTGTCTTTCACATACGTGATCTCTGTTTTCCCATGTGGCACTGGTTTGCCGGTTGCATCTACATTTACAAACACAATACGTTCAATGCTTAAAATTGGTTCACGGGTTAGTTTATTCCGTACTTCACAACGCATGGTTACCGATGTATTCCCAAAATGCGTGGCCATAATACCGATCTCGATAATGTCTCCCTGTCTTGGTGCTGAAATAAAATTGATCTCCGAAATAAACTTCGTTACTACATGAGGGTTCTCCAGTTGAATAACGGCATACAGCGCTGCTTCTTCATCGATCCATTGCAGCAAACGGCCGCCAAACAAGGTACTGTTGGGGTTCAGGTCTTCGGGCTTTACCCATTTACGGGTGTGAAAGTTCATCAGGTTCTTTTGATCGCTCATAGTAGAAGTTTATACACTAATGTACAGCGCAAGTTTCATAAACCGTTTAATGCCGGTTAACAAAAAATAATTTCAATCACCGGTTCATTTTCGTAACTTATATATCTAAATCGTTTTGGTATGAAAAAAGCAGTCATCATTACGTTGCTGCTGGCTTTTTTTGCCTTGGTGGCAATTGCCAACATCAATCGCAAAACGGAAAACAAAACAGAAAAAAAGATGGAGAAGAAAGTTGAAAAGAAGATGGAAAAGAAAAAAGATTGTAAGCGATCCTGTTTGTTTTCGTAGTTCAGCACAAGTCCCACTTTCAACAAAGCGGGACTTTTTTTATTGGTTTGTTTGAATAAATCCGGTAGATAGTTACAGAATAGTTGAACAAATAATAAAAAAGTTTGTAATATTATTTAAGTTAACCGAAACACAGTTATGCGATACCAACTAACCGAAAAGCTTCGTCATCTTATTATCATTGGACTTCTTTTCATCTTATTCGCTTGCAACAACTCCACCGGCAACAGCAATACTGAAACATCAACTACGGATTCTTTAACCACAACAACTACACAGCCCTCTCCTCTCTGTTATGCATTTGCATCCGCAACTGATACAGTTGAATTGAAATTATTGATTCAAACCGATCGTTCTGTAAGCGGAGAGCTTCATTATAAGTTAAGTGGCAAAGATGGAAACCACGGTTCGATACAGGGAATAATGAAAGGAGATACAATTCTTGCCGATTACGAGTTCATGTCGGAAGGAAAAGAAAGCATTCGTCAGGTAGTGTTTCTCAAAACTGATAGTTTGATCACCGAGGGCTATGGCCCTGTGGAAGAGGTAAATGGTGAAATGCGGTTTATGAAAGGGACAACACAGGACTTCAGCAAAGGATTGAAACTTTTCTTAACGAATTGCAAAAATTAATACCACACATCTTCGCTGGTATGTAATCAAACTTTCATGTACATCTGCTTCAAAACTTTTAGTATGAAACAAACAATCTTTTTTCTTGGCATTGCTGCTGTTGTGCTGCAATCGTCATCCTGCCATAGCAGTAAACCATCAACAACATCAAACAGTCCTGCTGCAACAGAAACAACAACAGTTGCAACGGATACTAAAACCACAAGTGGCGGCAGCGAAATGCTTTTTATGTATCGCTGGTACCTTTCTGAAATAAATCAAAAGCCAGTGCGTAGCGAAAACGGCAGAACTGCACATTTATCATTTTCTCCCGGACAAGTAAGCACAGTCGCAGGTTTTACAGGTTGTAATCGTTTAAGCGGAACGTTCGAATTGTCGGGATCAAATGCAATTAAATTTTCGCCATTGGCGGTTACAAAGATGGCTTGCCTGAATAATGATCAAACAGAAAATCTGTTTTTGCCTGCTATTGCTGCAACCAACAAATGGAGTGTGCAAGACAAAACACTTCTCTTCTACAATGGAGAAACTGTGGTAGCAAAATTTACAGCTGTTGATGTTGCTGTTGCCAAACTTGAAGGCAACTGGGAGCTCAATTACATTTCTGGTGCACGCATTGCTTTTGATGGATTGTATCCCGATAAAAAACCAACAATCCGTTTTGAACTTGGTCTTTCCATGATCAGTGGCAATACTAGTTGTAATGGTTTCAGCAGCAAGTACACGATAACAGGCAACTCAGTGAAATTTGCTCCTCCCCTTTCAACCATGATGGCGTGCCCGGGTAACGGAGAAAAAACGTTTATAGAGATGTTGCAGAAAGTTAATAAATACGCATTATCTGATGACAATACACTCAATTTTATGATCGATGATGTGGCCGTAATGCGTTTCGCACGGAAATAATCATTTAACCAAAACATTATGAACAAGAATCATCTGACTGCTTTTGTTTTTTTTCTGAGCTGTTTATTGAACCAGGAAACGTTTGCACAAACAAAAAGCAAAGCACTCGTTATACATTCCATCGCCGGGTTCAATGCGCCACAGTTGGGAGATCTGAATACTGTTTTGGCAAATGAAGGATTACCGCAGTTCAAAGATTTTTATTTTACACGTGGCGGTGGATTTTATACCATCTTTCCAAAAGCACGACTTGCTTCTTTATTCAACTTTGCTACTTTCAGCGGAACAAAAACCACAGGAGACCAAAGTAATTGGTTGCGCTCCACGCAGGTAGGTACATCACTTGGTTTTGTTGCTACAAAAAGCGAAACGATACAGGTAATCCCTTTTGCAGGTTTGAACTATTCGTTTTTTGGAGCAAGAGTTTCGGCCGATGACGTGAGCAGCAGTTCATTCAATAATTATTTTGGTGCAGCTGCCAATCAATATCATGTTTCATCCAATCAGTTTATGGGACATCTCGGTTTGCACATCAGTAAAGTGGGAATTGGCGATAAGCGTTTGCTTGAAAAAATTGTTATCGGATTAAGAGCAGGCTATTATCTTCCGCTGGGCGACAGCAAATGGAAGTCAAACAATACTGCTTTATCGGATGGCCCCAATATTAATTCCGGTGGAGTATACGCAAGCTTTCTGTTAGGCCTCCAACAATAGTTATTTACATTCATCATCACCAACCATAATTGACCTCGTATGCAGTACAAAATTTTCTTATTAGCAGCAACGTTTTTTGTTTTTACACAATCGCCTGCTCAACTATCGCCCGGCTTTGACAAAGGAGAATATATCGAGTTAATGAAAATGTCGGCACGTACTTCTGCCGCTGAGAATTACTACAGTAAAATTGCAGAGCCGCAGCGATTCAAAATGGTTTATCAATCACCCGTTATTGGTTTGGATAATTTATGGGATCTGTGGAGCGATGGAAAAGGGATTGCCACAATCAGCATCCGCGGTACAACTACCAACAGCACGAGTTGGCTGGCGAATTTTTATGCAGCGATGGTTCCTGCCAAAGGTCAGTTGCAATTGGCAGACAATGATTTGTTTGAATACGAACTGGCAAGTAATCCAAAAGCTGCCGTGCATGTGGGATGGTTGGTAAGTACTGCTTTTTTAATGAGGGATATGATGCCGAAAATTGATTCAACTTACAAAGCAGGAACAAAAAGTATCATCATTGTCGGGCACAGCCAGGGCGGTGGAATTGCTTATCTGGTTACATCTTACTTGTACAATCTGCAAAAAACCGGAAAACTTCCGGCCGATATTCGTTTTAAAACATACTGCAGTGCCGGACCAAAACCAGGCAATCTTTATTATGCTTATGAATACGAAGCAATGACGCAAAACGGTTGGGCATACAATGTGGTGAATGCAGCAGACTGGGTGCCTGAAGTGCCGATATCCATTCAAACACTAAACGATTTTAATCAATCAAATCCATTTATACATGCACAAGGAATTATCAAAAAACAAAAATTTCCAACCAGCCTTGCATTAAAATACATGTACAACCAGTTGAGTAAGCCGCCAAGTAAAGCACAAAAAAGGTATCAGAAATATCTTGGCTCAATGACTTCTAAAACTGTACAGAAAACACTGCCGGGTTTTGTTCCTCCTGCTTATTATGCCAGCAGTCATTACGTACGTACTGGAAATATGATCGTGTTGATACCGGACGAAGAATATTTAAAACTATATCCTGAAAGTCAATCAGCTGATAATTTATTTCCACATCATTTGCATCCGCAATACTTGCTGCTTGCTGAAAAATTAAAGTAATTACTTTTTTATACTCTTCAGCACATCAGCAGTTTTGCGTTTTACTGTAGATGATTTGTTGAAGTTGTAACTGAGTGCAATACGATAATTTCTTGTTTGTGTACGGCTATAACTTTCAAGATTGAAATTTGGTCCGTATGTAAACACTCTGTTCTGTTGCTGAATGAACGGATCAGTTGCATTAACGCTGATAATCACTTTCTTTTTAAACAGTTTGTATTGCACACCCATGTTCATCGAAACATTGCTCCGTACTGTTCCCTGTGGGTTAGCAAATCGATTGAATGAAAATGCGCCTGTAAACGTCCACAGATCGGTTGGATTATAATTGGTGCTGAAGTTTGAAGTGAATGAACCTCCGTCACGAAACTTCCTTACCTCTTTGTCAAAGCTCCCATATTTGTTGTACGTGTAGCTTGCACTAAAATTGGTTCGTAATTTCCGGCTGATGGTTAAACCTGCCCATGTGCTTGTTTCATATTCCTGGCGGTTGCTTACATTGTCCCATGATACAATTGTTTTACCATCGGTTTGTAACGTGCGTATCTGACTGAATACATCTTCCACTAAATTGTATCCAATACTGAAGTTGTAAAAATATTTACTCTTTGTTTTACCTCCCACCAAATCGAATGTGTGCGATTGCGAAGGCAACAGATCAGGATTGCCGTAACGCAAATTGTATGGATCGCCATAATCAATGGCAGGGTTCAATTCACCAATGCCCGGCCTTCGAATTGTGCGACGATAGGCGAACGTTAAATTCGTTCCGTTCTTCCAACTGCGGTTGAGGTTCGCAAACGGAAGAATATTAAAAAAGCGATTGTATTCCGTTTTATTATCTCTGAATAATTCAAACAGAAAATTGGTTTGCTCAAACGATGAGCCGGCAGTAAATGAAAAGCCGGGCATAAAAAGATGTTTCATCGAAAGTCTGGCACTCAGTATATCCTGGTGAAACTTAAAATCATTACTCAGCAAATCAGCTTTTTGAAAAATGTTTTCCGGTTTTTTCATGAACTCGGTATTTAACAGAACATGACTGTTGTTCCGGTTGTAAGCCACGCCCGTTGAGATACTTGTTTTTTGATTACTCAATGTGCGGCCGTAAGTAATAGTAACGCTGTATCCGTTCGATCTTGTTTTATTGGTTTGCCGTTGCGTACTGTCTATGCCGTTCGGTGTATCATCAGCATTTAAAAACTCCTGGAAAAAATTCCGGACATTTTGATTCCATCCAAAATTCGCAGCCGATAAAATGCGTAGTTGCTCGCCGGGACGTTTTCCTTTGCGTGTATAGCTGAGATTGATCGATGGATTTCTTGTACTTCCTTCCGACGCAACAGTACGCTCACTCAATCTTGAAATATCTTCAAAACGGTTAAGGTTGGTGTAACGGTTAAAGCCGGTATTGTTGCTGTTGCTTTGATTGTATTGTGCCACAAAGTTGAAGCTGTTCCGCTTGTCGAGTTCATAATCGATATTTAATCGGAAACTGGGACGTACACTTTTATTAAATGAACGGTTGATAATGTTTAACTGGTTGCTGGAATCTTTATAAATATTGGTTCGGTTACTGTACCCCTCCGATTGAAATTCGTTGTAAGCAACACCTCCATTTAAGTTAACAGCAAAGCCTTGTTTGCGGTAGTTAAAGTTGGTGCTTACACCTGTTTGACCTCTTGTACCTGCGTAAATATTTACACGTGCACCAAAGCCTACTCTTCCTTTTTTCGTTACAATGTTGATTACGCCACCTTGTTCGTTGGCATATTGTGGTGGCGGATTGGTAAGTACTTCAATTTTTTCGATCATACTACCGGGCATACTTTCCAGCAGATCCTGCAATTGCTGGGCATTCAGCTCAACCGGTTTGTCATCGATCAAAATTCTTGGCTCTTTTCCCCGCACAGAAATTTTTCCATCAGCATCGGTTGTTACGAGGGGCGTTTGTTTCAAGAGTTCAGTAGCGTTGCTACCGTTGCTCAAAGCACTTTCGCCCACGTTGAAGGTGATGTTGCCATCTTTTGATTCGATCAATGGCTTTTCTACAAAAATGATCACTTCGGCCAACTCAACCGACTGATTGCTGAGAGGGATGTCATTGAAATTGAAATCAGCTCGATCTGTTCGTAAATGAATACTGTCGATGGTGAGTGTTCGAAAACCCACGGCAGTGATCTGTAATCGATAATAACCCAGCTCAAGGTTGTTGAAAGTGAAACCGCCATTCTTGTCAGTTAAAAAAACAGATTGCCGGCTGGAATCTTTGTAGGGAATCACGGCTACAGTGGCACCCATGATTGCTTTTTGACTACTTGTATCAATGACTGCACCCACAATTACACCATCTTTTTTGGTTTGTTGAGCAACAGCTTTTGAAAAAAAGAATAAAACAAACAGTAGAGTGAAGAGAACGAAGTTGGAACGCAAAAGGCTAAAGTTTGGGTTAAAGGTAGATTTTGAAGTAAGACGTTGCTCAGTATATTCCACCAGCGGTCTCATTCGCTGTCAATCTGTCACGAAATAGAATTGTTTCATTAACTTTGCCTGCTCAATTTTTGAATGATATGCTGGATTTGATAACCGATAACAAAGTGCATGACGAAAGCAGACAAGGGGAAGCGTATGCTCCCTTCGTAAGCGATCCGAATCAATATAAAAAGAAGTTTTACATTGAAAGTTATGGCTGTGCAATGAATTTCAGCGATAGTGAGATCGTAGCCAGCATTCTCAACGGAGCCGGTTACGGGGCCACCCGCAATACCGACGAGGCCGACCTGGTGTTATTGAACACCTGCTCCATTCGTGAAAAAGCAGAACAAACTATCCGTAAACGATTGACCGAATTCAGAAAAGCTAAGCAACGCAAGCCGGGCTTGTTGGTTGGTGTACTGGGCTGCATGGCCGAGCGCTTAAAATCGAATTTGCTGGAAGAAGAAAAACTGGTGGATATGGTGGTGGGCCCAGATGCTTACCGCACATTGCCTGGGTTGATCGAAGAAGCGAAAGGCGGACATAAAGCAGTGAATGTGTTGTTGAGTCGTGACGAAACCTATGCAGATATTTCGCCCGTTCGTTTGGAAAGCAATGGGGTGAGTGCGTTTATCTCCATCATGCGTGGTTGCAATAATATGTGCAGTTTCTGTGTGGTGCCGTTTACACGTGGTCGTGAGCGTAGCCGTGATGCCAATTCAATTGTTGCCGAAGCGCAGGATCTGTTCGATCGTGGTTTCCGTGAAGTAACACTGCTCGGCCAGAATGTAGACAGCTATCATTTTGTGGATGAAAAGAGTAATGTAACGGTTTCGTTCGCCATGTTAATGGAACGGGTGGCATTGGTGTCGCCATTACTTCGTGTACGTTTTTCTACATCGCATCCAAAAGATATTACCGATGATGTGTTGCATACAATAGCGAAGTATGAAAACATCTGCAATTATATTCACCTTCCGGTGCAAAGTGGTAACACACGTATTCTGCAGTTAATGAACCGTACCTACACCCGTGAGTGGTACATGAAGAAAGTAGATCGCATTCGTGAAATCATTCCTGATTGCGGATTGAGTTCTGATATCATCACAGGCTTCTGTTCTGAAACGGAAGAGGAACACCAGGATACATTGAGTATGATGGAATACAGCCAATACGATTATGGCTATATGTACTTCTACAGCGAACGTCCGGGTACACTGGCAGCGAAACGCTACAAAGATGATATTCCGGAAGATGTGAAGAAAAGACGATTGCAGGAGATTGTAGATAAACAATACTATTTATCGCTGCATAGTAATCAACGTGATGTTGGTCAAACTTACAAAGTGTTGATTGAAGGCGATAGTAAAAAAGATGCGAATAGTTGGATGGGTCGCAATTCACAAAATAAAGTGATTGTATTCCCCAAAGAAAACTATGAACTGAAGAAAGGCGATTATGTAATGGTAAAGGTGAATAGTTGTACGAAGGGCACATTGCTGGGTACAATTGCAAATCAATAACACAATGGATTTACAAAGTATAAAAAACAGGTTTGGAATCATCGGCAACTCCCCTGCCCTCAATCATGCATTGAATGTAGCGGTACAGGTATCTGGTACCGATCTCACCGTTCTCATTAATGGAGAAAGCGGTGTTGGTAAAGAAGTGTTTTCGCAGATCATCCATTCCTTATCAACCCGTAAGCACAATCCATTCATTGCAGTGAACTGTGGTGCTATTCCGGAGGGAACAATCGATTCAGAATTATTCGGACATGAAAAGGGATCGTTCACCGGTGCTGTTGATGCACGGAAAGGTTATTTCGAAACGGTAAATGGTGGTACTATTTTCTTAGATGAAATTGGTGAAATGCCATTGGGTACACAGGCCCGTTTGCTGCGTGTGCTGGAAGCAGGTGAATTTATTCGTGTGGGTTCATCGAAAGTGCAAAAAACGGATGTACGTGTAATTGCTGCTACCAATAAAGAGTTGTTTGAATTTACACAAAACAACAAGTTCAGAGAAGATCTGTATTACCGTTTAAATACTGTTCCCATTCGTGTGCCTTCCTTGCGTGACCGTAAAGAAGATATTCCACTCTTGTTCAGGAAATTTTCAGTTGACTTTGCAGAACGTTATAAAACAACACCTGTTCAACTGGAAGAGGATGCGAAAAATCTGTTAATCAGTTATCCGTTTCCCGGTAATGTGCGGGAATTGAAGAATATTGCAGAGCAGATTTCAGTTCTCTCTACCAATAAAATTGTGACGGCAAAAGATCTGTCACCATTTTTACCGGAACGCAGCTTCAACCGATTGCCGGTGTTGGCGCATCAACCTTCAGCAGCAGGCAGCGGTTCAGAATTTGCGAATGAACGTGAGATCTTGTACAAGCTCTTTTTTGATATGAAACGTGATGTAACTGAGCTGAAGAAAATGTTTCTGGAAGTATTACAGCATGGAGGTTCGCAGGTACAGATGCCGGGCAACTTTTTCAATGATACGATGATCGCTGAACCAAAGCCGATGGATATGAATCAACCGGTACTAAACTCATCAGCCTCATCGCAACCGGTGCTTCTTGGAGGTAATGGTGATATTCATGATCATGTGGAAGTGGAAGAAAGCCTCAACATCATGGACAAAGAAAAAGAACTCATCATTAAAGCATTGAAAAAACATAAAAGTAAACGTCGTGATGCAGCACTCGATCTCGGCATCAGCGAAAGAACACTATATCGAAAACTGAAGGAGTATGATATTGAAGAACTCTGATAAAAATCGAAAGTACAAAGTACAAAGTACAAAGTACGGGTCGTTGCAATTTATCAAATCCGGTAAGTTGGCAGTGGTTTCGTACATCGTACTTCTTACATCGTACCTGTTCTCCTCTTGTTATTCCTTTAAAGATGTGTCCATTCCACCTGAAGTAAAAACGGTGAAGGTGAATTACATCGATAACCGTGCACGGATCATCAATCCGCAGTTGAGTCAGCGTTTAACAGATAAGCTGCGTCAGAAAATTGTGAATCAAACACGCTTGTCGCAAACCAACAGCGATGAAGCACATTACGATATCAGCGGACAGATCACTGATTACTATGTAACAACGTCCGGTATCTCTAATCAACAGGCTGCATCAAACCGTTTGAATGTTACGGTGCATTTGGTGTTCAAGAATCGGTTGGACGATAAAAAAAGTTTTGAAGCAGATCTTACCCGCAACTTTGATTTCTCCGCCAGTCTTTCGTTGAGTCAGGCCGAAAATTCTTTGACAGATCTGATCGTTCAAAACATGACCGACGAAATATTCAACCGTATTTTCTCAAACTGGTAATTTTTTCAATTACTTTGCTTCAATGATCAATGCAGAAGTATTTCACCGATTGCTGCAGCAACCTTTTTTGCTGAATGAATGTTCAGAAGCTGACCTTGAGATGCTTGCATATCAATACCCATGGTTTGGTACTGCCCAACTATTACTCGCAGCGAAACAAAAACAAAGCGGTCGTATCAATGCTGAAAAGCAATTACAAAAAGCAGCGTTGTATTTCAACGAACCACTATTACTTCAGCAGCAATGGAAAAAATTTGCCATAACAGAATTGGTTTCTGCTGAAAAGCCGGTAGCAGATGAAGAACTGACCATTCCTGAAATTATTTCTATCGATGAGAATGATGCGGCACTCGATGCAGAGGCATTGCTTGTGGTGGAAGAAATGAAGGATGAGCAACAGGCAGTAATAACCGATGCGGTGATGGATGCGGAAGCAATGCTGGAAGTAGAAGCTATGAAAGAGGAAAAGGACGCAGTTATTACAGATGCTGTGTTAGATGCAGAAGCAATGTTGCACGCAGAAGCAGCAAAAGATGAAGCGATTATTACAAAAGAAGCCGATATTGAATCGGCTGCAGCGGCATCGATCGAAGCAGAGGCAGCCCGGGAAGAAATTTCGCAAATAAAAATACAGCCAGAGCAGGAAGAGGAAAAGCCTGTTTTTACATTTGAACCCTTTCACACAGTCGATTATTTTGCCTCGCAAGGAATCAAACTTCGGGAAGAAAAACTGGCTGATGATCAACTGGGCAAACAGGTGAAAAGTTTTACTCAGTGGCTCCGTTCTATGAAGAAGATCTATGTGGAAGAGCAGAAAGAGCTCGATTCTTCCATGGAAAAAGAAGTGGTTTCAATCGCCACCGAGAGCAATCAGCAAACCGAAGTGATCACCGAAACTATGGCGGAAGTGCTCGTAAAACAGGGCAAACGGACACAAGCCATTGATTTGTACCGTAAATTAAGTTTGTTGCATCCCGAAAAAAGCGTTTATTTTGCCTCCCGAATTGACGAATTAAAACAATAAAAGAAATGATTTGGTTATTCATCATACTGGTAATTTTGGCCAGTGCGTTATTAGGATTTGTAGTGTTGGTTCAAAACCCAAAAGGTGGCGGCCTCAGTGGCTCTGTAGCCGGTTTCAGTAACCAGTTTATGGGTGTAAAACAAACTACCGATGTACTTGAAAAGGGTACATGGTTGTTTGCAGCGATCATTGGTATTTTGTGTTTGGTTTCTTCTCTGTTTATTTCTGATACTGCCGGTACAGGTGGATCAGGTAACCTGGAAAAAGTGCCAACCAATCAGCCGGTTCAGCAACGTCCTGCAACAAATACAACCCCTGCAGCACCTGCTCCCACTCCAAACAAATAAGTAGTAAAAATATTTTCTGTAACCCCGGCCATGCGTCGGGGTTTTTTGTTTTATTTTGATACGGGCAGCAGTACATGCATCAACTGCGTTGGCGTCGCACACTGCATCTTTTATACCATATTGATCTTTTTCGAATCAATGGCATAATAATTTCTATCAAATCAATTCTATTGAATAAACCAACCCGAACAGATGAAAAAAATTATTGGCTACACGTTTCTGCTTCTATTTATCGTTGCTTGTTTTTTTGCATGGAAATTTTTAGGCAGCGCCACTACGTTCAACGAATCAAGAAAATATCTCTACATCAACACGGGTGAAGCCAATCAAAAAGCAGTGATGTCTACTTTACGTGATTCTGGTTTTTTAAAAAGCCCTGCAATGTTTGAATGGGTGGCCGGACAACTGAACGTGTGGACAAGATTGCAACCGGGCCGATATGAAATTGCAAAAGGCAGCAGTCTGCTCACGCTGGCCCGTACACTACGTAACCGCAATCAGGCCCCTGTTAACCTCATCATCACAAAGCTCCGCACCCGGAACGATCTGGCTGCATTGATTGGCCGCAAATTCGAGACCGATTCGGCAACAATGATCAGCTATCTTACCAATAACGATTCACTCAGGAAATTCCAACTTGATACCAATACGGTGATGACGGCTGTATTTCCCAACACCTATTCCCTGCTTTGGAATTCTGGACCGCAACGTATACTCCGCAAACTCAACGAGCAACGCACAAAATTCTGGACCGATGAGCGCAAACAAAAAGCGACAGCATTGGGTTTAACACCTGAACAGGTGCATTCTCTTGCTTCCATTGTGGAAGAAGAAACCATCCGGCACGATGAAAAACCAACCATTGCCAGTGTTTACCTCAACCGGTTAAAAAAAGGAATGAACTTAGGTGCTGATCCCACTGTGAAATTTGCTGTGGGCGATTTTACTTTGAAGCGGATCCTTTTTGTGCATATTAATTCAACAGCTTCATCGCCTTACAACACGTATAAAAATAAAGGCCTGCCCCCCGGCCCTATTTGCACACCATCCGAAACTACAATAGATGCCGTGTTGAATCCTGCTCCAACAGATTATCTTTTTTTCTGTGCAAAACCAAACGGAAATGGTTATCATGCGTTTGCCGCAACAGACACAGAACATCTGAAAAATGCAAGAGCTTACCAACAGTGGCTTGATAGTTTAAAGATCAGGTAACATTTAAAACCGTTATTTTCGGCTTGCATGTCAATTGAAGCGTATATATATAATTTGCCGATTGTAAGAACGCTTATCCGTTTCAGCAAACGATTCCGTCCGCCTGGCTTTGAAGGAATTTCCTTGTATGAAGTAAGTCGTTTTTTTATTCAGCAAATACAGAAAGGGAGTTTAAACCAGCGTGCCGCTGCTATTTCGTTCAATTTTATCATGGCATTACCGCCCGCCTGCATCTTTTTATTTTCGCTGGTTCCTTTATTTCCCATTGCTGATCAGTTTTATAATGAAGTAAATGCCTTTGTGAGAGAAATCACTCCAAACGAAGCCACACGTAATACAGTGGAAAGTTTTTTAGCTGATTTTTTTAAACGGCCAAAGAACAGTTTATTATCGATCGGTTTTATAACATCAATGTATTTTTCGTCCAATGCGGTGCTTGGGATCATTCATAGTTTTAATCAATCGATCCGTGAAACAGAAATTAAAAACTTCTTTGCTTATCGCTGGAAGGCCATCCGATTAACATTTGTGATCATTCTTATTTTTATAGCCAGCATTATTTTATTGATCACACAGGGCGCATTGTTCAACTGGGTGTTATTGCTCTTAAAAATTGACAGCGTTCTTATTAAATGGCTCATCATCATTTTAAGGTGGGTAGTGATCGTGGGGTTGTTTTTTTATTCTATTGCTTTTATTTACAAGCACGCTCCTTCGGTTGAAAAAAAATGGCGGCTCATTTCGCCCGGTTCTATTGTGGCCAGCGCACTCATTATTTTGTTTACATTCCTGTTTTCTTTTTGGATCAACAATTTTGCGGTGTACACGATTTATGGCTCTATCGGTACCATCCTCATCTTAATGATCTTTATCAACTTTATTTCGCTGGTTTTGTTAATTGGCTTTGAGCTGAATGTGAGCATCAAGCTACTCAAAAAACAGAGCGATAAAAGGCTGAAAGAAGAGATAAGCGGTGAGGTAAAGCAGGAAGAAACAGTGTAACTTTAAGCAGAGTCAGCATAATTCTGGCTGACGTTTTTTTACAACCATTCATCAACCTAAATTATAAGCAAATGAAAAAGATCCTTGTATCGTGTGCGGCACTACTCACACTGTTTGCGTTCACAGTTTTACCGGATGAACTAAGTATTGGAAGCAGCATTCCCAATGCCTCCAAAAAAATGAAAGATATTTCCGGTAAGGAATACTCCTTCAGCGATGTAAAGAAGAAAAACGGATTGCTGGTTGTGTTCAGTTGCAATACTTGTCCATGGGTTGTAAAAAATCAACAGGTAGCGGCAGAGGGATATGGTTATGCATTAAGTAAAGAAATTGGTGTGATCGTTTTAAATTCAAATGAAACATCTCGTGGTGGCGATGACTCACCTGCCCGTATGAAAGAGTATGCAGCTGCACAAGGTTACAAATATCCATATGTAATGGACGACAACAGTTCTATGGCCGATGCTTTTGGTGCACGTGTTACACCTGAGTGTTATTTGTTTGATAAGGATATGAAACTGGTTTATCATGGTGCTATCACCGATAATCCAAAAACGCCATCAGCAAGTACACGTGATCATTTAAAAGTAGCGATCGATGAAATGGCAGGTGGTAAAGATGTAAGTATGAAAACTTCAAAAGCAATGGGCTGCGGTATAAAGCGTAAATCGTAAACAATACAGATATCAAAAATCAAACCCCCGCAATATGCGGGGGTTTGATTTTATGGATCTACTTTTCCAAGTAGTAATTTGATTTCTTTCTCCAGCTCTTCCGGTTTCATTTCGGCCTCAACAAATTTTCGGTAACCTGTTTTCTTATTGATGAATAAAGTAGCAGGCATAGAACCTGTCCACTTTGGATCAATGCGTGGACAAAACTCGTCCGGCTTTTCTTCATCCAGCCAAACGATTTCGGCAGTATATTTTCTTTTATTAGCAAAATCACGGATACGCTTCGGATAGTATTCTTCAAAATCAAGACTTACCAATAACAGTTTTACATTTTGCTTCTTGTATTTATTGGTGAGGCTATGGAAGTAAGGCAGTTCAGCGATACATGGTCCACAGAAAGTTGCCCAGAAATTGATTACCAATACAGAATCGTTTGTATCTGCATATTGCAAAAGATTATCCATCTTCCAACGTTTGATGGGTTGTGCTTCGGCATTGCAGAAGGCAATCAAAACAAGCAGGAGAAAAACGACTTTCTTCATATTATAAAGTTAATTCACATCCGGATTGATAGCTTCCAGATCATCGGGCCGAAATCCCCATTCATCCAATAATGTATGAAATGTGCTGTCATCCAATCGCTGCTTGTCGTAATGACCTGCATTTTTCTTTTGTCGCATAGCTTCGTAAATACTTACAGCACATGCAACTGAAATATTGAGCGATTGAATAATACCCATCTGCGGAATAATAAAATTACCATCAGCCATTGCAATGATCTCTTCACTTACACCGGCATGTTCATTCCCAAACACCAGTGCAACGCTTTCAGTAAAATCAATTTCATGCAAACTCACTGCATCGCTGCTGAGATGTGTGGTGTAGATCTTTTTGTATTTTTTTCGCAACGCAGTAAAGCATTCTTCCGCACTTTCAAACTGATGAACCGTTAACCACTTTGCTGCACTGGACGAGCTGCGTGCACCCCATTTTTTATGTTTTGGAATTTTGTTGGTGAGTACATAAATTTCCTGGATACCTACTGCATCGCAGGTGCGCATTACAGCAGAGATATTGTGTGGATCAAATACATTTTCCAGTACAACTGTAAGATCGGGCTGTCGTTTATTTAACACCGATAGTAAGCGTTCTCTTCGTTCGGGAGTCATGGCAGCGAAATTAAGACAAATCAGTTCTGTTCAGTTGTTCTTCTGTAGCTTCTGTACGGGCGGAGATATTTGATTCCCTTCCTTGTTTGAAAGCGGGTGCCGATCTGTTTCCAGGAGCCAGCTTCTGAACGCCACACAATAAAATGGAGATGGGGAAACGCTGTGTAACCGGTTTTACCGCTATAACCAATTAGTTGACCTTGCTGTACTGTATCGCCAACATTTACCACTGCCCCATTCAGTTGCAGATGCCAGTATCCTGCTCTTGTGCCATCATCATGGTTGATGATGATCGAATTACCAAACTGTCGAAACTCTCTGTTTAAACCACCTTTATCACCATCCTCTTTTACCCTCGCTACAACTCCACCTCTTGCAGCATGAATGGGCGTACCCCGTTTCATCTTAAAATCGATGGCAGCTCTGTTCTTGTGTGTAAATCTGCTGAAATAACCTTGCACCACCATTTCCTTTGTATTAACCGCATAGGGCAAGCTGTACACATAACTGGTATCATCTTTCAATTTCCCTTTTTGTAAGAGACGGAACTTCGTTGCCTGTGGGTCTTTATTCACTGCACAGCTGCTGGCCAGCAGCAATATGGAGATCGTAACATTAAGGTACAAGGCTTGTTTGAACATAGAAGACAAAAATACGGAGAGATCGAATAAGCGGGCCTGGTAGATATCAGATGATCCGGTGTTCAACAAGTATCCATTATTGTGGAGGTTTTAATCACAACAGAGGGTGGCAATATTGAGGTAAACAACCAATTCTAATAGAAACACTCAACGTTAAATTGATTATTTTAACCACTCGTGTAATAACTGCCATTGAATCATTGCAAAACCAGGTTTTTGTCTATTTTCCGCATATTATAGAAATTAATCAATTCTTAATTTCTAGATCAAATTTTTTATTGACATGAGAGGATGTTTTACCCAAAGGTTTTCGATTTTTCTTGTTTTCCTGATTTGTTTTTACCAGCAGTCTATTGCACAAAACGTTGAATCCGATACAGTTTTTTACAAAAAAGCTGTTGATAACACCGTTTTGCTATACCACCAGCAAATGCAAAACCAACGGGGAGTCTTTAACGGTGTTAATTATTACGGCTATCCTTTCCCATTTGAAAACGGACATCCATACTTTAATACAAGTAACCCCGCCCAGGGCTCGGTTATTTACAGGAATGTGATTTACCCTTCTCTTCTTTTGAGTTATGATCAAGTTGCTGATGTTTTAATACTCCATCAAAATAATCGTACGATTCAATTGCTTTCCGAAAGAATATCCCGATTTGAAATAGCGGATCATCGCTTTATCAATATCACGCAGGATAATATGAATTCAACTTCGCCAAAGCCCGGTTTTTATCAATTATTATATGAGGGCAACGTGAGTTTGATGAAGAAAGAAATCAAAAAGATCAATGATTACATACGAACAAAAGGCGAAGGTGTTTTAAAGAACATTGATGTTGAAGCCAAATACTATATTAAAGTAAAAAATAATTTCTACTTAATAAAAAATAAACAGTCGATACTTCAGGCTTATAAGGATAAAAAGGAGAGCATTGAAAATTTCATAGAAAGTAAGCAATTGAACTTTAAACGGGATAAAGAACGTATGCTGATCGAAGTGACAGCTTTTTATGACCAGATAACCAAGTAAAATGAGAATACACCGTATTGTTTTATACACATTTATATGTTTCAGCTGTCTGAAAACCTATGGGCAAAAAGATTCAGCAAAAGCACTCGTTACAATTGATATAAAGAATGTAGCTGTTACAGAATTTATCCAGCTTCTCGAAAGGCAAACCGGCTATTTCTTTTATTTTGATGCCCAACAATTCGACACAATGAAGCTGAGTGTTACTGCCATGAATCAACCACTCGATTCAGTTTTAAAGAATGCGTTTGCTTCAACTTCATTTTTTCATGCAATTGATGAAGATAAAAATGTGTTTATAACAAAGGGTAAGAAACTCAATTTTCAGTTGGGGTCTGATTTTGCTGTTAATGCGGATAATCCCAAAAGTAATACCAAGCCACAGTATGAAGTAACGTTTGAAACAGACAGCAGCGAAGTAAGTGAGAACAAAGTAACTCCGTCAACCGAAAATGCGGTACTGGAAAATAAGTTGTATGAAGTTGGAGAACGAGGAGTTGTTAATCAGCAAAAAACAGCAACCATTGCCGGTTATATAAGGGATGCAAAAACAGGCGAGCCTATAGCAGGAGCTTCGATCTATATTGACCGCACAAATTTGGGCGCAACTACCGATCAGTACGGCTATTACACCCTCTCATTACCAAAAGGTAAACATACATTGAACATCCAGAGCCTGGGCATGAATGATTCAAGACGCCAGGTGTTATTACACAATAGTGGAAAGCTGAATATTGATCTGGTGTCGAAAGTAATGACGCTCAAGAATATCACCATCTCGGCACAAAAGATCAATAATATAAAAGGTACGCAAATGAGCGTACAAAAAATTGATATCAAAACGATCAAGCTTGTGCCTGTTGTATTTGGTGAAGCAGATGTGTTAAGGGTTGTAACAACCTTGCCGGGTGTTAAAACTGTTGGTGAAGCAAGCACAGGGTTAAATGTACGGGGTGGTGCTGCAGATCAAAATCTTATTCTGTTCAATGAAGCAACGATATACAACCCCTCACACTTTTTTGGAATGTTCTCAGCATTAAACCCGGAGGTTGTTAAGGATGTGGAGCTTTTCAAAAGCAGTGTTCCTGTTCGGTACGGTGGCAGACTTTCTTCGGTTCTTAATATCAATAGCCGTGAAGGGAATAAGAAAAAAATTACAGGATCGGGAGGTGTTGGACTTTTGACCAGCCGGCTTGAACTTGAAGGGCCTATCGTTAAAGATAAGTCATCGTTTATCATTGCCGGGCGTACAACATATGCAAACTGGTTGTTAAACCTGCTTCCGGATCAGTACAAAAACAGTAATGCCGCTTTTTATGATCTTAATCTGAATATCAACCATGAGATCAATAAAAAAAATACGATCTATCTCACCGGTTATATGAGTAACGACCGGTTTAATCTTAATAGTGATACATTATTTGGTTATGGTAATAAGAATGCATCACTAAAATGGAAACACATTTTTAATAACAAGTTGAATAATGTTACTGCTGCAGGTTATGACAGTTATGAATATTATACATCCAGTAATTATTTGCCGGCAAATGGATACAAACTCAGCTTTGCGATCAATCAAACTTATTTCAGAACACACTTTAATTATTATGTAAATAATCAGCATAGTTTAGATTTCGGGTTTAACTCACTTTATTACAAATTGAATCCGGGGTCGTACCAGCCATTTGGAGAAGAATCATTAGTTGCTGCTGATGAAATTGCACCGGAGCAAGCGCTTGAAAGTGCACTTTATATAAGTGATAAGTATAAGCTTAATTCACTTTCTATCGATGCAGGAATCAGATATAGCCTGTTTAATTATCTGGGCCCGCAAAATATAAACCGCTATGCTCCCGGATTGCCCATTACGGAAACAAATAATATAGGGGCTGATAAATATGGTAATGGTGATTTTATTAAAACATATGGCGGCCCGGAATTTCGGTTATCGATGGTTTACTTGTTTAATGATAGTTTCTCGATCAAAGCTGCATTTAATACACAGCGTCAGTATATTCATTCGATCTCAAATACTGCTGCTATGTCGCCAACAGACATTTGGAAGTTGAGCGACCCTAATATAAAACCGCAATATGGTAGCCAGGTTTCAATTGGACTATTTAGAAATTTCCGCTCTAATACAATTGAAGCATCGGTAGAAGCGTACTATAAGGATATTCGAAATTATCTCGACTATAAAAGTGGTGCAAAACTGGTAATGAACCCTGCTTTGGAAACAGATGTATTAGGTACAAAGGGTAAAGCATACGGTGTTGAATTGCTCATAAAGAAAACGGCTGGTAAACTAAATGGATGGATCGGTTACACGTGGTCACGTATCCTGTTAAAAGCAGATGACCCTCAGGCTGGAGAAATGATCAATGATGGCGAATACTACCCTGCTAATTACGATAAGCCGCATGATATCACATTGATCAGCAATTATCGTTTTAATCATCGTTTCAGTGTATCGTTTAATGCAACCTACAGTACGGGCCGGCCTATTACTTTGCCGATCGGTATCTTTTATTATGCAGGAGGTCAACGAACACTTTATACAAATAGAAATGCATACAGGATACCGGATTATTTCCGGGCAGATTTTGCTATGAATATTGAAGGCAACCATAAAGTGAATCAAACACTGCATACATCGTGGACGTTCGGTGTTTTTAATTTAACAGGCAGAAAAAATCCTTATTCTGTTTACTATGTGTCGGAAAACGGATCGATAAATGGCTATAAATTATCCATCTTCGGAAGTGCTATCCCGTATGTGAATTTTAATATCAAGTTTTAAACATGCAAATGAAAAATATCTCTTCATATCTATTATTACTGTTGCTGCTCGTTGGCTGCAAGGAAGATTATGATTCGCCTTTCGTATCGCCAAATTCCGGCTTCCTTGTAGTAGAAGGCGTGATCAATAGTGGCCAGGGACGTACCAGCATTAAATTGAGCAGAACAGCAAAACTCGAAAACCAGCTTTTGAAGGTGCAGCATGAAAAAGGAGCATCTGTAAAAGTTGAGGGAGAAGATAACAGTTCGTATGGCCTTAATGAAACAAGCGAGGGAAATTATACAGCCAACAATTTAAATCTAAACAACGCTGTAAAATACCGGCTGCATATACGAACCCTGACCGGCAAAGAATATGTGTCGGATTACGCTACCGCCCAAGCCTCACCTCCAATTGATAGTATTACATGGAAAATGGAAGAAGGTGGTGTTCAATTATACCTCAACACAAATAATATTTTGAATAATACACGATATTATCAGTGGGATTATACTGAAACATGGGAAGTGAAATCGCAGTTTGCTTCGATGTTGAAATTTCAGGTTTTTAAAGACAGGCAAAATCGTGATAGTTTCTCGATCGCCTATCGGGATAATGTCAATTTTGGAATTGATTCATCCATTTATAAATGCTGGCAGAGCAATGAATCTAATGAGCTACTCATTGGATCGTCGGCCCAACTTGAAAGAGATTTTATTTATTTACCCATAGCATTTGTTCCGGGCGGATCAGAAAAGTTAAGTTTGCTTTACAGTATTAATATCCGGCAATATGGGTTAAGTAAAGAGGGCTATGAGTTTCTTGAAAAAATTAAAAAAAATACAGAGCAATTAGGAAGCATTTTTGATGCACAGCCGGGCGAGTTAAAAGGAAATATACGTTGTATTACTGATCCATCCGAACAGGTGGTTGGATTTGTAAATATTTGCAATGTGTCGGAGAAAAGAATTTTTATTTCTGCACAAGATGTAGGCGGTTGGAATTTTTTTCCGGTTACCTGTTCCACTGTTTCGCTTCCAAATAACAGCGACTCGATCAGAAAATATATGTCAGGGTTAACTCCTACTCTGCCATCAACCTATGCCACGCCGCCAACAAATCCACCTGTAATCAGCTCATTCGAAGCCGCTGCGAATGTATGCGTGGATTGTACAGTTAGAGGCACGAATATTAAACCCGTTTTTTGGCCATAATAGTATACAACTGATGAAGATAAATCTTGAAATGGATAGGATGAGATATGTAAGGCTTACAAGAGGAATAGTGGTTGCGGCTGTGCTTTCTGTTATTGCAGTTTTTAGCGTGGTTCGATCAAAAGCACAAGTACAGCAATTTGAGATCTACAGACAAACTGCTTTACAGGAGAAAATATTTCTACATACAGATAGAAATATCTACTTGGCGGGAGAACTCTGCTGGTTCAAAATTTACAATGTTGACGCAATTTTTCATAAGCCGATCGATATCAGCAAGCTGGCCTATGTGGAAGTTCTTGATAAGAACAACCGTGCTGTAATACAAACAAAGCTGATGCTTGCTGAAGGTGATGGTAATGGTTCGTTACAATTGCCTGTGACATTAAATTCCGGTACCTATAAATTAAGAGCCTATACGAACTTGATGAAAAATTTTAATGTTGATCATTATTTCGAAAAAACAATTACAATTATTAATTCATCGAACCAAGATGAAATAGCTGTGCCGCCCCCCATCCGCAAATTTGATCTGCAGTTTTTTCCTGAAGGAGGAAATCTTGTAAATAATATCGAGAGTAAAGTAGCTGTTCGATTTGTTGACGAAAATGGTAAGGGGATAAATGCAAATGGCGTTATCCTTAATGCGGCAAATGATACAATCATAAAGTTTAAAACCAGCCAATTTGGGCTTGGATATTTTCTTTTTAAACCTGAACCGGGAAATACATACAAAGCAGTAGTAACAATGCCTTCCGCCCAAATAATTACGGAAAAACTCCCGGTGGCATATACAAATGGTTATGCAATACAACTCACCAAAGTGGGTGGAAAGCAACTTAAAATTGCCGTTAGCAGTAACGGCAATGATCTTGCATTTAGTCCGGTTTTATTATTTGCCCATACCCGTAACGCAATAAAGTTTTCGCTTGCTGCCAAGCTTCAAAACGGCAAAACAGAGTTTTTAATTGAGACCAACAAATTGGGTGATGGCATCACTCACTTCACACTTTTTGACGCTGGCAACAAACCTGTTTGTGAAAGGTTATATTTTGTATACCCTGCCAAACAATTACAGTTAGCCATCAAGGCCGATTCTTTAGAATATGGTATCCGAACAAAAGTGAATATCAATATTTCGACAAATGGCAAAAACAATGAGGTTGATAAAACGAAAATGTCGATGGCTGTTTATCGCATCGATTCTTTGCAACCTATCGACGAAATGACAATTACTAATTATTTGTGGCTCAATTCTGATCTTACAGGTACAATCGAATCTCCACAGTATTATTTTAGTGCTAATACACCGGAAGTACACGATGCGATGGACAATTTAATGCTGACACATGGGTGGCGACGATTCGAGTGGAATGAAATTCTTCAAAACCCGAAACCAGCACTAAAATTTTTGCCTGAAGTAAGTGGGCATATTGTTACGGGAAGAGTTGTTCAATCTGGTTCAAGCAATGTGGTAAAGGATATCCCTGTGTATTTTTCAGTACCCGGAAAGCGAATTCAATTGCATACTGCTGTGAGTGATGAAAAGGGGAAAATAAAATTCGATGTTCCTGAGTTTTATAATGATGGTGAAATTATTGTTCAAACGAATACAGCGCAGAATAACATGTATAATGTTGAGATCGATAATCCTTTTTCAATGGAGTTCTCAAGCCGAAAGTTACCCTCTCATTTAACAAATGCTATTCCCGCACAGGATCTGATAAAGCGGCATAAAGAGTTGCAGGTCCAGAGTGCATATCATAAAAGCAAATACAGTCAATTCTCGACCACCATTGATACCTCCTCCTTTTATTTCAAATCTGATATCACATATTCACTTGATAAGTATGTTCGGTTTACTACTATGGAGGAAATAATGATTGAATACGTACGGGAGATCAAAGTAAAAAAAGCAAACAACAATAGTCGTTTCTCAGTTTACAATATCAATGATCAACTCTTTATGGAGAACGATCCGTTGGTGTTACTCGATGGTGTGCCGGTATTTAATGGCAACAAATTAATATCCTATAATCCATTAAATGTTGAGCGGCTCGAAGTAATTGAACGGAAATATCATTATGAGAATCTTCTTTTCAATGGGATCGTAAATATGGTTACGTATAATGGCGATCTTAAGGAATTTGAGCTTGATCCGCATGTTACAGTTATGGATTATGAGGGCCTTCAGTTACAACGAAAGTTCTTTTCACCTGTATATGAATTGAAGGAGCAATACGAAAGCCGTGTTCCTGATTACAGGAATGTACTTTTGTGGGAACCGAATATTGTTATTGATGACGCAGGTGGAGCCAATATTAGTTTTTACAGTTCAGACATACCAGGTAACTATGTGATTGTTGTACAGGGACTTTCTGAAAATGGGAATACAGTTGATAAGGTTTTGCAATTCCGGGTTAAAAAATAATAACCAACTTGTTATAGTCTGAACAACTAAAATGTATTTCGAAGAAGGTTAAAGTGAAGGAAGTTTTATTTTTCCTATTCATAGATCCACAACAGCACAGGCTTCTCCGAACTGTTGATCAATCGTTGCAATGTTTTTAAAAAGCCTGGTGATACAGTTGGGCATCCATCGCTTTGGCATATTTCAGTAAAAACTTCATCATTCGGTACACAATCATGCGCATGTAATACAACGTATCGTTTAAACGCATTGCTGTTGGTTGAATCAAGTCCGTAGAGTTTGTACGCCAATCCAAACCTGCCCATATACGGTTTGCCGATCTTGTATTTGCCCAAGGAGGTACAGCCGCAGCCGGGTTCGTTTCCATATTTCCTTCCGCTTAACCATCGCTCATTACATCGGCCATGTGTAACGGTGCCTGCATTGAGAATGGAATCATGATTCAGATCATATACAAAAAAGCGGTTAGAGCCGGAACGTATTTTCATATCGATCAGGAAACAGAATTCTTCGTTGTAGCGATTGTTTTTTATAAATTCCTTTGCAGTACTTGCTTTGCGTGTTAAAGCTTTTTGTGTTGCGTCAAATGCCTTATTGGTCGATGCAACAGGATTGGTTTCATGTTTTGAAGATTTTCCTGTTGATTTCAGATTTAACCAAACGAGAATGAATGTACAGATTGTAATAAGGCTCAGAAAAAGGATGACTGTTCGGGTCATGGTTATTATTTAATCTGAACTAGATTCCAGCTAAACAATTATCCACATGAATAAGTATTGGATCAATGTTAAATAAAACTGAAGAGTGTTGCTGATTGTTTATCAAAGCCATATGTTTTAAAATTTATCGATTATTTTCAACTGAAGTATTCCTGAAAAATGAATAATCTTTTTAGTTGGTCGTGAAGATCTCTCACATTCGTGCATGACGGCAGTAGAACTGATGTCTGTTAATTGATATAAGCTTTTAAAAATTGGATAAATAGCCATTGGGAAGAATGTAGTGACATTTACTGCCTGTTATCAAACATCGTCAAATCCCATTCGTCAAACCAACGAAGAACAGGTTTGTTATCTTCAAATTGAATCGGCAACCAAACGTACCTTCCGTCGATAGCATTTTCAGGTGTCCACCGGTCACCCAGATAGATAAAGGCATTCTTTTTTCCTGCTACCTGAAGAATAAAAGTGCTCTGCGACCAGAAGGTTGTTTTTACCTGCATATCGTCACCTCTGCTTGGGTCGCCCAGTTCCTGCCACGGACCAAAAAGATGATCTGCCACTGCTAGCCGGGCAGGGTTCGGTTTCCAACCTGTTGTACCGGAACTTATCAAATAATATTTACCGTCTTTTTTAAAAACTGCCGGCGCCTCATTGGCTTTTCCTTCTAATGCCCGGGCATATTTTCCAGTAAAGTTCTGATAGTCGTCGGTAAGCTCTGAAATATGTAAAGTTTGATTGTTTTCAGAAGAATGAATATGGTAAGCTGTTCCATCGTCATCAACAAATAACGTCATGTCTCGTGCCATTTGTCCTTTTGTAAAATCCCTGCGAACAAAATAACCTTCACGAACTATTTTTTGTCCTTCAGGTTTTTGCAAACCAATGCCTGCAATCGTAGGTTCCTGATCAATTTTTTTAAATGCATCCGGAAAGTGTAAAGGCCAGTAGCCTGCGTTGGGGTTAACGCTTTTTATATATCGATAAGGCCCGGTAACTTTATCACTAATAGCCAATCCTGTTAAGGCAGCCTTGTATCCTTGTCCTTTCAGTTCATGATGAAACCACATCACAAAGGTTTTTGTCTTTTTGTTGTAGATCACTTTTGGACGTTCAATAATGCAGCCTTTCACCAATAAATTGGTCGTATCTTCCACAACTGCTAACGCTATCCCTTCATCTTTCCAATCGCTTAAGTTTTTCGATGAATAAACATGCACTCCGACATTCGCACGGTTGCCCGCCTCACCTTCTGTTTTATGCTCTCCGAACCAGTAATAGATGTCGTTGTGTAATAAAACACCACCACCATGCGCATTAATATGCACTCCGTTATTGTCTAACCAAATGCTACCCGGTTTTATACTGGTTGATGTCTGTGCATTTAAAAACATGCAGCTCAATATAAATGCGCTGTATAGAGGAGCTATTTTCATGCTGAGAATTTATTTTATGATGACGGATAATTCATTGTTTCATTGACTTCCAAATCGCACTGTAAATTCCTCCAAATCGTTAAGAAGTAATTTTGCCACCCCACCTTTAGGAATTTAAATAAATATAATTGTATCAAATTTATTTAACCGGGTTTGTCGATTCTTTTAAGAGAAGCGGTTTGAATTGTTGTAACAATCTTTTACTGGTTTTATGTTACAGATCTTTCAAGTGTTAACGATCGGGACAATCCTCCCGTAATTCTGCGTGAGAGGCAACCGTTCAATAAGAATATGCATATTACAAAAAGCAAAAGCCTCACTTTTCAGTGAAGCTTTCAATTCAGTCGGGACGACAAGATTCGAACTTGCGACCCCTAGCACCCCATGCTAGTGCGCTACCGGGCTGCGCTACGTCCCGAACAAAAAATAGAAATCCACCCCTGGATTTCAGCGGGCAGCAAATGTAAGATTTAAATCTATTTGGCACAAAATCAATCAAAAAAAACGATCTTAGCGGCGCATTAACTTGAACCCGTTACATGACCATTCTCATCAGGCAGGCACACATTATTGATCCCGCTTCTCCGTTTCATTCTACGCAACAGGATGTTTTGATTGAAAACGGATCGATCAAACAAATTGGACAATTACAAAACAGTTCAGCCGACAAAATCATTGAACATGAAAATCTCCATCTCTCACCGGGATGGGTGGATCTGTTTGTCAATTTTTGTGACCCCGGTTACGAATACAAAGAAACACTGGAAACAGGGATGGATGCAGCGGCAGCCGGTGGTTTTACAGAAGTGATGGTTTTGCCAAATACAAACCCCGTTGTATCGGGCAAAAGCCAGGTTGAGTATTTGGTGCAGCGTTCGAAATACGCTGCCGTAAGTATTCATCCATTGGGTTCCGTCACCAAACAAACTGAAGGAAAAGAGTTGGCGGAGATGTATGATATGAAAGCTGCAGGTGCAGTTGCATTTACCGATGGTGTTCATCCTGTGCAATCGGCAGGTTTATTACTCAAGGCACTCCAGTATGTAAAAGCATTCAATGGTACAGTAATACAGATACCCGATGATAAAACCATTGGTACACATGGACTGATCAATGAAGGAATTGTGAGTACAAGATTGGGCTTGCCCGGTAAACCGGTCCTTGCCGAAGAGATACAGGTGGCAAGAGATATTAAGCTTACCCGTTATGCAGAATCAAAACTGCACTTTACAGGTGTTACATCGCCTAAAAGTTTAGAATATATCAATCGTTCAAAAGAAAGCGGCATTGCAGTTACATGCTCGGTTACACCCGCTCATTTATATTTCAGTGATGAAGATTTGCAGACGTATGATACAAACCTCAAACTCTACCCGCCTCTTCGTGCAATAACCGAACGTGATGCGTTGAAAGCTGCGGTGCTGAATGGTTCGGTTGATTGTATTGCATCGCATCATCAGCCGCATGAATACGATAGCAAGGTTTGTGAATTTGAATATGCCAAAGCAGGAATGATCGGTTTGGAAACAAGTTATGGTGTGATGGGCGCTGTGTTTGGCGAGAAGTTAAGTGCCGAAAAATGGGTGGAACTGGTTAGCATTAATCCACGCAGGGTCTTGGATCTGGAAATGCCTTTGATAAAAGAAGGTGAACCTGCCAATGTAACAATGTTCATACCCCAGGCGACATATGTGTTTACAGAAGATGACATCCGCTCCAAATCAAAGAATTCTGCCTTTGTTGGCAGGGAACTAAAAGGAAAAGTGGTTGGCATCATCAATAACAATCAACTGAAACTTAACTAAACAATTTTATGGAAGCAAAACAAACAAACCCGCTTTTACAATATGGATTATTATCAGCAGCTGTTGGTGTGATCGCATACATTGCTTTATACCTTGGTGGTGTAAAACTAATGGTTAGCCCGCTTGCCTTTGCACTCAACCTTCTCCCTATTGTATTTGCCGTGCTGGCTTGTGTTACTGTTAAAAAAAGAAATGAAGGTTATCTTGAATTTGGACAGGCGTTGAAAACAAGCTTTGGAGTATTTGTAATTACAGGCATCGCTGTCAGCATTTTTTCATACGTATTGTTGAATTTTATTGATCTTGAGTTTAAGCAGGCGATGCAGCAAACCTCGCTTGAAATGTCGGAGAAAATGATGAAACGTTTTGGCGCATCGCAGGATCAGATCGATAAAGCACTTGATGAAGCCAATAAAAAAGATAATTTCAGTTTTAGCAGTGTGATGTTAGGCTTTGCGTTCAGCTGCTTTATTTATTTCCTGTTCTCACTTATTATTGCATTGATCGTCCGTAAAAAGAATCCGGAGAATCAAATGCCACAAACCATGTAAATTCATTCATGAACCTGAGCCTTGTAATACCACTGAAAGATGAAGCAGAGTCGTTACCTGAACTATGTGCGTGGATCGAGCGTGTAGTTACAGAGCAACAATTATCGTATGAAATTATTTTGATCGACGATGGCAGCACAGATGAATCATGGAATGTGATCAATCAACTTCGTGCTGCAAACTCATGCATCAAAGGCATTAAATTTCAACGTAACTATGGTAAGTCTGCAGCTTTGAATGAAGGGTTTAAAGCTGCTCAAGGACAAGTGGTCATCACTATGGACGCTGATTTGCAGGATAGCCCGGATGAAATTCCTGAATTGTATAAAATGATCGTAACCGATGGTTACGACTTGGTTAGTGGCTGGAAAAAGAAACGTTACGACAATACACTTACAAAAAATATTCCTTCGAAATTGTTCAACGCCGCCACCCGTAAAATGAGCGGCATTAAATTGCACGACTTTAACTGCGGTTTGAAATCGTACAACGGTAAAGTGGTGAAGAGTGTTGAAGTGTATGGCGAAATGCATCGTTATATTCCGGTGCTGGCCAAATGGTCGGGCTTTCGAAAAATTGGTGAAAAAGTAGTGGAGCACCGTAAACGAAAATACGGTGTTACAAAATTTGGCTGGGATCGTTTCGTAAATGGATTTCTTGATCTGGCAACGATCACATTTGTCGGTAAGTTCGGTAAACGTCCCATGCACTTTTTCGGCTTGTGGGGTACCATTTTCTTTCTTGTTGGTTTTATCATAAGTGGGTATCTCATTGTATCGAAAATTGTAGATAGCAATTTCTCCATCACCAATCGCCCTACTTTTTTTATTGCATTGGTTTCGATGGTGATTGGTTCGCAGTTATTCCTTGCTGGGTTTATTGGTGAATTGATCGGCCGGAATTCGCCTGAACGGAATAATTATTTAATAGAAGACAAAGCAGGGTTATGAAAATAGTGATCCTCGGCCCGGCACATCCCTTACGTGGCGGCATTGCGATCTTTAACGAACGTCTTGCCCGTCAATTTCAAAACGAAGGCCATGATGTAACCATCTATTCATTCAGTTTACAATACCCGGATTTTTTATTTCCGGGCACCACACAATATTCATCTGAACCGGCACCTGCTGATCTCAACATCAACATTAAAGTCAACTCTATTAATCCATTAAACTGGTTAGCAGTTGGCAACGAACTAAAGAATCTGAAACCCGATCTGGTAGTTGTCCGTTATTGGCTGCCGTTAATGGGACCTGCATTGGGCACCATTCTTCGCCGCATCAAATCAAATAAGCATACAAAGATTATTTGCATAGCAGATAATGTGGTGCCGCATGAAAAACGCTTCGGCGATCATGCATTCACGAAATATTTTATTAAACCGGTGGATGCCTTCATCACCATGAGTGAAAAAGTGCTGACCGATCTGCGTTCCTTCACCCAAACAAAACCAGCCGTGCTGCAACCACACCCGTTGTATGATGTGTTTGGCAATGCAGTTTCAAAACAGGAAGCACGCACTCACCTCGGTATCAATCAGGAAGTATTTGTGTTTCTGTTCTTCGGCTTTATCCGTAAATACAAAGGACTTGATATGTTGTTGGAAGCATTTGCGCAATTGATAAAATTGCAAATTGCCAATTGTAAATTGATGATTGCAGGTGAGTTTTACGAAGATCGCAAAACTTACGATGATCTTATCGAACAACTTCAATTAAGAGATGATCTCATTCTTAAAACAGAATTCATTGCAGATAGTGAAGTAAAATATTATCTCTGTGCTGCTGATGCCGTGGTACAACCATATCGAAATGCAACACAAAGCGGCGTTACTCCCCTCGCCTATCATTTTGAAATACCGATGATCGTTACCAATGTTGGAGGTTTACCTGCATTTGTACCGCATGGTAAAGTTGGTTTGGTTTGCGAGCCAACAGTTGATTCTATTACAGCGGCCATGCAGCAATACATGCAAACAGGCAGCGAACAATTTTTGCCACATCTTCGTGAAGAAAAAAAGAAATATGGCTGGGATAAAATGACGGCTGCTGTTTTACAACTGGCGGCATCGGTATAAACGAATCACATGCTTTCACTGCTTTTTGCATTTGCGAGTAGCTAGAGGCGAACAGCCAGCGGCTTTTTCATTTACCTTTACACTATGAGTGAACAGATCAAACAGATCATCCATGATTCCATTTCAGTGAAGCAACTTTTGCTGCAAGATGAAACCGTGATTGCAAAGCTGGACATGATCAGCGACTTGCTGGTAACTGCTTTTCAAAAAGGAAAGAAAGTGTTGTTCTGTGGTAATGGCGGCAGTGCTGCCGATGCGCAGCATTTAGCAGCCGAATTCAGTGGTCGTTTTTATTTAGATCGTGAAGCATTACCTGCCGAAGCATTGCATGTAAATACATCGTACTTAACAGCCATTGCAAACGATTATAGTTTTGAAGTTGCGTACGCAAGGTTAATCAAAGGAATTGGTCACGCAGGTGATGTGCTGGTTGGATTATCAACTTCGGGCAATTCACCCAACATTATTGAAGCATTTAAAGCAGCGCAGGAAAAAGGAATGATCACCATTGGCTTTACCGGACAAACCGGTGGAAAACTGAAAGCCTTCAGTGATTATCTGTTCAATGTTCCGTCCATTACAACACCCCGCATTCAGGAAAGTCATATTATGTTGGGACATATCATTTGTCAATTGGTAGAAGAACGTTACTTCGCTGCAAAAGGTTGATCTATGATTCATACATCACTACCTACAAATCATCCTGCAAATACAGCTTACTTTATGCCTTTACCACATAAGGAATTACCATTGATCGATAAAGACTGGACCTTGTTTCTCGATCGTGATGGAGTGATCAACAAAGATGTGGTGGGCGATTATATCAAAAACTGGAATGAGTTTCATTTCATGCCAGGTGTAATAGAAGCCATCAAACAATTGTCAGAATTATTTCCACGAATATTTGTGGTAACGAATCAGGCTGGCGTCGGCAAGAAATTAATGACGCTGGATGATCTGCAGGAAATTCATACAAACATGTTGCAGGAGATTGCTGCAAACAATGGCCGTATCGATAAAATTTATTTCTGTCCTGAAACAGATAACAAACACATCAACCGCAAACCAAACCCCGGCATGGCCTACCAGGCAAAAGAAGATTTCCCGGCGGTTGATTTCAGCAAGTCGATCATGGTGGGTAATATGCCCAACGATATGTGGTTTGGACGGAAGATCGGTGCATTCACCGTTTATCTCCCCACCCGTCCTGCAGAAAATCCTGATCCTTCAACCGTAGATGCGCAGTATAAAGATTTGTTAGCATTTGCCACAGCACTCGTGAGCAAGGCTCAAACACAATAACTTTGCCCCAAATCAGTTAATATCTTTCATGCAAAAACTGTTTACCCTTTTCTGCCTTTGTTTTGCGCTTGCTTCTTCGGCACAGCAACTCACTCCTGCTGAAGTAAAGCAATTCAAATTACGTGAAGATTCACTCAAGCGTTTTGGTTATGAGATCGTTCGTGGAAAGGATGCAGCAGTGCGTTTTCGCAGCGACAGTAACTTTACACGTATTCTTGTAAGAGCGTTGATCCAGGATAAATCCTATCTCTTTCCGTTTGACTCCCTAAAGACAATTTCAAAAGTTTACAGTCCCGATAGTTCCTTCCGCATTTTTACCTGGCAGGTAGTAAAGGATGATGATTATTGTCGCCAGAAAGGGTTTATCCAGTTACGTACACCAAAAGGAAGAGAGAAATTTATTCCGCTGCGTGATGCAAATGAATTTATTGAAAACGATACCGACACTATTGCAAATAATATGTGGTGGATCGGTGCAGTGTATTACAGGATCTTAGAGAAAGAACACAACGGGAAAAAATATTACACCTTATTCGGGTACGATGAAAACGATACACGTACAACAAAGAAATGGTTAGATGTATTATCGTTTGATGAAAATGGCTCACCTGTGTTTGGAATGCCCGGAGCTTTTTCGTTTGTAAAGGATTCTGTTCCGAAACCTGCGATGAATCGTTTTTTACTGGAGTATAAGAAAGACGGACGGGCAAGAGTGCAGTATGATGAAGAGTTAGACATGATCATCTTCGATCATCTTGTTTCTGAAACTAACGAGCCCGGCAAACGTTATACATTAATTCCTGATGGAGATTACGAGGGCTTTCAATGGACCAACGGGCAATGGCTCCACATCGATAAAGTATTCGACTTTAAGTTGAAAGATGGAGAAGCTCCTATTCCGGAAGCGATTGACTTTAATAACCGCTTAAAGTTTGGTGAGGGTTTAGAACAACCAGCAACAACGCCTCCACCTGCTGTAAAGAAACCCGCCGCAAAACCTCCGGTTAAAAAGAAAACAGGCGGTAACTAAAAAGGCCGCATAAAGCGGCCCAATCGTTTTCAGGGATCAAATATTTTTAAGTAGTTAATTCTTCTTTCTCTTTGTTGGTGTTTTCGGACGGTCGTTGATTTGCCTTAGCAGTGAGTCATTCAAAATTGCATTCATCTGCTCATCTTTCTTTTTGATCCAGATCGTGATCGTTCGTTTTACAGAGAAATCTTTTTTCAATACAACCTCAACAACTACGGAATCATCAGGGAATGTCCAATCGATCCATACACTATTGCCTTGCAGTTTTCCATTACTCACTTTAAACTGCAATTGATCGGTAGTAAGCGGCAAATATCTCCCATCGCTCATTTTCGCATCTACATTTATATAGTTCCAGGAGCCTTTCTTTAAACTATCAGTATACAAGTTGAAAAAAAGGCTGTCGATCTTTTGCGCCTGCAAAAAACCAATGGAGAAAACACACGAAAGCAACAGAAGGGAATGTTTCAAAAATTGTGATTTACTGCAAAGATTGAAAAACTATGCCAGAGGTTGACTGCGGTGCAAAATTTAACATAATTACCCCCAGCAGTTGTAAATTGTATTCGCTAAACAAATTGATATGAAACTGATCGTATTTGGTGCTACAGGGCAAGTGGGTGTTCAATTGGTAAAGCAGGCGCTGTGGCGTGGGTATGAAGTGAAAGCATACGGACGTAACGTGTTTGATCTGAAAATTGAAGATGAAAAGCTTGAACTGGTGAAAGGAGCTTTGTTCGATGCCGGTGAAGTGCTGCGTGCCTTGAAAGGTTGTGATGCAGTGTTAAGTGTTATTGGCGGAGCATTCGACGGAACCGATAAAGCACGTTCACTTGGTATGAAAAACATTGTGGAGCAAATGAAAAAAGCCAATGTTAAACGGATCGTTGCACTCGGCGGAATGGGTGTATTGAACAGCACCGATGAAAAAATGCTGATGGATGAGCAAGATTATCCCAAAGAATATTTACCTGTTGGTATTGAACATCGCAAGGCGTATGAATATTTGCAGGCGTCGGGTCTACATTGGACCTTTGTATGCAGTCCGGATATCATGAATGATGGACCAACCGGAAGCTATAGTATAAGGAAAGATTATCCGCCACCAAATGCAAACCACATCAATGCAGGTGATCTTGCTCAGTTTATGTTGAATGAACTGGAGCGAAATGAATTTGTAGAAAGCAGGGTTGGAATTTCCGCCATCTGATTGAAGCAATGATGACACGGATTGATACGGATGTTAACTGATATCCTAATCCGTTTTATCCTGTTAAAATCAGTGTAATCCGTGACCCTATCCTCTTTTCAACTCCCACAAAAAAATACTGGTAGCAATAGCTGCATTCAGCGATTCGGCTTCACCGAAACGTGGGATCGTCAGTTTTTCGGTGAGTAACGATTGAACATCTTCCCTTATCCCGTTTGCTTCATTTCCAATCACTAAGATGCCAGCTGTTGGATATTCAAATGAGGCCAGTTCTTTGCCACCCAATACAGCACCAACAACGGGCAACTGTTGACCGGAAAGAAAAGAAGACAGCTCTTTTTCAATAACCGATACACGCATGATGCTGCCCATGGTTGCCTGCACCACTTTGGGATTATAGATGTCGGCACAATCGGGCGAGCAGATAATGCTGTTGATGCCAAACCAATCGGCCATGCGAATGATGGTACCCATATTGCCGGGATCACGAATGCCATCCAATGCGAGGGTCCAGCTATCGTTTGAAGGCTCCCACTCTTTTTCCGGAAAATAATGTACAACAGCCAATGCCTGATTAGGCGTTTGCAGTTGAGAGATGCGAGTTAATTCATCATCAGTAACAACAGTGTGTTGGGCAACTTGATTTGTAGCAGGGTTATTGCTGTAAAAGGTTTCGGTGGCGTATAAGCGAACAATTTGTTGCGGATAACGTTCCATCAGTTCAGCTACCATTTTGTTACCTTCAACTAAAAACAGCCTTTCTTCCTCTCTTCTTTTTTTATGGCCTAAACTTTGGATATATTTGGCTTCGTTTTTACTGAGCATCGATTTAATCATTTTATGAGCTTCACCCGGGTTACCATCACCATATTATTCAGTTTGGCTGCAATGCAGATTTTTCTCTCCTGCGGAGCGTTCAAAAAACCAACCCGGAGGCAATATACCAAAGTAAAGAATTTTCCTAAAGGAAAGCCGTTTGTTTATTTCAACGACATCAAGCTCGAAAAAAATCAACTTAACAAGGATAACAGCAGCTTACTAATTGATGGTTTGTTCAACCAATTAGATGACAGTATGCGTACGGTGGTTAAAAATTCCTACGTAATTCTCAAACGACTTGAAAACCCTCCTGCATTTGATACCACCTATGCGTTGCAAAGTGCACAGAATATGGAGGTGTTTTTAAAAACCATGGGGTATTACAATGGGAAAGCTTCGTATGCCTATAAAATGGATTCTGTTTACAACAATAATCCGGATAAATTGCAGATTCGTGTAGCAACAACTTTTACAGTTACAACCGGCCCCGTTTTCAGGATAGATTCCATTGCACTGATCCCAAACGATTCGAACCGTGCGGAGATCGAACCAATTGTAGCGCTTACCAGGCAATACCAATCGGAAAGTTATTTACAGAAAGGCGATCCGTTCTCGGAAGAATTGATCTCAAGAGAAATGAACCGGCTGGTGAATCTCTATCGTAATAATGGATATTATAACATGACGAGAGATGCATTGTATGCCGATGTAGATACGGTGTTCCTTGCATTGCTGGATCCCAATCTTGCACTTGACCCCATCAGGCAGTTTGAAGTATTTGCCGAAGCGTTGGAAAGAAGAAAGAATCCGCTTATTAATGTGTACATCCGTACCAAGCCAGCTACCAATGCATACGTGTTTCAGCAATTTACCAATCAAAACATTGTTGTTTACCCGGAATACAAAGGCGGATCAAATGTTGACTCAACCAATTTTATCGACAGTACACGGAACAATATCAGTATACGTTTTGAAGCAGGGAAATTCAAGCCGGCATTTATTCGTCGCAATCTGCGTTTACGAACCGATAGTTTATACAGCGCTTTAAAAGTGAATCAAACAGCTGATGAACTCAATAAACTGAATGTATGGCAGGTGGTGCGCATTCAACCAAAAATTGCAGTGAATGATTCCACTAAAATTGATTACGATCTCTTCCTGATCCCCTACAAACGTTATACATTCAGTACAAATATCGAAAGTGTATTTAACCAGGTACAATCTGCATTGAGTACAGCCGGTAATCTCATTGGCTTTGGTGTAAATTTTGGTTTACAAGACAGAAATATTGCCAAGCAGGGAATTCAAATGAGCAATAACATCCGTGCAGGTATTGAATTAGGCTTACCTCCTATCAACTCAGGGTTACAGGCAACTGAATTAGCATTCAGTAATTCATTGAGTACACCACGTATTCCCCGTTGGTTGTTTACACGTAAAAGCAGAACATGGCTTAACCGTAAAACCTTTCTTACAACCAATCTTTCATTTATCGATCGCAATATTAACCAGAATGGTTTATTTGCCATTACCTCTGTAAGCTCAACCTTTGGCTGGCAGTTTCAGGCAAAGGATGCTATTTGGCGTTTGAGTCCGTTGAATGTTGAATATGTGAAACTGTATGATCTTTCACAAACATTCAAAGATCAGTTGGATGCAAATCCGTTTCTGCGCAATTCGTTTAACCAGGGGTTTGTGTTGGGAAATTTCAATGCAAACTTTTCACGCCCGCAGATCCGAATCAAAAAGCGTGATAATCATGTGGCAGGCATGCGTGTTAATTTCGAAGAATCAGGCGCATTGTTCGGCCGTTTAAAAAAAGTAATTCCTCTTTTTGATAAAGAGTTATTTGAATATGTAAAACTGGATGCGGAAGTAAAATACCAGATATTAAAACCTTCCAGCACATGGGCCCGTTGGGTGTTCCGTGCTGCCGCAGGCGCAGGCTATTTGTATGATAACGATACATCAAGTATGCCCTTCTTCAAACAGTTTGCAGGTGGTGGCCCCAACAGTATGCGTGCATGGCCTTTGCGGAGTATTGGTCCCGGTGCAAGCCCTGCTGATATACGTACAGGACGTAATCAATTCTTCAGTCGTTCCGGCGATATTATTTTTGAAACCAATGCTGAGTACCGTTATAAAATTTTAAGTATCTGGCCCAACTCGTTAATACTGGAAGGCGCTTTGTTTACCGATATCGGTAATGTTTGGAACTTTCGGAATAAAGGAAATGCAGGCAACGATACGGTTGTTTTAAATTTCAAAAATCTGTATCGTGATCTGAGTGTAAGTGTGGGAACGGGCTTGCGTTTGGATTTTGTCGGACTCTTTATGATACGTGTTGATGTTGGTTATCGTTTGAAAAATCCAGCCTTCCCTTATGTGTTGTCAAACAACGGATGGCGTGCACCAAAAATAAGTGTTGCCAATTTGTTTGGCCGCTCCGATGCCAATCGTAATTGGCGTTATGAAAACATCAATATCTCATTGGGTATTGGTTATCCGTTCAATTGGTAGCAGTTGATTATAAATTTTCGTACTGTTGTTTCTGTTCTTTTATCCATTCCAACGTTTCCGGTAAACTCTTCGCCTGCTCGGTTGTAAACTCACCAATTCTTGTGCGTCGTAAACTGCTCAGGTAAGCGCCACAGCCCAATGCTTTCCCATAGTCATGTGCCAAACTGCGTATGTAGGTGCCTGTTGAACATACAACACGAAAGTGAAGAACAGGTAATTCAATTTTCGTGATCTCAAATTCGCTGATGTGCAGTGGCCGGGGATCAAGCACAACATCCACACCTTTCCTTGCCAACAAATACACAGGTTTCCCATCCCGTTTAATTGCAGAATGTGTGGGTGGTACCTGCATAATATCACCAATGAATTGTTTGGTGTTTTCGTGGATGAGTTCTTCTGTTACATACGAATAATCATTCAACTGTTCGGGCTCACTTTCAAGATCGTAAGTAGGTGTAACAGCTCCAATGGTAAATGTGCCGGTATATTCTTTTTCACGTGCCTGGTATTCATTTATTTTCTTGGTGAACTTACCGGTGCAGAGTATCAGCAGCCCTGTTGCCAAAGGATCAAGTGTACCGGCATGACCAACTTTTTTTATTTTGATGGTATTCCGCACTTTAGCCACTACATCATGCGATGTCCATTCGATTGGTTTGTCAACCAGCAATACCTGCCCTTCTGTAAAAATTGTTTGTACTTCCTGTTTCATGTAGTGGGCAAAGGTAACGGAACTCCTGTAAGTAAACTGTCGGCTTATTCACTGCCATTTCATTCTTATCCCCGCAGTACATTCACCTGCTTCCATTCATTTAATTGTATCTTTACGTTGTTATGAATACTTACCACATTCCTATTTTCTTTGAGCCATTTGAGAAGCAAAAAAAAGCAGCACGCCTGTTGCATTTGCTGGCAGGTTTTTTAATGATCGCCAATGCATGGGGCGATTTTCATAATTCCACACCACATTTGTTTTTTATTGTTGTACAGGTAGCGGCTGCTATTATGATCATTGCATACGCTTTTGCGGGTAAGCGAATGGTTTTGAACCAGGGTTGGAGTAATGGAATGTTCCGATTGCTGGGTGCAGCAGTGCTATTGTACGCATCCTGGCATTTTGTTAGTGAGAACGATATGCTCAGGGCTTTGCTTCAGTTTTTTGGTGGAGCTGGTTTACTCCTCTTGTTTTATACTGAACGAAAAATATATCAACCTTGCCAAGTCAAGATCGATGAAAAAGGGGTACATACACCCAACAATCTCAAAGAGCGTTTAATTGAATGGAAGAATATTGAGAATATGGTGATCAAAAACGATTTTGTTTCTATCAATACCGTGCAGAATCAATTTATTCAATATGAAACGGCCCTTGTGCTGAGCGAATTACAAATGGATGAAATGAATGCTTTTTGCCGGGAACGGTTTACAAAAGCTTCCTGAAATGGACTTTATTTGATCACTATTCTAAACCATCCGTCAAATCACTCTAATAAAACCGATTTTTAAAATATCTTTGATCTGTTGAAAAAGGCGATCTGCATATTATTTTTGGGGGTGTATCTCATCTCTTCTACTGAGTTACGGCAGTTGCTCAAATTTCCGCTGCTGATACAACACTATGCAGAACACAAAGCTGAGAACAAATCGCTCCGCCTCTTACAGTTCCTCGCAATGCATTACAACGATGAGGATATTATTGATCTTGATTACAGCAAGGATCAGCAATTACCATTCAAATCGCAAAACGGGTACACCGGTGCAGTGTTGAGTGTGTTTGAGCCAACGCCGATCTATATTCTTGTTCCCCGTACATTTTTTTATACAGCAAAACATCATTTCATTCCGAATGATGATTTTACAAATACTGTTTTTCTCTCCTCGATCTGGCAACCGCCAAAGTTTTCCTGCTGATATTTTTTTTGAACGGCAATAAACTTTTCTCCACCGGAGTGAAGTATGCTGTATTTATTACAGTTTAAAAACAGCAGGATATGTTGAATGCGATCATACAGTTTTCTGTAAAGAATAAACTGATCATTGGCTTACTCGTTATTGGCCTTATTGGCTTTGGCAGTTATGAGGCTACAAGGCTGCCGATTGATGCAGTGCCCGATATTACCAACAACCAGGTGCAGGTTATTACTGTGGCGCCATCATATGGAGCAACCGATATTGAGCGACTCATCACCTTCCCGATTGAACAGGTGAATAACAATATTCCGGGATTGATCGAGATCAGAAGTTTTTCACGGTTTGGGTTATCACTGGTTACGATTGTATTTGATGATAATACCGATGTGTATTGGGCGAGACAGCAGGTAACTGAGCGTCTGCAAAAAGTACAATCCATTATCCCTCCTGAGATCGGTACACCGGAGTTAGCACCTGTTACAACCGGACTTGGTGAAATTTATCAATACGTTGTTCGCCCCAAAAAAGGATATGAAAACAAATACGATGCAACGGAATTGCGCACCATTCAGGATTGGATCGTACGACGTCAGTTGTTGGGTGTACAAGGTGTAGCAGAGGTAAGCAGCTTTGGTGGTAAACTCAAACAATACAGTATTGAAGTAGATCCCGCAAAACTCTTTTCATACGGCATTAACATCAACGATGTATTTACTGCACTGGAAAAGAACAATCAAAACACAGGAGGCGCCTATATTGAAAAGGCATCAACCGTGCTGTACATCCGGAGTGAAGGATTAGCCGGAAGCGAAGAAGATATTAAGAACATTGCGATCAAACGTACAACCAGTGGCGCTCCCTTATTTATTCGTGATGTGGCTGATGTTAAGATTGGTCATGCCACCCGTTATGGCGCTATGACGTTCAATGATGAAGGTGAAGTGGCGGGTGCTGTGGTAATGATGTTGAAAGGTGCTAACAGCAGCGCCGTTATCAAAGATGTAAAAGACAGGATCGCACAAATACAAAAAACATTACCGGAAGGTGTGGTCATTGAAGCCTTTCTTGATCGCACCAAGATGGTGGGTCATGCAATTGGAACAGTAAAAACGAATTTGCTGGAAGGTGCATTGATCGTTGTGTTCGTTTTGGTGTTGTTCTTGGGAAACTTCAGAGCGGGAATTTTAGTGGCATCAGTTATTCCACTCGCCATGCTGTTCGCCATTATAATGATGAATATGTTTGGTGTGAGTGGCAATTTGATGAGTTTAGGTGCATTGGATTTTGGGTTGATTGTAGATGGTGCCGTGATCATTGTTGAAGCAGTGATGCATCAACTAAGTCACAGTAAAAAATTCAACAGTACGTATCGGTTAACCGGTGAACAGATGGATGCTGAAGTAAATCACAGCGCCAGTAAAATGATGAACAGTGCGGTGTTTGGACAGATCATTATTCTTGTCGTTTATCTTCCCATCTTCACGTTGCAGGGTATTGAAGGAAAGATGTTCAAACCCATGGCACAAACTGTTGCTTTTGCATTATTGGGTGCGTTCATTCTTTCGCTTACCTATATTCCAATGATGAGTGCATTGTTCCTCAGCAAAACGATCCATCACAAACAGAACTTATCCGATAAGTTCATGATCTGGCTGGAACGCATTTATCAGGGTGCGTTGAACAAGGTCCTGAATTTTCCAAAAACAGTTCTGGCTTTAGCATTACTATTATTCGCATCGTCAATCTTGATCCTTCGTTCACTCGGTGGTGAATTTATTCCCGCATTGGAAGAAGGTGATTTTGCTGTTGATACACGTGTGTTGACAGGAAGTAATCTGCAAACAACCATTGACTATACGCAGAAGGCAGCGCATATTCTTAAAACAAGATTTCCGGAAGTTGAGAAAGTTGTAACCAAGATCGGCAGTGGTGAAGTGCCCACCGATCCTATGCCGATGGAAGCGAGTGATTTGATGGTGATCTTAAAAGACAAAGAAGAATGGACTTCCGCAAAAACCTTTGATGAACTGGCAGAAAAAATGGGTGATGCGTTGAAAGATGTGCCTGGTATTACAACCGGTTTTCAATACCCCGTTCAAATGCGTTTCAATGAATTGATGACGGGTGCACGACAGGACGTGGTGTGTAAAATTTTTGGCGAAGACCTCGATACATTGGCGATGTATGCACAAAAGCTTGGAAAGATCATCAACTCTGTTGAAGGCGCAAAGAGTTTGTATGTGGAAGCAGTGAATGGATTGCCACAGATCATTATTCAATACAACCGTGCAGCTATTGCACAATACAATTTGAGTATTGCCGATATAAACAAGATCGTAAACACCGCTCTTGCCGGACAAAGTGCAGGGATGTTATTTGAAGGTGAAAAGCGATTTGACATTGTGGTCCGTTTAAAAGGTGATCAGAAAAAAGATGTAAAAGATATTCAGCAACTGCTCATCCCCACTCCTTCCGGTTCACAAATCCCGTTATATCAATTAGCGAATGTGGAGATCAAAGAAGGGCCGAATCAAATTCAACGGGAAGATGCCAAACGACGCATCGTTGTTGGTTTTAATGTTCGTGGTCGTGATGTGCAAAGTATCGTCAACGAACTGCAACAAAAAACAGAACAACAATTAAAATTACCAACCGGCTATTTTATTACCTATGGTGGTTCGTTTGAAAACTTGAACGAAGCGAAACAACGTTTAATGATCGCAGTTCCCGTTTCATTGTTGTTGATTTTTGTACTGCTCTATTTTGCATTTGGCTCGGTCAAACAAGGTTTGTTGATCTACTCTGCAATTCCACTATCGGCTATTGGAGGTATTTTATTTCTTGCGTTACGTGGTATGCCATTCAGCATCAGTGCTGGCATTGGATTCATTGCGTTGTTTGGTGTGGCAGTGTTAAACGGCATCGTGTTGATCGCTGAATTTAATCGCTTGCGAAAAGATGGATTGGATGATGTGCGACGCATTGTATTGATGGGTACTAAAATCCGTTTACGTCCGGTGTTGATGACGGCTTCTGTTGCATCGCTTGGTTTTTTACCAATGGCATTAAGCAATGGTGCCGGTGCAGAAGTGCAACGACCATTGGCGACCGTTGTGATCGGTGGTTTGATCATCGCAACGTTTCTCACACTCTTTGTTTTACCTGTATTGTACATCGTTTTTGAAAAAGGAATCAAGATGAAAAAGAAAAACAAAACCGGATTGATGAGTTTGTTGTTGCTCCTGTTCCTGTTGCAGGGAACAGCAACTGCACAAACACCCATCAGCTTGCAGGCAGCTATTGATACAGCAGTAAAGAATAATTTATTGCTAAAGAATGAACAACTGATCACACAGTATAAACAACTGCTCATTCCATCGGCTGCAGTGGTACCGCAAACAACAGTACATGCGGAAGCCGGACAATTCAACAGCATTTATACGGATACACGATTTGGTCTTTCCCAAAGTTTCAGTTTTCCAAAAGTGTACAGCAGTCAAAAAGAGTTACTTCGGGAAGAATGGAAAAACAGTTCGCTGTCAACTGCTGTAAAAGAAAAAGAACTGAAACTACAGGTAAAATCAGTGTTCTATCAACTGTTGTATTTACAGGAGAAAGAACAGTTGCTGCTGTATGCCGATAGTTTGTTTACTGCTTTTTATAAACGCACCGAATTACGTTTGCAAAAAGGTGAAAGTAATATTCTGGAAAAAACAACGGCTGAAACACAGCTCGGGCAAATTGTATTGCAACGTAAACAACTGTTGCACGACCGTGCTTTGTTACAACTGCAGTTTCAAGTATTGCTAAACACAACAAACAGTCTTCAACCCTCTGCTCCTTTTCGTATCAGCTATCAACCAACTGTTGCTGAATTATCACAACACCCTGATATCATGCTGGCGAAGCAACGGGAACGTATAGTTGACGCAACCATCCGGGCAGAGCAATCGAAATTATTACCGGAGTTATCATTGGGTTTATTCAGCAGCAGTATTACCGGTATTGGTGCCGACGACAAATACTATAGCAGTGCAAGACGTTTTCAATCGGTACAGGTTGGTGTCGGTATTCCAGTTTTTGCAAAGGCGCAAAAAGCAAAGATCAATAGTGCCAAGTTCAGTAAACAGGTGGCGGAAAATCAGTTAGCTATCGGTTTGCAAGTGCTGCAAAGCAATTACCAAAAGGCGCTTACGCAATATGGACAATACCGTGAAGCAGTCAATTATTTTGAAAACACTGCTGTAAAAAATGCAACGACGATTATTGAAACAGCCAATAAGCAATTCAACAGTGGACTTATCAATTATCTGGAATGGTTCATGTTGATCAACCAGGCCACCACTGTAAAAAATGATTATATCGATGCTGTTCGAAATCTCAACGAAAGCATCATTCAACTCAATTATTATGACAATCAATAAACGAAAAGGAATGAAACAGTCATTTTTTCTAACAGCACTCCTTCTCACACTTTTTTCCTGCAGTAATATAGATGCAGCAAAAGAAACCGAAGCAACTGAAATAATATCAAGCCGCATTACGCTTACTGATGCACAATTAAAAAATGCAGCATTGGAAATTATTTCGATTCAACAACGCTCCATCTCTTCAGTGTTGAAACTGAATGGTCGCATTGATGTGCCGCCGCAGAATATTGTTTCCATCAGTGTGCCATTAGGCGGCTATCTTAAATCAACCAAGTTGCTGCCGGGTATGCATGTGCAAAAAGGTGAAGTAATTGGTATGGTGGAAGATCAGCAATACATTCAATTGCAGCAGGATTACTTAACGGCAAGAGCAAGAATTGGTTTTTTGGAAGCCGAATACCTTCGACAAAAAGAACTCAACGAAAGCAAAGCCAGCAGCGATAAAGTGTATCAACAAGCCGAAGCTGAATTCAGAAGTCAGAAAGTATTGATCAGCGCATTGGCTGAAAAATTAAAACTGGCAGGGATCGCCCTGTCCAAACTGGATGAAACAACGATAACCCGGAGTGTACCGATCTACTCTCCCATTGATGGTTATGTCTCAAAAGTGAATGTGAATATTGGTAAATATGTAGCTCCAACAGATGTGTTGTTTGAACTCATCAACCCAACCGATATTCATTTGGCATTAACGGTATTTGAAAAAGACGTGAATAAACTGTTCATCGGTCAGAAATTGGTTGCATATACCAATAACGATCCCACCAACAAGCATGCCGGCGACATATTGCTTATCGGCAAAGACTTAAGTGACGATCGCAGTACCGAAGTACATTGCCATTTTGATAACTATGATAAAACGCTCATTCCCGGTACTTATATGAATGCAGAAGTGGAAGTAAAAAGCAACGCAGCTTGGGTGTTGCCCGAAGATGCCATTGTTCGATTCGAAAACAAAAACTATGTGTTTGTAAAATCAGCAGCCAAAGAATTCGAAATGCTGGAAGTGCAAACCGGAATTACCGAAAATGGGTTCACCGAAATTTTGAACGGCGAAACACTCCAGCAAAAAGGACTGGTAGGTAAAGGCGCTTACACGTTGCTGATGGGTTTAAAAAATAAAGCAGAGGATTGATCTTAATTTATTATACTCTGTTACTTCATTCAAGTAGTTTTTAACACTAACCCAATGTGACTTATGTCACATTGGGTTAGTTCATTTATTTATTATTGTACCTTTATAAAAATCTAAACATACCATGTACAATAAAAAATGTGTACCTGCGTATTAAGGATTGAAACACTCCCCACCAACTTTCTATTTCTGTTTAAAGTCAATACCAATGCAGTTTGCTGTATGGTAATTGAAATTTTATTACGGTAATTATAAACCAATTAGCACATGAAAAAAACAATGCTCTTTGGGAGTAGTATTGTTGTGTCCATTATTTTGCTCTTAAATGCATGTAAGCATCAAATTCCGGTGCCGCCCGACAATGGTAATCCTGGTGGGGTTTCCGGTATACCCGGCACCGTTGGTCGTGTTTGCAGTAACGACTCAGTTTATTTTGCCAATGATATTTATCCACTCATCAGTTCTACCTGTGCTATGGCAGGATGCCATGATGCCATCACGCATAAAGAAGGGATCGATCTGTCTACTTACAACAATATTAAAAATTATATCGTTGCCGGAAATGCATCAGAAAGCAAGATTTACAAAACGATCATTAAAACAGATAATGAACGCATGCCCCCTCCTCCAATGCCGGCATGGACAACTGAACAAATAGCCAAACTCCGTACATGGATCAATCAAGGTGCAAGAAATAACGCCTGCGACAGATGTGATACAACTGATTATAAATTCAGCACAGCAATCAAAACTTTAATTCAAAACAAATGCCAAGGCTGTCATAATCCTGCATCACTGGGAGGGGGAATTGATCTGTCAACTTATACAGCGATCAAAGCAGCAGGTGTTAATGGCAAACTTTATGGTTCCATTAATTGGTCTGCAGGTTATATTCCTATGCCGCAAGGAGGATTGAAAATGCCGGACTGTGAAATCAAACAGATCAGAAAATGGATCGATGCAGGTATGCTCAACAATTAAACGAAAACCGTATGAAGCGGATCATCATTTATGTTTTAATTATTCTCAGCAGTTCCTGTTATTACGATGCTGCAGATCTTTTATATCCTGCCAGTGGTATTTGTGATACTACCGCAACATCCTATTCGCAAAAAGTTGTGCCGCTACTGCAACAACATTGTTACAGTTGCCATTTGAATGCTTCAACCGGTGGAGGTATCATGATGGGCACTTATACAGCAGATAAAACGCTTGCAACAAACGGGAAACTTTATGGAAGCATAAGTCACACAGCTGGCTTTTCAGCAATGCCAAAAGGCGCAGCGAAAATGACCAACTGCCAAATTGCAATGATTAAACAATGGATCGATGCAGGAACACCTGCCAATTAATAAAGTCATTATGAAAAGGAAAACGATCTTCAGAAACAGTTTACTTCTTATTCTTATCCTTGGGTCAATTGCTGCTTATTTCGCTTACAGGGAATACAACCGTAAAACAGAAAATGTTGACAAACTTGATGCGGCATATGAACTAACATCCGATGCACTGATTCAGGAGTTTACAGAAAACGAAAAAGTAGCAACAGAAAAGTATTCCGGAAAAGTGCTGCAGGTTGATGGGCTGCTGAAAACAATAGATACAGATGATAAAGGATACATTACAGTTGTATTAGGTAACAGTGCTTCTCCCTCATCAGTACGATGCAGTATTGATACTTTATTTCCGATTGAAAAGAATAATCTGCAGATCTATGCACCCGTTGCAGTCAAAGGTATTTGTACAGGCTTTAACGCAGATGAACTGGGGCTAGGTGCCGATGTGTTATTGAACAGGTGCATCATCATTCAAAAAGAAACTATTTCACATTAAATCAGCAGATATGAAAAAGATAAGTTGGTTACTGATTGTTTTACTGTTTGCAGGAATTGTTTCTGCACAAGACAAATATTTTACAAAAACAGGGAAGATCAATTTCGATGCTACTTCTCCCGGCTCTCCCGAACAGGTTGAAGGCATTCATAAAAGCACTTTATGTGTGCTTGATACTAAAACCGGTAATCTGCAATTCTCCGTTACCATGAAAGGGTTTGAATTTGAGCGGGCATTAATGCAGGAACACTTCAATGAAAATTATGTGGAGAGCGATCAATTTCCTAAATCAGAATTCAAGGGTCAGATCAGCAACAACAGCAGCATTAGCTATGCTACAAATGGAGAGTATCCTGTTTCTGTAAAAGGAAAACTAACCATGCATGGAATTACAAAAGATGTTGAAGCAAATGGAAAACTTGTTGTTAAAAATGGCAAGATCGCTGCAACATCTGTGTTTACTGTTTTACTTGCCGATTATAAAATAAGTATACCGGGTTTGGTTGCGGATAAGGTCTCTACATCGGCAAAGATCATTGTGAATTGTTTGCTTGATCCGTTACCTGCTAAATAAACACTTCATTCCCAAATCAGCATGAAAAGGAAAATACATTTCGCAGCCGCATTACTGATCCTGCTTTTTTCTTTCAAAACAAATGCACAGGAAACCGAAGATCTTTTAAGTCTTGTTGATTCAGGAAGCATAACTAAGACATTCATCAAATCTGCATTCAAATCAACAAGGGTTATCAATGGCCACTCGATGGAATTTCTTTCTCCCGGAACCATGGACTTCCGCATACTGCATCGATTCGGTCAGCTTGATCAGGGTTATAAAAATTTCTTTGGTTTAGACCAGGCCAGTATGCGTATGGGATTTGATTTTGGCTTATATCGAAATCTTATGATCGGTGTGGGAAGGAGTACATTCAAAAAAGAACTTGATGGTTATTTCAAATATGCACCTGTTATGCAATCAACAGGAAATAGAAGTTTTCCAATGACAATTGCCATTGCAGCAGGCATAACCATGAATACCTCTCCATGGGCCGACCCAACAATCAACAATTATTCTTCTTCCCGCCTCGCCTATTATTATCAACTGATACTTGGAAGAAAATTCTCTGAACGTTTTACGCTGCAATTAACGCCTACAATGGTTCATACAAATCTTGTTGCACTGCATACACAACCAAACGATGTGTTTGCCCTCGGCGCCGGCACACGTTTAAAACTTACAAAACGGATTGCTATTACCTGTGACTACTTCTATCTCTTTAACGGAATTGAACAAGCTGTAAACTATAATCCATTGTCGGTAGGTGTTGATATTGAAACCGGCGGACATGTGTTTCAACTTCATTTTTCCAATGCCACCGGTATGAATGAACGGGCCTTTATTAATGAAACAACAACCCGTTGGGACAAAGGCGAAATCAGGTTTGGGTTTAACTTATCCAGAGTATTTCAACTTAAAAAGAAAACAAAAATTACGGGTTAACATCAAAATAAATGTTTTAAAGCCTGCTTTAATAAGTCGTTTTGATTTTTTCAGAAAAAATCTGCACCTTTTGTGTGGATTTTTTTATGAACGGCATCTCCATCTTAAACCTACTGCTATGGCGTCACCACTTTCAGTCTCAATTGTGCACCCCGCTTTCAGTAATCTCAAAAAGATCAGTCCGCTCTTGCATTTTTTTGCCGGGCTGGTTTTCATTGCTGCAGCTGCCTACGAATTCAGAATGAATAACCGAACTACTGCCTTTTGCGAGATCGTGATTGGGTTAGACGTGATCGCCCTGGCATTTATCCGTGGTTTTGCGGACGAATCATCCCGAATGAATGCATCGTTCCGCCTGGTGGAGGTAATCGTTTTTGGCGGATTGTCAATACTGGCGCTTTTGGACCAGTCGTTGGCAACGGCTACCCTGTTGGCGCTGGCAACCGGAATGTATTATTATGTGTTTCATTGTGAGAAAAAAATGATCAGCCAGGAAAAAGTATCGGTTCACCATTTGGGTGTTACCATCTCCAATTTTCCCCGGGATAAAGAACTGGCCTGGGAACAGATCCGGCAACTTGATGCGCATCCCCACAGCATTACAATTCACACCCATCAGAACAAAATTCACCGGTTTGAATTCCAAAAAGCAATTGCTTTCGACGAACTGGAACAAATTCACGAATTTTGCCAACATTATTTAATAAGCGAGTAGTAAGTGGTGAATGGCGAGTGTTGTTCCTTCTGCTCGCCACTAACAATTAACTACTGGCAATGGCCTTACAACATTCTCCTTATTTACTCTATTCCGACGGAAACGGAAATATTTTTGAAGACACATCGCTCTACGCCGTAGGTCGTGAAGGCTGGGACGCTTTTCCCGTGCCGGAAGAAGACTGGATCGTTTTGCCCGATGGTGGCAACTTGTACGAATTACCCAGCCGCAAGGCCATCGGTATTGATGTGGAAACAGGCGATATGCGGTTGTGTGAAAAAGGATGGGCCGTTGCTGCATTTGTTCCTCCTGCACATACGAGTTTATACTTTGCCGCTTTTGAAAGTGAACCCGATGCGGAAACATTGCCCCTGTTTTGTTATACTGCTGCCGGTTGGCACGATGATAAGTTTTATGTAACGGCTTTACGCATTGAACAGGATATCCGTCAGGAATGCGAAGGTTATGATGATGATACGATTGAAACCGGTGCACAGCGTTTGGTAAAAGCTTATCCCAATAACCGATTGGTGAAACACCTGATGGAAAACTGTTGCAATACGTACAACTGCCCTGCTGCACGCAACTTTGCCATGAGCCGATGGGAATGCCCGATTCCGATTTCTCCTGCCTGCAATGCCAATTGCATTGGATGTATTTCATTTCAACCGCAGGAAGAAACCATTCAAAGTCCGCAAGATCGCTTAACCTTTAAACCAACTGCTGAAGAAGTAGTAGAGTTTACAGTGCCACATCTGGAAACAGCTCCCTATCCGATCGTATCTTTTGGCCAAGGATGTGAGGGTGAACCATTGCTGATGTGGGAAACCATGCGTGAATCGATCATTGAAATGCGGAAGCACACACAAAAAGGTAGTATCAATGTAAATACAAATGGTTCTGATCCAAAAGCAGTGAAAGCATTGTGTGAAGCAGGATTGAACAGTATTCGTGTAAGTACCAACAGTGCACGGAAGCATATTTATGAGGCGTACTATCGCCCCAATAATTATACGTTTGAAGATATTGTGGAGAGTTTAAAAGTAATGACGAGTTATGGTGGCTGGACAAGCATCAACTACTTTGTATTCCCGGGTATGACGGATAGTGTGGAAGAATACGAAGCATTACGAAAACTCATTAAAGAAACCGGATTGAAAATGATCCAGTGGCGAAATTTTAATATTGATCCTGATTGGTATCTTGGAAAGATTGGCGTTACCGAAACAGGTGAGATCATGGGCGTTCGTCAATTGATGGATCTGCTGCGTGAAGAATTTCCTGATCTGAAGTTTGGTTATTTCAATCCACCGATTGAACGGATCAAAGGTAATTATGAAGTTGATTTTGCGCATTGGTAATTGAGGTAGTTACACAAAGAACACAAAGGATGCACAAAGTCCGCAACGTTTTCTTTGTGCTCACAGTGACAATCTTTGTGTACTTCGTGAAACTAATCAACACATCATTTAGCATAATGAAATTTGCGATAGCTTGAAAGCTTCATGCAATATTTGGAATAGATTCAGTAAGTTGGCTTCTATTTCATGCAACGCCCCAACCATATTCTGCCATTAATCGTTCTGTCGCAATTTGCAGGCACCTCATTATGGTTTAGCGGTAACGCCATTCTTACAGAGATCAGTAAGGCATTTCAACTTGAAAAAGATGGGTTAGCCGTTGTTACCTCATCGGTATTGATCGGGTTTATCACCGGTACTTTTTTGTATGCCGTCACTGCTATCGCTGATCGGTTCAAACCTTCCGTGGTATTTTTTATGTCCTCGTTGTTGGCTGCTGCCGCCAATCTGCTGATCCTGTTACCGCAACAGGATTTTTTTCTGTTAGTGGTATCAAGATTTTTTGTTGGATTTTTTCTGGCAGGGATTTATCCCGTTGGCATGAAGATCGCTGCAGAGTGGTATGAAAAAGGATTAGGCAAAGCGTTGGGTTATCTTGTAGGTGCGTTGGTATTGGGTACAGCCTTTCCGCATTTATTAAAACAAACCGATTGGAATTATAACTGGAAGCATGTGTTGATGGTAACTTCTACTGTTGCAGCAACCGGTGGACTCATTATTTTTTTGTTTGTACCACGAGGACCGTTTTTTAAAAAGGGAAACAGTTATTCGTTCGATGCATTTAAAAACAGTTTTCGCTTTCCCAATTTCAGAGCCGCATCGTTTGGATATTTTGGTCACATGTGGGAGCTGTATGCCTTCTGGGCCTTTGTACCAATTATTTTAAATCTATACATTCAGCAAAACGGGGCATTGCTGAATGTGCCGTTATGGTCGTTCATTATTATTGCAGCAGGTGCTGTTGGTTGTGTGGCCGGTGGTTATATCACAATCAAACATGGAAGTGCGAAAGTAGCGTATGCAGGTTTGCTCATTTCATTTTGCTGTTGCCTATTATCCATTTTTAGTTTTGTATTTCCTCCCGCATTGTTTCTTTTCTTTTTGTTGATTTGGGGATTTGCTGTTGTGGCCGATTCGCCGCAGTTTTCTTCCATTGTAGCCCAAACAGCCGTTGCAGAAAATAAAGGTTCTGCACTAACCATTATTACCTGTATTGGATTCGCCATTACAGTAGCAAGCATTTATGTATTGAACCGTTTGTTTGAGCAGTTTATGCAATCGCCGTATGTATTGCTGATACTTGCACCGGGGCCGCTTTTTGGATTGTGGAAATTGCGACCGCTGCTGAAAGTGAAGGCGTTTAATTGATCAACCGTTGATACATTTCATATGAAATAAGTTTTCCCGCACCATTGCAAACTCCGCAAGGCATCTATATTTGAAACATGAAGCCCAACCAAAACCACATTGTGCTCGGCATTCTCCTGGCCGTGGCTGCCACGATCATCTGGAGCGGTAATTTTATCGTAGCCCGTGCGGTGATCAATGATATTCCCCCGGTTGCTCTGGCTTTTTTCCGTTGGCTTACAGCTTGCATCTTATTGTTGCCGGTAGCATGGAAACATATTAAACCATCGTGGAAGATCGTACAGCAAAATAAAGCTTATTTTTTCTGGACAGGGTTAACGGGCATCAGTCTCTTTAACACGTTTGTTTATATAGCAGGACATAGCTCAACAGCCATTAACCTCGCATTGATCGGTACCACTTCGTCTCCCATCATGTCTATCATTCTGGCGCATTATTTTTTAAAAGAACATATTCAATGGCGGCGCATCATCGGAATTGTTTTGTGCATTGCAGGTATCTTTTTTCTGTTGAGCAAAGGGAGTTTTCAAAACCTGTTGCATCTGCAATTCACAAAAGGTGACGGATGGGTACTACTCGGTGCGTTAAGCTTTGCTATCTACAATATTATGGCACGTAAAAAGCCGAAAGACATTTCAGCAGTTGGCTTTTTGTTTTTTGTCTTCTGTATCGGCACAGCGTTGTTAATTCCGGCTTTTTTTATTGAAGCTGCGTATGTAAAACCGATACAATGGACCTGGCAAACGGGTTCTGTTATTTTATATCTCGGTTTAGGAACTTCCGTGATCGCATTTTTATTCTGGAATCGTTCCATTAAAGAATTGGGTGCCGGACGAACAGCTTTGTTTGGTAATCTCATTCCTATTTTCAGCAGCATTGAAGCGGTCATTATTCTTGGTGAAAAAATCAGTTATATTCACATCATCAGTTTTCTGTTGATTGTTGCCGGATTGGCGATTGACAACAGTGTACTGTTGAAACGAAAATAATTGACTGTATGAAGAAGGTCATTATCATTGGTGCAACATCCGGCATCGGAAAAGAATTGGCGCTGCGTTATCTCAAAGCAGGTAACATGGTTGGCATTACCGGCCGGCGAAAACATTTACTCGATGAACTGCAACATCAATATCCACAACAGGTTTTCTCCGCAGCATTTGATGTAGCCGGCTCCGAAAACATTCTTCATTTCGAAAAGTTAATTGATCAGCTGCAAGGCATGGATCTGTTTATTTACAACAGCGGATATGGTGAAGCAAGTAAGGAATTGAATTGGGAGATGGATAAAAAAACAACACTTATCAACGTTAATGGCTTTGCCGAAACAACCAATTATGCGTTCAACTATTTTGTAAAGCAGGGATATGGACAAATTGCCGCCATATCATCCATTTCAGCTTATCGTGGTAATAGTTGGGCGCCTGCATACGGAGCCAGCAAAGCGTACATGAGCAACTATATGGAGGCATTGAGCATTAAAGCTTATCGTATGAAACTGCCGATCTTCATAACAGATATACAACCCGGTTTTGTACTTACCGATATGGCCAAGGGAAATAAATTATTCTGGATGGCGCCACTTGCGAAAGCAACCACACAAATGGTGGAGGCCATTGAAAAGAAAAAGCGACGGGTGCAGATCACTAAACGATGGGCGATTGTTGCATGGTTGTTTAAATGGCTGCCCTATTCAATTTATAAAAAGCTCTAAGCCAAGTGCTAACGTTTTCATAAAAGCTTCACATCCGTTATGCAATGTGGCATGGTTTTCCATCGTTACTTATAAAAGAGCTAAATTCGATGTATCAAACTTCATCCATGCAGCAAATCGACACACAAAAAAATTACAAAGCAGCAGCAGTAACCGTTGTGGTACATGCAGTATTGCTTTTTTTGTTTTTCGTGCTTACCATTGCAATGGCGGTGCCTACTCCTCCTCCATTGGAAGAAGGCATTGAAGTAAATCTTGGCAATAGCGATATTGGTTTTGGAGATGTGCAACCATTGATACCCGACGAGCCAGCTCCCGAATCCATTCCGGAAACAACTACTACACCGCCGCAACAACAAATTGCAGCAGCTGTTGATGAAACGGAAAAAGAACTGAGTGAGCGGGATGATGAAGATGCACCGGAAGTAAACAAACCTGCGAAAGTAACCAAGCCGACCAAAGTGGTTCCAAAAGATAATCCGCCGGTGGCAACCACAAAGCCTGCAACTACAACAGTTGTAAATCCGAAACCGGCTCCTCCGAAACCGAAAGCGGTATATGGTGGTGGCACTGGAACAGGTGGCAATAATTCTGATACTTATAACAACAGCCGCAACCAAGGTGTTGCCGGTGGCACAGGTGATCAGGGAAAAGCCGGTGGCAACCCCAACAGTGATAATTACAATGGCTCTGGTGGAACAGGAACCGGTGGACCAATAGTTACAAGCGGCAATCGTAAGATCATTAAATACTATTCGTTTGGTGGTGATCTTGAAAAAGCAACCATTTACGCTATCATTAAAGTATCGCCTGAAGGAAAAGGAACTTTTGTACGCATTGGTCCACGTTCTACGTCCGTAAATCAGGCTTATGCAACAGCAATTACAGAGTACTTACGAAATATTCAATTTGATAAGTCAACGACCGAGTCGACAGTTACGGTTCAGTTCAATTTTAAAGTGAACGATTAATTAGATTCACTTTTTAATTTATAGCCGCATCATTTGTTTACGCAAATGATGCGGTTTTTTTTGACGTGTCCTATTGAACCAAAACAAACTCAGTTTATCCGTTTATTTTACCATTCAATCAAAAAAAAGAAAAGTACATCCGACTCGTATGTTTCCTACGTATGTTTATGCCCGTAACCTTCGAATTTCTCCTACCATCCGTTGACACTGATCAAAACACCATCAGTTATTATCTATTCCCTTTAAAAACGCAGGATCATGAAGATGATTAGGTTATCGCTATTGTCTGATGCAATCAGCCGCATCAAGAAAATTGGTTATACAGATGAACTCGATGGTTACGCCGCACGCCGCTTAGGTATTTTCAACACACTTAATTTTATTGGCTTACTTACAGGGATTATTATTCCGGTAGTGGCTATTCTCAACAAAGGCTATTTACCTGTAATTGCATGGATCGTTGCAGCAGCTCCTGCTTTTATCAGTTTCGTTGTATTGGTTGCAAACTATTACCGCCGTTACGATTTTGCGATGCTGTGGTATTTTATTTTGTATCCTGCCATTACTTCATTGGTGTACATAGATAGTATTGATGTTGGCATTGAATTATTCTTTATTCTGTATGCCGTATTTGCTGTTTTCTTTTTACAAAAACTCAGTTTGATCTTGCAGGCAATCGGCTTTTCGTTGATCTGCTATTTCGCTGTATTTGTTGTTCAGCAGAACTATGAATTTGTGATGAAGGATATCAATTACCCGTTTTATGTGTTTAATCATGTTCTGTCGGTTGCGTTGATTTTCATTGGCCTTTTTCTGATCAAAAAAGAAAACAAGGATTATCAGGCAGAGATATTGAACAGCAACGAAGAGCTTTACCGATATACACAGGAAATCGAAAAACAGAAAGAAGAACTCGCTGAATTAAATAATCTGAAGTCGAAATTATTTTCTGTGATCTCTCATGATCTGCGTACGCCACTCTATGGTTTACGAAACCTGTTTAAAAGTGTGGAGCAATATGATCTGCCTGCTGAAGAAATTAAAGTATTGATCCCGGATGTGGTGAAAGATCTTCATTACACCACCGATTTAATGGAGAACTTGCTGCAATGGGCCAAGAGTCAGATGAAGGGTGAATCAGTTTCACCGCAGTTGATCGATATGAACAAACTCATTCAGGATGTGCAACAGGTTGTTCGGCTGCAGGCAGAAAATAAGCAGGTGTATCTGAAAACAAAAGCCGAGAAACCCGTTTATATATATGCTGATAAAGAAATGATCGAAGTGGTGTTGCGTAACCTCATCAGCAATGCAATTAAATTCACACCAAAAGAAGGCGAAGTAATTGTGGATGTAAAACAGGATGAAGAAACAGTGGAGGTACTTGTAAGTGACACGGGCACGGGAATGAGTGAAGAGAGCCGCAATAAATTATTTGGCGACGAACATTTTACCACCAAAGGAACATCAAATGAAGCCGGAACCGGTTTAGGTTTGATGATCTGTAAAGAATTTCTTAAGAAAAACGGTGGCAACATCCATGTAGAAAGCGAATTGGGAAAGGGCAGCACTTTTGCATTTACTTTACCACGTGCCTGATGCATCAACCAGTGCATTCAACTTCTATCTTTGCTGCATGACTTACGAGGAGACGATCAATTATCTCTTTACCCGGCTACCCATGTTCAGCCGAATTGGTGCTGCTGCAATTAAAAAAGATCTGCACAATACCATCGCATTATGCGAAGCATTGAATGATCCGTACAAACAGTTTAAAAGTATTCATGTTGCCGGTACCAATGGCAAAGGTTCGGTAAGTCATATGCTGGCAGCTATTTTGCAAACAGCCGGTTACAAAACAGGCCTGTACACCTCTCCTCACCTGCATGATTTTCGTGAACGTATTAAAGTGAATGGTGAAATGATCAGCAAAGAGTTTGTGGTCGATTTTACGAAAGACATTCAACCGTTGATCGAAGAAATTGAACCTTCCTTTTTTGAGATCACCGTTGCAATGGCATTTGAATATTTCAAACAAGAGAAAGTTGATGTTGCCGTAATTGAAGTAGGACTTGGCGGACGATTAGACAGTACGAACATTATTACACCTGAACTTTCCATCATCACCAACATTGGTTGGGATCATATGAATTTATTGGGGGATTCATTGGAAGAAATTGCGTTTGAAAAAGCAGGGATCATTAAACAAGCCATTCCTGTTGTAGTAGGCGAAACATTACCGGAAACAAAACCTGTGTTTGAAGAAAAAGCAAGTATGATGAGGGCCCCTCTGTATTTTGCATACAATGAATTCAGTGTAACAGGTAAAAAAACAGTTGATCATCAGTTGGTAGTTGATGTAAGAGATCGGAAAACAAAAACTGATTTTCATTATACACTTGATCTGCCTGGTGGTTATCAAACAAAAAATATTCTCACCGTTCTTTCTTCCGTTCGTCAACTGCAGGTACAAGGTTGGAAAATTTCGGAAGAAGATATACAAACAGCGTTGGCTTCCAGTAAAAAGATCAATGGGTTGCATGGACGATGGGAAGTAATTCATGAACATCCAACCGTAGTAATGGATGTAGGCCATAATGAAGATGGAGTAAAACAGATCGTTGCCCAACTCAATGAGAGCAGCTTTAACAAACTGCACATTGTTATTGGCATGGTAAAAGATAAGGAGATTGAGAAAGTATTAGCCTTGTTGCCAAAAAATGCACAATACTATTTTACCAAAGCACATATTCCGAGAGCATTACCGGAAGCTGATTTGCATGCAAATGCTTTAGCATTTGATCTCAACGGAGAAACATTTGAAAACGTAAACGCAGCCATTGCTTCAGCACTGGAATGTGCAACAAACGATGATTTGATTTTAGTTTGCGGGAGTGTGTTTCTTGTAGGAGAAGTGGATGTGAACGCAATAATCAATTAACAATCATCAAAAGCAAATAGGCATTTATAAATTCTGGCAGATGAGTGCGTCAGTCGGGGCATACTTCTTACTTCCTGTTTCTTACTTCGTGCTTAGTATTTCAGCTCACCAAGTTTTTCCAACCCATACAACAAAGCCGTAGTGTGCATACTTTGTAACAATTTGTTTTCACGGATAAGTTGTTTCAATTCTTCGATGCTAAGCAGGTGTACTTCTATATCCTCGCCTTCATCCAGTTTCTGCTCTGTTACTTTTTCACCTCCAGTGGCAAGATAAGCCCTGAGTAAATTATTATTTGTAGAAGGATTGGCTGATGTTTGACAGAGATATTCAATTTTATCAAAACGGTATCCGGTCTCTTCAAGTAATTCTCTTGCAATTGCTTTTTCATAGGAAGCATCCGATGCATCTACACAACCGCCGGGTAACTCCATAAGTGTGTCACCCAAAGCATGACGGTATTGTCGCACCATGATCACCTTCCCATCTTTTGTTAGCGCCAATGCTGCCACCCATTCCGGAAATTCGTAGACATAGTAGGGATCAATGATCTTACCATCGGGGCGTTCGCACACATCTTCCCGAAGCGTAAGCCAATCACGTTGAAATAAATATTTTGAAGAGATCGTTTTCCAGTTCATGATCGGTTCATTGTTAATGGTTCATTGTTCATCGTAAAACATGCTTCAAGCCATGAACCATCAGCTATGAACCATGAACTTTCCTCACCATCCTTTCCTTTCACGCAACGAAGTAATATGCGCCACATGATGTTTGCCATGCCATGCATACATGCCCAGCAAATACCAGAGGTCAAATTGCTTTTTTGATTGCGAGTGAATATAAGTTCTCTTCCAATCTTCATCTTTCAAACTGGAAAAAAGTGCATATAGTTTTGCATGGATCGCATGGATCATTGTTAAGGAAACATTGATGGGCAACAACGTGTACTCAGCTGTCTCTGCCCACTTACCTTCATCATAACCCATTACAGTAGGATTGTCTTCCGTTAATGTAAACTTCAACCGGCTCAATGCGTTAAGGTGACTGTCACTTACATGATGCACAACTTGTTTCACCGTCCATCCTCCATCACGATAAGGCGTGTTTAACGGTGCTTCATCTAAATTCTCAATTGACTGTTCTAGTAAGCCAGGCAAGAATTTAATGTCAGCCAAACGTTCTTCTTTCAATACGTCACTGTAAGGAGCTGGTTCGTAATTGCCAATGGGATAACGTAAGTCCATAGTAGTTGATGGTTAATAGTTCATAGTTGACGGTCAATAGCATTGCAATGAACTATCAACTATGAACCATGTTTTTTTTTTATTTCTTCACCTGCTTTACATCCAGCAGTTCCAATTCAAAAATTAATGTAGCACCACCTGGTATATCTGCACCGGCACCACGATCGCCATAAGCATAATCACTTGGTATAAACAGTTGCCATTTGCTGCCTGCGGGCATCAGTACCACTGTTTGCTTCCATCCTTCAATCAGTCCATTCAATTGAAACTCGATCGGTTCTCCACGTTTGTATGAATTGTCAAATTCAAAACCGTCTAGTCTTGTACCTTGGTAATGTACTTTAATGGTGTCTTCTAGTGTTGGCTTAACACCTGTTCCCTGTGTAATGATCTTGTACTGGATGCCACTTGGCAGTTCCACTACACCGGGTTGTTTTTTGTTTTCAGCTAAGAATTTTTTTCCTTCTTCTTTTATAGCGGAATTCTTTTTTGCCATGAATTCCTGTAGTTTTTGTTGTATGGTCATGTTTGCAGTATTTTCATCCATTAATGGCGTGGTATTTTTTTTCAACGCATCAGCGATGCCTTTGTTTAATGCCACATAATTTAAGTTCTCAATTCCCTGAGCCGCCATATTGCCGCCGATATTCATTCCAATTGCATAGCTTAAACTGTCAACGCCATTTTTAAGTAGTGGCTTTGGGGCGGCTGGCTTGGCGGCTGGTTTTGCTGCCGGCTTTGTGGTAGTGGTGGTTTTTTTAACGGGTGGTTTTGTGCTTTGTGCAACACTTGCAACAGCAAAAGATAATGATAACACTGTAAGAGAAAGAATACGCATGTGATTAATTGATTAAAAATTTATTCGTCACGCAGGGCATGACCGGTTAATGAAATAAATACATCTTCTAAATTTGCCGCCTTCATTTGCTTAGGCCGTTCAAAACCTGTTCCAAGCAACGAGTCAATAAGTTTTGATGGTGAATCCATTGCTACAATGTTACCACTGTCGATGATAGCAACACGGTCGCAAAGATATTCAGCTTCGTCCATGTAATGTGTGGTAATGATCACAGTTGTTCCTCTTGATTGAATAGTCCGGATCAGCTCCCACAAATTTCTTCTTGCCTGCGGATCAAGTCCGGTAGTAGGTTCATCTAAGAAAACAATTTTTGGTTCGTTGATAAGTGTGGTAGCTACAGAGAAACGTTGTTTCTGTCCGCCACTCATCTCTTTGTATTTTGCTTTGGCTTTTTCTTCCAGGTTCACTGTTTTCAGCAAAGCCATACCATCAACTTTTCGGTTATATAATCCGCTGAACAATTGAATCAGTTCGATCAATGTGAGCCCGGGATAATAACCCGATGATTGCAACTGTACACCAATGATCTTTTTAATTTCATTTGCTTGTGTGTCGAGGTTCAATCCATCAACCAGTATTTCACCACTGGTTTTTTCACGTAGTGTTTCGATGATCTCCAGCGTGGTTGATTTACCTGCGCCGTTTGGACCCAGCAAACCAAATATTTCACCTTCATACACATCAAAGCTGATACCTTTTACAGCTTTGAAACTGCCGTAGTTCTTCACTAAATTCTTAACCTCTATAATTTTCTGCTGCATCTTATTCTTAAGTAAGAGAAATTTTGTTAAGCGTGGTTTAAAATAAGTTCCATTTTTATATCAGCTGTTGCAAATGGCGAATCTTTCAGTTCAACATACGAAAAGCCATATTTTTCATACAACTTCAATGCACTTTTCAATTGATGGTTCGAAAATAATTCGATCTTCACTGCTCCGATTTCTTTTGCTTTTTGCAAACAGGCTTCAATTAATAGTTTACTGATGCCTTTGCCCTGCCATTGTTCGGTTACACTCATTTTGGCCAGCTCATACACGTTGTTTCCTTCATGCACAGCGCTGCAGTTCCTACAATTTCATCATCTGCTTTTGCTAAATAAATTGCGCCACCTGTATCTAAAATCATTCCCTGCGGATCATCCAGCACCACCATATCTGCCTCTTCCAGCAAATTGTATTTGTTGAGCCATTCAAGATTAAGCTTTCTGAATGGTTCATACAATGCATCATGATAGGCAATTATTTCAATCATCCTTTGTAAAAGCTTTCCAGTTCGCTCATCATATTCTTGCTTCCAATAAACATCGGTACACGTTGATGAAGCTCTGTTGGCTGCACATCAAGGATCGGAATTTTCCCATCAGTTGCCCTGCCTCCTGCCATCTCCATAATAAACGCAAACGGGTTGCACTCATACGCCAAACGCAATTTGCCATTTGGACGATCAACGGTGCCGGGATACATAAAGATTCCGCCTTTGATCAAACTGCGGTGCACATCGGCCACCATGCTTCCAATATATCGCTGGGTATATGGACCGCCTGTGGTTTTATCTTTTTTCTGACAAACATTGATGTATTCCTGCACTCCTTTTTCGTAACGAAAAAAATTACCATGATTCACCGAGTAAATATTTCCTTCCGGCGGACATTGAATATCAGGATGACTCAAACAAAATTCACCAATCGATGGATCCAATGTAAAACCATTCACTCCTCTTCGTGTTGCGTACACCATCATTGTGCTGCTGCCGTATACCATATAACCTGCGGCTACCTGGTTGCGGCCCTTCTGCAAAAAATCAGCCATCGTACATGGCTTGCCTCTTTCACTAACTCTTCTGTACACACTAAAAATTGTACCTATGGAAATGTTCACATCAATATTACCACTGCCATCCAACGGATCGAACATCACCACATACTTTGCATTGTTACTGATCTCATCATCAAACACCACAATATCGTCCATCTCTTCACTGCCAATGCCAGCACAACTGATACCGTGTTGCAGCACTTTCATAAATTGTGTGTTGGCATAAATATCCAGCTTCTTCACATCTTCGCCCTGCACATTAATACTTCCGGCATCGCCTAAAATATCCACCAGTCCTGCTTTGTTCACTTCAACATTCACACGTTTGGCAGCAAGACCAAGATCACGCAACAGACTACTCAACTCACCCGTTGCTTGTGGGAAATTGCGTAGCTGTTGGATGGTAAACTCATCCAGTGTAAGAATTCTTCTGTCTATACTCATAAGGTTGTTTTAAGCAATTACGTTGTTAGCAAAAGTAAGGGTTTAAGGCAGATGATTGGACCGGCTCTTGTGCAAATGGCGTCGCCTGTTGCCACGCTCGTTTCACAGTTCAGTTTTCATAGCATCTGTCAAAACGCATCATTCAGGTTTTGCTATCTTTAATTCATGGAATGGACATGGATCATCATTGGAGTTGTTCTTGCAATTATTGCAATTGCCGGAAGCATTCTGCCGCTTATTCCCGGCCCGCCCGTTGCTTATATTGGTTTACTACTGCAACAACTGCGGGACGACAAGCCGTTTACAACCAACTTTCTCATATTATGGGCCGCCATTGTTTTGGTTTCTCTCATTCTTGATTATGTAATTCCCATTTGGGGCACTAAGAAATTTGGCGGTACCAAGTATGGCGTTTGGGGATGTACCCTTGGTTTCCTCGCAGCATTCTGGATGGGACCATGGGGTATCATCGTTGGTCCGTTTGTGGGTGCTTTTATTGGAGAAATGATCGCTCAGCAAAATTCAAACATTGCATTCAAAGCTGCGCTGGGATCGTTTGTTGGTTTTTTGGCAGGCAGTTTTTTAAAACTAGTAATCTGCTTTTTTATGTTGTATTATATTTTAACAAGTATATAAACGCAGCCTCTCATCCCTTCCCTCTATCCGAAAGAGAGAAGTCGGTGCATTAGTAAATAGACAAACATCATATCTTCCACATCAACGTAATGGGATGCTTCAACACAGAGTAGAATGCAGGCTTTAATTTAGAATCTGTAAATAAGCAAGGGCTGTGTTTAGATGGCTTCTCCTACTGGGGGCAACTTAGGAACGAAAGTTGCGAGCGAAGCTCACGGAAGGGAACAACTTTCCTTCTTCCAATCTTCCCGGCAACCGTCAACTGACTTTAAACGTAAAATACTTCTGCGAAAAATAACTGAATGCCACTACAAACACCGTGGTACAGATCTTCGCCAGTGTGGCATACATGTGAAAGGTTTCAACAAATATTTTCAGGAAAAAATAGTTCAGCAAAATGGCGCCAGCCACAACGATCATATATTTTGGCAATTGCTCCCGCTTGCGAACAGCACTTCCTTCAAACACCACATAACGGCTCAGGAAAAAACCAACCGGAAACGTTATGATAAACGACATGAGGAATGCTGCAATATGGGGGCTTACCGTCATGAACGGTGTGTGCACCATTTCTTTGTTGAGAATAAAATTATAGCTGATGTAAAACAACAGAATATCCAGCACTGTATTTCCTCCCCCACAAGCCGCATACCGAAAGGTTTGCATCGGCATTAACTTTTTGAATGGCGGATAAAACCAATCGATCACCCCATGAATAAATGCAACAAGACTGTTAATCATAAAGGCAGCAAAGGTAAACATTTGAAATAAAGTTCAGGTTTGATTGTATTGGATTTGATTTCGTCTGCAATGGAACCCCTTTTGGATGTAGCTTTGCAAAAAAATGGATATGCGATTGGTAATAATATCTGTACTCTTCCTGCTAAGTAGTTGTAACGGTGGGGCTCAAACGAATAAAGAAGTTTCGGCCGATCAATTTGAAAAAGGAATTCAACAAGCCAATATTCAACTTCTGGATGTGCGTACGGCTGGTGAATACAGGAATGGCCATATCAAATCTGCATTGCAGGCTAACTGGAACGATCAGAATGAATTTGCTGACAGAACCTCTGCACTGGATAAACAAAAACCAGTTTACATCTATTGCCTCAGCGGTCCACGCAGCAGCGCAGCAGCTGAATGGTTGAGAGCCAATGGCTTTCAACAAGTAGTGGAACTGAATGGCGGTTTCAGCAGCTGGAAACGCAACGGTAAGCCGGTTGAAGGAATGGCTGATGTAAAACAGATGACGATAAGCGACTATCAGCAACAGATTGCAGGCAAAGAATATGTGTTGGTTGACTTTGGTGCTGAATGGTGCCCGCCTTGCCGTAAGATGGAACCAATAGTAAATGAATTTCTGGCACAGCACAAAGAAATTTCATTCTTTAAAATAGACGGAGGCATTCATACTGATCTCATGAAACAACTAAATGCTGAAGGGTTGCCAACCTTTATTCTTTTGAAAAACGGACAGGAAGTCTGGCGCCACAAAGGTGTTCTTACACCTGAAGAACTAAACAATATTTGGACAAGTAAGAAATAGTAACTTTAAGAGAGAAGCAATACACAATGGAAGCACTTTCTGCCAATCAGAAAACATGGTATCGTAACTGGTTCAATTCACCCTATTATCATCAGTTGTATTTTCAACGGGATGAGCAGGAAGCTGCTGCATTTATTGACCGGCTCTTAGTAAAACTCAATCCACCAAACAATGCAGCAATGCTTGATGTGGCGTGTGGCCGTGGAAGGCATAGCATTCATCTTGCATCAAAAGGATACATGGTAACAGGGATCGATATCAGCGATGACAGTATTGCTGAAGCCAAAAAACATGAAACAGAAAAGCTGGAGTTTTTTGTGCATGATATGCGATTGCCATTTCGCATGAATTATTATGATGTGGCGTTCAACTTCTTTACAAGCTTTGGTTTCTTCCGCACCCGTCGGGAGCACGATAATGCTATTCGCACCATTGCACAAGCCATTAAACAGGGCGGCACTTTTGTAATTGATTACTTAAATGCACATTATATCGAAAACCATTTGCAATACAAGAGTGAGTTTCAGAAAGATGATGTTACCTATTACATTACACGTTGGTTAGACGAAACACATTTTTATAAAAAGATCGTTATTGAAGATGAGGCAAATCTGGAAGAACCGCTTGAATTCACAGAGAAAGTTGCCAAGTTTTCATTGGGTGATTTTAATGATATGTTTTCGTTTTACGATCTGCAGGTGCAGGAAGTATATGGGGATTATCATTTTGAGCCTTACCATGTAACCAATTCGCCACGGCTGATCATTGTTGCGAAGAAGATGAAGTAACACTACGGCTTCACATTCCCTTTTTTATTATTCAGCAACATCCACCGGGATGATTCATACAACGCAATAGTTTCAATGGCCATTTGCTTTTTCGTGGCTTCATATTTTTCTTTCGGCAGTGTGGACGCATTAAAATGCAAAGGCACCAAGGTGTCTTTTTGCAGATTCATATTGAGAATGTAGTAAAACTCATTGTTCAACATTCCGATCTTGGCTTCATCGTGGTGAATAATAAATGCAAAATCTTTTCCGGCAGTTTTTCGTAACAGATCACGGCCAATAGTGCTATTTGTATAAGGCTGATTCAATAACCCGGCAATTGTTGGCAATACATCCACCTGGCTTACCACTTCTTTTCGTTTTTCTGGTTTAATAAAACCCGGGGCATAAAACAACAATGGCACATGTTCATCTGTCAATCGTTCATTTGTCCATGCATCAGGATATAAGGCTGTTGCATTTCCTTTTACACCGTGGTCGCCAATAAAAACAAACAATGTATTATTGAACCATGGCTGTCGCTTCGCTTGTTCCATAAACTGCTGTATGCTGTAATCGGTGTACAGCAACGCTTCCATTTCTTTCTGCGAATCAAATCCATATTTCTTAAGCAGCAATGGATTTACCTGTGGTGCAGCAACGGCAGCAGTATCTTCGGCAGGTAGTACAAACGGACGATGATTATCGGCTGTTTGTATAATGCTGAAAAACGGAGTTGTCTGTTGCGATAAAACTTCATTGGCTTCGTTGAAGAGATTTTTATCGCTGATACCCCATACATTGAATTTTGGACTTTTGTACATTCCCTCTTCATACAAATGAAGTCCGTTCACATTATCCACCAGCAAGCCTTTAAAATTATTAAACTCACTATTCCCTCCTATAAAATAAAATTTTTCATGATTGGTGAAGGAGTTAAGAATTGTATGCTGATCAAGGGCTTCTGTATTTCTTGTTGAAAATTTACTTAATTGTACATCCGGCACTCCGCTCAACATGGCAAATACACCTCTTGCTGTTCCAAAGTGTGGAGAGAAACATCGTTCAAACAACAATCCTTCATTGGCCAGTTGTTGCAGGTAAGGCGTCGTATTCAGTGGATTTCCACTCAATCCTGTTTTATACATACTGAGCGATTCGCAGATCACCAACACTACATTCATCGGTTTTGCCGGTTGCGTAAATGTTTCTCTGCGTTGAAAATTCAGCATGGTTGATTCCTGCGGCAGTTGTAACAATTGTTTCATTGTTTCAAACTGAATTTTCGCACTGCCATCATCAGCAAACGGTTTTCGGAAACGAAGCGTTGTAAAGAAATTTTCCAGCGGGTTAAGCGCCAGGTAAGCTTTGAAATTATCGCCCAACCGAAACGCATCTTTCCAGGTTAACGGTTTTGCCGGGTTACTGCCCGCCACACCGATCAGAAGTAACAACATCATCCAGAACGTGCGCATGGGCTTAAACGGATGTTGAACTGTATGAACCTTTGAATGGCTGCGTTGAAAAAAACGATACAGCAGATAAACGATCAACGATAATAAAATAAATATCCAGAACAATGGATACGATTGCCAGAGCATACTCATGGAAATCGCAAAGTCCTCAATAAAATTGAGGGCACTTGCATTCAGTCTTGTTTCAACATAATCGAAATGACCAAAATCGGCACCAAAGAAGAATAACAAAAAGCTGCTCATCACCACCAGATAAACGATCCAGAAGCGTTTTGTTTTAGCCGATTGAAAGGGTGAGAAACGGTGGAAGCTCCCTGCCAGTAAAAGCGGTGCCAATAAAATACAAACCCAACGCAGATCAAAACGGATACCCATCAGAAACGAAGGAATTGCATCGGCAATGGAAACATCATCAGGCCTGAAAGAAAAAAAAGTCAATACACGCATCATGCTGAACAGCAGCATGAAAAACACAAACAAACGTAGTACCCAACGTGAGGTTGGCGGTAACTGAAAGCGATGACCCATAGTTTCCTTAAGCAAACGGCAAAAGTAAAAAGAATTCTTTTGTTGCAGGTTTTATTCCATAAACGGTTCACTATATTTGATAATAACATGCTGAAGCCAGTCATACAATTCGACCGTTCCCTCTTCTACTACATCAATAATAAATGGAGCAATGATTTTTTTGATGCGGTAATGCCGTTTGTGCGTAACCAATATTTCTGGGTTCCTGTTTATCTGTTCCTGTTGGTATTTGTGATCACGAATTTCCGGACAAAAGCCTTGTGGTGGATCCTTTTTTTCCTGGCAACTTTTGCGTTAACAGATATGATCAGCACACAGGTGTTCAAAGCTTTTTTTGAACGTCCTCGCCCCTGTGCGGATGCCATCACATCACAAAGTGTGCGCATGTTGATTCCCTGCAGCTATAGTTATGGTTTTGTTTCTTCTCACGCCGCAAATCACTTTGGAATTGCTATGTTTTTGTTTGGAACAATGCGCCAGTTTTTCCGAAACTGGATATGGTTAGCATTTTTCTGGGCATTCCTTGTTAGTTATGCCCAATTATATGTTGGCGCTCATTTCCCTTTTGATGTAGTTGGAGGATGCTTGTTAGGCTTGCTGATTGGCCAACAAACTTCCCGCATTTTTAATCGTCAATTTGATGGTTTACAGGTTAACTGATTGTTGTGAAAACTGCTCAAAAAAGCTGATTGACAAAAGCTTTGTACATTTGCCGCATATACTACAATGGAGATTTTTATATTATTCGTTCTTATTTTTCTGAATAGTTTGTTTGTGATCGCTGAGATTACACTTGTTTCTGCCCGCCGTTCACGCCTGGAAATGTTTGCTGCAAAAGGTAGCAGCAGTGCCCGTACAGCCCTGGAGCTTTCTGAAAATCCGGAGGTGTTCCTGTCGGCCGCACAGATCGGAATTACGCTGATTGCCATTTTAACGGGTGTGTATTCCGGTGAAAAGTTCGGGAAAGACCTGACGCCGGTGATTGAAAAGATCCCTCTATTGAATCTGTATGCAGAAAGTATTGCAACCGGTATCATTGTAGTGATCGTTACCATTCTGTCGATCGTTTTGGGCGAATTGATCCCCAAGCGTATCGGTTTGATGAATGCGGAGAAAATCGCCATGGCGGTTGCAAAACCCATGAAGGTTTTCGCCAAAGCTGTGCACCCGCTTGTTTGGTTTCTCAACCGAAGCACAAATCTTATTTTCCGTTTGTTTAATGTAAAAACGGTTTCTGATAACCAGGTAACGGAAGAAGAGATCAAGGCCATCATTAACGAAGGAACCGAACAGGGAACCATTGAAGAAGCCGAGCAAGAGATCATTGAACGGGTATTTCATTTGGGCGACAGGAATATTACTTCCCTCATGACACACCGAAATGATATTGTGTGGTTTGATCTGAATGATACAGAATCGTCGATCAAAGAAAAGATCATCAAAGAAACACACTCCATCTATCCTGTTTGCGATGGCGATCTGGATGATATTAAAGGCTTTGTATCGATCAAGGATATGTATGTATCGGATGATTTTACACTTTTTAAAGATCTGATGAAACCTGCCTTGTTTGTTCCGGAAAACAATTCAGCTTATCAAATACTTGAACGATTCAAGCAAGGCAAAATCCATAGTGCTTTTATTGTTGATGAATACGGCAGCGTACAAGGAATGATCACGCTCAACGATATATTGGAAGCAATTGTTGGAGATATTCCTGAACCTCACAATGATGACTACGAAATTGTAAAAAGGGATGACGGTAGTTATCTCATAGACGCACAGATTCCTTTTTACGACTTCCTTTCACGCTTTGAAAAAACAGAATGGATGAATGAAGGGGAACGTGAGTTTGATACATTGGCCGGCTTTATTCTTCATGAACTGGAACGCATTCCCCATGCCGGTGAAAAGTTCGATTGGAAAGGATTTACATTCGAGATCATTGATATGGACGGGCACCGTATCGACAAAGTGTTGCTACATGTACCAGACGGTGTTGGAGATGACGAATAGTACTGATAATCAACCTTATTGATCAAGTAGTCTGCTATTTAGAACAAGGTAATTTTAGATTGATCTTTTAACCTTCTTTATCAATTACATAGATCAATGAGCTGCATTTTTCTTTCCGGAGAAGTGCATTGAGGTTGGAAGCAAATCCGTTCCAAAGGCCTCTCAGGAAAAAACCACCCCTGTTCTTTTCACTCAATAATGAAATATAAAAACTATCAAGCCACATGCGTCTTGTTTTGACCACACGCAATCCGTGGCGCTTCATTAATACCCGCATCGACTTTGGAGAAAAATGATACAAATGTCGGGGAACATCATACGAAGCCCAATCTGCTCCATATACAGCCGCATCTTTGCTGGTATAATTTGGAACGGCAACAATGAGTTTGCCATTCGATGCCAGTAATTCTTTGATTCGTTGAACATAATCATCCAGTTGATGCACATGTTCCAATACGTGCCACATGGTGATCACACTATATGTTTCAGGAGGCAAACGAAACAGATCTTCCGATGGATAAATATCGCAGTTGTATTTTTTTACCGCCAGGGCCCTTGCTTCAGGGTCGGGCTCCAGTCCTGTAACACTCCAGCCTGCCCTTTCCATGGTGTGAGCAAAGGTGCCTGTACCGCTTCCAATATCAAGCAGCATACCTACCTGGCGCTTGGACTCTTTCTTTACCAATCGTTCTTTCGACATCATGGTAAAAAAACGGGCTCCGTGGTACAAGAGATTGATGATGCCTCGTTTTGTATTGCTATGGGAAATATAAGCGGAGGATTGATAATATTTGTGAATGGCTGCTTCAGCAGGTGCATTTAACGTAAACCGTAAACCACACATGCCACACTCGGCAATTGTAAACGACTCTTTTGTAACTGTATTATCAGATGCTGTTAAAACAGGTTCGAAATCATTGTTTTTGCAAACCGGACAATAAGTGTACTTCACTTGTAGGCTCATAAATGGCGCAGTTCGTGTTTGGGTCATGGATTATTGCATTTTATACAGTGCGGGTGCTTCGTTCGGCGTCATTTTTTGCTCGTTTCCCTGCTTGCCCCACTGCTGTGAATGATTCGTTGCGAACAACAAAATAGCAACTAAAGCCGATACGAACAATGCAATTGCAATGAGCCACCAAAGATTGAGGGGTTTCCTGTATTTACGCAACAGTAATTCCTCCATCTCAACGTTTGTTTTCTCCTCTTCCCCTACACGTATTGAATGCGACGTGTTTTTACGAATAATTTTTTCTGCAACAACAGGCATTCCTACGATTGTTTCAAATGCTGATGTAAAATGGATCAGTTGATTTCCGTCTTTCTCGAAACGGCCAAGTCCGGTAAACTCAACTTCATTTTTGCTATTCAATATACGTTTAAACTCTTCTGTAAAGTTTTGCCGCAGTGTTTTTATTTCGTCTGTTGATTGCCGTAACTCCTGCACTAACCATTGGTCAAAGGCTGCATCCTCTTCAGCTTCAGCGGCGTAATGGAGAATTGTTTCAGGTGCATGCAGTAATCTGTTGGGAAAATCCAACCGTGCCGGCAAATGCTCAACCGAAAAACTTCCGATGCCTTTTAATGAAACCCGTTTGTGAGTGGAAAGAAACCGTACAATCAGATCAACCATCCTAATTCTGCTTTTGGTCAAAAGTAAGCCTTATTCCAGCAAGTAAGTTAAATCCAACTACCTGGTAATTATTCCAACGTTGGTAGGTATTGTTGAAGATGTTATTGAACTGTCCCCATACGCTGATAAGCGGGTGCACCTTGAATTCCATGCCTGCATTCAGGTCAAATACAGCCGGTAAACGTGCACTGTTGCCGGCAATATCTTTCCGGTAGGCAGCACCTTGCCAGCCAAACAGATCCGTTTTTACCATGATCTTTTTAGTGGGCTGCCAACGAAGTGCGGCCGTTAATTCGATCGGAGTAATATGCCAGGGTCTTGCTTCATCCTGTTGCCTCACAAAATTGAAGATATCGATCTTGGCACTTGCATTGAACTGATCCTGCAGCACAAACCCAACTTCCGATTGAAAATGCAATGCTTGCAATTTTCCTTCACGCACTACTTCAAACAAACCTGGCTGAATATGATTGCTGAATAAAGGAAGGTGTAAGTATTCAATAAAACCACCCAGCACACGGTAATTAAATGAGTTGGCAACGGTTCCTTTGAAGCCTCCATAAAATTCGGTGATACGGGTGTTGTATTGCGATAAAGGTTGATTGATCCATGGATTTTGTGAAGCAAGGAATTGATACGTATTCTTACGAACATGTCCTGTCCATCCGCCGGTGAGGATGATCTTCTTTTCCTGCAAATGCACATCCACCAACACATCGGGTAAAACATTTAATTTTCCTTGGTCCCAGGTGGGTCGGATGCCCCCTTTTATGAAAAGCCGGGAGGTTTTCAATACTGCAGCAGCATTTAAAAAGTACACATTGTTGCTGTAGGTAGTGCCGCCTGTAGGTGTATAAGTTGTAAGATCAGCATTACCACGAATCAACATTCCAAAGCTTGTACCAAACCGTACATCCACGGGAAGGTCTAATATGCCGTTTGTTTCGGTTGATCGTGTATCGCTAAACACATTAATATTAATGTCAGGATTGTAGCTGATTCCAAAACGGTTGACAAACGCATTGCGAACACCTGCACGGATATTGATGGTTTGAAATGGCTTTTTTAATGAATCATCTTTACTGCTTACAAATGCAGGATCCGGTCCATACAAAAAGAAGTTCTGGTTCTGATAACCTGCCTTGCCGTATACTTCCACTTGATTCAGTAATGTATTGATGTTGGCTGAAAAAGCAGTATTGCTGAAACGTTGTACACGCAGCTTTCCTTTTTGGGAAAGATGATTGGCAAACAAGGTGAAGTTGGTTTTCTTGCCATCTCCTAATGTAAACCCTGCATCTACTAACGGTGTATTATAGTTGCCATAGCCAACCTTTATGTAATTGCTGTTGTGTGCTTGTCCTGCTGAATCAATTTGTAAAGGCAATGGTTTTAATCCAACCGGTTGCAGGTTGAAAAATAAATTCTGCACCGGAATATTATAAGCCAGGTTGGGTGCACCTGTTTCAGGTGCGGGCGGTGTTGCATTGAAATTCAGCTTCACCGCATTTTTCAACACCGGTTTAAATGCTGAAATAATTTCAACCGATTGTTTCCTGGTTGTATCCTGCGCAATCGTTGCGCCGGTTGCTAAACACAATGCCAATGAAAATATAAATCGTTTGTTCATGTTCATGTAGTTCATTGTTGATTCTTCTGCTTTTTCCTACTTCCCATTTCTAACTTTGTACTTTGTACTTTCTTTTATCCTTCTATTTTCGAATTGCGTTTTTCTTCGTCAATCACCTGTTGCAGTTTCGATTCAGCTTCCTGTTTCAATTGCGGGTTCGTTGCATTTTCCACAATACTCTGAAATGTGGCCTTTGCATTGAAGTAATCTTTCTGTTTGAAATAAATATCGCCCAGCATGATATAGGATTTGGTTACCCAGAAATCATACGAACCGCTTTTATTGATCACTTCAAAGGCTGCTTTTTCTGCATTTGTAAAGCTGTTGAGATCGAAATAACATTTGGCAATTTCATAGCGTGCTTCTGCTGCCCACTCTCCTTTGTTAAGGGCAACTACGGCACGATAGGATTGAATGGCCAAATCAAATTGTCCATTGATCTGGTGGTTACGCCCCGTAACAAGATTCGACAATGCTTTATCATCGTTACCTGCTCCTTTAGCAATCAACAGATCTTTCGCAACATCAGCAGCTTGTTTATATTCTTTCAACTGATAATGACAACGCAACAATCCACGTAACGATTCCAATCTGCTTTCATCGGTTGTGGCAACAGTTCGTAATATTTCATAATAAGGTTGCGCTTTCGCATAATCCTGTAATTCGAAGTAATAAGATCGTGCAGCTACAAATGCACTTTTTTCTGCAAACTGGCTGTTGCCTTTTTTTGCCACATATTCATAACCCGGCAACGCATTCTTCCAGTCTTTGCGCAACATGTAACATTCACTTCTGTTGTAATGCGCATTGATCGCATTAGTTCCATTTGGGAAACGGGTGAGATAATTATTGATCTGTTCAATTGCACCGGTGCAATCATTATTATTCAATTTGATCTCAACAGCAGCGTATGCCAGTGAATCTGCTTCGCTTGCCGATACATTTTTTCCTGTTGAACGGATAAAGGCTTCGTACTCCTGCGGCCTTCCTGTTTCTACATAAATAGCACGGATGTTTTCCAACGCAAAACCTGCCTCTTCACTGTTAGGATATTGCTGTAATAATTTTTTATACTGATCAAGTGCTTCTTGATTTTTGTTAAGGTTGTAATAACAAACCGCCAATTGCAGTAATGCCGTTTGTTTAAAGCCGGTGTTCTGAGGAGTACTGATCACATTGTTGAGATATGGAATAGCTGCCTGAAATTTTTCATCGGCCATATATGTTTTGGCGATTTCCATATTGGCATCGGGCACTAAGTTGCTACGTGGATACAATCGTTGCAGCGTTGACAGCTGTTCAACTTTTGTTTTGCTGTTATTAATACCCGCCAGCATGGCTTTTTGGTACAATGCATAATCAGCATTAGGCCATGAATAATCCAATGCTTTTTGATACATGCTTGACGCCTGTGTATAATTTTTCTGCATGAAATAGCAATCCGCCAAACGGATATGTGCATCCTGATCAATGGGTGCAGAATTCAATGCAATACGACCAACAGCTTTTTGAAAAAATACCTGCGCCACTAAAAAGTTTTCTTTTCGCAGATAACAGTAACCCATGTTATAATTGGCCTCTTTTACTGTTGCCTCTCCCATTCCCCCACTACCACTTTGCAAAAACTTATCGTAGAAACGAATGGCATCATCCAGTCGATCGTTTCGATAAGCAATCTCGCCTTTCCAATAATTGGTTAATGGAAGTACAGGAGCATTGTAAGGATCTTTCAATATTTTATCCAGCAGTTCATCGGCTCTGTTCAACTGACCATCATTGATCAACTCTGCTGCCCTGCCATACAACATTCGGGGATATAATTTTTTGGTTGATTCAGATGGATCGGTCAATGATTCCATTAATGAAATGGCATCTTTATAATTACTGGTACCGGTAAGTAAACCAACCAGTAATTCTTTTGCCTCCTTATTATAGGTGCTTCGTGGATATTCATTCAAAAAACGTTTGAACTCACTTATGGCTACACCTTGATAGCCGAGTTCATAAGAAAGCTTTGCATAGTTGAAAAGCGAAACTTCCCGTTGTTGCTGATTACTGCTGTTTGCTGCACAAAATGCAAATGCATTCCGGGCATTTTCTTTTTGATTGGTTTTCAAATAAGCATCACCCAAAAGATACATGGCACTTTGGCTCAACGAATCTTCGCCACCACTAAGTTGTTTGAAACCATCGATTGCTTTATTGAGTTGATTTGCCTGATAATAAGAATAACTTAATTCATACAGATCCTGTCGTGTAACTTTTTCGGCTTTGTTTACATATGCTTCCAGTAAGGGTAAAGCACGTGCATAGTCTTTCTTTTCAAAGTAGGCATGTCCCAGCAGTTGCTTCATTTCGAGATCATACAAAATGTTGGGACGCTTCACTGCCTCTTCTGCAATCTTGATGGCTTTGTCTTTTTCACCACGGAAATAATAGATCGATGCAATATAGAACGGAACGATCTTACCATATTCAGGATGGCTTTGTACTTTTTCAAAAGAACTTAATGCCTCATTGTATTGTTTGTCGTTATAGGCAATAAATCCATAGAAATAATTTGCATCGAGATAATGCTTATCCTCCGGTAACTGACGAATGGTATTGAACAATGGTTTTGCCTGCTGGTAACGCTTTAAATGAAAATAGGCATACCCCATCCGAAATTTCGATTCGGATATCTGTTCATTATTTAAACTGGCAATTTCAGCACGCTCATAAAACTCAAGCGCTTCTACAAATTCCTGTTTCCTGAAATAGTAATTGGCCAAATGAAAACTTAATTGCTGGGTACGGGGCATGTTATGTACCACCGTAATAAATTCTCTGCTCGGCAATACAGCTCGTTCATCGTTTTGTTGTAACCCACATGCCAGTAAATAAAAATCAATTTCCTGTACCTGAATACCTTCGTTTAGTACGTTTGAGCTTTGCACCTCCTGTTTCAATTCCCGGAGTAGCGGCATGGCAAGACTAAACTGATCGTTCAAAAAATATTCCTGGGCTTGCTTGAATTTCGCATTAGGATCATTGTTTACTGCTGTTACCTGTGCGGTTGACAGTAAAGCGAAACAGGAAAAAAAAGTCAATAAAATGTAAGTTATGCGGCTGTTCATTGGCGGGTAAACGTTCATCTTTAGTAAATATTTTAACCATTCTCTTAAAGTCCGTTCAGCGGGCTAAAGGTAACTTGTCCAATACTCTTTCAAACACCATTCCAGATTTTTGTGGATAAAAGTCTGCCTTCCGTTAATTTCGCAACCAGAAATCAATATTCATTTGAAAGAAACGCTCCATTGTAGTGTCGTTTCATTCTCATAACTAAACTACAACGTTCGTATGAAGAAACTCTTATCGATCAATTATTCAGCAACTGCTTTTAACATTTCGTTCTTATTATTACGTGTGATTTTTGGTATCAGCATGTGCGTAAACTATGGTTACGATAAGCTGGTAAACTTTGCAGACAAGAAAGACAGCTTTGTAAATCTGTTCGGAATTGGCAGTACAGCAACACTTGTGTTGGTTGTATTTGCTGAATTCTTTTGTTCCATTTTTGTCGCTATTGGTTTGTTCACCCGATTTACTGTTCTTCCATTGATCATTGCAATGGGATATGCTTTTTTCGTATCGCATAACAGTGGCCTTTTTGCCAAAGGCGAAACAGCAGCATTGTATTTAACCGGCTTTTTTGTTATTCTTTTATGTGGCCCCGGACGTGCAAGTGTGGATGGTATGATCAAATAAAATAGAGCAACCTATCTGTTGCAGCCTGCAATGTTTACAAGCGAAACAACAATACGTGTACGTTATTCAGAAACAGATCAGATGAATGTGGTATACCATGGTAACTACGCTCAGTATTTTGAAGTGGCAAGAGCCGAAGCGATCCGTGAAATGGGATTTACCTACAAGGAAATGGAAGAGATGGGAGTTGTGATGCCCATTGTAGAACTCCATACCAAATTTCTCCGCCCTGCAAAGTATGATGATCTGCTGACGATCAAAACACAGTTGCGTGAATTACCAACCGATCACCGGATCGAATTTCATCATGAAGTGTTGAATGAAGAAGGCAAATTATTAACGATTGGCCGGATCGTACTGTATTTTTTAGATGCGAAAACAATGGCAAGAACAAATATGCCGGCAGAACTAACAAAGCATCTTACACCTTATTTCAACTAAATTCATTGTAAATATTCTTCATGCAGCAGCAAGCAATCCATGCCTCCATCATTACCATTGGAGATGAATTATTAATTGGCCAGACGATTGATACCAACAGTGCCTGGATGGCACAGGAGTTGAACAAGATCGGTGTGTGGGTGAAACGCCGTGTTGCGGTTGGTGATACACGGGAAGATATATGGCAGGCATTGGATGAAGAAGCAGCTGCATCTCACATCATTCTGATTACAGGTGGACTGGGGCCAACGGCCGATGATATAACCAAACCTTTACTCTGTGATTATTTTGGCGGTAAAATGGTCGTGAATGAAATGGTGTTGGACCATGTTACAGCGATTTTTCGAAAGCTCAATCGCCCCATCATTGAACGGAATATGAAACAGGCTGAAGTACCGGATGTGTGCGAAGTACTCATGAACAAACGTGGTACAGCACCGGGCATGTTGTTTCGCAGAGGAGATCGTATATATATATCAATGCCGGGAGTGCCACATGAAATGAAAGGCATTATGACCGGAAGTGTATTGCCGCTTATTCAACAGGAATTCACACTGCCTTTTATTCTGCACCGCACCTTGTTAACAGCTGGTGTTGGCGAATCGTTTATCGCAGAAAAAATTAACCAGTGGGAAATGGCATTGCCGGCTCACATAAAGCTGGCTTACTTGCCAAATTATGGGATGGTGCGGTTGCGTTTAACCGCAACCGGTACACAGAAAGAACTACTGGAAGAAAAACTTGACAGTCAGTTTGCACAATTGCAGAACGAAGTGCGTGAGTTTATGGTTGTGAATGAAGATATCCCTTTGGAAAAAGCGTTGGGCCAACTGCTGCTGAGCCGAAAGAAAACGATGGCTACTGCTGAAAGTTGTAGTGGTGGATATATTGCACATTTACTTACAGCCATTCCCGGTTCTTCAGAATATTTCAAAGGAACGGTGGTTGCCTATGCTTACGATGTAAAAGAAGATATACTGGGTGTGCAACATACAACATTGGAACAAAAAGGAGCTGTGAGTGGAGAAACAGTTACTGAAATGCTCGAGGGTTTGTTGCGAAAAACCACAGCCGATTATGGAATTGCTACGAGTGGTGTGATGGGCCCCGGTGGCGGAACCGATGATAAACCTGTTGGCACAGTGTGGGTGGCTGTTGGTTCAAGGGAAAAAATGATAGCGAAGAAATTATACTTTCGATTCGACCGGCTGCGGAACATCGAATTAACAGCTGCCAATGCCATGTTGATGCTGTTCCAGTTTATTGAGGGAGAGAAAGATAAATAAGTCCCCAATCCTTACCTTTGACGCCTATTAACGATTGTTTGTCCACGTTTATCGGGTGGCTTTTCAGAAAGCTGATGGCTTTGTTGTTGTACAAGAGTGCGACGCAACCGGTGAACAACAGAATTTCTGTTGCTGGTCAACAAAAAAATAAAACTTCAAATTATTATGGCTTTAGTTGATTTAGTAATGCCCAAACTCGGCGAAAGTATTATGGAAGCTACCATTTTACGTTGGCATAAGCAACCGGGCGACAGTATTAAAATGGATGAAACGGTACTGGATATTGCAACTGATAAGGTTGACAGTGAAGTGCCGAGTACTGCTGAAGGTGTGTTAAGTGAAGTATTGTTCAGCGAAAATGATGTGGTGCCCATTGGTGCTGTAATTGCACGTATTAAAACAGGTGCTGCTGAAGCAACATCATCTGCCCCAACTCCTGCCCCTGCTCCGGCACAGGTAGTTGAATCAGTAAATGCAGAAGTGATCGATGAAGATATTCCTTACCAACCGGCAGGTGCTAAAGTAAGTGCTCCGGCAAACGGGATTCGTTTTTATTCTCCACTTGTATTGAATATAGCTGCACAGGAAGGAATTGGTATGGCTGAACTGGAAAAAATTCCCGGTACGGGCAACGAAGGTCGTGTTACAAAAAAAGATATTCTTCAGTACGTAAGCACGAGAAAAGGTGGAGCTACAAGCTATTCGCCACAAACTGCAAGTAATGATGATGTATTGGTTGTACCAATGAACAGAGTTGAACAACCTGTGCAACAGCAACAACCAGCTCCTGCTCCATCAATGGCGCCAACTGTTTACAGTGGTAATGTAGAGATCATTGAAATGGATCGCATGCGCAAGTTGATTGCTGACCATATGGTGCGAAGCAAACAAACCAGTCCGCATGTAACAAGTTTTACCGAAGCCGATGTAACCAACCTGGTACAATGGCGTGATAAGATGAAGAAGGAATTTGAAAAACGTGAAGGAACAAAGATCACGTTTACACCATTATTCATTGAAGCAATTGTAAAGTGCATCAAGAAATATCCGTTGATCAACAGTTCTGTTGATGGCGACCGCATTATTGTGAAGAAAGATATCAATATTGGTATGGCAACAGCATTACCAAGCGGTAACTTAATTGTACCTGTTATTAAAAATGCAGATCAGTTGAATCTTGTTGGTTTAACAAAACAGGTGAACAACTTAGCTGATAGTGCACGCAACGGTAAATTAAAAGCCGACGATACAACTGGTGGCACATTTACAATGACCAATGTTGGTACGTTTGGAAGTTTGATGGGCACTCCGATCATCAATCAGCCACAAGTTGCTGTGTTAGCTGTCGGTGCTATTAAGAAACGACCGGTGGTGATAGAAACACCAATGGGCGACAGTATTGCCATCCGCCACATGATGTATTTAAGTATGAGTTATGATCATCGGATTATTGATGGCAGCCTCGGTGCTACATTCTTAACTGCAGTAGCAAATGAGTTGCAGAATTTTAATCCTGACAGAGATTTATAATAGCATTTATTAATAAAAATAAAAATCCCGATTCAATTGAATCGGGATTTTTTATGCAGCTCAATTAAAATGTTGTGCGTTCGAACGTATATTTTTTTCCTTTCCGTTTGATGAGAAACAGATTGTTGTATTCTGTTTCAGCAAGATCGGTTAAGAGCGATTGCCCCATTATTTTATTCACCAGATCATCTACTGTATTTGAATGACCAACGAGTAACACATCTCCTTTTTGAATTGTTTTTACACGGGCAATAAATTGATCAGCGGTATCTTTTGGTGAATATAATTGTACAGGAATTCCTTTTGCTTCACTTAACGGTTTTGCTGTTGATTTTGTACGGATGTAAGGTGTTGAAAAAATGGCGGCAAATGATTTATCCTGCAATAATGTTTTCAGATTTTGTGCCCGTTGTTCGCCTTCTGCACTTAATGGAACATCGCTACTCATGTTTGCATTGGCTGCTGCTTTTTCAGCATGGCGTACAATGTAATAGGTATTTCGGCTGCACGATGTAAACAGGATGAGGCATAAACTAATCGTTAAAATTGATGATACGTTTGGTTTTACGGCAATTGACATGAAACAAGGTTTTTAATTATTGAATGTGTTTTGTAAATTTAAGGAACAAAAACCCAGTAAACCCCTCAAGTATGAAGACTTTATCCGAAACCTGGTTTGCCGATGGCTTCATTGATTTTGAGCTAAAGAAATATACACTGCTCGCCTATTTGCAGGAAGTAAATAAACATTTCAATGAAACCAAACTCTATCCGCAATTGGCCGATGTGATCTTTCACTATAACAACCTGGTGGCTTTCCGGGAAAATAAAAAATACCTGCAGGAGCAGTTTCCCAAAAAACTCACCGGTATACAAATTGAAAAACTGCAGTTGCTGTATGAACAGATGATCGAAGATGATGAGCTTATGCAGGAGCTGGAAACGATCATGCATTATTCAATTGCTACAATGAAATCCACAATTTCGAAAGGAACAGAAATTTATGAAATGGTGGAGCAAAGTATTTCGATTTCACCGATTGGTCTTCTCCCGCTTGATACAAGAGAAGGTTATTTGTTCTTACGAAGTGCAACTGAAAAACAAACAAAAGTGTATCAATATCGTCTCAGTTTTTTTGAACGGCACGATGAGCAATACCGCACACTCAAAACCAGTTTTGTTGATTCATGGATCAGTAATATTGTGAACACCTACGAAAGTATTAAAGGCGAACTCATTCGTAATAAAACAGAATTGCCAAATCCTGCTGTGTACAGTATAGAAACAAATCTCTCCTACCCGGTTGAAGAAACATTTCTGCCAATTGCTAAACGGAGATTTGTGAAATTCTTGACTGCTGCCTGATGTAATACAATACAAACACGGAGCTGATCAACGGAACAATATTCAGGTACACATATGGGATGAGTACAAACCCATAAAAAACAGCCATGTAAATTTTTAAAGCTGCAGCCGCAACGAGCGGAACGTACAGCTTTTGTTTCTTTCCCAGTAACCAGTACCATGCTGCCAAGAGAAATACGGTGCTGAGCGATAGTACCAGATGAATTGTTTTAAACGTTCCCAGTTTTTCCTCAACCGTTCCCGATGAACGATCATAATAAAAACCTGCCAATCCGGTTCCACGGAATAGTTGAAACGGTTTCTCACCCTGCGCCTGCCATGCCTGCCCTTTCCATTCAGCAATCCCGGCAATAGTATAGGTTTGTACACCACGTAAAAAAATACTGAGGTCTTTTAAAAGAAAAGGAACCACATACAAAAGGCATACACCCGTCACAATAAATCCGATCCATTTAAAAACAGAAGGCACGCCATCTTTTTTTGCAAGCAACAATACGAGAAATGGCAACCACAACACAATTGAATAACGGGATAACAGACAAAGCAATAATGTGCCGCCGATCATCCACCATTTTCTTTTTTCCAATGAAAAGAGGAAGTACGCATAGTAAGAAGCGATCATTAATTCCACCGTACGCATGAACGAAAGATCAGACGCAAACAGATAACCCCAGAACAGTAATTGAAGTAACAGAAACAGAAAAAAATCTGACCGGTCTGCATTATTATCTTCTTCCAGTTGTTTCGAAAAAATAAATAATAGCAATAGCCAACTTCCAAAAACCAGGTAGCGGTAATCAACCATCATAAATTCGGTGATATGAAAAGGCCACCATGTAAAAGGCAAATAGGTTGGGAAAAAGTCATACCCCCAATCACGGATCACTGTGTAAGGGAATACACCCTGTTGCTGACGTTTTACCAGCATTTCAATTTGCGGAATCACATCTGAATCAGTAACGTTTACCGGATATAGATTAAGATACCTGGCCCAGAAAACAAAATTCAATGCTGCGAAAAACCACCAGCCGTAATTTCTAAATTGCTGCGATTGCCTGCTTAAGCCTGTTGCTGAATCAGGAGCTTCTGTAGTTGTAATAAATGGATACAAGCCGATCAATAACGAAATTACAAACAACAACACGCCATTCATCACCGGCGATAAAAGCGTTGCCCGTAAAAAAGTAGTAAAGAGAATTTCAAGTGCAACAAGACAAAAAAGTATTGTTACCGACGCCTTATAGGAAAGCTTAAGCTTTGGAAACATGTTCGTGCAATTGATGCAAAGCAAGATAAAAGAAAAGCCGGTTATTACAACCGGCTTTTTATGTACAATTCAGATTCAATTATTTGATATCAAATCCCCAATCAATTCCTTTGTTCACCGCAGGTACACCTTCTTTCATCCATACGGGCATTGGTGCTCCTTTGAGATAATGATCAAAGAACTGACTTAAACGAACAGAAAGATCTTTTCTGTTTCGGCGTTCAACCAGGTTATGATCTTCATCGTTGTATTGCAGGAACCATGCTTTTTTATCTAAACGACGCAATGCTGAAAAGAATTCAATGGTTTGGTACCAGGGTACAGCACCATCTTTATCATTATGCATCAATAATAATGGTGTTGTTACTTTATCTGTTTTAAACAACGGTGAATTTTTGGTATAAAGATCAGGACGTTGCCATGGCGTTGCACCCAAACGTGTTTGAGAACGTTCGTACTGGAATTGTCGGCTGATACCTGCACCCCAACGGATACCGCCATACGCACTGAACATATTTGCTACCGGTGCACCCGCTCCCGCTGCAGCAAACATTTTGGTACGTGTAACAAGATACGCAACCTGGTAACCACCCCAGCTTTGTCCTTGAATGGCCATTTTGGTACTGTCAACAAACTTCATTTTGCTGAGATACTTGCCCGCACTTACAACAGAGTTGTATGCACTTTCGCCCGGCTCTCCGTCCTTGTAATAAATATTCGGATCAAATACCAAATAACCGTTGCTCGTGAAATAAGCAATATTGATGGTTGATGCACTTGGTGCCGGTGTGCGGTAACTGTAACGTGTATCTGAATTTCGCTCATAGAAATAAAAGATCACCGGATATTTTTTGTTGGGATCGAAATTCTCCGGCTTGAACAACAAACCTTCTGATTCTTTACCATCAAACATTTTCCATTTATGTAATTCAACGGTGTACCAGTTGTAATCTTTCTGTTGTTCATTAGCTGAACTCAATTGCTTAGAAGCTTTATGATTCTGTGCAGTACTCAATGTGGTTGTAAAAAGACTTCCACTCATTTGTGGTGTCATGGCTGTATATACCAGCACATCACTATTTTTTCCTTTCAATACATTACCACTATTGATCACAGCAGGATTGGTTACAGGCAATGACTCATTGAGTGCGAAACTGCTACCAAGTTTATGAGTCATTAATCCGTATCCTTTTTCTTTATTGTCAAAAACGCCGAGCAGTAATGTTTGCCCGTCTTTTACAAAACGTTCTTCACGATCAAGTTCGCTGTAGCGGAATGTCAATTGTTTTTTTCGGCCAACGCCATTGGTAATACATACAGGTTTTTCTTTTCCTGTTGGATCAACTTTCCAGATATCAAATTTATCATACACATACAATGCTGCATCATTTTCATGCCAGCCCATTACACCATGTGGTGGTGGATCATCCGGATGATCATCATCTTCGTCAAACAACGGTACTTTAATATCTTTTGTAAGCACAGCTGTTTTACCTGTAGCTACATCATATGCTACATATTGATGCGCTTTCCAGTCGAACCAGGCAACAAATTTTCCTTTTGGAGAAATATTGCCGCTACGTATTTTTTTTGCGATCAATTTTCGTTCGCCGGTTTTTACATTCACCAAATACAGATCATTGTAATTATGCTGTTCCCACTGGTTTTGTTTGCGATAAGGTTTGCTATAGAATCCTACAGCTACATCTGCATCATCTTCATCAGTAGTTGATACACGATCCAATGTAGCATCACTCAACATGGTAACTGCAGTAGCATCGCCATATAAAACAGCGAGATGACTTCTGCGTAATTCCATATTCAGTTGAACCAATTGTTGTGGTTGAAGCTGATCATCATCGTAATGCCAGATATCGAGTCGTGCTGTTTCAAAGTCAACCAACGATGTATCCTTCGGCTGACGAATTGGTGCCAGGCCAAGGTACAAACGATCACTTTTCTTACTGAATTTTGGTTGGTAATCGGGACTCACCGTTACATCCTTTTGCACACCGGTAGTATTGCGATCAACACGCAAACGGGCACTATCCATTCCAGGTTTAAAATACCAGAGTTTGTAAAACTTACGTAATGCTTTGCTTACACTGTCACGTTCTGCAACAAACGCAAGTTGAGAGCCTGCAACATCCAGCGCATAATTTTTTGCATCATTAAAACCCTGCAATACCGTATCTACTTTTCCGGTAGCCGTATTCATCCAAAGAACAGCGGCCTTACTTAATGTATCGCCATTCTTTTTACTTGTTTCAATGATCAATGTATTTCCGTTTTCACTGAAATAATATTCATTCACCAGCTTAAACTTTTTCTCTTCGCCGGTTTGTGTATTGCGTACAACCAACTCGGTGCCTTCTTCTACAGGTTCACCAGCCGGTCTTGCAGGAGGTCTTGCCCCACCCTTTGCCGGTTGCAACACCATTAACCCTTTCGTCTTTGCTTCATTTGCTTTGTTCTTTAAACTGTCAGCAACACGCATCAACGAATCGGCCATAGAAACCATTTTGTTGATCTGTGTAAGTGAATCGGGTTTGGGTGCAGGCTTTGGCGGTTCAGGTAATGCTTTATCCATATGATAAGCTACCCAGCCATTTCCTTTCTCCGGTGTTTTAAACGTTTTTACACGTGCCACTTTCCACACATCTTCTTTTCCGAATTCGATAATCGCCAAACTATCTTTTGGCATATCATCCGGACGTTTCTTTTTGATCCTTGCATCACGTGTGTCTTTAAACAGCGGACGGATCTTGAAGATCACAAAACGACTGTCGTTGGTAATAATGGAACTGTAACCACGGGCAATTGTTTTTTTGTAGTTGCCATCAGTCGATTGAATAATGAGGTCGCCATCGCCTTCCTGCGGATTAACCATGTACACGACCCATTTGCCATCATCACTGATCTGGGCACCTTGTACACTTTGCCAGCGGTCGTACACCGAATGATCGAGAGGCTTTTTTTGAGCGGAAATTTGTTGCACGGCTATAAATGCCAGCAACAGAAAAAACATTTTCTTCATAACAGTATTGTTTGGAATGGGAAAGTAACGGAAAGTTCAGAAAAAACTGTCCGGTTTTTATAAGTGGTGAACCTGAAGGATGGAATTACTTGCTCGCCATTGTTTCAATTCCGTTCAGGTCTGAATGATAAAGATCCAGTTTCTGCAAAAGCATTACGATTGTTTCCCGTTCCTGCTTACTCAAATCACCGAGTACATCCTCTATCTGATCGAGCTCACGAAAAAGCTGTAATAACTGTTTTGATCCCTTCGCTGTAAGTGTGATCAATTTTACTCTTTTATCAACCGGATGACTTTGTTCTTTAATATGTCCTTTTACAACCAGGCGATCGATCATTTGCGAACCTGCAGCAATTTCAGATATAGTTTGCTTCAGCACCTCCACTTTGGGTTGTGGCTCTTTGCCAAACAAATGTCCCATGATGATAAACTCTTCGAGATTTGAAAAACCTGTTTTTTTCAATCGTGGCTTCATCTTCACTTTCACAAACCTGTACATACGGCCTATCAGCATTCCTGCCAAAGCAGAATCAGAATAAAATGCAGTTGGGGCGGCAGGCTCATTACTTACTAACGGTTTTTGTCCGGCAAGTAAATTTTCTTCGTTCTTGATCAACCATACTCCAAAAGCAGAATAACTCTGTTCATTCTTTTCCAGAACAAATCGGTTCCAGAGTTGTAACATATCTGTTTGCATAAATCAAATATACATTTTATTACAAAATTTAAATAATTTATTTAAATAATTAAATAGTTTATATATTTGCGTTTCGAACTACGAAATATGAAAAAAATACTCCTTCCAATTCTTATCGCTCTTTTTCCATTTGTGGCTATTGGACAAAATAAAGGCATTGTTGCAGGTACAGTTATTGACAAATCAACACAGCTTCCGTTAGATGCTGTTTCTGTAAAAGTTGAAAACACAGAATGGGGAGCTGTTACCGACTCCCTTGGTCGTTTCCGTATTAGCAATATCGATCCTAAATCGTATAATATTGTTTTCACAAAGGTTGGATACAAGCCTTACAGCATTTATAACATTGTTCTCACCTCTGGTAATGAAACAAGTGTTACCGTTGAACTGGAAGAAGAAATTAAATCGATTGGCGAGATAACGGTTACAGGCAGACGTACAGCAAAAGTTGCAACGCTTGAAACGCCCTTGAGTGTGCAACGATTAACTACTGAAGAGATCAAAGCAAATCCCGGCGGTAATTTCGATATCAGTCGAGTGATCAATACGCTGCCCGGTGTTGGCGGAACAGCTGGAAGCGTTGGTGGTTTCCGTAACGATATTATTATTCGTGGTGGCGGCCCCGGTGAGAATGTTTTTTATTTAGATGGAATTGAAATTCCTGTGATCAACCATTTTGCTACACAAGGCGCAGGTGGCGGACCAACAGGTATTTTGAATGTGAGTTTTATTGAAGATGTAAAACTCAGTTCTTCAGCGTTTGATGCCCGTTTTGACAATGCACTTAGCAGTGTATTTGAATTCAAGCAAAAAAGAGGAAACACAAATCGTGTACAAGGTAATGTCCGTTTAAGTGCAACGGAACTTGCTGCCACATTAGAAGGGCCCTTAAGTAAGAACAAGAAAACGACTTTTCTTGCAAGTGCACGCCGTAGTTATCTGCAGTTTTTATTTCAGGCATTGGACCTTCCTATTCGCCCCAACTACTGGGATTTTCAATACAAGGTGACGCATCAATTTGATAAGAAAACAACATTGACCGTTTTGGGTGTTGGTGCCATTGATGAATTCAGTTTTGCCGCACCATCAGAAGCAACACCGGAAAAATTATACATCCTTAACAGTAATCCGAATATCAATCAATGGAATTATACTGTAGGTGCTGCATTGAAACGGAATATCAAAAATGGTTTCTGGAATTTGGCCATCAGCCGTAACGCATTCAACAATAACATTACAAGATTTGAAGATAACCTCAATCCCACTCCTGCACAACAATCATTAGATGTTACATCAAACGAAACAGAAAATAAATTACGGTTTGATGTTAATCAATCCCTGAATGGGTGGAAGTTGAGTTATGGAGCTGTTTTACAAAATCCGCAATTCAGTAACGAAGGGTTTGCACGCATCCGTGCAGAGGTAAGAGATACCTTAGGCAATCTTGTTCAACCTGAAGTGAAAGCCAATTTCAACACATCAAAAAGTTTTCTAAAGCTGGGTGGATTTGTACAGGCAGGTAAACGTTTCTTTGATGATCGCTTAGGCGTAAACGTTGGCGTGCGCATGGATGGAAATACATTTACCGATGAAGGAATGAATTTATTTCAAACATTCAGCCCACGTGTAGGATTGAGTTATGTATTAAGCGATCAGTGGACGGTGAATGCAAGTGTGGGCCGTTACTATCGTTTGGCTCCTTATACTATTCTCGGTTTTCAGAATAACAACAGCGACTATGTAAACCGTGATGCAAATTATCTGCGCAGCGATCATTATGTGGTGGGATTTGAATATTTACCGAAGAACACAACACGTTTTACAATTGAAGGTTTCTACAAACAGTATGGTAATATGCCGGTGAGTGTGCGTGATGGAATTAACCTTGCAAACAAGGGCGGCGATTTTAATATTCTCGGCAATGAAGATATTGTGAGCACAGGTAAAGGACGAACTTATGGCGTTGAGTTTTTTGCACAACAGAAATTAACGAAGCGTTTTTATGGAGTGTTCAGTTACACCTTGTTCATCAGTCAATTCAGTGGCGTAGATGGAAAATATGTTTCGAGTGCATGGGATAACCGTCACCTGCTGAGTGTAACATGGGGTTATAAATTTCCACGAAACTGGGAACTCGGTTTGAAATTCCGTTACCAGGGCGGTGCTCCGTTTACTCCGTTTGATGAAACTGCAAGTCGCCAGAATTATCTCAGCACAGGTGAAGGTATTCTTGATTATCCACGTTTGAATCAAAACCGTTTGACAGCTTTTAACTCAAGTGATGTGCGTATTGATAAGAAGTGGAATTTTAAACGCTTAACGTTAGATGTATTTCTTGATGTAAGTAACTGGTACGTCGCAAAAAGTCCGGCGTTTCCACAGTACACATTTCAACGTACTGCCAATAACAGCGGCTTTGCAACAACAAACGGACGACCTGTTGCAGCAGATGGCAGCAATGCAATTCCTGTTATTCTGCAGAACAACGATCCAAGTGTAACTCCAACGATTGGTTTTATAATTGAGTTCTAAATTTAAATACAAAGTAAGAGGTAAGAAGTACGAGATATCAAAGCAATTGATGTAAAGATTCAACAGAATCACGCCAATCGTACCTCGTACTTCTTACCTCGCACTTCTCTTCTCCTGCCATACCCGAACAGTTTGTATCACCACACTTGCAACAATCAAAAGAATTCCCCAATAGAATCCTTTGCCTAAATCTTTGTTTTCATTATACAATAAAAATGCAAGCAGAATTCCGTAGACAGGCTCAAGATTGTAAGTAAGATTTGCAGTAAACGGTGATATCTTTTTCAATGCATTCACTGATAATTGAAAAGCCAATACCGTGCAGAACAATGCAAGCATCAGCAACCAGAACCAATCATTCAACGAAGGGATATATTTCTCTGCAGGAGAAAATTGCAGATACAACGGCAACAATAAACTCAACATCAACCATCCCCCACCCAATTCATATAGTGTTAAGTTAGCAGCAGGAATATGTTGAATCAAGCGTTTATTAAATATGGGAAACAATGCCGATAGAAATGCTGCAGCAACGCCAAGTAAAATGCCTGTTTTATATTCTGTATCAAAATGAAAAATGAGATAAATGCCGAGCAATACCAATAGGCCCAACAATACTTCAACCAAATCCAATCTTCGTTTATGCAAAAGTGGTTCAAGAAAAGCAGTGAATGAACCGGTGGCTGCAAAGCAAACCAAAGCAATTGACACGTTCGCATACTTCACACTGCCATAAAAGAATACCCAATGCAAAGCAATGAGTGCACCGATGCCTACACATTGCAGTAAATACTTTCGTTCAATACGGATCGATTGTTTGCGGATCAAAAAGATGAGCAGTAACAATAACGATGAAAGCAACATCCTGTACCATACCAGCCAGCCCTCGTTTAAATCGATCAAACGGCCAAGCACACCTGTAAACCCAGCCAGAAAAACAGCAGCATGTAATTGTAAAAAAGCTTTGGTTGTGGGATGCATTGGAGAGATCAATGATTGCTTTGCGCAACTACATCATCAGATGAATATTTAGAAGTCGATTCGCCTTTGCTTTTTATTCTTGCGTGATAATCTTTGAATAAACTTTGCCAACGCAGTTTTAACACGCCCAATATGCCTTCTTTCACAATCCCTTTGTTCATTTTGCTTGCCCCTAATTTGCGATCAACAAATGTGATAGGCACTTCTGTAATCTTAAACTTCAATTTCCATGCAGCAAATTTCATTTCGATCTGGAAAGCATAACCCACAAAATTAATTCCGTCTAAATTCAGTGCTTCCAGTGTTTCACGTTTGTAACAAACAAAACCTGCTGTGGGGTCCATCACAGGCATCCAGGTTATCATGCGTGTATATAAAGAGGCGCCTTTTGAAAGCAGGATGCGTCGTTGCGGCCAGTTGGCAACAGCACCACCTGTTACATAGCGGCTGCCAATTGCAAGATCAGCACCACCTGTTTTGCAGGCATCAACCAAACGTGAAAGATCAGCCGGGTTATGACTAAAGTCCGCATCCATTTCGCAAATGAACTGATACCCTTTTTCAATAGCCCATTTAAAACCGTGAATGTAAGCAGTACCTAATCCAAGTTTGCCTTTGCGTTCTTCAATGAATAATTGATTGGGGAAAGAAGGTTGTAATTGCTTTACAATTTGTGCAGTACCATCAGGAGAACCATCATCGATCACCAGCACATGAAAACCTTCATGTAAAGTAAAAACGGCACGGATAATATTTTCGATATTTTCCTTTTCGTTGTAAGTGGGTATGATGACGAGTTTTTCCAATCTGAATGTTTGCGTTGCAATTTAGTTGATTTCAAAAACCTTAAACAAAACTTCTTCTGCTGCAAGAACGTTTAGTTCTTTTTTAACAGGGTACGATTTAATATTTCTGTGAGCTTTTGTTTGGTGTGCAGAGGAAAATCTCCTTTCATCATCCAATCATAATACTGAGGCTCCTGCTTTAATACCAATGTTACAGGCTTGCCTTTATGTTTTCCGAAATTAAAAACCTCTACACCATTCTCCATTACAAACCTCCGGGCAAAATCAACGATCTGATCTTCGCCTGTAAACTTTACAATGGCATCAACACTTGCACCCATTTGCGGATAACGTTTTACCTGTGCTTCTAATACTTCCCAGGTTGCTAATGCATCTACCTCTGCACTATGAGCACCATCCAATACTTTATCGCAATAAAATTTATACGCTGCACTAAGTGTACGTTGCTCCATCATATGAAACACCCGTTGCACATCAAGCAATGAGCGATCGTTCAATTCTATGTCCAAACCGGCACGCAGAAATTCTTCAACCAATAACGGAATATCAAAACGGTTGGAATTATAACCAGCCAGATCGCAATTGGCCATGAACATTTTAATTTCATTGGCAGCCTGTTTGAACGTTGGCGCATCTTTCACCATTTCATTGCTGATGCCGTGTACTTCGGTTGAGCCGGGAGGAATGGGCATTTCCGGGTTGATCAGTTTGCGCTTTACCTGGCGGCTGCCATCGGGCATAATTTTCACGATGGCGATTTCAACGATCCTGTCGCTGCTGATATTTATACCTGTGGTTTCAAGATCTATTACGGCTAGCGGACGGTTCAGTTGTAAACTCATGTTATTGTTACCGGGTTGGTTATTAGCGTCGAAACCCATCGAAATCTGTTGGCTCATGAGCAAAAATAGCTAAAACAAAGCCACCATCAGATACTGAAATACACTTAGTGAGCGTTTAATTCAGGTAATTTCGATGAAATTCTCAAAAACATGGTTATTTTTGCGGAACCAAAATCCGTTTTATTTATGAAAAAAGTACTGATTACTCTCGTTGTGGTTGCCATCGCAGCCGTTTCATTTACTTCTTGCGCCAGCAGCAAAAAAGGTGGTATGGGTTGTCCTACCAGTTCCAGCAATAAACCTTTCCGTGCGTAAGCTGTTATTACAGTAAATTAATTTTACATGAATTGGATCCCGTTACGTTCCACCGAAGAGTTGGAGCAGGTTATTCTTTTATCGCAAGAGAAACCACAGGTTATTTTCAAACACAGCACAACTTGCAGCATTAGTTCAGTTGCAAAAAACCGTTTGGAAAAGGCGACAGCTCCCGAGGAAACTCCTTTTTATTATTTGGATCTGCTCTCCTATCGATCCTTGTCGAATTCCATTGCCGACCGTTTTTCTGTTCAACACGAATCGCCACAAATATTGGTAATCAAAGAAGGAAAATGTGTTTATGATGAAAGCCACATGGGCATTGATATGGACGAAATAAAAGATCAACTTCAACTGAATTAAAAAAGCAAGGCCACCGTAAAGGTGGCCTTTTTCTTTAGGGTCATAATCAAACAAATGGTTCTGCATAGCTATTATTTTCGAGGGAACTCCAATGCAGCATGTGCTGCAGCCAAACGGGCAATCGGCACACGGAACGGAGAACAACTCACATAGTTCATTCCAATTTTATGACAGAAGATCACACTCTCCGGATCACCACCATGCTCACCACAAATACCGATCTTGAGATTGGGTTTTGTTAACCGTCCCCGTTCAACACCAATTTTGATGAGTTCACCTACTCCACTCTGATCAATCGTTTGGAATGGATCTGATGGCAGTAATTTCAGATCAAGATATTTCGGCAAGAAGCCGCCAATATCATCACGACTGAAACCAAAACTCATTTGTGTAAGATCGTTGGTACCAAAGCTGAAGAAATCGGCTTCTTCTGCCAGGCTGTTTGCTTTTAATGCAGCACGTGGAATTTCAATCATGCTTCCATACAGGTAAGGTATTTTCTTAACGCCCATTTTTTCGCAGGTTTCTTTGTACACCTGGTTTACAATAGCCCGCTGATGACGCAGCTCATGTTTACCACAAACAACCGGGATCATAATTTCAGGTAATGCCTTCTTGCCTTTTTTTGTTAACTCAACGGTTGCTTCAAAGATGGCACGTATCTGCATCTCCGTAATTTCAGGATAGCTAATACCCAAACGCACACCTCGGTGACCAAGCATCGGATTGTTTTCATGCAACGCCAATACCCTTCTTTTCAATACACTCATGCGGATACCCAACTCTTTACTTAACTCCTGTAATTTTTCTGCATCATGCGGAACAAATTCGTGCAACGGAGGATCGAGTAAACGGATAGTAACAGGATTTCCCTTCATTACTTCCAGTGTATCCTTAATATCTTTCTTTACGAATTTGAACAAGCCATTCAACGCATCTCTCCGTTCCTTTTCTGTTTTACTTACAATCATTTTACGCAGGAGAAACAATGGTTGCTCACTTCCTTCGCCATAAAACATATGCTCGGTGCGGAACAAACCAATACCTTCTGCTCCAAACTTAAATGCGGTTGATGCATCTTCAGGAGTTTCAGCATTTGCACGCACACCAATCTGTTTGGTTTTATCAACCAGCTTCATGAGTTCTTTGTAAGAAGCATTTTTTTCGATATCAATATCAACCAATGCCATGCTGCCTTCATACACCAACCCTTTGGTACCGTTCAAACTGATCCAGTCACCTTCTTTAATGATCACATCATTTTTTGCATGAAAGACTTTTGTGTTTGCATGAATTTCAATATCTCCACAACCAACAATACAGCATTTACCCCAGCCACGTGCAACAAGAGCAGCATGCGACGTCATACCACCTTTTGTTGTAAGAATCGCTTGTGCTTTATGCATGCCATCTACATCTTCAGGTGATGTTTCTTCACGAACCAGAATTACTTTCTCTCCTCTTGATGCCCATTCAACTGCATCTTCCGATGTAAATACTACACGGCCTTTTGCACCACCGGGCCCAGCAGGTAATCCTTTTGCAATAACCGGTTGAATCAATTCAACTTTCGGATCAAGCATGGGTAATAACAATTCCACCAATTGATTCGGACTTACACGAAGGATCGCTGTTCTTGCATCAATCAATTTTGATTTATACATGTCCATTGCCATGCGAACAGCTGCAACACCATTGCGTTTACCAACACGACATTGCAACATATACAGTGTACCATTTTCAATGGTAAACTCAATATCCTGCATGTCTTTGTAATGTTTTTCCAGCCTTTGCTGATAACCATATAATTCTTTGTAAAGCGAAGGCATTAACTTTTCAAGTGTAGTAAAATGTTCGCTCTGCGCATTTTTTGAATATTCATTTACAGGTGCGGGTGTGCGTATACCTGCCACCACATCTTCACCTTGCGCATTCACTAAGTATTCACCATAAAAATAATTTTCACCATTGCCGGGATTGCGTGTAAAGGCAACACCTGTTGCACTTTTATCGCCCATATTTCCAAACACCATTGCTTGTACGTTTACAGCAGTTCCCCATTCGTCAGGAATTTTTTCAATGCGGCGGTATTCAATGGCACGCTTACCCATCCAACTGCTGAACACTGCACCCACACTACCCCACAATTGTTCAGATGGATCTTCCGGAAAGGGTTTACCCAATACTTTTACCACCGTTGCTTTGAAATCTTTCACCAGTTTTTTTAATTCATCAACTGTAAGATCTGTATCGAACTTATATCCCTTTGTATGTTTTACTTTTTCCAGTTTTTCATCTAATACTTTGCGTATACCTTTTCCACCTTTGGGTTCAATACCTCCGGCTTTTTCCATCACCACATCTGCATACATCATAATCAAACGACGATATGCATCATAGGCAAAACGGGCATCGCCGCTTTGTTCAATAATTCCTTTGATGGTATTTTCATTCAAACCAACATTCAATACTGTTTCCATCATGCCCGGCATACTTCTCCTTGCACCGGAGCGTACCGAAACAAGCAGTGGATTTTTTACGTCACCGAATTTTTTGCCGGTGATTTTTTCCATTTTCAACAATGCTTCCTGCACCTGTTGGTTTAACACCTTGGGATAGGTTTTCTTATGATCATAATAATAGGTACATACTTCAGTAGAAAGTGTGAAGCCTAGAGGAACCGGTAAACGTAAGTTCGGATGGCCCGCCATTTCGGCCAGGTTTGCGCCTTTTCCACCCAATAGATTTTTCATTGATTCATTCCCGTCGGCCTTGCCGCCACCAAAGGAATAAACATACTTGATTGGTTTTTTAACTGTTGCCATTGTTAGAAGTTTTTGAATGTACTGAGAGGAAATACTGCGCTTCCCAACTCATGTTGCTTTCGCAATCGTTCCTTTTTAATAACTTTTTTTCAGAAGTAAAAGTAGAAGTGGTGCACGGGGCAAAGAATGATTGTCCGCAAGAAAAAAGCTTACCACAGTCAGTATTTAAGAACTGAAAGCTGACTATGATTACTTAAAAAACTGCTCCCAAACTTTTGAGCAGATATTGACAATGCCATTTTTATTGAGTAGCTTTCTTATCCTTCCGCACATTGTGAACCATATTTTGATCTCCCCTTTCTTATTCACATTTTAAAACAATCTTACATGAAACGATTTCTTGTTGGAATGATGTCATTCCTTTTGTTTGCAGCCTGCAACAACCCCAAACCAGACGAAGCTTCCGAAACTACTCCTGCCACTACCGAAGCCAAAGCCCAACCTGCTGAATTTGCTGATCCCAAGTACACTGAGATCGGGAAAAGCGGATTAGCCAGCATGACCTCAGGTGATATTGATGCATGGTCATCCAACTGGGCTGATAACATTGTGTGGCAATGGAACAATGGCGACTCAATTGTCGGAAAAGCTGCTGTTGTTCAATATTGGAAAGACAGAAGAGCGAACAACATTGACTCGATCAGTTTTACCAATCAAATATGGTTGCCGGTGAAAGTAAACCAAACACAGGCGACAGAAGCTGCAGGTGTATGGTTACTCAGTTGGTATAGTACGAATGCAAAATATAAAACCGGCAAACGCATGATACAGTCAATACACACTGTGCAGCATTTTGATGCCAACGATAAAATTGACCGTGTAGTGCAGTACCTCGATCGTGTGCCTATTAATGCAGCAATGGCAAAATAAGTTTTCTCATGCTTGATCGATAGAGTCCGGAGGCTTGCTTCCGGGCTTTTTATTTGTACCCTGTTAAAAAATGACAAGCGGAAACGATTCTGTTCGATAACTTGCTTTCTTTGAACCACAAAAATAATCATCAACATGCACAAGGTTTTTCTTATCGGTACTTTATTGCTGGCAACAGCCGCAAGTGCACAACAGAAAATTGATTTCGAAAGTTATAATCCTCCTTCAACATTAGTGGTTCCCCAGCATCCGGTTACCAAATCAAAATTCCCGTTTATTGATGTACACAATCATCAGTTCCGTATGCCCACAATGGATCTTAACACGCTTACCACAGAAATGGATAAATTGAATATGCGGGTAATGGTGAACCTGAGCGGTGGCAGTGGTGAGCAGATCAGCGGTGCTGCGAAGAATATTAAAGAAAACAAACCCGGTCGCTTTATTGTATTTGCCAATGTAGATTTTAAAGGTGTGGGCGAACCCGGTTGGGGCGAAAAAGCGGCGAAGCAACTGGAAGATGATGTCAAGAACGGCGCCAATGGATTAAAAATTTACAAGAGTCTTGGTTTTAGCGTAAAAGATATTAATGGCAATCGTGTTCCTGTGGATGATGCAAGACTGGATGCTGTTTGGAAAAAAGCAGGTGAATTAAAAATACCTGTCATCATCCATACAGCCGATCCAAAATCGTTTTGGGATCCGTTGGATAATACCAATGAACGTTGGCTGGAGTTAATCATTAACCCAAACCGTAAACGTGGTGCTGATAATCCGGTGCCGTTTGAAACCTTGATTAACGAACAACATAATCTGTTCAAAAAACATAAGAACACAACATTCATTGCTGCGCATTTTGGCTGGTATCCGAATGATCTCCAAAAGTTAAGCGGTATTCTCGATGCAATGCCGAATGTTGTTGTTGAGTTTGGTGCGGTGATCGCAGAGATTGGCCGACAACCAAAAATGGCGAAGGCTTTCTTCACCAAATACCAGGATCGCATTTTGTTTGGAAAAGACAGTTGGGTACCTTCTGAATATGCCACCTATTTCCGTGTGCTGGAAACGGAAGATGAATATTTTCCTTATCACAAAAAATACCATGCCTTCTGGCCAATGTATGGTATGGGTTTACCGGATGCTATTTTAAAGAAAGTGTATTATAAAAATGCGCTGCGCATTATTCCAAATATTGATAAGAGTGGATGGCCGGAGTAATATACCAAACAATCCTCCGGGGGTTGCCAAAACACCAGAGGATTTAATTTCATTGTCAGAAATAAGAAGCAATCATCAATAAACAAAAGCCACCAATACAATTGGTGGCTTTGGCTCTCCTCGAGCCCAGATTATTCGAATGGAGAAAGCCCGGTTACCCGATAATAACCGATGGCGTCCATGATTGATCTGTAGATTTCATGAATACCTCCTTTTCTTTGGTGAGAAATGAATTTAGGAAATTGTATTGATGAAATAGCAATTGTTTAATCATGCTCTTGACTAAATCCACTCTGATTTAAACCTGCACGTATAATCTTGCATGCCAAAACTCTTTTTGAAAAAGGAAAAAGGCGGGCATCGTTTCAAGAGATACTTATTTTTACACTATGCAACAAGCCGGATTTATTAAAAACGAACAATTGGAATGGCAGCCTGCCGGCGATGGTATCCGTCGCAAGATCATGGCGTACGATCCATCATTGATGCTTGTGAAAGTAGATTTTGAACAAGGCGCTGTGGGGGCTGTACATAAACATGTGCATGTACAACTAACCCATATTGAGAGTGGCGTGTTTGAAGTAGAGATTGCAGGTGAAAGAAAAGTACTGACGGCGGGTGATGGTTTTCATATTCCGTCGAATGTTGAACACGGTGTTGTGTGCCTGGAGAAAGGCATACTCATCGATGTGTTTAGTCCTATGCGGGAAGATTTTATTCAATAATCACAACTCTTGATAATTACAAAAATGGAAGGAACCATTCGAGCACATATTAAACCAGGTATGCAAGTACTCATTGTATTAAAAAAAGATCAACGTACCGGCATATTAACAGAAGGCATTGTAAAAGATCTGCTCACCAGTGCGCCTACCCATCACCGTGGTATTAAAGTACGTTTGCAGGATGGGCAGATCGGGCGGGTGCAGGAAATTGTTGAGGATGAAGATGAGTGATTTGTTTGTGGTACTTGAAAAAGGGTTTCAAAAATATTGCCACAATGATTCCGGATGGAAAGTGATTTACTCAGTCCTCATGTTATACAAATCTATCAACTTAAACGAATCCATATTTTTGTGGTAACATTCGTCTGTAATCTATTATGTTATTTCGAACAGGATTAATTTTTAAACTGTCATCATTTGTAGTACGTTCCATTTGTCTATTTGGTGCTACAGGACTTGTCTGAATTATACTTGTTGAACTTTTCCTATCTAATAGATACGGATGTTCAACACGAAGAGTTTTTTTAAATTGATTTTATGTTTCATGCAGCATTTTTGTTTGTTGCGTGTCCTTTAGTTAATACCGTTCATAATTTATTTTGTTTTTTTTAACGAAAACCAAATAAATTGCCCACCAACCTTATGATACTCTTATTCGATTGCTTGTTCTCAGCTTCTCTTGAATTCACCACCATTTTTTAACAAACTAAACGAAATCTGCATGAGAAAACTGCTTACTGTGGTTCTGCTGTTATTGTGTTCATTACACATAATGGCACAGGAAAAGTCTGTTTCCGGAAAAATTACAGACGAAAAAGATGGGACACCACTCTCTGGTGTTTCGATTATTGTAAAAGGAACAAGTGTTGGTACAACAACATCTTCAGATGGTACTTTCAAGTTAAACGTACCTGCTTCAGCAAAAGCCTTAGTGATTACATTTCTCGATTTTGAAGAGGTTGAGGTTGCTATTGGTAACAGAACAACCTTTAATGTTGCTATGACCTCCACTGCAAAATCATTGGAAGAAGTAGTGGTAGTTGCTTACGGCACTCAAAAAAGAGAGTCGATCACAGGTTCTGTGTCTAAAATTGGCGCAGAACAATTGGAGAACAGGCTTACCACCAATCTATCGCAGGCACTTGCAGGTGCTGCACCAGGTATTGCTGCCACTTCGGGCAACGGTCAACCTGGTAGTTCTGCAGCGTTGCGTATCAGAGGTTTTGGTTCAGTAAATGCAAGCTCCGCTCCTTTGTATGTAGTTGACGGTTTCCCTTATGGTGGCGCTATCGGCGATCTTAACACCAACGATATCGAAAGTATTTCGTTGTTGAAAGATGCATCTTCCACAGCGCTGTATGGTGCACGTGCTGCCAATGGTGTGGTAATGATTACTACCAAAAGAGGTAAAGCAGGTACTCCTAAAGTGAATGTATTTGTGAACACTGGTTTTTCAGAAAGAGGTATTGCTGAATACGACCGTGTAGGTGCGTATGAGTACTACCCGCTGATGTGGCAGGCCATGAAACATGGTTTAATGTTTCCTACAACAGGTACAGGCCAAACAGAAGCTGTTGCCGCACAAAATGCTACCAATGGTATCGCCGCACAATTGATCTACAACCCATTTGGCGTACCAAATAATCAGATAGTAGATGTAAATGGTTTAATGAATCCCAATGCAGATCTTCAATACAACGACTTTGATTGGTATGGACCGATCGAACGGAACGGTATGCGCAATGAAGTTGGTTTCAATTTGTCGTCAAAAATCAATAAATCTGATTACTATTTTTCGTTGAACTATCTCGATGACAAAGGCTTTGTAACCAAATCGGATTACCAGCGTGTAAACGCACGTATTGCGGTTAACTCACAAGTAAAAGAGTGGTTGAAAACCGGTATTAACCTAACCGCTGCCATGGTAACTTCTAATCAGGCTGCCGGCGATGGTTCTAACACCTTCATTAATCCGTTTGTGTTTGCAAGAGGAATGGGACCTATATATCCTGTACGTGCATGGGATGCAACAGGTGACCCTATTCGTGATCCATTCGGCAATCAATATTATGATTATGGTATTCACCCGGGTTCTATCAACAGGCCTGCCGGTGCTTCACCCGGTCGTCATATTATTTATGAAACGATGTTGAATGAAAGTATTGATAAACGAAACAGCATTATTGCACGTACTTTCATCGAAACGAAGTTTTTAAAATATTTCACGCTCACTGGCAATGCAGGTATTGATTTAAACAATACCAGCACTCAAACTTTCCAGAACCGTATTGTGGGTGATGGTGTTACTGCAGGTGGTACAGCAGGCCGCACTGCGAATGAGTTCCGCACTGTTTCATTCAACCAGGTTTTGAACTATAACCAGGAGTTTGGCTTGCATGAGGTGTCGGCTTTAGTAGGTCATGAGTCGCAACAAAATAACGACCAGTTCTTTAGTGGTTCCAGAAGAGGCATGAACCTCGATGGTAATATCCAATTAGCAAATTTTGTGGTATTGAACGCTGTAAATGGTTCTTTGAACCGTTTAAGAAGAGAGGGTTATTTATCAAGTGTTAAATACAACTTCGATAAAAAATACTATTTCGATGTATCGTACCGCAGAGATGCATCTTCCCGTTTCTCAGAACAAAGCCGTTGGGGTAACTTCTACTCTGCAGGTTTCTCTTGGTCGGTAATGCGTGAAGCGTTTATGGCCAATGTAAGCTGGGTAAACGACTTGAAATTCAGAGCATCTTACGGAACAGTAGGTAACGATGAATTGGGTTCTTACTTTGAATACCAGGCATTATATGGTTTAGGCTTCAATAACTCAACCAATCCGGGCGCATTATTATCAACTGTACCAACTCCTGAATTAACATGGGAGGTTAACAAGACACTCAACATAGGTGTTGAATTTGGTATGTTGAATAACCGCATTTCGGGTTCAATCGAATATTTCGATCGTGGATCATCCGATCTGTTATTTGAAGTACCTCAAGGTTTATCTGCACCTGTTACAGTGAAGAACGAAAACATCGGAACCATGTGGAACCGTGGTATTGAAGCGCAATTGAATTTTGATGTAGTGAAAACTAAGGTTGTTAAATGGGATGTGCAATTGAATGTAACTGCTTTGAAAAACAGAATCACCAAGTTGCCCGAAACAACTCCTACCATTGTAAGTGGTACCAAACGTTTGGAGGCAGGTCAGGATATTTTCGCTTTCTATTTAAGAAGATGGGCTGGTGTTGATCCAGTAGATGGAGCAGGTCTGTTTCATGCATTGCCCGGCCTTACAACCGGCTACCGTGTAAATGCTAAAGGCGATACAGTTACAACCAATCCAAACAATGCAGCGTTTCATTATGCTGGTACTGCTATTCCAAAGTTCTTTGGATCGGTACTCAGTACTGTAACTGTGAAAGATTTCTCACTGTCGTTCTTAGTGAACTATCAAGTTGGTGGTAAGTTTTATGATGGTAACTATGCAGGATTGCTGGGTATCAGCTACGGTCGTGCTTTGCATACTGATGCTTTGCGTGCATGGAAAAAACCAGGTGATGTTACAGATATCCCACGCTTAGACATCAACAATACCGGACAATTCAACTCTCAGTCTGATCGGTTTTTGATAGATGCATCGTACTTAAATTTCAGAAACATTACCCTTACATACAAACTGCCGAAATCATTTGTAGGTAAAATCGGATTCGATCAGGCAAGAGTGTATGCTGGTGGTGAAAATCTACTGATTTTATCAAAACGTAAAGGAATGAACCCTGCTGAAAGTTTTAATGGAACAAATAGCCCGGTTTATGTACCCAACAGGTTATGGAACCTGGGTATCAATGTTACATTCTAATTTCTGTCATTCTTTAATTAAATAAATTATGAAAAAAATATTAATAGCAATTACAACTTTGATGGTCCTGATTATCTCAGGTTGTAAAAAAGATTATTTTGATGTGGGTCCTACAGGTAGTGCAGATGCAGGTGCCATCTTTACAACCACAGGAAATGCTGCGAATGTAATGAACGGTATCTACCGTTATTTATACAGTAGATACGATCAGCAAAACCAACCCGGTCAGGGCGGTATTATGTTGATGTTCGATTTTATGGGTGAAGATGTACATCAGGCTGTAGCAACCTGGTACTCACCAGGTAACGGTACCGGCGGTTGGGTAAACCATCGTAATGACAGTTATGGATATACGGCTTATCCTTTCCGTATGTATTACCGTTGTATCGGCAATGCCAATTCATTGCTGGACAATATCGATGCCGCAACCGGAACTGAAGCTGATAAAAACAAGCTAAAGGCTGAGGCATTAACCATGCGTGCATGGTCGTACTTTTACCTTGTTCAGATCTATGGAAAGCGCTATGCTGCGGGGGCTCCCAATACGCAATTAGGAGTATCAATGCCACTTACTGCTACTGATCTTAAACTTCCACGTTCAACAGTAGAAGAAAATTATACACAGATCATTAAGGACCTGAACGATGCCATCACAGCGTTTGGCAGCGCATCTACAGCTCCTTCCGGTCCGCAGCAAAAATCGATTTTGAGCCGTAAAGCAGCGTTGGCCATTCGTGCAAGAGTTGCCTTGGCGATGCAGGATTATGTAAACGCAGCTGCTTTTGCAAAGCAAGTTGTAGACTTGGGCGGTCATTCGCTGATGACGAATGCAGCTTATCAAGCAGGTTTCAATGATCTCTCAAACCCTGAGTGGTTATGGGGTGCCTATATTCAAGATGATCAGGGCGATACATTTGGATCATTTATGGGGCAAATTTCATACAATGGAAATACGACTTATGTTCGTGGTGTTCCCAAGCGAATTAATTCTGCTTTGTACACGCAACTTTCAAATACTGATGTGCGGAAAAAAATGTGGGAGCCAGCGCCAACTGCGGCCAATTTCCCGCTGCCGACTACAGCATTTACCCGAGTGCCTTATATGAGCCGTAAGTTTTCAATCAGAACACTCCCAACCATTGGAGATGTACCTTATATCCGTTTAGCGGAAATGTATCTGATAATGGCAGAAGCGTATGCAAGAACGCCCGGTAAGGAAGCGGATGCGCAACAGGCATTGTTTACGCTCATGAAAAACAGAGATCCAAACTATGTTTTAAGTACCAACACAGGACAGGCATTGATTGATGAAATCATGCTTCACCGTCGTGTTGAACTTTGGGCAGAAGGTCACAGATGGTTTGACTTAAAACGTTTGAACCTGCCACTTGACAGAACAGTTGTTCCAAACTATGTATCTGCATCTGCAGGTGGTTTAATGCAAGTGCCTGCCGGTAGTAACCTGTGGCAATTTGTAATTCCAATTACGGAGCTTCAGGCAAATCCAAATTCGGTGCAAAATGACTAAGAGGATTTGGTAAACAGAAAATAGAAAAGGCCATGCATTTCGCATGGCCTTTTTGTTTATTTATGAATTCTTCTTTTTTAACTGACCATTCATTTCTTTTTCTTCAACGCTTTGATCATCTCAGGTGTTGCCTCTTCAAAACTGATAGCATACCCACCTCCTGCTGCCACCCATTGTTTCAGTTTGGTTTTATTGGTTACCGCCATTTTCTTAATGGTATAAGCCTGTGGTTTTGTTTTGTAATGTGCATCGGCAGCGTCAGCATAAACGGTGGCAATATAGTTTTTGCCATTCTCTAAAAAATCAAATATAATCGTTGAAGTGCGTGACTCATCCCCTCCTACACTTCCCACAAACCATTGTCCGGTTTTCTTTGCTTTCCGTGCAACGGTGATATAAGCACCGGGTTCGGCTTCCAGGTATTTACTGTCGCTCCAATCAACCGCTACATCTTTAATAAACTGAAATGCATCGGGAAAGCGCATATAGTTCTCCGGTAGGTCGGCTGCCATTTGCAACGGACTATACATGGTTAGATACAAGGCCAGTTGATTCGTGAGTGTACTGTTTACATGTGAGTTGTTGCCCGGATTCAGTTTGCTGATATCCATTTCAAATACCCCCGGAGTATAATCCATCGGTCCACCGATTAAACGGGTAAACGGCAACACGGCAACATGGTTTGGCTTTGAACCGCCAAATGCCTGGAACTCTGTACCACGTGCCGATTCATTGCCGATCAGGTTCGGCCATGTGCGTGCAATACCGGTTGGCCGTATCGCCTCGTGTGCATTCACCATGATCTGATATTTCGCTGCCTGTTCAATAGCATACTGATAATGATTAATGATCCACTGACTGTAATGATGCTCGCCTCTTGGTAAAATATTTCCAACATAGCCGCTCTTCACTGCATCGTAGCCATTTGCTTTCATGAATTTGTAGGCCGTATCCATATGTCGCTCGTAGTTACGTACCGATGATGATGTTTCATGATGCATGATCATCTTCACGCCTTTTGCTTTGGCATATTCACGAATACCCACTACATCAAAATCAGGATAAGGTGTAACAAAATCAAATACATAATCTTTCGATTGACCAAACCAATCTTCCCATCCAACATTCCAACCTTCTACCAGCACTGCATCAAAACCATGTTCTGCAGCAAAATCGATATAATATTTTACATGGGAAGTAGTTGCTCCGTGCCGTCCATGGGGTTTTGCTTTGGCAAAATCAGAAATACCTAATTGTACTGCGGGGAAATCATCGGTATACGACCAAGCACTTTTACCGGTGATCATTTCCCACCAAACACCAATATATTTCACGGGTTTGATCCAGGATGTTTCTTTGATCTTGCTTGGTTCATTGAGATTGTAGACCATTTTCGAAGCAAGCACATCACGGGCATCATCACTTACAATCACTGTACGCCATGGTGAGGTAGACGGCGTTTGCATATAACCTTTATCGCCAACTGCATCAGGCGTGAGCCAACTTTCAAACACATTGGTTTTATCATCAAGATTCAGATGCATGCAGGAATAGTTAATAAGTGCTGCTTCATGCAGGTTGATGTACAAGCCATCATCACTCTTCATCATCAAGGCAGTTTGCACACCTGTTGGTGAAAAAGGCGTTTGCGATGCATTGCCGGTAATAGCACCTTTCATCAAACCACGTATCTCTGATAAACGGGAACGGGTATAATCGTATTCCTGTGTATCATAATCGCCGGCGATCCACCAGGCAGTATGATTGCCGGCCATAGCAAACTGACTATGCTCTTCTTTGATCACGAAATAATTGAAATTCTTCTGCGCCGGAAATTCGTAACGAAACCCCAATCCATCATTGAACAAACGAAAACGAATAACGAGTTGCCGATTGGTTTCTTTTTGTTGCAACGTAACAGCCAATTCGTTGTAGTTGTTACGGATATTACTTACTTCACCCCACACCGGTTGCCATGTTTCATCAACTGTATTGGACTGTGTGGTTGTGATTGTAAAATCGTGGAGCAATGATTTTTTATCGGCTTTTAATTCAAGTCCTAATGTGCTGGGAAGAATCACCGCTTTGTCTTTAAATGAAAGTTGATACTGCGGCTTGCCGGTATTGGTGAGCGAAAACTGTAACCGGAAATTTCCGTTAGGCGAACGAAGTTCCTGTGCAAAGGTAAATACACAAATCAGCAGCGCTGCTGTAATAGAACAAATGAATTGTTTCATAATCAAAATTTATTAAGAGTCGGGCGTAAAGTTAGTAGATTGAAACAGGAAACAACAGCACAAAAGGCTAATTGAAATGGAGAGATTGACTATGTTTTGCTGATTTCCATCATTGAAAACGTTTGCGGAAGGGTAAATAAACATCCCTGAATTATTTTTACAGTCGCTTCAGTTACGAATTGTTGAATACATTTGAAGACAACTTGTTTGTTTATGCTTCACAGCCTTGGAAAAGCAGAACGCAGAAAAATCAGAGTTACGATTGGATTGGTATTGATTTGTATTGCCAGTCTTTTGTTAATTTATCTTGGAATTGGGATACCGCTGTGGTATCTTCTTCTGGCAGGTATATTTGGACTCACTGTTTTTACGCTTGGCATACCAATCATAAAAGCCAAGGAAGCATACGCCGGAAATCATCTGTTGCAAATAGGTTCTAAAAACACAGTCTCTCATTCCCAATTAATACGAATCGATGAAATAGGCGCACATTGGTTTTATAAACATTTTGTTTGGAGTGTACAGGAAAATAAATTCTACCGTTCAATTGGATGGGATCTCTTTAAAATTACATTTAAAGAAAACAGCCAAATTCAAATTGCTTATGTTTTGGTTGAACCAAAAAAGAAAAAGATCTTTCAGCGATATCTCTTAACCGCTCAGAACAATAATCCTCTTCTTCAGCTTAATACAAACAAATATCTCGACGAATGAGTAAGAAATCAAGGACAATCTTTCGTTCTTAAAGGTGACAGCGTAAGCTTACAGGTGTATTCTTTAATTTCACTTTATTATACTTTTCCTCCATCTAATCAAATGAAATGGATAATTTTCATTGTTTCGGTTATTTTAAAAAGCGAGGTATCTCCAAAATCTTCTTCGATGGTTTACCTTGCCTCTTGGGAGACACTGTCTGGAAGAAAAGACTGCAAATTTCGTCTCGGTTCATTCCAGCGAAATATTGCCAGAGCTGATATATTCGAGTATTTCTTCGGGGTCAATATTTTGCGCAACAACATTAGCTCTATTATCCAGAAGTAATGAACTGGGATAACTGTCTAAAATGATATATTTTTTTAGCTGTTCGCCGTTTACATCCCAATAATTTTTCCAGCTAACGCCGTACTTCTTTAATGTTGTACGATTTTCATTAATAAATTTCAAGCTATCTACGCTAATATGTATTATTCTGATTTTCTTGCTGAATTCCGAGTTATGGTTTAATTGTACAAGCTGCTTCATTTCGTGTATGCATGGTAAACAATCATTAAACCAAATCACCAGCAATGTGTGTTTCGCTTCCGTATTGCTTAAATCTATTTTGATTTTCGTTTTTTCTGAATTTACTACTGAAAGGGTTTTTAAATTTAATTGCCTCAGATACCTGTTTTCAAAATACTTGTATTCTTTGGTTTTAACTATTTCGCTTGAAAAAAGTGTTTTTACGGCCGTAAATTCTTTTGAAAATCCACTCATTAAAGACTGATCTATTAGCTTAAATAATCCAATATAGGATGAAGGATATTTCTGTATATAACTAACAAGCAATTTCGGTTCAAGAACAGCATCAGCGTTATCTGAATTGACAAACTGCAAAAACGACTGATACTCATTTTCAATTTTTGTAGCCGGCCTGCTGGCTACAAAAAGTCCCTTTTCTCCATTCTTGATAACTATTTCCTGATTACCCGGCTCTATGAAAAAAAAGTGATTAAACCTCCCGTATTTTTTATTGTTTGAAAAATATATTCTTACTGCAGTAGGGTGCTCCAACGTACCCTTAAAAATATATCTATTGTTTTTACAAACAACGGAATCGGAGTCTACGTTCATTCCAAATTTTTGCATGAAATACGACTCCCCTATTGTCAAGGTTGAGTTTGTGCCAGCCGAATCAATAATTGTAAAGCTAAAAGGCTGTTGAGAATAGATATAACCGCAAGACAAAAGAAATAAAGAAACGGTTAGTAGTTTTTTAAACATTAGAAGTTAATTAGGTTATTTAAAGTGTTTTTTTGCACAACTTCTTGCAAAAAGCTTGTAGTGAAGTTAGCAGTTTTGTTTATTGTTTACTCCTTTTTGTCTCATAAAAAATCGGGCACAAACTCTCGTTCATGCCCGATGAATGATTTGCTGAATGTATTTATCGTTCGGCTTCTATCCTATATTCCCCAACGATACTTCCATCATCTTTCAGCATCTGCAACCGTAGCGCCTGATTGTTAGCGTTTACTTTAATTAATGTACGGTTTCCCTCAAGCGGTCCTCCTCCAATAACTATCGGATAGTCATGTTGATCCTTGACCGGAGGGTGCACGCCATAAGTATGGGTATGTCCTGCTATTACGAGATCAACTTTATATCGGTCAAATAGTGGAGAAAATACTTGTTTACAATGACGTGATCCTTTCTGGTCAAATGAATAAAAAGGCGGTATATGCATCATGACCACTCTATACTTTGCTCTTTGATACAGCTCCGATTGCATGATCTCTTCCAGCCATTTCGCTTGTTTCTCCCGGTATATATCTGATTGATCAAACCCCGTATCAATTTCCTCTTCGCCTGTGTCTAATACAATCGTCAAAACAGGCCCCAATTGATAATGATAAAATTGAGGTTCCGGGTAACTAAAATAATCTTTTAGCTGATGGGCAAACTTTCCTCTCATTTCATGATTTCCTCGTACGTACAACATCGGCTTTTGCGATGCAAAAGCTTCGCAACAAGGTTTTAGTAAATGCTCGATGATCTGTTCTTCACCTGCCTGATAATTGAACATATCGCCATTTAAGAACACCAGATCATATGGATTATTTTTATTTAATTGAAGCAGTAAAGGAAAAGAGGAAGGCCTATCATGTATATCATTCAGAACAAGCCAGTTTACTTCTTCAGCATTTTCAATTATCGTGTTGAAACTATATGTTTCACTATAAATTGTTTCTCCATATTCAATACTGTCTTCATACTCAAAACTTCGTACCTCTTTTGATACAGCACGGTAGTGGTATTGTTTTCCCGATTGCAATTCATCTAAGTGAATTTCATGAATCCGGTCATAGGCATTTACCAGTCCATCAGTAACCAATAATGCTTTTTGATCAAGTTTTCCCGGTTCATATCCATATTCAACCCAACTGTAACTGGGCTTATTGGTGATCCACCGAACAGTCATCCTGTTGTGCATCAAGCTATGCAAGTATGGCTTTGTAAGAAACACATGCTTGTTCATTGGAGGAGTTTCAACCGATGTTACTTCATTATCACGTCCGCTGAAATAAATGTACCCAACAGCTCCTACCCCAACAACTTTTGCGGTATTGGTGAGAAATTTTCGCCTGTTGAAAGAAGGTTTTTGGTTTTCCATTTTATTGGCAGATAATGGTTTTGCAATGAAGTACTAATCCATCTCTTCAATGATAGCCAATATTACAACCATCTTCAGAAATATACAAATTTCAGCGGCTATTCAATTCTGGCATTGCTATTAAAAAATTTGGCACAAACATTCGTTCATGCCAAATTTAATTCTGATTAATTATCCGTAAAATAAGGGGTTGCACCCGTTTATAAATTTTCGTGATGAAAGATGTCTGTTTTTCTGCTAATATAAACTTGTTGTACTAGCCGCATGTACAAAAGTATATCATTCACAGTTACAGACTTTTTCGACTGTTAGAAAATACGCCAAAGGTCTGTTTATACTTGGCATAATGGGAATGTAAATAACACATAGATGATTTTGCAGATTTACAGTTCCTTTTTCAATTAGTGAATTTCCGCTGTGAAATTGTCCGTCGGTTTGAAATGAGTAAACATATGTTGGTTTCATATATTTAGTAGACCTAAGTTCACTTGTTAGACTTGCTATTGTGCATTTGCCGAAATGTCGTAATAGAAAATCTCCAATTTGAAAACGGAATAACACAGCTATAAAACCAGCCACAATTAGACAAATGAAAATGATCGTGGTTCTTGGTACTCTGCTTCTACGTTTGGATTTCACTTCTTTTGCCATTATTAACTAGAATGATGCGACTTATATTTAAATATACGCACCTTCTTTTTAAATAGTCATTGATTTGAGCTCCTTTCTTAACAAAGAAAGCAATCAATCAATAAAACTCATCACCACAAAAAATCGGGCACAAACTTTCGTTCATGCCCGACTACCTATAAACTATTTACTACAAACTATTTCTTTCCTTTCACATATTTCTCCAGCCACATATGCTCTTCCCACAACAGGTGAAGGATGTTTTCTTTACCACGGTATCCATGTGCTTCGTAAGGTAAACTCACATAACGCACATTACCACCATTCCCTTTCAATGCCTGGAACATACGCTCACTTTGAATAGGATACGTTCCCGTGTTGTCATCTGTATCACCATGTACCAATAAGATCGGTGTTTTGATCTTGTGTGCGTAGCTGAACGGACTCATATCAAAATACAATTGCGGAGCCTGCCAATAAGTACGGTCTTCGTTTTGAAAACTGAACGGAGTAAGTGTGCGGTTGTAAGCACCACTGCGTGCAATACCTCCTTTGAACCAATTGGTATGCGACAATAAATGCGCCGTCATAAATGCACCATAACTATGACCACCCACACCAACACGTGTACTATCGCCAACTCCCATTGCTGCTAATTTATCAATAGCTGCTCTTGCATTCAATTTCAGTTGCTCAATAAAATCATCATTTGGTTTTTTATCAGGGTTTGTGCTTACGATCGGCATTTCTGCTGCGTCGAGAACAGCATATCCTTGTGTTACCCAAAAGATAGGACTGCCCCAGCTGATGCGTGTAAACATATTTTGTGATCCACGTACCTGTGCAGCATCACGTGCATTGGTAAACTCACGTGGGTATGCCCACATCAATACCGGTAACGGACCATCTTTCTTTACATCATATCCTTTTGGCAGATAGAGATTACCTGTAAGATCTACGCCATCTGCACGCTTGTAAGAAATTTTTTGTTTGCTGATCCCATCTAACTGTGGATATGGATTTTTGAAGTCGGTGAGTTGTTTGCCGCTGTTGGCTACAACACCCTTCATTGTTTTCATGTGATAGTTCGGCACATCGTTTTGTGTTTCACGACGTGTAATAACCGTTAAGCTGTTCCGGTCAATAATATCAGTTACCACTTCGTATTCATCTTCTTTGCAACGCCAGATGATCTCATTCTGCTTTGTTGCCAGATCAAAATAAGCAAGGTATGGAAGATCACCTTTCGGAGAAGCACCTGTTGTATTGTTCATCAGCAACTTGCCATCTTTTGGGATCACCACGTCTCTTCCAAAACTGTTTTTTTCTGTAACAGGAGAACCTGGATTACCATAAAGATCTGTCATGCTACGTTCCATCAGCAATTCCATTTCTCCGGTTGATGGATTCCAGCGGCTCATACGACCGATTACTTTGCTACGTAACATTTCCTGTACAATAGCGAAAGTGCTGTTACCCCATGTTACACCTCCGAAACGCATTTTTGTTTTAAATAATTCTTTTGGTTGTGCAGTGAAGGGAGCAGGTAATGCATACACAGCATCACGAAATTCTGCTGTGTTCTTAATCAAACCACCATCTAATGGTTTGCACCAAACAACAGTTGCCGCTTCATCATCACGCCATTCAATTCCACGTGGTACATCCGCCACATTATCGCTACCGGAAGGAGCTGTTTCAGACGAAGGAAGTTTAGCGATCTCTTTCACGAATTTTCCGTTTGCATCGTGCACAGCAATCGTTGAATTAAATCCATTGGCAGGAACCACATATGAAAACGGTTTGCGGATAGTACGAACCAACCAATACTTCTTATCAGGTGATGCAGTGATTGATGAATAGATAGCCGGCTGATTAATTTTTGTTTCAACACCATTTACATTCTTCACCAACTGTGCAGTGGTGAAAAATTCAAATAACGATTCATCATAAGGCGATTTGATCATATCCTGATAAGTTGGACGTGGTGCCGCTTTACCATAACTCTCCTGTACCGTTGGGCCGGGAGGTGTAATGGGGCGCTTTGGCATGGCAGAAGCTGGCTTTACGATAATTTTGTAGAGCAATGTGTTATCATCTAACCAGCTGAATGCTCCGCCTAACACTACGTTGAGAGATGTTTTGTTCACCTTCATAGCTTTTTGTGTAGCTACGTCGATCACATAGAGATCAACGGTAGAACCCGTGCTATGGGTAAACGCAATCTTTTTATCGTTCCGGCTCCACGAAACACTATTGCCAAGCAGGTTGGCTGGCAAACCGGATATTTTGTATTCTTTACCTGAAGCAATATTCTTCAGTGTAAAGTTGTTGATATAGTTCTGACGGCTTTGTGAAAAGTTAGCAGGGTTGATCCGAAGACCAGCAACTCTTACTTCAGGTTGACCTAACTCATCAACCAACGGGTACATATTCCGTTCGATCAACAACATCCATTGGCCTTTGCTATCCACACTTACTGTTGGTGTGGGCTTTGCTAAAGCCAGATCCATAATGTCTTTAGGCGGAAGCTGATAGTTCACTGCATCCTGTGCAAACAGGTTCAGCGAAATGAAAAATGCGAACAAAAGGGATAATTTTCTCATGCGTACATATATTTAGTGGTTTACGTGTTACAGTCATCGGCCCTAATTGAGAATCGGCACAAATGACTGTTTGTTCAGGATTCCGAATGTACAGATAGCTTGTCATTAACAACAACCGTTCAACAAATTGTTTCTGCTGTAAAGTGTTCTGTTGAACTTCATGCAGCCTTCTTACTAACACTCGTGAACAAGAAACACTTTAATAAAATATTTGTGATTTCAGATTCTGCCCTTATTTTTGCGCCATGATTTTAAACGCACATACACATCATCACCATACTTGCCCAAACAGGTAAGCCAGATGATGCGTTGTGTATAACAATAGTAGAGGGCTTACGGAAGTAGGCCTTTTTTTATTGCCTGAACTGAAACAAACGAACTAAAGTAAATATGATGCAGGAAAAAAAATACACCCCGCTTAGCGAAATAAGCGGAGGTAATGCAGAAAAACCATCGAAGCTCCGGATTGCAATTCAAAAGAGTGGACGATTGTATGATGATTCCGTAAAACTGTTGAACGAATGCGGTATTGAATTACGTAATGTAAAAGACCGTTTGAAAACAGAAAGTGATACATTCCCCATGGAAGTTTTCTTTTTGCGTGATGATGATATACCACAATACGTTGAAGATGGCGTTGCTGATATTGGCATTGTGGGTGAAAATGTATTGTTTGAAAAAAACAAGAAAGCGGAGATCGTTGAAAAGCTTGGTTTTGGTAAATGTCGTTTGAGTTTGGCTATTCCACGTAGCGAAACTTATCAAGGTGTACAAAGTCTCGATGGCAAACGTATTGCTACCAGTTATCCGTTTTTAGTAAATGAGTTTTTAAAGAAGAATAACATCAGTGGCGATGTACACGAGATCAGTGGCAGTGTTGAAATTGCACCGGGCATTGGGTTAGCTGATGTGGTGGTTGATCTGGTAAGCAGTGGTTCTACTCTTTTTATGAATGGATTGAAAGAAGTAGAAACCATTTTGCAATCACAATCGGTGTTGATCAAAAACAACAAACTCAACAAAGAACAGGAGTTGTTGTTAGATAAATTGCTATTCCGTATCAAAGCCGTCAAGAAAGCAAAGCGTAACAAATATGTGTTGATGAATGCACCAAACGAAAAGTTGAGTGACATCATTGCGCTCCTCCCCGGTATGCGTAGCCCAACAGTATTGCCATTGGCAGAAGGCGGCTGGAGCAGCGTACACAGTGTATTGAGTGAAGATGAGTTCTGGGAAAAAATTGAACAGTTGAAAGCCGCAGGTGCTGAAGGTATATTGGTAGTGCCGATTGAGAAGATGGTGATGTAACCCCACCTAAATCCACCCCTAAAAGGGAGGACTTAAAACCATCTTGTCCCGTAGAGACCTTTGGTGGGTAGAAAAAAAATGCAAACAAAACGTTTCGTCCCGTAGGGACGGCTGATAAATATGCAGATCATAAAACATCCAAAGAAAAGTGAGTGGAGCAGGTTGCTCAAACGCCCGGCAATTGATTCATCATCACTGGAAGCAAGTGTAACAAATATTCTTCACCAGGTGAAAGCAAGTGGCGATGAAGCGTTGAAACGGTTCTCAACCATTTACGATAAAGTATCGGTTGATGAATTGTTGGTTTCAAAAGAAGAGATCGATGCCGCATCTGAAACTATCAGCAGCGAATTGAAAGATGCGATTGCGCTGGCAAAAAAGAACATTGAAACGTTCCATTCAAAACAAGTAAGCACTGTTGAGAAAGTAGAAACCATGCCCGGTGTTGTTTGCTGGCGCAAATCAGTAGCCATTGAAAAAGTTGGGTTGTATATTCCCGGTGGTACTGCTCCCCTGTTCTCTACTATTTTAATGTTGAGTATTCCTGCAAAAATTGCAGGGTGCAAAGAAATTATTCTGTGTACACCTCCCGGCAAAGATGGGAAGATCAATGCCGCTATTTTATATACAGCGAAACTGGTGGGCATTACAAAAATATTCAAAACAGGCGGTGCGCAGGCCATTGCTGCAATGGCATATGGTACAGAATCTGTTCCGCAGGTTTATAAGATTTTCGGCCCCGGTAATCAATATGTAACCTGTGCCAAACAGTTAGTACAAAAAGATGGGGTTGCCATTGATATGCCCGCCGGCCCGAGTGAAGTATGTGTAATGGCTGATGATACTGCGAATGCATCGTTTGTTGCTGCTGATCTGTTGTCGCAGGCGGAACATGGCGTTGATTCGCAGGTGTTACTGGTGAGCACTTCTGAAGCAATGATCAACGAAGTATTGATCGAGACTGCAAAGCAACTGGAACAATTGCCACGTAAAGAATTTGCGGCAAAAGCATTGGAGAACAGTAAAGCCATATTGCTACACAGCACAACAGAAATGATTGAGTTGGTGAATGAATATGCCGCTGAACATCTGATCATCAGTTGTACAGATGATGAAACAATTGCTGAACAGATCACCAATGCAGGGTCGATCTTCCTTGGCAACTATTCACCCGAAAGTGTAGGCGATTATGCCAGTGGCACCAATCATACGTTACCAACCAACGGTTATGCAAAAGCATACAGTGGTGTAAGTGTAGATAGTTTCGTGAAGAAGATCACTTATCAGAAATTAACAAAAGAAGGTTTACAGAATATTGGAAAAGCTGTTGAATTGATGGCGGAGGCTGAAGGCTTAGAGGCGCATGCGAATGCGGTGAGGAAGAGAAGCCAATAGTTGATAGCCGATAGTTCATGGTAAATACAAAGTCAGGATACATTGACCATTCACAATATTATTATGTCGTTCGATTTAAGCAGTTTACTCAGAGAAAATATCAAAGCCCTTGTTCCCTACTCTTCTGCACGTGATGAATTTCACGGCGAAGCGAAGGTGTATTTGGATGCAAATGAAAACAGCATTGGCTCACCATTGCTGAAATGGTACAACCGTTACCCCGATCCTCAGCAGCAAAAGATCAAACAAAAATTATCTGCGATAAAAGGCGTTTCACCCAAACAGATTTTCATTGGTAATGGCAGCGATGAATGTATTGATCTGCTGTACCGTGCATTCTGCAATCCCGGTGTCGATAATGTAATCATTTGTCCACCAACTTATGGTATGTATGAAGTAAGTGCCAACATCAACGATATTGAATTACGCAAAGCACCGTTGCTGGATGACTTTCAATTGAACCTTGCACACATGGAAACCTTGGTGGATGAACATACCAAACTCATCTGGATTTGTTCACCCAATAACCCAACAGGAAACAGCATCAACATGGCAGATATTGAAATGGTGCTGAATAATTTTGATGGAATTGTGGTGGTGGATGAAGCATATATTAATTTCTCCCGTCAACGTTCATTGGTCACATTGCTCGCCGATTACCCGAACCTCGTGGTAATTCAAACACTCAGCAAAGCATGGGGATTGGCTGGTTTACGTTTAGGTATGGCATTTGCAAGTGAAGAGATCATCAATGTATATAACAAAATTAAACCGCCGTATAACATCAGCGAAGCAGTGCAGGAATTAGTAGTAAAAGCGTTGGACAATGTAGAAGATGTAAACGAGATGATAAAAGAACTGGTGAAAGAACGCAAACGTTTGGAAACAGAATTACCAAAGCTTGCCGTGGTTGAAAAAGTTTATCCAAGTGATGCGAACTTTCTTTTAGTGAAAGTAGTTGATGCAAGAGGCATTTATGAATACTTACTCGCCAATCAGATCGTTGTGCGTGATCGCAGTAAAGTTTTGTTGTGCGAAGGATCACTGCGTATCACTGTTGGAACTGCAAAAGAGAATGATGAGTTATTGAGCGCTCTACAGAAGTTTATTGTTTAGAATTAACTTTAACGCTACAAGCAAAATCAACAACAGCAAAAACAAAGGAACATGAAACGAGTATTATTTATCGACAGAGACGGGACATTAATTAATGAAGCCCCTCCTACTTATCAACTGGATTCGTTTGATAAACTCAGTTTCTATCCTGATGTATTCTTTTACCTACGTAAGATCGCAGCTGAGCTTGATTATGAATTGGTGATGCCCACCAACCAGGATGGTATGGGTACCGATGCTTTTCCTGAAGATACTTTCTGGCCCGTACATAATTTCGTTGTAAAGAGTTTAGCGAATGAAGGCATTGTCTTTAGCGATGTACTCATCGATCGAACGTTTCCTCATGAAAATGCTTCAACCCGAAAGCCTGGTGTTGGCATGTTCACGAAATACCTCAATAATCCGGAATACGATCTGGCAAATTCAGTTGTGATCGGTGATCGTATTACTGATGTACAACTTGCAAAGAACCTTGGCTGCAAAGCCATCTGGATGAATATTGATGCAAATCTTGGTGCTGCTGAAATTCAGGATAAAGTAACAGAGCTGCGTGAATCAACAATTGTGTTAGAAACACCAAACTGGAAAGAGATCTATGAATTTCTCAAACTCGGTTTGCGTACGGTTACGCATGAACGTAATACAAACGAAACAAAGATCAGCGTTGAACTGAATGTTGATGGCAGCGGCAAAGCCAGCATCCATACGGGGATTGGTTTCTTTGATCATATGCTCGACCAGATCGCACGTCACGGCAAAATGGACCTCAACATCAGCACCAACGGTGATCTCCATATTGATGAACACCATACCATTGAAGATACCGGACTAGCATTAGGTGAAGCGTTTGGCAAAGCATTGGCTGATAAACGTGGCATGGAGCGTTATGGTTTTGCATTACCAATGGATGAAGCCGATGCAAAAGTGTTGATCGATTTTGGCGGGCGCAACTGGATCGTTTGGAATGCAACATTCAAACGTGAGAAGATCGGCGAAATGCCAACAGAAATGTTCTTTCACTTCTTCAAATCGTTCAGTGATGCTGCGAAATGCAATCTCAATATCGAATGTCATGGCGATAATGAACATCACAAGATCGAAGCCATCTTCAAAGCATTTGCGAAAGCCATCCGCATGGCGGTGAAGCGTGATCCGTTGAGCAACTACCTGCCGTCAACCAAAGGCGTGTTATAGATCACCTCACTCAATGATTGATGATTGCCAACATTCTGACAATTATCATGGTTCAGGGAAGATCATACAATTAGTTTTATAGAAACTTAGTTAGTATGAAAACGATTCTTGTGCCGGTTGATTTTTCTTCAACATCTCTCAATGCTGCATCATATGCATTACAATATGCCAAACAAGTGGGTGGCAAACTTATGCTCATTCATGCCTTTCAGGCGCCATTGGTTTATCCCTTGTATCAGGGTATTGAAATTACGCCTGAGGGTATGCGTGAGATCAATAAACGTGAATTGAAATTATTGGCGGATCAGTTGTCGGAACTGGAGCCATTGATCAAAGTTGAGCATTTACTCTTTGATGGAAAACTATTGGAAGTGATACATGATCTCACCGACGCCATGCAGGTTGCTTTTATTGTAATGGGCATTACGGGTGCAGGCAAACTCAAAGAAACATTGGTGGGCAGTAATACACTTGCTGTTGCCAAAAATTGTAAAGTACCGGTGTTGATTGTGCCGGAAAATGCAGCATTTAAAAAGATCACTGATATCGGACTCACCACTGATTTCCGGGATGTGGTAAAAACGATTCCGGATGAACTGGTGAAAGAACTGGTTAAGTCAACTGCAGCCAGACTGCATGTGTTGAATGTTGATTTCAAAAACAGGCAATGGACTGCCGACACGCCTTTTCAAAGTGGTTTGATTGAAACCATGTTCAGTCATTATCACCCCCAATATCATTTTATTGATAAAGAAGATATGGTGGAAGGGTTGAATGAATACGCAGAAAAATTCAGTATTGAATTATTATTGGTGGTACCGCAAAAACACAACCTGGTTGAACGGATCTTTTCAGGAAGTCATACGAAGGAACTGGTGTTTCACAGCAATGTACCGGTGATGGTGATGCATGAATAATGAATTGTCAGATCGCCTGTCTTGTTTTGATCTCAATATATTTATTGATGGTATTTACCGTTACGTTTTCCGGAGCGGTTAAAATACTCAGGATACCTGCATTCTGCAGTTCCTTTACGATCAGCTGTTTTTCATGCATGTATTTGCCTGCAATTGTTTTTACATAGAGGTCTTCAATATCACTTACATTTTGCACGGACACCTGTTTCAACTCCGTATTCTCAAAAAATACAAGTAATAATAAATGATACTTGGCGATCCGTTTCAGATACAGCATTTGCCGTTGCATACCGGCCAGTGATTCAAAGTTGGTGAAAAGAATAAGCAGACTGCGTTGTTTTATTGTAGCTCTTATTTGTGTGTACAATAATTCAAAATCGGATTCCAAAAACGCTGTTTGCTGATTATAGAGCAGCTGCAATACTTTTTCCAACTGTACCGGTTTACGATCAGCAGCCAACACCGATCCCATTTTATTACTGAAAGTGAGCAATCCAAACTTATCCTGCCGGTACAATGCCACATTACACATAACCAGGCTTGCATTTATGGCATGATCAAGTAATGTGAGATCATTGAATGGCATTTTCATCAAACGTCCCTTATCGATTACGCAATACACCTGCTGACTTTTTTCATCGGTGTACGAGTTTACCATCAACGATGTTTTGCGTGCCGTTGCTTTCCAGTTGATATTGCGTACATCATCGCCCTGCACATATTCTTTCACCTGTTCAAATTCCATGCTATGGCCGATCTTCCGCAAACGGCGGTTACCTGCTTCTTTTGTTTGGGCGGCTTCTGCCTGTAGTTGATACTGACGCATACGTATAAACGAAGGATACACCGGTATCATCCGTTCTTCTGCACCTGTGAATTTCCGCTCGACCAATCCCAGCAGCGATTGCACAAATACCTGCACAAATCCAAACTGATATTCACCCCGCTCAGTTGGACGAAGATGATAATGCAACACACGATTTTCACCGGGTTTTAATTGCAGCTTCATCGAGAAATCACGTTTTTGGAATTGCATCGGCAATTCATCAATCAGTTCAACTTTGATTTGAAACGGATACCTGTTTTTTAGCTGAAGCTGAATCGGGTTCTCATCACCATTACTTAACCGTTCTGGAACGATGCGTTCAATTGCCGGTTTCCGGTTGATCACAAAAAGAAAAAACAAGTCGGCCAGTAACGCAATACTCAGTAGCAGGAAAAATACCTGTGCCGGCATTTCCATTGCGGGAAAAAAGAAGGCGATCAGAAACAGGCAAATGTTTACTGCCAACAGTTGAAAAAAACGGTTGCTGATGTACAAGGTCTTCAGTACAAACTGCGACAGTACATACGTTACTCCACCTGCTAATAGTAGTAGCCAGAACATATTATCTTGGAACCTCCAGTGATTTGATGATACGATCGATCAATTCATCGGCTGTAACACCTTCCATTTCTTTTTCAGGTGTAAGAATGATGCGGTGACGTAATACATGCGGTGCCACTTCAATGATATCCTCAGGTGTAATAAAGTCACGGCCACGCATAGCTGCAAATGCTTTGGATGCTTTTACAATGGCCAATGATGCACGTGGTGAGGCACCCAGGAACAGCGATGGATTGTTTCTTGTTTCATTCACAATCCGTGCAATAAATTCCAGCAGTTTATGCTCTACCACTATCTGGCGAATCGTTTCCCTGTAATGTGCAATATCTGAAGCGGATAATACTTTTACAATTTCATTTAACAGATGACGGTTATCGGCCTGGTGCTGATTCGTAAGAATGATCACCTCTTCTTCTAAAGTTGGATACCCAACTTCAATTTTAAACAGGAAACGATCGAGCTGTGCTTCCGGTAAACGATACGTACCTTCCTGATCAACCGGGTTCTGCGTAGCAAGTACCATGAAAGGAACGGTCATTTGATAGGTCGTACCATCAACTGTTACCTGTCGTTCTTCCATCACTTCAAATAAAGCTGATTGTGTTTTTGCTGGTGCACGGTTGATCTCATCGATCAATACAATATTGCTGAACAAAGGCCCGGCTTTGAACTGGAAGCTGGCTTCTTTTGGATTGAACACCGATGTGCCGAGCACATCACTTGGCATCAAATCAGGAGTAAACTGAATGCGTGAAAAATCTGCGTCAATTAATTTTGCCATCAACTTCGCTGATAATGTTTTGGCAACGCCGGGTACACCTTCAATAAGGATATGTCCGTCAGCCAAAATGCCGGCGATCATCAACTCTACCATCTGCTCCTGCCCTACAATTACTTTACCCACTGCTTCACGTATAGTAGCAATAGCGTTGTTGAGTTGTGTAAGATCAGTCCGTTGTTCAAAAAATTGATTTTCCATGAATGCTATTTTAAAAATTAAGTCTGTTCAATTTGTTTTAAGTACGAGGTACGAAGTTTGAAGTACGCTATCCGTACTTCTTATTAATGAATTGTTGTATCCGGTTATTGTATTCCAGCAATTCTTCATCACTTACCTTATGCGATTCCTGTAATTGCTGTATGAATTGAAAAAACTGTTTTACTTCCATTTCATGTACACCACTTTTCCGTGAAAGTGATGAAAAGAATTCCTGGTTAAGATGCGCTGTGTTTAAATAGTAATGAGTACGAATGTATTCCAGAAAATAGGTGGTCATTTTATGAACAATGTTCGGATTGTCTTTTTTCTGCAGATACAAACGGCCAATGGTTTCAACAAATGATTTACTGGCGTTGCTGTTTACCGGTTTAATAGGTACAGAACGTTGCCTGCGTTTACTGGCGAATGAAATGTACAGGATCATTAATGCCATTCCTAACAAGAGCGCCCATTTCAACATCGGATATTTGAGGAATACAGCAAACGATGAAAAATTTTCGTTTGGTAATTTACCAATGCGGTAATAGTCATCCCAATAAACTGCCCGTCGTTGTGCACTCATAAAACTGAATACATCTTCCATGTACCCCTTATTCTCATTTTGCAATAAAAAATAATTACTGAAGGCTTCGGGGTTGAGATGAAAAAAGAAACGTCCTTTTCCATGAATAAGCGAAATATAATTGGGCGCATCTTCTTCGTTAACACCAAGTGTTACTGCACCAATACTATCGGGCCGTAAAAAATGTGCATCCAATGGATAATAAAAAAAGCCATATTTTTTAGGGGCTTTTGTGTCCTCACGAAGTGCCGATACTGTTGTAAAATGCATCGGTCCGGCGGTATCCATTTTTGTTTGAAACATACTGCTCACTGTGAAGTATTGTGCATTGATCCCTAATGTATCGAGCAATTGATCATCGATATACTCGGCTGAAATAAACACATGGTTTCCATTATCTACATATTGCAACAAGGCTTCCCGGTCTCTGTCGCTCATCAACATTCGGCGGCTTATTACCACATACAAACTATTCCTGTTTCCAAGATTGTACATCCAGTTCTCGTAAAAAGGTTTTGTAAGTGTTTCCACACCAGTTTCGCTGTATTTATTTTGCAACATCGTAAACGCAGTGTACGTGCCAAACGGTTTTTTACTTCGCTTGGAATAACTGCGTGACATGTCTGGCAGCTTTACTTCATCCTTGTCGTTGCAGGCATGGAGTACGCTGATGAAACATACGAACAAACAATATCGTAAAAGACGGCTCAATGTTGTTTGATGCTTTGGTGAAACTGATCAAATTCCTGTTTAACGGGTTCAAACACATCTGCTGCAATGTTGAAATCACCATACCATGCATATTCATAGTGCAGTGTTATGCGTGCAAAACTTTGTTTCAATTGCGGCTTTGCTAATTCACGAACGTATTGGTAGTTGGTTTTGTCGGGCGAAAGTTGCAACCATCCTTTTTCTGCAAGCCGGGACAAGGATTGCAGATAGAGAAAACGAATTGCCAATCGATAATTCTTGTTACGGATAGCTTCATTCAACTGCTGATCAAGATATATTTCATCTGTTACCGGTTCATCTTCCACTTCCAGTTGTTTATTGCGTGTGGGCGATGCAAACAAACCCCGGTCGGACAAAAACACACGATACAGCACAAACAGTAAAGCGCCGATCAATAATATCCACAGAATGGTTCGCACAATTGGAAAAATATCGACTGGTTCTTTGTCAGGCGACTGCTCTTTCTGTTTTTTCAACATCATCTCCTGACGCTTTCGCAACAAACTATCCAGCTTTGCAGCATAGGCAAAATCTTTATCCTTTTTAATACGTTGAATACTATCCATTGGATAAGTCCAATACGATTGCACTAACGAAGTATCTGCAGCAATTTCTTCTTCATCATCATCTTCATAATATTCTTCATCTGTAACAGCAGTTGTATCTACAGCTACAGGAGCTTCCACAACAACAGTATCCATTTCCTGAGCATACGTCGATACAACTGCTCCGGTGAGAAGCAGCAATATCAACCATACATGTTTCAGGGATTTGCTCATGCGGAAATTTTAGCTGCAAGTGCCGGGTTGTTATTCAATCGTTTTTCCAAGCGGATGGGATAGATCACAAAGTACCAAACGATAAAAAGAAAGGAAACAGTTAATATACTTACACTGAGGGCAACTGGCAACGATGTATTTGTTGATTTGTCAAACGCATTTGAACTCAGGTAGGTAATATAACTCTCAAGGAATGCAGCAAGAATGGTAATGGGAACAAGGCTTACACAAATTTTCATAGCATCTTTTACACCCCGTTTAAACGAGTGCCACCTTGCGTAGGTGCCCGGAAATAATATGCTTCTGGCAAGTACAAAACCTGCACATGCTTCAATGATCATTCCTGAAATTTCCAATGTTCCGTGTATCCAGATCACCAACACACTTTGCCAGCCAAGACCTTTTGCAAAGAACATGTATTGAAAACTGCCCAGCATAATGCAGTTCTGAAAAAATACCAGCATTGTACCAATGCCAAAAAAGATACCGCCTGCTACCATTAAAAAACCAACCTTGATATTGTTGAACGCAATACGCACCAACATTGAAAAACGACTGTCGTCACGATATACGCCAAACGGATCGCCTTTTTCGATATTCTCTTCCGTCATTGATACATAATTCTCGCCTAATACACCACGAACAAATTCATCATCTTTCATTGATGAGAAAACAGCCATTGAAACAAACAAAATAAAAATGAGAAAGGTGTACAGTAACATCCGGTGATACTTACGGAACATCAACGGCAATTCATATTGCCAGAATGTAATGAGACGTGAAAAGCGTTGCTTTTTATTTTGGTAGATGGTTTGGTAAATACTTACTGCCAAACTGTTGATCCATCGGGTTACTTTACTGTGCGGATAAAAGGTTTTGGCATAACTCAAGTCATCGAGCAATGTAATAAACCGGTCAGCCATTTGATCCGGATCTTCGGTTTGCAGGTATTGGTATTCATTCCATTTCTGCGCATTCTTTTTAATAAACAGTGCTTCTCTCATAGTGAGTCAGGAAAAATTGAAAATACCAAGTAATTTTTAAATACCGCCAACTGTGGAAGAAATTATTCCTTTATTTTACAAACAGAAACAATCGTATGTCGAACGTACAGATCAGCACACCGTTTAATATTTCACTCGATTTTGAAATAGCACCTTTCTTTAAGCGTTTGGTTGCTTACTTTCTTGATCTGATGATCATGGTGGCGTATGCTGTATTCATGCGTTACTTTCTTTATTCCGGTTTGCAGTTGGAAGGTGAGTCGGCCATGGGAATAGATATCCTGCTTGTTTCGGTTCCACTCCTGCTCTATCATTTGGTGTTTGAGATCATTTTTCACGGACAGAGTTTGGGTAAAATGGCCATGGGGATTCGTGTAATGAGTATGGATGGCGGCGACCCTGCCATCAGCCAGTATTTGCTGCGATGGTTTTTTCGGGTGTGGGAATGGCCGCTTGTATTTTCATTTGTATATCCCGGCTTTTGGATCATTTATCAATTGATCATTGTCGGAATGTTTGGAATTATTGTCATCATCATTATTGCTGTTACCGCAAAGAATCAGCGGCTGGGCGATCTTGCGGCAAATACAGCTATTGTGAACACACGTATTCAGAGTTCCATACACGATACTGTTTTTATGGAGATCACACAAAAAGATTACCAGGTTAAATTTCCACAAGTGTTGAAGTTGAGCGACCGTGATATTAATACCATCAAAACGGTATTGAATCAATCGTACAAACGAAATAATTTTGAAACAGCTCATCGTATTGCCGGACGTATCAAGACAGTGTTAGGCATTGAATCGGATATGGAAGTGGATCTGTTTCTGGAACAGTTGATCGCTGATTATAATTATTTAGCTACACGAGAATAAGTCAGCAAAACTATTGGATACAAAAAAGCCGTTTCAGTTGAAACGGCTTTTGTATGACTGGTCATTAATTTATTTTTGCATTTCCTGCATTCTGCGCATCATTTCATCCGGATTGCCAATTGCATCCATTCCGATCATTGCAATAAAGATCACAATAAACAAAAGATACAAGGCTGATAGAATAATTCCGATGATAGCACAAATTCGGCCTGCATTCATATTCTTAAAACTGGCCTGTGTAAACAAGTCAGGCGATTCGGCAAAGAGTTTCTTGTCTTTTGAAGCCAGTACAATGGCAATAATTCCGAGAATTAATCCAAGGATACCGTAACAAAAACAGGTAACGATTGATAAAATGCCAAGTACCAATACGGCAGTTGCGTTTGGTAAGGGACGTTGCGCTTGAAGTTGATCCATGTTGTTGGTTTGATATGGTTAAAAGTTGATGTTATTCGAAACCGCCACTTGCAGCAGCACCTACTGATGCAACAAGAAATACAATAAAGATGATGTAAACGAGGATGCCGACCAGTTGCAATACAATTCCAATGATGGCACAAATGCGGCCGGTTTTGATATTACTCAATGATGCAGGGCTGTACATACCCGGATTTGCATTATACAAAGCCATGTCCTTCTTTGCCATTACCAGTGCAATAATGCCTGTAATAAAGCAAATAACAATTGACAAAATACCTAATACCAATACAGCTGTTGCGTTAGGTAATGGTGGTTGTACCTGTTGTGGGTTGTTTGATAAATAATCCTGCTGATTTTGTTCCATTAAGTTAAGTTTTGGTGAGTTACAATTTTGTAAATATAATGTACGAGAATAATTATTGCACAAAAAATATAAAGGCCCGAAAGTACCTTCGCTCCGTTCGAAAAACGAAAGTATAAATGCAGTAAAAGATAACAGAAAAGGAATAAGATGGGAATGGCAGCAGGGTATAACTGAAAACTGTTGAGCAAATCTCCTTTCATCAACGCAATATAGCTCCGCTGCAATCCACAGCCCGGACATTCAAGATGGAAAAGTTGTTTACTGGGGCAGGTAAGCAAATTGCTTTCCAGCCAGCGAATAGCATTCGAATAAAAACTATTCAGCAGGATTGTTTGCATTTTTCAAACTTACAATTCTCAACCAAATTTTTAAAATAAAAAAGCACGGCTGCAAAGCCGTGCTGTGTTGTTCTATAGTTGTGTGAACTTAATACGCTAATGCAAATAACACCCGCTCTTTCGATGGTTTACCTGTAAGAATACAAACCCCTTCCTCCTGCTCATTATTCAATGGAATGCAACGGATGGTTGCTTTTGTTTTTGTTTTGATCTCTTCTTCTGTTTCTGCAGTACCATCCCAATGCGCAGCCACAAATCCGCCTTTGGTATTCAAGGTTTCAACAAATGCATCCCAGGTTTCCACTTTGGTGATATGACTGTCACGATACGCCTTTGCTTTATTAAACATATTCTGCTGAATTTCATCCAGCAGTTGATGAAGATGCTGCGCCAGTCCATCCATACTCACCGTTGCTTTTGTTTTTTCATCTCTCCGTGCAACTTCGGCTGTATTATTTTCAAGGTCACGACCACCAATAGCGATCCGCACAGGTACACCTTTCAACTCATGTTCAGCAAATTTCCATCCCGGTCTTGCATTATCGGTATCGTCATATTTCACACGCACACCCAATGCTTTGAGTTCGGCTATCAATATTTGTACTTTGTCAGAAATAGCTTTTAACTGTTCTTCGCCTTTATAGATGGGAACAATCACAATTTGTAATGGTGCAATTTTCGGAGGCAGGATCAATCCCTGATCATCACTATGCGCCATCACCAATCCACCGATGAGGCGTGTACTTACACCCCAACTGGTAGCCCATACATATTCCAGTTTGTTTTCTTTATCGCTGAACTTTACGTCAAACGCTTTGGCAAAATTTTGTCCGAGGAAATGGGAAGTGCCTGCCTGCAATGCCTTGCCATCCTGCATCAATGCTTCAATGCAATACGTATCTTCTGCACCTGCAAAACGCTCATTGACCGTTTTTACACCTTTGATCACGGGAACTGCCATCCATTCTTCGGCAAATTGTGCATACACATCCAACATCTTTCTTGTTTCTTCAACTGCTTCCTGCGCTGTGGCATGGGCTGTATGTCCTTCCTGCCATAAAAATTCGGCCGTACGTAAAAACAAACGTGTTCGCATTTCCCAACGCACCACGTTGGCCCATTGGTTGATCAGCAACGGAAGATCACGGTACGATTGGATCCAGTCTTTGTATGTATTCCAGATAATGGTTTCAGAAGTTGGACGAACGATCAACTCTTCTTCCAGTTTTGCATCGGGATCAACGATGATGCCACCGCCATTCGGATCGTTCTTTAAACGGTAATGTGTTACCACCGCACACTCCTTTGCAAAGCCTTCAACGTGTGCAGCTTCTTTGCTTAAAAAACTTTTAGGGATGAAAAGCGGGAAATAAGCATTTACATGCCCGGTTTCTTTGAACATTTTGTCTAACTGATCACGCATGTTTTCCCATAAAGCAAAGCCATATGGTTTGATGACCATGCATCCCCGAACGGCTGAGTAATCAGCTAATCCACCTTTTAAAATGAGATCGTTGTACCATTGCGAATAATCCTTTTCACGAGTTGTAATTGCCGCTGCCATTGTTCAATTCCTTTATAAGACGTTTAGAGTTATATTAACAACCCAAAAGCAACGAAAAATGCCCTTTGGTTTGTCATTTGTTAAAATATAGAAAGCACTATTTATGGAGTTGCAAAAGTAGTAACTTCACAGTACAAACCTCAAATTCAAAACATATGGCAACCAGATTTTTACTCGTTGGTTTGATCATGGCAGGAATGAGTTCCTGCGCAACCTATCGTACCGGACAAACGCCCGATGATGTTTATTATTCTCCTGAACGCACATATGATGCATATGTGGAAGTAGATCGTGACCGGGATGATCGTGTTTCGTATAACAACGACCGCAATCTGGAAGATCGTCGTTTGCGTCAGCAAATACGTGACCCACGCTTCCGTTTTGAAGATGATGTATATTGGAATACTCCACGCTATAACAGCTGGGGTTGGAATACATGGAACAACCCTTACAACACTTGGGGTTGGAATACTTGGAATAATCCTTATAATTCATGGGCATGGAACAGTGGATGGAACAACCTGCATGGCTTCGGCTACAACGGTTGGAACTCACCGTTCATCTGCATTCCTGGAAGCAATAATCTGATCGTTATATCAGGCCCCGGCGCTCCCAAATACAGCACTGGTATCCGTTACTCGGCTCCTATTCAGCGATTCAGTAACGCAGGTACAAATTACAACTACGGCAAAACTGCAACCGGAACGGGCAGCCGTTACTTCAACAACAATACCAATACAACCCGTCGTACAGGTTTCTTTGGTGGAAGTAACAACAATACCTTCAGCTCCGGCGACAGAGGATCAAGCAGCCGCATGTTTGGTAACAACAACAGCAACTCATCTGGCAGCAGCCGTACAATGAGTAGTGGTTCGTCGTCAAGCAGCAGCTCTTCATCAAGTGGCAACACTAAATCAGGAGGATCTTCTGGTGGCCGTCGTAACTAAATAATGCCCTTATTTCTCAGGTAATAACATTGTAATATGAAACGTATTTTCATAACTGGAATTAGTATGTGCCTCCTGCAAGCAACTTATGCGCAGGATATATTTGATGCCTTACGCTATTCCTACCCCTCTATTTCAGGTTCGGCCCGTATTCAGGCAATCGGAGGAACCAATATTTCGCTTGGAGGCGATATCAGTTCAACCTTTATCAATCCGGCAGGTTTGGGACAATACAAAACGAATGAAATAGTTTTTACACCCGGCTTCAATTTTAATACGCTCAAAACAGATTATAATGATATCACTACAAAAGGAACCAAGGGCAAATTGAATGGCGGTACAAGTGGTGTGATCTTCAGTTTTGGAAACCGTTTCAGAAGCAGCAATATCCGCAATACAACATTTTCACTGGCTGTAAATCAATCAGCAAACTTCAATTCTCAATTTGCATATGGCGGCCGAAATTTGAATAGTTCTTATACCGAAAAATGGTTGGAAGAAATTGTTCGGAGCGGCTATACCGATTTTGATAATATCCGCAGCAGATTTCCATTGGGTGCAAGTCAGGCATATGAATCGTACCTGATCGATATCGATCAAAACAACAATACCATTTTTACCAATGCAGACATCAGCAAAAATCTGGATCAGTCATTTGCTTATGAAACAAAAGGCGGGTTGACTGAAGCCGCTGCTGCCCTTGCGTGGAATTTGAATGAAAAAATATTGTATGGAATTACCATTGGTATTCCTATTGTGCAGTTTGATCGTAAGACAACGATCTCAGAAAAAGACGGCACCGGCAATACAGATAACGATTTTGAAAGTTTCACCTTTACCGAAAATCTTTCAACAAGAGGTGGCGGTTTCAACGCAAAGTTGGGCGTGATCTTTAAGCCGGTGGAATATTTCCGTATTGGCTTAACGTTTCACTCGCCTTCGCTTATGACACTTACTGATTATACAAGTGCATCCATCACCAGCAATATCGAAAACTATTCACGGAAAGTGAATAATGATCCTAACAGACCAACATCATACACTTACAATACAGGTGATGTAAACGAAGTAGCGGGAATTGATGGTGATGAAAACAGGTACAGCTACCGGCTAACAACGCCATGGCGTGCTGGACTTGGTCTTTCGTACGTATTTCGTGAAATAAGTGATGTTACCAAACAAAAAGCGTTTATTTCAGGAGATGTTGAATTGATCAACTACAAAGGAATGAAATATGCTACCAGTGCCGGCGGTGATGATGGAACTTATTTCAGTTCACTGAATCAATCCATAGATGAAGTTTATAAAATGGCGGTGAATGCAAGAGTTGGCGGCGAATTGAAATTCGAAACATTTATGGTGCGTGCTGGTTTGAATTTTATGAGCAGCCCTTACAATAAAGATTATGTTACCGATGAAGCAGGTGAAGTATTGAAAGCATGGAGATTGACTCCAAGTCTTGGTATCGGCTATCGTGATAAAGGATTTTTTGCTGACCTGTCTTATCTGCATGGTATTAGCAACGGTTTTCATATCCCATACACGTTGGAAAATCCGAACATACCTACTCCGTACGCAAAAAACAAGATCACGAACGGACAGGTTATTGCAACTGTTGGATTTAAATTCTAATTACGAAATTATAAATAGAAGCCGGCATCAGATTGATGCCGGCTTTTTTATTTTCGTTTCAACATAGTCAATGATCTCTTGCAGTATTGATGGATGAAACCATCGCATTGCTTCATCACGTTTGAACCAGGTGAGCTGGCGCTTGGCATAATGCCGTGAATTTTGCTTAATCTTGTCGATCGCTTTTTCAAGACTCATATTGCCATCAAAAAAATCAAACAACTCACGGTAGCCTACTGTTTGTAATGCGTTGAGATGGCGAAGCGCATAAACATCTTTCGCTTCCTGTAACAAGCCTTCATCCATCATCACATCAACACGGTGATTAATGCGTTGATACAATTCTTCTCTAGGAAGATCAAGACCGATCTTTATGATATTGAAATCCCTTTGCTGCTTCTCTCCTTTCCGAAAGCTGAGTATCGAAGTACTTGTTGATCGTACCACTTCCAATGCACGGAGCATGCGTTGCGGATTTTGCATCTCGCCTTTTTCTGCAAATAACGGATCGTATTGCTGCAGTTGTTGTTGCAGCCATTCGATTCCGTGCTGCTGATAGTTTTGTTGCAGCTCTTGTCGTAACGTTTCATCAACAGCCGGTATTTCATCCATGCCTTCGCAAAATGCTTTGATGTACAAACCCGTTCCGCCAACCATTACAACCACATCTTGCTTTTGGAATAGTTCAGCAACTACTTCCAAGGCGTATTTCTCATAAGAAGCTGCGGTAATCGTATCGAGAATGGAATGGGAGTTGATGAAATGATGTTTTACCTCCTTTAATTCTGTTGTGGAAGGCTTGGCAACACCTATGGTGATTTCTCTGAAACATTGCCTTGAATCGGCTGAGATGATCTCTGTGTTGAAATGCTTAGCCAGTTGGATGGCAACGGCTGTTTTACCAACAGCTGTTGGCCCTGCGATAAGAATAACTGTTTTGTTCATGTGTCTGATGAGTTTGTAAAGAACTCAACCGGTGTCTGACGTACCGAAGAGCGTCTGACACATTTCTAAAAAATAAACTAATTGAAAGTCGTAAATAATTGTTCCGTTCGACGAAGTGTATTAAAATGCAGTTTCCTCTTCGTCGGTTTGTGTTGCTTCTTCTTCCTCATCGTTCACACTGTCAGCATCAGCTTCACCTTCCTCACCAAATCCTTCTGCACCGGCGGTGAGATCATATTTCTCCTCCATTTCAGCCAGCTTATCACCTACCAATCCTTTTGTTCCGTATTGGCTCGGTGCAATGCCTTCTGTACGGATAACCGACGGATAGGTTGTTTTTGGATTTTCTTCTTTGCTTACGTTGATGAGCTCCACCATGAACGTCCAGTTCTTATTGAAATCATACACGTACACAAATTTCTGGTTTGGTTCACGTATTTCAGTGCCTACTGCCGTTTCTTCCATTAACAATGGCTCAGCCTTGTAAGCCTTGTCATATTTCTCCAATGAAATTTCACGGCCCTGTTGCCAGAGGTCGTTGCTGCGAAAGAAAGTAGCCTTGTGCTTATTATCAAATTCATAAGCCTTTAGGATCGTTTCGTGCAGATCCTTAAAATTTTGTGTATGCCTAATGACAACATCACGATAAACCGCATCATCATCTTCCCAATAAATCCTGAAACGTAGAATAGCCATAAAGCAATTTGAACATGAAGAAATTTGAAAATGGAATACAGTTGCTTCTGTAGCAAAGATTCTCTCACAAATGTAAAATTATTCGTTCACAGGAACAAGATTAACTTCCTTTGCTTTTTGCAGCATAAAAGCGTAAGCGGCATCATAATTGTTTTCAATATCGCCATCCAGAATCGCATCTTTAATAGCGGTTTTTAAATCGCCTACTATGCGTGAAGGTGGCACATTGAAGGTTTTCATGATCAGTTCGCCGGTAATGGGTGGTTGCCAGTTACGGATATGATCTTTTTCTTCTACTTCTTTACAACGCTGACGCACCATTTCGAAATTCTGCAGATACCGTTGTACTTTTTGTTGATTCTTTGACGTGATATCGGCATTACACAGGGTCATCAATGCATCAAAATCCTCTCCGGCATCAAATAATAAACGGCGGATAGCACTGTCCGTTATGTTTTCTTTTGTTAAGCTGATGGGACGCAGATGCAATTCCACCATCTTGCGGACAAACTTCATCTTTTCATTTGCCGGAAGTTTTAATTGCGCAAAGATCTTGGGCACCATGCGGCCACCAACTACTTCATGTCCGTGAAATGTCCAACCATGCCCTTGTTCAAAACGTTTGGTGGCTGGTTTTGCAATATCATGAAGAATGGCTGCCCAACGCAACCACAGATCAGTTGTATTTTCTGAAATATTATCAAGCACCTGAAGTGTATGGTAGAAATTATCTTTATGGCCTTTGCCATCGATATATTCTGCTCCTGCCAGATCAACCATTTGCGGAAAGAACAATTTCAATAAACCACTTTTGTATAACAGATCAAAACCAACCGATGGCTTTTTGCTCAACACAATTTTATTGAGTTCATCTGCAATTCGCTCTTTGGAAATGATATGAATACGATGCGCATTTTCAATAATGCCCAGCCATGTTTCAGGTAAGATTGTAAAATCAAGTTGCGATGCAAAACGAATCGCCCGCATCATCCGCAACGGATCATCACTGAATGTGGTGCCGGGTTCTAATGGTGTACGGATGATCTTTAATTTCAGGTCTTCAACTCCGTTAAACGGATCGACCAACGCACCAAAGTCATCTTTATTTAAACTGATGGCAAGTGCATTAATGGTAAAGTCTCTGCGTTTCTGATCATCTTCCAATGTGCCCGGTTCTACTTCGGGCTTACGTGAATGTGATGCGTAGCTTTCTTTTCGTGCACCAACGAATTCTATTTCAAAGTCGCCGTGTTTTATGTTAGCTGTACCAAATGTTTTGAAAATGGAAACCTGCGGTAATGGATTGAACTGCTTCGCAACTTCATTCGCCAATTCAATCCCATCGCCTACACAAACAAAATCCAGATCTTTACAGTTCCGCTGCAAGAGTTTATCACGCACAAAGCCACCAACGAGGTAGCAAGGCACATTCAAACGTTGTGCACAATCACCTATGATCTTCAGTAGTTCTAATTCCTTTGTGGTACAGTCAATCATCATACGGCGGCAAAAATACGGAAACGATTTCTGATGGAAGAAGTAAGAGGTAGGAAGACTCACCCCTGTTTGTTTGAACTATATATAGCATTCAAACACCCCTCCCAGTAGGGGGTAACATTTTGAAAGTTTAAGAGCTTGGCGAGCAATAGTACTTGTTGAATAAATCTTTTGAATCAATTAAATCCCCCCAAATCATGGTTCAGACAACTTGCCCATACACTTCCATAACCTTAGCAGCAGTGTTTGCGTTGCTGAAACGTTGTGCATGCAGCCAGCCTTTTTCGATTTGTTGCTGCACAAATATTTCATCGTTGAGAATACGTTTCATTTGTTGTGCAATTTCTTCGGGTTTGGTTGGATCAACATAAAAAGCACCTTCCCCACCTGCTTCGGGTAAACAGGACACATTGGACGTAATAACAGGAATGCGGCTCCACAATGCTTCCAACACCGGAATGCCGAAACCTTCAAACACGGATGGATAGATCATTGCAATTGCCTGCTGGTATATGGCCGGAAAATCTTCTGCTGATTGAAACGTGGGTGAAAATTTTGCAGTTGGCTGATCCGATAGAAAAATAATGCGATCGTCTAATTGATTTTTATAAACGTAGTCTTTTACTTTTTGCTTGTACTCACCGCCATTACCAATAACTACCAACGGAATATCGATTTCACCCCGAAGCAGATTCATTGCTGTGCAAAGATTCAACAAATTCTTTCGCTCAATGATGGAACCAACGTAGAGAAAATATCGATGGGGTAATTTGTAATGTTCTTTTACACGTTGCTTTACATCGTCTGCAATGCGTTCACCAAACGCCGGATTGCAGCTCTGGTAACATACTTCTATTTTTTCTGCGGGTGTATTGTAAAACTGAATGATGTCTTGTTTGGTTTGATTACTGATGGCAATGATCTTATCCGCATGTTCACAAGCGTAACGGAATTTTTTACTGTAGATCTTCCGGTCGATCAATTTGAATTGTTCGGGATAACGTTCGTAGATAAGATCGTGAATCGTAACAATTGATTTGATGCTTGTGTTTTGAATGTTCACCGGAATTTCATGACTCAATCCATGATAAAGATCAATGTTGAATCGCTTCAAATCTTTTTTTACCCAATTGCTTCGCCAGGCTGCTGATAATTTCTTCGACAAAAACGATTGGGGCAACACTTCCTGCACATTCGGTTCCTGAAACTGAAACATCGATGATGGCTTGGGATTGAACAATACATAATGATGTTGCGGAAAATTCGCTGCCAGCGAATGGATCAGGGTGCGGCTGTAGTGTCCGAGTCCGGTTTGATTGTGAAAAGCTCTTTTTGCATCGAAGCCAACGTTCATGGGGGCAAATATAAGTGGTAAGTCGGAAGTAGTGAGTAGTGAGTGGGTTCACGCAATTTTGATGCGTACGCTAAATAGCAAACGGACTGTCCACTCCTCGGAGGGGTTTCTTGATGTTGCACATAGACATGCTTGCAGGGTTGGGTTGATCAACAGGATTACAGAACGTACAAGAGCTTGCGTGGCAACAGGCGATGCTATGAAAAACTGCAGCTGGTATTCTATTAAGAATTATTTTCGCAGCAAAATTGAACAACTATGAAAGATTTGATCCTCGAAGCATGGGGCAACCGTGAACTTTTAAAAGACGATAAATACAGTGATGCAGTGCGTGCTATAATTGAAGAAGTAGATAAAGGCCGTTTGCGTACGGCTGAGCCGATTGCCGATGGTTGGCAGGTTAATGAGTGGGTGAAACAGGCCATCCTGATGTATTTTGGTATTCAGCAAATGCAGACTTGGGATGTGGAGCCGTTTGAGTTTTATGATAAAATGTTGTTGAAGAAAAATTATAAAGAGCTTGGTGTACGTGCCGTGCCGCATGCAGTTGCACGGTATGGTGCATACCTCGCAAAGAATGTAGTGTTGATGCCAAGTTATGTAAACATTGGTGCGTATGTGGATGAAGGCACCATGGTTGACACATGGGCGACTGTTGGAAGCTGTGCACAGATCGGCAAGGGTGTTCACCTGAGTGGTGGCGTTGGCATTGGCGGTGTGCTGGAACCATTGCAAGCTAGCCCGGTAATTATTGAAGATGGTGTTTTTGTTGGCAGCCGTTGTATTGTGGTGGAAGGTGTGCGTGTGGAAAAAGAAGCCGTGCTGGGTGCAAATGTGGTACTTACACAATCAACAAAAATTATTGATGTGAGCGGTGCTGAACCAATTGAAATGAAAGGCCGTGTTCCTGCACGTAGTGTGGTGATACCGGGATCTTATACAAAGAAATTCCCGGCTGGTGAATTTGGTGTTGGTTGTGCATTGATCATTGGTCAGCGTAAACCAAGTACTGATCTCAAGACAAGTTTGAATGATGCGCTGCGTGATTTTAATGTAAGCGTTTAATACAGGTCTGGTTTTTCGAAAAGTGTTTTGAAGTCCTGTTGTTAGCAGCAGGACTTTTTTATTCAAGCTTATGCCCAAGAAATACTCTCTCGCTTTTATTGGTTTTGCATTGACGCTCGTTGGTTCGGTTTTGTTTTCAACCAAAGCAATTATTGTAAAGAAGGCCTTTGCTGATATTAGCATTGATGCACTTTCGTTGTTGACACTACGGATGTTGTTTGCATTGCCGTTTTATATAGCGGTGTTGTTTGTTACAAAACAAAACAGCAAAACAAGTTTGAGTTTGAAGAAATGGATACAGCTTGTAGTAATTGGATTGCTGGGTTATTATGTGAGCAGTTATTTTGATTTTGAAGGATTACGTTATATCTCAGCAGGACTTGAACGATTGATCTTATTTCTTTACCCAAGCTTTGTAGTGCTGATCAATGCATTTGTTTTTCGTCAACATATACAGAAGATTCAAAAACTGGCATTGCTCCTCACCTACAGCGGTATTGGCTTGGCTTATGCAGGCGAGTTTAATTTGTATCATTTAGAGCCGGGCTTCTTCTGGGGTGGATTGCTGGTGTTTCTCTGTTCCATTACCTATGCCATTTATATTGTTGGCAGCGGACGGTTAATTCCGCTTACAGGTGCAACAGCATTTACATCCTACGCCATGCTGGCTGCAACTGCAGGCATTTTTGTTCATTTTCTTTTTTTGCATGATGTTGCTTCAATTGTAACTGTTGCGAAAGAACATTGGATCTACGGATTGCTGTTGGGAATTGTTGCTACGGTGCTGCCCTCCTATCTCATCGCCGGTGGTACCAAACGGATCGGCAGTAATAATGTGGCGATCATTTCAAGCATTGGACCTGTTTCAACGATTATTCAGGCGCATTTTATTTTGGGTGAGAAGATCACCGTAACACAGGTCGCAGGCACTTTGCTGGTGATAGCCGGCATTTTGTTGATCGGTTTGAAGCGGGAAAAGACCAAATAAAATCAAGGCTTAGCATTGTTGGCAATAATCAAAATTCAGCTATATTTGCACCCCGCTGCCCAAGTGGCGAAATTGGTAGACGCACTGTGTTCAGGTCGCAGCGTTCGCAAGGATGTGCTGGTTCGAATCCAGTCTTGGGCACATGAGTAGATTTTTGGCGATTCTTTGATGAATCGCCATTTTTATTTTCGCCCGAAACCCTTGCCTGCTCTGCGATTGCGCTGAATATCGTATTCACTCTTTTGGTTCGAACTTCATGTTTTTGCTTGCTATACACAGCTCCATCAGGAAAAATCAAATGTTGAAGTATTTGCTTGTCTTCGAAAGACGCTGAAACCCACAACTGACTTAGGTTTTCAGCAATTTCTAAAGCTTTTTCTACTCCCGTTTTTAAGTTCGAACTGTCAATTGCAGAATTTGACAATTGAGCTGAAATTTGGTCGATTTCGGTCTTAAACTTTTTTGCGTATTTCTCATAGAGTTCACTCGTTAAACTTCCGGTTACATATCTTTCTTCTATGTTTTCCAGCTGCTGTTCTTTTTCTGTCAGCTGTTTCCGAAGCAGCTTATTTTCTTCAACTGTTGAGCTTGACAATTCTTTAAACCTTTGCAGCAACTGTTCCTTAATTATTGATTTGAATTTGCTGTTATACTCGAACTGAGAAAGATTTGTGACAAACAACTCATTTAATTTATCCGCCCTGATGTTCATCGGAATTTCAGCTTCTTTTACTTTGTAATACCAATGTCCTTTCGTTTTATAACCCGTCAGCGGCTGATTACTTAATTCATCCTTAATGAATGTTTTTAAAGGGAGCTCATCATGACGGTTTTTCTTAGGTATATTTTTACCAGGTGCTTTATCAAGCATTTCATTTGCTTTTGCAAACGTATGCAGGTCAATCAATGCGGGATGTTTGCCCTTAATCAACTGGCCCTCCACAAGATTTCCTGTAACGTAACCCGCATAAAAAGGATTGGCAATAACCAATTGAAAATTCGATTTGGTCATTTTAACTCCTTTTGCTTTTAACCGTTCAATAATTTCTTTGTTTGTTAAACGTCCATCAGCTTTTAACTGAAAAGCTTTTTTGATTTCTTTGCCAACATCGGTAATTACATATTCATGAAAGCATGCTCGTTGTTTCTTTTTTAAGTTTTCATATCCAAGCGGTGTGCTATATGGCCAATAACCTTTTAACATTACTTCCCTTGTATTGATTTTTGTACGATCGCTCTTTAATCGGTTATCAAAGTTATTCAGCAAATGAAAAAAGTTTTCCGATAATCGGCCTATAGCTGTTGAGGTATCAATATCCTGTGTTACAGAACGGATAACGACACCCTTTGTACGCAGTTCTTCGCTTAAATGTGCAGCTGCTGAGCCTGTTCGGGAAAAGCGATCGAGGTTAAACACGACGATGAAGGATACCGCTTTATTTTTATTCACGAATTCGAGCATGCGCTGAAACTCTTTTCGTCCATCCGACTTTGCACTTTCGAATGTTCCTCCGAAATATTCAATAACAGTTAATTGATTTTTCAAACAAAAATCTTCGCATAGTTTCTTTTGAACTTCCAGACTCCCATTGTTTTGAGCCTGTTCCGAAGAACTTACACGAGTATAGATGACAGCGCCACCTCCCCGTTTACTGGATGTAGAACCATATCGTTTGGCTGTTTTTTGAGCTAACAGTTTCTCAAGGTCTTTGCCCGATGTTATCTTTTTCATGTTCAAGTTTGAAATAAACGTTCACAAGAATTTTCACGAACAGATCAATCTGTTCATTCTCTTTCAGATTTCTTTTTGAATTTACCCTCTTTTTTGCTTCTTTTTGTTTTTCTACATTGGGTTTAATTTTTGATTTCATTATTCACCTGCATGCAGACCTAGTCGTTTTGAACGAAGTAGCTCTTATGGTGAAACCATTAAGCCGAGTTAATCGGAGTTGATATTTTTATTTGTTCTAACAAAGTTCAGTGTCTTTTTATCCCTTGTACTCAATCGTATTTCATCATAGTTACCGAGACCAAGAATTTGGCGTATTGCTTTCGCCTGTTCCCCCGTTATCTGACCTTTTTTTGTAGTATCGATTCTTAATTCTCCACCTTGCTGTTTCTTAATCACTAATTCAGAAATAGTCTTGTTATTTAATGCTTTTAATACTGTTTGTTCATTTTCATTTAACAAACGAGGCATAATGAAATTGTTAAGTTCTTCGTTTTTAATAAATTCCCGCAGAAAATGTGTGATAGAAAGATGGATATGTGGTTCGTTTACGTCAACATATTCTTTATTATGGTTTCCATATCCAACTGCATCAAATTCCATTATCCTTCCGTTTGTAAAAACCAACAAGCCTGTATCTGCCCGATCATCAATGCACTGTAACACCAGATTTGAAAGATAATTTATTTCAAGCTTGAGTGCATACAGTAACTTTTCATCTTCTATTCCACTCTGCAGAAAGTCCAGCATCTTTATTTCCTTCATTGAAATTGTTCCGGCCAGCTCCTTTTTTTTAAGATGTTCGATGTTGTACAGAAAGTTACTCTTGGGCAACTCATGATCATGGGAATCCTTAAAAAAGTAGTCGCAAATTTTTTGCATGTCAGCTACTGTATAATTAAACTGACGAAGCGTATCAATAAGCCGAAGCCATATCAATTGTACAAAATTGATCTTCAACTGCCATTTTCCCTTTGGGAAAAAAGGAAGTAATGCATGCTTACGCAAATAAGGCAAAGTAATCAGCATTGGACGGCCGGTATAATCCATGATATCAGCCAGATCAATAACAGGCTCAAATAGAATATCCTTGAATTCTGTCAACAGAAGTTTGCTATCCAAAGAAGTATTGTTTTCACTCATTTTATAAAATTAGATAAATTATCTAACTTTAAAAAATTAATCTTACTTTTACTTTTCTTAAATCCAACATCATGAATGCCAACTGTGTCTATGGCGGAAAAGAGTTTGAAAAAAGAAATGGTAGTTCCCGTTACTGCCCAGGCAAAATTTGTTATACTGCTGCCAAAAGAAGCAGGCAGAAAGATGTAGACGACCTCCTTAAATCGTTTCGGAGAGGCATTTATCAGAACTATAAGATTTTCACTTCCCTACTTCCATCACCAGGTATGGTAAAAAAACCTTTGACTGACATGCGAAAGCTGGGGTTTGATGACCATGCTTTTTACAGGGCTGTCACAGATGACAAGAAAATCATTTGGCATTACGTTGGCAATTACCTGTTTAGCATTTTACATGAACATGGTATCTATCAAATCATCATTTATAAAAAATAATACATGGAACTAAACGACTATGGACCAATTTCACAAGCACACAACAAACATGAAGGGACAGGCACGACAGGAAAGTATGTTATTGTCATTGCACTCGCCTTATTAGTCGGCGCATCCTTATCATACGTGTACATGAAATCAATGCAAAACAAACAACGAAACAAAGATTTGTTGACAGATTGATACCTTATCAACAAGTATCAAAATCATTGAACTCTTTCTCCAAATATTTCATCGCATGGCATTGTTGCCGGAGAAAAGAGAACTGAATTTGAACCAACCAAAGGAAGATTTGGCTTTATTAGTTATCAAACTTTGATATCCCATAGCGGGCAAAACTTCTCTTTCTAATATTTCAGCAATCTATATGCTGCGCCTTACTACATTAATTCCGGAACCATGGTTGCCGTAATCTTAATTGACAATATTCGTATACCTGTGCAGAAGCGAAGCTGTTTCCATTCATACCCCGCTTTTCGTATTCATCAAAAAAACAACGAGTACAAAGTCTGAAAGCTTCGTTGTGAAAAAGATTGAAAATGCCATAAAACAAATAAAATCTAACCCTTCTGTTGTTAACACTTCAAGCTCCCCGCTTCCACCTTTAGACTAAACCCGGTGATTTATGTTACTCCACATTCGCCGTTACTGTTTCTGAACAAGCGATCAACTTTTCATGGAATTGGGGCCGATTCCTTCGAAACAGAATAAATTGTAAACGCCAAATGTAAGTTTAGTAATATGAACTAACAATAGAGTTTAGATAACAATAATTGCAATTTCTAAGCCCATGTACCTTGACTACATTCACAATCTGCGTCAAATTAAAACTCAACATTTTTTAATTGCAAGCTGCTACTAGAGTTAACAAGGCTATTTCCCCCTAAGTTGTTGAACATTGAGAAGGCTTATACACCCAGAAGCATGAATGTTAGCATATTTAAAATGAAAAATATTCTACTTTTAGCCGAATAAGAACAGATTGCTTTTATAAGTAACTTAATTGCTCAAAGTTGAGATTAGGAATTCGCCATAATTTTTTTACGAAATGTTCAAAAAAATATTTTTTTCCGCTTGCATAACCCTTTTTGGAATTATATCTAATGGCCAAGAATTATATTTTAAAACATTAACTGTAAACGATGGATTAACACAGCACGATGTAAGTTGTGTCCTCAAAGACAGCTATGGGTTTACCTGGATTGGAACATATGATGGACTAAATAGATATGATGGATTTAATGTATTAAACTTCGCCCGTAAAACGAATGACAACGAAAGTCTTTCCAGTAACCGCATTTTATGTCTTTTTGAAGATTCTAAAAAAAGAATCTGGATTGGCACCGATGGTGGAGGCTTGGATTATTATTCACTTGTTACGGAGAAATTCGTTCGGGTAGAAACGCCGAAAAACTTTGATAAGATAACAGATATTGCAGAAAACAGTAAAGGTGAA